>JBBRLJ010000029.1:0-74705 GCA_038231435.1 Planctomycetota bacterium
CTTCTTAAAGCCCAGCCACGACCGCTCGATGATCGAAAATGACGGCATGCCAGAACCATCCGACCATGAGGCGGTGCTGGCGACCGACGAGAACGGGACCATCCGCGTCTGGAGCCCCGCCGCCGAACTCCTGCTCGGCTGGTCGCGCGCCGAAGCCATCGGCGCCTCAGCTTCGACATGCCTGTCGACGATACCGCGCGAACCGACTACGACGCTTTCAGCGGTGACGAAGCAGGGCATCTCCGTATCTGTGCGGTGCGAAACGTGGGAACAGCGCATCGGCGCCGAAGAGCTGCGTTTCCACGCCTTGACCAAAGCGGTCGATCCTGCTGCGTCCCACGCCGATAGTGATCTGCTCAATCGCATCCTCGATCATCTCCCGATCGGTGTATGGATCGCGGATCGCGCCGGATCGCCCATCATCTGCAATCCCCAAGGTCGCTACTTGCTGACCCTGATCCGTGAGCAGAGCGCCGGCTCGCGCCGGGCATGGTGGTCGAGATCCAGGCGTGAACTGGGCGCGTCCGACTGGCCAGTGGACAAGGCCATCGCCACTGGCGAATCAACGCATCTGGCCGAAGTATCATTCGCGCCCGCGGAAGGAGGCGCAGTCACGTTGCAGTTGTCGGCGGTGCCGTTTCGTGACGAGCATGGCGAGATCATCGGGGCGATCGCCGTGGCCAGCGACATATCCCGGAAGAAGGAACTCGAGGAAAGCCTCCAGCAGAGCAATGATCGGCTCGAGGCGGTGCTGGCATCCATCTCATCCATACTCATCGGCATGGACGCGAATGAACGGATCATCCTGTGGAATGCGGCGGCTACACGCACCTTCGGCGCGACGGCGGCGGTGGCGATGGGCCAGGACGCCGCCACGGCGCTCGGACGACTTGCTTGGGATCAGATCGCTGCGCGCGTTCGCCACAGCGAGGTCGCCATTCGGGTGGACGACGTCGGCCATCGTGATTCCGAAGGCCGCGAGCGCCTCCTCGCCTTCGTGGTCACGCCGATGCGCGACGGCGGAAAACCGACAGGAAGGCTGCTCTGCGGCGCCGACATCACCGATCGTCGCCACGCCGAGAACCGCCAGTGGCAGTCGCAAAAGCTCCAATCCATTGGAGAACTGGCGGCAGGTGTCGCCCACGAGATCAACACCCCGCTCCAGTTCATCACCGACAACACGCGCTTCATCCAGGATTTCCTCGGCGACCTGCTCGGCCTGATCGCGCACTACCGCCCGCTGGTCGTCTCTGCGGCGGACGCCCCGGCGTTATCCGAGATCCGAACGCTCGAAGCCAAGACCGACCTCGATTTCGTCACCGTCGAAGGCCCGCGCGCCATCATCCAGACCCTCGAAGGGATCGAGCACGTCTCGAGCATCGTCCAAGCCCTGCGCGAGCTCTCCCATCCGGGGGACGAGATCGCCGACATGGATATCAACCGCGCTATTTCCAGCTCCGTTGCCTTGTCCCGGAACGAGTGGAAATACGTCGCGGATCTGCGGACCGATCTTGATGAGGGGCTCCCGCCCGTCTTCGGCCTGCGCGGCGGCATCAACCAGGCACTGCTGAACATCATCGTGAATGCCGCGCAGGCCATCGGCGACCGACGCGATGGAGCCAGAGGCTCGATCGTCGTATCGACCAGGCTCATCGGAGAGGCGGTCGAGGTCAGGATCAGCGACGACGGTCCGGGCATCCCCGAGCACATCCGCTCGCGGATCTACGACCCGTTCTTCACCACCAAGCCGGTCGGAAAGGGCACTGGCCAAGGGCTCGCGATCGCCCACGCGGTGATCGTCGAGAAATGCCGAGGCACGCTTAGATGCGAAAGCGAATACGGTAAAGGCACGACTTTCATCATCCATTTGCCAATCGCTCGCCCGGCCGGCGGACGCACGGCGTCCGGAGATCCGCCCCCGGGCCCGAGCCCTGGAAGCGACGCCGCAGAACCGGCTCCAGCGGGCGTTCGGCCAACTCGACAAGATCCTCGATGTGGCTGAAGCGCGTATATCCTGCCGGCTCAGTAAGAAGAGAACATGCGGACGTCCATAGCATCACCCGCTAGATCGCCGAGGTCACCGTCGGCCGTGGAGCAAAAGGCAGGAAACCACGGGCTCCGCCGCTAGCGCGTGCACAGTCCTTGCATGGCCGAGAATGAATTGCCTGGGTTGCCCGCACGCCCGGGCTCCAGCCACAAGCACGATTTCGGCACCGTCGTGATCATGGGCGGTGGTCCGACCATGATCGGCGCCCCCTGTTTCGCCGCAGCCGGAGCGCTACGCGCGGGCGCCGGAATCGTGCGCCTCGTCGTGCCTGGCGCGATCATGTCCACTTGCCTGGGGCTGGTCCCCTCGGCAATCGGCATCGAGCTCCCCGCGGATGCCTCGGACACATTCACGCGGACGCTGCCGCCGCGCTGCGTGCCCGCTGTCGGACCGGGCCTCGGCACCAACTCCGCCCGGGTGGCCTTGATCGAATCGCTGCTACGCTCGCCGCACCCCTTGGTGCTCGATGCCGACGCTCTCGCCTGCCTGGCCACCCTGCGACGCGAATCGCTGCCGAGAGCGCAACCATGCGTGCTCACGCCCCACGCCGGAGAATTCGCACGGCTCGCCGAACGCTGGGGAGTCGCCACGGCTCCGGCGGATGACGCCGCGCGCCGCTCGGCCGCCGCTGCGTTGGCCGCTCGCACCGGCGCGGTGGTGGTACTCAAGGGCCATCGCACGGTCATCAGCGATGGGGCGTCGACGTGGACCAACACCACCGGCAATCCGGCCTTGGCGATTCCAGGTAGCGGCGATGTGTTGACTGGAATCATTGCCGCTTTTATCGCTCAAGGCCTGTCCTGCGTAGACGCTGCCCGCCTCGCCGTGCACGTGCATGGTGGCGCTGGCGATCTGTGGTCAGAGCGTCACGGGCCAAGCGGGTTGATGGCGATGGGGCTTGCGGACTTGCTGCCTGAAGCATGCGCGCGAATTGCGCGTCGCGACTGATCAGCTAAGGATCCGTCTCGGATAGCGCCTCGTTGTCGAAGCGCACTACGCGGATGAGCCTGGATGCGCGTTCAACCCAGCGCTATCATCTGGGAATGACACCACCCGACCAGCGACCAGGACGTGACGTTGATCTGCACGAGCTCGCGAAGCGCGCCATGCGCGAACGCGATCTCGAGCCCGAATTCTCCTCCGCCGCGCTTGCGCAGGCCCAATCGAGCAAAGCCGCGAGCGATGCGACCGCCGTCGACCTGCGTCCCCTGCCCTGGTGCTCGATCGACAATGACGATTCGCGGGATCTGGACCAGTTGACCGTGGCGGAAATCCTGCCGGGCGGTGTGACCAGGCTGCAGGTCGCGGTGGCGGATGTCGACGCGGTGGTGGCCAAGGGCTCTCCGGCCGATCTGCACGCCATGCGCAACACCACCTCGATCTACACCTCGGGCGGCGTCTTCCCGATGCTGCCCGAACGCCTGTCCACCGATGTCACTTCGCTGAACCCGGATCAAGAGCGCATCGCCCTGGTGGTCCGCATCGATCTCGACGGCTCGGGCAAGCTGGTCGATTCTGGGATCGTGCGCGCGCGCGTCCGCAGCCAGGCGAAGCTCGCCTATCCGTCGGTGAGCACGTGGCTCGATGGCGGTCAGGCTCCTCCAGGCCTGTCTGCCGATGGGCCGGTGGCCGCCACGATCCGCCTGCAGGACCACATCGCCGAGGGACTCGGAGAACTGCGTCAGCAGCTCGGAGCTCTCGATCTCGACACCGGCGAGACCCACGCCGTGATCCGGGATGGACGTGTCGTGGACATGCGCATGGATGTCCAGACCCGCGCCAACCGCCTGATCGCCGAAGCCATGATCGCCGCCAATGGCGTGGTCGCGCGTTTCCTGGCCGCCAGCGGCGTCGCCTCGATCCGGCGGGTGGTGCGCCAACCCAAGCGCTGGGACCGCATTGTCGAATTGGCGAAGAGCTTCGGCACGCGCCTCCCCACGGAACCGGATGCCATCGCCCTGGAGACCTTCTTGCGCGAGCGCCGACGCCTGGATCCCGCGCGCTTCACCGATCTGTCGTTGTCGGTGGTCAAGCTCATCGGCCGCGGTGAGTATGTCCTCGAGCGCCCCGGGCAGGGAACCGGGCACTTCGGCCTAGCGGTGCGTGCGTACACCCATTCGACCGCTCCCAATCGCCGCTATCCAGATCTGATCGCCCATCGCCAGGTGAAGGCCGTGCTCGCGGGCCTGCCCCAGCCGTACGACGACCGCGCCCTCGCCGACCTCGCCGCGCACTGCACCGACCAGGAGGACAACGCCACCAAGGTCGAGCGCCAGATGCGCAAATCGGCCGCCGCGCTGCTGCTCCAGCCGCGCCTAGGCGAAACCTTCGACGCCGTCGTCACCGGCGCCTCGGACAAGGGCATCTGGGTGCGCATCCTGCGCCCGCCCGTGGAAGGCAAGCTGATCCGTAGCACCCCCGGTCTCGACGTCGGCGACCGCCTCCGCGTCAAACTCGTCAGCGCCGACGTCGAACGCGGCTTCATTGACTTTTTGCAATAGGGGCTCCGCCCCTACGGCCCTGTCGGGCCTACCCCACGGGCTTTGTCGGGGCTCGATTTCTACGCTTCGCTACGAAATCGTCGGCGGATCGGCTACGCCGATTGTATCCGCCGACCGCCCCTCGGCGCCCGCCCCATCGCGGAGCGACGGGGCCCCCGGTTGGATATGGCATCATGTGAAATCTGGGAACTCGGACTCCGGCTCGGGGCGAGCCGATGCAGGGAGGCGCTCTCGTGAATTGGCTTCCGTGGACTGAGTCAGGTTTGAGAAACCCCCAGAACCACGCACCACTCAGTTCAACCGGGGGCCCCATCGCTCCGCGATGGGGCGGGCGCCGAGGGCGTTCGGCGGATACAATGGGCGTAGCCCATCCGCCGACGATTTCGCCGGTTCTCACCGGCGAAATCGAGCCCGACAAAGCCCGAGGGGTAGGCCCGTAGGGCCGTAGGGGCGAAGCCCCTGAATGCTAAAAATCCCAGCCGACCGACGCGGCGGCGAGCAGGCCTTGCGACTTCACGGTGTGCGTGCCCGCATCGATCGGGCCATGCTGCGAGGTCTTGATGCGCGAGCGCGTGCCGTCGAAACCGACCATGCCGCCAAGCAGCGGCAGATGCAGGGCGTGCAGGTACAGGCCGATGGTGGCGCCGTACTGGAAGTAGCTGCCGTGCTCACGGTAGGTCGCCGAGCCGGTCTGGGTCGCGAACAGGGCGTTTGGATTGTTGGCGTACGAGCGGTTCTCCTCGTACTTGGCGCTGATCGAGCCGACGCCGACGTAGGGAGTCAGCTCGAGGCGCAGGATGCCGATCGACCAGTACGGCCCGACCGCGAACTTCGCGCCGGTCATGCGCGCGGAGATGGTGCCCTGATCATTGGCGAGGACGTTGCCGGTGCCCGCGCCGTTGTCGGTACCCGTGTCGCTCGAGGCGGAGAACTTCGATCCCACCTGTCGGAACACGAAGCTGGGCCCGAACACCAGGCCATACCCTTCGCCGAGCGGACCGGCCAGGTAGACGCCAGGTTCGATGTCGATGCCGGGGCGCTGCGTCTGGCTGATCTTGACATCATGAGACGGGTCCTTGACGCCGTTGAATCGCGAATCGTCGATCTTGTCCTCGCTGAAGCCGGGCGCGATTCCCACGCTCAGCCGCAGATCTCCGAAACTGTCCGCCACCATGGCTGACAACGGAGCGGACGCGCAGCCGGCGAGCAGGGCGAGGCTGACCACGAGATGACGCATGGCGGAGGCTCCGACGGAAGTGTGGTGGCGGACTCGAAACGGAGGCATGACGATCCCAGTCTGAAACCTGTGTCTGAAACTCTCTGGAAGTGACTGCGCCACAACGGGGAACAGCCCTCTTGCCACGGCCGTTCCAAGGATCAAGCAGGTTTCGCCAGTGAGGATTCCCGGTGCCCCAATGACCTCGCGGCGATCGCCCATGTCAGGGCGCGCGCTGCATCACACAAGCACCACGGCGCGCTGCGTTCGGACGGCTTACCAACAGGGGTTCCGGGGAACTACTGGGGAACACCCTGGGAGCATCCATGTCCATGCCGCGCACGGTTCTGGCCCTCGCACTCGCCATCGCCCTCCTACCCCAGCTGTCCGCCGCCGAAAAGCCCAAACCGGAGAAGGCGGACAAGGGCGACAAGAACGCCGCAGTCAAGGACGGCTACTTCCTGCAGAAGGGCGACACCGTCCTCTGCCTCGGCGACTCGAACACCGAAAACACCAAATGGATGTACCTGCTGTTCTATGGCGACCTCGCCAAGCAGTATCCCGAGCTGGTCGGCACGCCTGCCCCGCCGTACACGCACGACGCCTTCAAGGGCGGGATCACCATGGTCAATGCCGGCGTGTCCGGGGATACCGCGCCTGGTGGGCTGTCCCGGTTGCCTGCGCTGCTGACCCAGTGGAAACCCACCGTCTGCGTGGTCTGCTTCGGGATGAACGACCGCAAGGACGCCGGGACGCGCGCGAACTTCGCCGCCAACCTGCATGGCATAGTCCAGAAGCTCAAGGAAGCGAAGGTCGAGGTGACGCTGCTGTCGCCGACGTCCACGTATCCGATCAACGACGATCTGAAATCGTACATCGCGATCCTCGGTGAGATGAACAAGACCATCCAGCAGGTGGCCGCCGAGGAGCAGGTCGGGTACGCCGACGCGTATACCCCCTCCGCCAAGTGGATCTCCGATGGCAAACCCGACTACACCTATGGCGACGGCATCCACGTCGGTGACGCCGGTCAACGCATCATGGTCGACGCCCTGGCGCAGTGCTGGCATTTCGGACAGGCGATGGCCAAGGAAGGTACCGCCCGGCCAAAACAGGAGTTCCCCGCCAAGTCCGACAAGCCAGCCGACAAGAGCCCGGAGAAGGGCGCCAACGCCAAGAATGTCCCCGAGAAGAAGGCCACCGACAAAAAGTAGGGGTTTCAGGTGCGCCGCGAAGTTCATAGCGACATCGCGATGACCCCGCGTGCCTCCGACGCGGTGAGGCTCGCCCAGGCCGTTGCCGTGGCCGGCCGCTGAGGCTACGCTCGCGACGTCCCATGTTCATCAGCACCGGCACCGCCGAGCACCCGCTCGGACACCGCTTCCACCGCGATTCCGGCTTCGCCTTCTGGACGCTCGCAGCCCTGCCAGAAGGGGCGGTGGACTTCGAGAGCCGGAACGCGCGCTGCCTGATCTCGTCGCCGCGGATCCTGCTGGTGCCGCCGGATACTCCTTATGCGATCGCCCACGGCGGCGATGGCCGCGGGTGCTGGCGGGAGACCTGGGTGATCTTCGCGCCGCCCGCGCACTGGCACGATCTGCTCGCGTGGCCGTCCATGATCCCCGGGCTGATGACTTTGCCCGCTAGCGGCGGTCCGGCCGCCGCCGCTCTCGCGCAGTTCGAGGAAGTGCACCGCATCGCCAGCGGCCCCCTGCCGCATCGTGACCGCTTCGCCGAGAACGCCCTCGAACGCGGACTGCTGCTGGCCCGGCTCGCCCATCCAGATGCCGGAGCTGGCGGTCCGCTGCACGCGGGTGTGCGGGCGACGCGCGATCACCTCGCCACCGCGCCAGCGGGGAAGATCACCATCGCGGGCCTGGCCCGGCGAGCACGCATGTCGCCATCGCTGCTGGCGCACCGCTTCACCGAGCAGATCGGCGAGACACCGATGCGCTTCCTCGAGCGCTGCCGGATCGATCGCGCCAAACGCCTGCTCATCTCCACGAACCTGCCCATCGCTGACGTCGCTGCCGAGTGCGGCTTCGACGACGCGTTCCATTTCTCCACGCGCTTCCGGCGTATGGTTGGACGGTCGCCACGCGCCTATCGTCAGGATCCCAAAGCCTGAGCCCCGGCCATGGGCCCAGCCCGATGGGGGCAGCGATCAGTACGGTTAGACCGCGAGCGCGGCGTCCTCGAGGCGCCATGCCGGCTCGATGCCGGTGTAGCCTTCGGCCAGCCTCTGCACGTGCTCCGGAGCGGCGGCGATGAAAGCGCATGCCGATGCCGGCAGAGGCCATGGCGCCTGGATGCGGTGCGAGCGCGGACGCAGGCCGACTCCGCACGACAAGCGCGGACCTGGGCCGGGGAACGGGTACGCCGCATGATAGGTGCGTGCGGCGAAGAGGATGAGATCGTTCGGCGCGGTGATCATCGGCAACATGCCCGGCATCTCGATCGGCGCCGAGCCGTCGGCGCGATGGAAGCTCTGGCGGTCGGCCGTCAGGACGTAGCCCGAGGGCGGCTGCCAGTCGGGGCGGTGCGAATCCGGGATCACCACCAGACCACCACGTTCCGGGCTGGAGCCATTCAGGTAGAACCACATGCCGTTAGGCCATTCGCCGCTGTTGAGCACGGCGTTGGCGCTGGTCGGCGGAGATGTCCACGCCGGCATGTCCGTATGCCATCCGCATCCGTCGGATCCCGCGGGACGCACGATTGCGGCGGAGCGGTGGATGGTCAATTCATCGGCGCCGAGCAGCGCGCGGTATAGGCGTAGGTACCGCTCATCCGCCAGCAATCGCCAGAGCGACGGCGCGCTTTCGACGAAGGCGCTCGCCAGATGCCCCGACACCAGGCCCTCGCTGCCCGCCGCGGCGAGCACATCGCGCCGCATCTCCTCGACGAGGTCCATGCCGATCATCTCTTTGACGATGGCGAAGCCGTGGCCGGCCACGGTGGCCACGATGTCCTCGACCTCGTCTGCCGCGAAGACGTAGCGATAGCCCAGGTCAGGAGCGCAGGTGGTGTCGGAAGCAGTGGGTGGCATGGGAGCTCCAGGGTTGCACCCCCGTCATACCACATTTCCATCCGCCTCCATGAGCCGGACTGCAGAAAACCTGGATATTCCTGCACGCCGGGGCGTGCCGGTACTGGTTGTCAGTCGTCGGCTTTGCGCTTTCCGCTTGTGCGTCCTCGGCTCCTGCTCACCTCGCGGCGGCGAGAGCCTTCGCGTAATCGGGCTCGTTGGCCACCTCGCCGACCAGCTCCGCATGGCGGACGATGCCGTCGGCGCCGAGGACCACCACCGCACGTGCCAGCAGGCCCTGGAGCGGACCATCACCGATCAGCACGCCGAAATCCTTGCCGAAGGAGGAACGGAAGGACGAGGCGGCGACCACCCGATCGATGCCTTCAGCGCCGCAGAAACGCGAGAGGGCGAACGGAAGATCCATCGACACACACACCACGCTGGTGCCTTGGCTCTCGGCAATGCGCTTATTGAAGGTGCGCACCGAGGTGGCGCACGTCGCCGTATCGATGCTCGGAAAGATGTTGAGCACCACGTTCTTGCCGGCGAATTCGCTCGAAGAGAGCGGAGATAGATCGCCTTTGGCAAGCGTGAAGGCGGGTGCCTTGGCGCCCACTTTCGGCAGCTCGCCGACCGTGTTGAAGGGATTGCCTTGGAGGGTGAAGCGAGACATGGAGAGCTCCTCGATCCGATGGTAATGGCGATGGCGATGGTTGATGGTGATTGAGATGACGAACAGATCATCCGCCACCGGGCGGCGGGCAATGGAGAAAGCGCCAGCGTTGGCGCACCTGCCGGGAGTGGCGTATGCATGATCCTTGGGTGGATGCCCCGGATCAGGCCAGTGTCGCCTGCAGCATCCACGCGGTCTTGTCGTGCTCGTGGATGCGACCGATCAGCAGATCCGCGGTGGCCTCGTCCCCGGCGGATTGCGCGACCTTCACGCCGACCGAGAGCCGGCGCGACAAGGTTCGATGGTCCTTCAGCAGTAACGCCACCAGGGCGCGGCCCTCACTGGAGACTCTCGAATCGCTGGAGTCGGCCGCCCCCTGTGCGAGCTTGGCCAGCTCACCCAGCCCCACGGGCGCCTTGGCGCCGAGCGCGCGCACCCGTTCGGCCAGATCGTCAGCGGCTTCGAACAGCGCCTCGTACTGCTCGCCGAAGCGTTCATGCAGTTCGAAGAAGCCGCTACCGGTGACGTTCCAATGGGCGCCGTGCGTCTTCACGGCGAGGGCGTAGGTCTCCGCCAGGATCGGTATCAGCATCTCGGTGACGGGAGCGGTCTTGGTGGCCATGGGAGTATTCCTTCGGTGTCAGCGGTACAGCCGCATCGTACCGTGAAGAACGCACTCGCATCTGGCCCAGCGACGATCGCCGTGATCGCTCCGCCCTATCAGCTCGGACAGCATCGGGCAGCATCTGCCATGTCGACGAGCGTGAGTCCCGAGATCGACGCACAGTCAGTTCGCCGATACCCTCAGTGCGCGCGCTCTACCTTCGCCTGGCGGCAGATCACTTCTTGGCGGCCTTGCCATTGGCCACTGCCACGCGCTCGTCGAACCACGTCTTCCAGGCAGCGATCGGCGACTTGCGCGCGGGCGCCTCGGCAGCGGGATCGTAACCGAATCCACCGACGACCACCGGCTTGAGCGGCGCGAACAGCAGGCCGCGGATCTCGGCGATGTCCGAGTCGAACAGGGCGATAGTGGCCTCGAAGAGCGCCGCATCGTCGCAATAGTTGCCGAGCATGGGCAACGGCAGCGCGGCGGCCAGGGCTCCCGCGGCAGCCAGACGATCCTCTTTCGACTTCTTCTTGGCGTTCAGCGCGATCTTCGCCAGGGCGATCTGCGCCGACTGGGTATGCCAATTGGCGTGCATGCCCAGGGCGGCGATTGCGGCGGCGCGCACCTCGCCATCCTCGTCATCGGCGAGCTTCGCCAGCGCCGCGACCGTCTCCTCGCCGGCGAAGAACACGCGCGAGCAAGCCTTGGCCAAGGCGAGCCTCGCCGGCGTCTCCTTCGCCTTGACGGCGTGCGAGGCCGCCATCCAGCCATAGGCGCCGCCGATGCGCACGATCTCGTTCCAGGTCTCGGGCTTCGAGAACGCGGCGCCGGTCTTGTCGGCGATCACCTGCTTCAGCCATTTCACATCCTGGTCGGGCAACGCCACCTGCTTGTGCCGGAGCGCATCGATCCACATCGCTACGTCGCGCCGCAGCGGTACATTGGGGAAGAAGCTGCCGTGATCGGCATCGTGGATCTCGCGATAGACGCAGCGGAAACCCTGGCCCATCAGGCTGCGGCGGAACTCGCGCGAGGCATTGACGCTGCAGGTCGGATCGGCGTCGCCATGGATGATATAATACTCGAGCATCGAGGTAGCGGGATCCTTGCCGCCGGGGATCAGCAGCCCGTACCCGCTCATGGGCGCCGCGCCCGCAAACACGTCGGGATGTGAGCCAGCGAACCATGCGGTCATGTGCCCGCCGTTCGAATGCCCCCACGCGAAGACGCGCCGCTGGTCGATGGGATACACGGTCTTGAGCCAGTCGACGAACTGCATCAAGGCACCGTCGTCTCCGTCGGCCCAGCCGTTGCCCATCGACTTGCCCCCGGCAACAACGTAGTCCTGATCGAGCCCATCCTCTTGGGTGGCGATATGGGCGTAAGTGGTGAGGTTGTTCTCATCCGAATTGAGGCCGTGGAACGCGACTATCAGGCCGAGGGTCTTCTTCTCGGGGAGCTTGGTGGGAGCAAACACCCGGTAGCGCATCACCAGCGAGTTCTTGATCGGGTGCTTGAGTTCGCCCTTGGAATCCCCAGGGGCCCCAGCCGGAGACTTGCTCCAGTCGATGACCTCATAGGTAGGCTTGGCGTCACCGGCCGTGAGCGACGCGGACAGGGCAACGAGCAGGGCTATCAACAGGATGGGCAGGCGCATGGGTTCCCCGAGCATGCACACCATACCCGCCAAGCTCCTCGCCGTTGCCCTGCCCGCGAAAAATGGACATGAGCCGGTGGGACGGGCTCTCAACGCGCTACTTCAAAGCCCTGCTATGGGCAGGCGGACGATGAAGGTCGTCCCCGCGCCCACCTCGGACTCGAACTGGAGGCTGCCATGATGCCTGTCCACGATCGCACGGGAGATGTGCAATCCCTGCCCCGTACCGCTTTCCGGCGATTTGGTGGTGAAGAATGGCCTGAAGATCATTCCGCGATTGGCTGGAGCGATGCCCGGCCCGGTATCCCGTACCCGGATCTCCACCGCATCCCCGTCCCTCCGTGTCGATATGGTGATGGTGCCGCGGCAGCCCCCCGGCGTTGCACCCGCGATCGCCTGAGCGGCGTTGACGATCAGGTTGAGGAACACCTGGTTGATCTCGCCCACCACGCACACCACCGGCGGGAGATCGGCAGCGAATTCGGTGGCCACGTCGGCAGTGTATTTGTACTCGTTGGTGGCCAGCACCAGGGTGTTTTCGAGCTCGCGATTGATGTTGGCCGCATGCGTGGCCTTGGTCTCGGGATGCGTGAAGCGCTTCATAGCGGCGACGATCGCGGCGATGCGGTCGAGGCCATCGGCGGACTGGGACATGGCCTTCGGGATCTCTTCCAAGAGGAATCCCATGTCCGACTCGCGCTCGAGTTCAGCCATCGACGACGCTGCATTACCGCCAATCATCCCAAGACTTCCGCGGTAGGCGGTCAGCACCCTCGCCAAGCTGGCGAAGGCATCGCGCAGGAAAACCAGATTGTCACCAACGAATTGGACGGGCGTGTTGATCTCGTGCGCCACGCCCGCGGCGATCTGCCCGATCGACTCCATCTTCTGACTCTTCAGCAGCAGTTTCTCCAGCGAGCGTCGCTCGGTGACGTCGACTGCGAGGAGCAGGAACCCTTTACACTCTCCGCTATCTCCGCGGCTCGGATTGATGACCAAGGATAGCATGCCGCCGCTGCCGTCTGGGCGGAAATACGGGACGTCGCAGTCGATCGAGCGCTCACCGGATATCGCCTGCGCGATGGTCTGATCCACGCGCTCGTCGTCCCAGTGGATCGCGCACGCGCGCAATGGTTTGGCCAGGACCATCCTCGACTCCACGCCAAAGGCCTGGGCGGCTGCATCGTTCCAGCGGATGACGCCACCATGGCGATCGACTCCGATGAGAATGGTGGAGATGGCCGACAACAGGCGGTCGCATTCCGCGTGCGCCTTGAGGATGGCGGCGTCGGCCTTCTTGCGTTGCGATATGTCCTCGATCACGGTCATGAAATAGCCGGCTGATCCAGGAGCCGGACCGACCACCGACGAACGCAACTGGACCCACACGAAAGTGCCGTCTTTTCGCACGTAGCGCTTCTCGGTCTCGTAGGTCGATATCTCTCCCATCGCCATCCTGCGCGCGTTTTCGCGGCTAGCCTCCACGTCGTCCGGATGGGTGAGATCTGCGAAATGTCTGACGTACATCTCGATCGGCAGGTACCCCAGAATGTCGCACAGCTTCTGGTTCACGAGCAGGAATCGCCCATTGGTGGAGACCAGCGCCACCCCGACAGCCGCCTGCTCGAATGCCGCGCTGAAACGTCGTTCACTCTCGCGGAGCGCATTCTCGGTGCTCTTCTGCGAGGTAACGTCGCGCATCACCGCGACGCTGCCGATGGGACGGCGATTCTCGTCCACCTGCGCCATCACCGAAGATTCGAGGTGGAGTTCACGTCCGTATCTGGTGACCACGAGGTTGTCGCCGCGCCAGCGGCCGGTCTCGGCGAGCATCGAGAGCGCGCGCTCTTCATTCTCTCGTCCTAGCCAACTGAACTGGACGAGTTCGACAAGGCTGTGCCCAACAGCATCGTCGACCGCGATGCCGAACAGGCGCTCTGCGGCGGCGTTCCAGTAAGTGACCTTCCATTCCACGTCCAGGCCGAGCACGGCATCGTTGACCTGCGCGAGCATCCGCGCCTCGTCGTCGATTCTCGCCTCGACCTTGCGGAACCTGGTCACGTCGACGGCCAGGACCAGCCGAGCCTGACGGCCGCGGAAGACGATGTCCTCGGTGGAAATGTCTACCACGATCTGCCCACCGCCACGGGTCAGGTGTACCCAGGTTCCCGCGTAGCTCGCTGACGTCCTGCTGGCGCCGACCGCCAGCTGCAACGCGCAACGATCGGCAGGCGGTCGTATATCGGCGATGCTCATGGCGAGGAACTCGTCGCGCGAATACCCGTAATGCCGGATGGCCGCCAGATTGACCGCCAAGAACGCCAGCGTCTCGATGTCGAATATCCACATGGAATGTGGATTGCGCTCGAAGAGCAGGCCTGACGTGCCATCCGGAAACGCCAGTCCGCTCTCGTTACCCAGCGATGGCGATGAGGGTTCCACAGTCTACCGAGGGAGTATACCCCGGGGATCCCTGGCCTACGACCTCGGCTCGTCTACCCGCTCGAGCCATGGATGTCATGCCACGTCAGATCGAAAACGCGTGCGCCTGGACTGCTAACACTGTATCAGACTAGGCTTGGGTCTGCGACAGGCCGTTCATCACGCTCGCCCGCGGGCGCTCAGGTTCCCAGCCCCAGCCGCGTGAACTGTTCCGGTGGAGCCTCGCCCCGCCGCATGCCATCCATGAGATGGTCGATCATCATGCGCTCGATGCGCGGATCGGAGAGCGGGCATTGCTGGGAGTAATCGTCGTCGAGATCGAACAGTCTGGTGTCGAGTTCCTCGATCCACGAGCCCGTGCGGCCAGGTACGCGCATGACGGCGCAGCCCTTGGTGAAGGCAAATCCCGGGTGCCGTTCCCAGCCAGCGAGCTCGCTGGGCGAAAACCGGTCGCGCATGTGGGTCGGCATCAAGGTGTAGTTCGACAACGGGCCGTTCTCAGCGCCGGCGGGACCGCGCATGTACACGTAGCGTCCATCGGTGACGTTGACGTGTCCGCCGTGGATGCCATAGAGCGCCGCGACCCGCACCCGCGCATCGCTCTCGATGACGTGGCGCAAGGGCATCCCCATCATGTCCGGCGGGATCGGCTGGCCGAAGAACTCGAGCAGCGTCGGCGCGAGATCGATGGTCTGGACCAGCGCGCCGCGCCGCTCGCCGTGAGCCGAGCAGCGCGGATCCCAGATCCACATGGGGATGTGGGCGATCTCTTGGTAAAACGGCATGCGGCACTTCGCCCACCAATCGTGCTCGCCCATCAGGAAGCCGTGATCGGTGTTGACGATCAGCATCGTGTCCTTCCACAGGTCGAGCTCATCCATCAGGTCGAGCACGCGGCCGAGGTGGTGGTCGCACATCGACACCAGCGCTGCGTACATGCGCTGGATATGCAGCGTGGCTTCGCCTCCTTCGGTAACTCGCTCATAGACTGGCCAATCGAATTGCGGCCCTTCCCAGGCGTGGGGATACAGATCCTGGTAATGCGATTGCGTGAAAAACGGTTCGTGCGGATCGAAGGTCTCGATCTGGCAGAACCAGTCGTCGAATCCCCGGTTCTGGCGGATGAACTCGAGACCCTTGGTAAAAGTGATGTGCTGCGGCTGATCCTCCTCGCGGCGCTGGTGCTGGCGGTTGATGCAGTCCTGGCGTCGGCTGTGGCGTCCTCCAGCCGGACGCTCGCGCGGCACGGGGACGAGCAGCGGCGGAGTATCGACCGGTCCCGCCCAGCCGACGTACGGGTCCCCTTCCTGCCCGCGCACGAATTCGAAGCTCGAGTAGCGGCCGTGGTAGGTGGCTCCGCCATCCTCCCAGTAGTGCTGATGGTCGGTTACCTTGTGGGTGTGGATGCCGGCGTTGCGCAGCAATTCGGGCATCGAATCGTCGAACGGCTCCAGCGGACCCCACGAGCGGTGTAGGAAGTTGTAGCGACCGGTATGGATCTCGCGCCGTGCAGGCATGCATGGCATCGAACCGACGTAGCACTGGTCGAACTGGACACTGCGCGCGGCCAGGCGAGTGAAGTTCGGGGCGATCACCCAGCTGTTGCCGTAGGGCGGCAGGAAGCGTCGGCACAGGGTATCGAACATGACCATGATGGCGCGCATGGCGATCAGCATCCGCTCAAGCGCGAGACGGCCATGCCCTGGACCAGCCATAATTTGCACCAGAATGACCGCATGGGTACAGATGCATCCTGGGACGCATGGCTGGGCGGTCTCGCCGATCCCAGCCGCCGGTTGGACGTCCAGGGCTTCGGGCGGGTCCACGCCGAGCACTGGGACATGGGCCGCCGCGTACTACCCGAGCACATGTTGCACTTCGTGCTGGCTGGTGGCCATGTGGGAACCGTTGGCGAAGCGGGTGGCACGCGGAGCGACGAGCTGCGCACCCGCCGCCACTCGCTTGTGTGGATCCCGCCCGGCATCCGCCAGGAGTTGCGCAAGAACCGGGAGCGGGTGTTCTCGAAATTCTATATCCGTTTCACTGTCGCGGGGCTCGCGCACCCGCCGGTGGAACCGCGCGTCAGGCACGATCTCGCCGAGGCGCTCCCCCTCTTCACCAGGCTCTACGACGAATGCAGTGCCCAACTGCCGGGCCGCGAACATTCCATCCGCGCGCTGCTGGTGCTGATCTTCGGCGAGTGGCGACGCGCTTCACGCAGCCATGACGCCCTCCTCGACGAGCGGCAGCGCGAACGCCTGCTGGCGCGCATCGACCGGGATCCGGCAACGCGGCTGCATCCGGCGACCTTGGCGCGCGAGCTCAGCATGGCGCCGACGTGGTTTTCCCGCCTCTTCCGCCGGACCTTCGGCGCGGCGCCGCGCGTCTGGCTGGTGCGCCACCGCATCCAGCTCGCCGCGCAGCGGCTGCTCGAGATCCCATCGCCGGTCAGCGTGGTCGCTGGGGAATTCGGTTACCCGGACGTGTTCCTATTCAGCCGTCAATTCAAGGCGGTGATGGGCATGAGCCCGCTCGCATGGCGCCGGCTTCAGTCCCGGGATCGGCGACGGTAGCCGATACCGGCGAGTGCCAAACCCAGCGACGCGGCGACGCCGACACCACAGTTGGACTTTCCACTACCGCCAGTGCCGCTGGCGCCAGACGAACCGCTTCCAGTGCCCGTACCGCCCGCGCTTGTAGTTCCCGTACCTGTACTCGTGCCGGTACCAGCCGCCGCCGTAGTGAAGGTGCTGTCACCGGAAATGAGCAGATTGCCTGCGGCGTCGCGTGAGCGCACCCGGTAATGGTAGAGCGTCCCCGCCGCCAGCCCGCCGAGCGTGCGGCTATGGCTGGTGACCATGCCCGCCGCCAGCGCCGTGCTGCTGCCGTAAGTGGTGGAGAGGCCGAAGTCGACCTGGGTGTCCGAGCCCTCGTTGGTGGTCCATGCGATGGTGGCGCCGGATGACGTGACCCCGCTGCTGGCGATCGCGCTCGCCACCGGAGGGGTGGTGTCGGCGATGATGGTGAAGGTGCGGGTGGCTGATGTACCGCCGCCAGGCGCCGCGATCACGACCGCCAGGCTCGGAGATCCGGGGCTGGAGAGATAGGCTGCTGGAACGGTCACGGTGAGCTGGGTGGCGGTGGCTGTCACCGCGGGCAGGTTCGTTTGCCCGCTCCACGAGACCAGCGATCCCGCGATGAAGCCGCTACCGGTGAGCGTGAGCGTGAACGAGCCGCTGTTCTGCACCGCGGTGCCGGGATTGATCGAGGCCAAAGACGGCGCGGGATTGCCCGCGCCGCCGGACTGCACGGTGATCACCACCGCGTCGAACGCGGGACAATGCACGCCATCGCTGGCCTTGAGCATCACGGTATAGGTGCCAGCGGCGCTGAAGGTGGCGGTGGTCGAAGTCGACGACGCGCCCCCGAAGCTCATTGTGCCGGGCTGAGTCGTGAATGGGTAGACGTACCAGAGAGTGGTCAATCCACTGCCGGTGACCGTACCGGCGAGCGAAGCACCAGCGGCAAGCGTGACCGTCTGGTCGGCGCCCGCATCCGCAGTGGGCGCCCCAGCCGAACGCGGACCGGCGTTGGCAGCGGTGGCATCGATGACCTCGAAGTTGTTGATGTCGCAGAAGCCGCTGAGGGCGCCGGTGGCGAGATGGTCGAAGCAGTTCGCTGGCCAGCGATCATCAGGGCACGCCGAGATCGAGAAGAACGAACCGTTGTCGGCGACGATCGCACCGTACTTCTTCAGCCCCAGCGCGATGGCTGTCTCCTCTTTCGTCCACGATGCGGGGATGGCGAATGACGACTTGAGGCGCAGGCGCTGACCCATCGCGGGCACGTCCACTAGCGACGTCGACCCCGCCTGGTGCGATGCCGGGTAGATGTAGGCCTGGCGCGAACGCTTGACCACGATGCGCATGGCGTGCTCGATCATGCCGCGTTCGGCCTCGTCGTAGCGTACCAGCGCCGGAAACATCGGCAGGCCCGCCGCATCGCCGGAGGTCCAGCCGGCCGGACGCGCAGTATTGGCGACCAGACTGAATTTTGCTCCGTTGGATGCCTGCCACGCGGGCGTGAGCGTGGTCAGCTGCGTCGTCCAGGTCTCCCAGATAGAACCCACGCCGGGCATGACGATGATCGAGTGACGATCCCCGCCGTCGCCATTGATGTCCTGCTGCCACTGCGCGTTGCTCAAGCCTGGCTGCTCCGACGGCCAGGTCTCGACCGGCATGACCGACGGCACTGGCCACAGGCCCCAGTTGGCGTTGCCGGGATCCAGGTCGTCGGACTCGCTCGCGTAGTTGAAGAAGGCGATGTCGATCTTCGGCTGCGTGTCAGGCACCAGCACGTAGTTCATCTCCTTGAACACCACCAAGCGCTGGCGGTTCGCGTTCACCACGTCGGCGCGGATGTTGGCGATCATGGCACCCGAGTTGGCGGCGACGGGCCGTCCGGTGATGTCCTCGTTCCAGGCGCTGTCGCGCGGCATGATCTGCATGGCCGAAACCACCGCGTCGGCGGCGCCGGTATTGAACAGGATGGGCGCCGATACCGTCGGCTGGGTACCGAGGATGCGACCATCGTGGTTGATGCGCTCGGCGCCCGCGGCGCCGCCGGCAAGAGCCGCGAGAGCGGGAACGAGCAGCGCTGGGATGAGTCGTGCGAGCATGGTCATTCTCTTCCTCCGGAGCCTGCGTTCAGCGGCCTATTTCCTCGTATCCGAGCCAGGCGCGCGCGGGCCTTCGTGTTCCCCGGTGGGAACCACGACTTCGAAATCCGAACCCTTCAGTTGGCGTAGCGCCTCGAGACCCTGGATGCGCTCGTCCGGCGCCACCGAGATGCGCCAATCACCGCCGTTGTCGGCCACGAACATGCCATGGGTCTTGAGCGCCTGGGCGATGGCGCGCGCGTGCTTGGGGAAACCATCGATCGCCACGGTCGCCTTGAGACGGAAACGCTCGCCCATGCGCGGCGCCGCGGCATCGGTGGTATGCCCGGCCTGGTGGGTGGCTGGATAGACGTAGGACTTCCGCGAGGACTTGACGGTGAAGCGCAGGGCGTGATCGATCCTGCCGAGCTCGCACTCGTCGTAGCGCACGATCGCCGGGAAGATCGGCAATCCGGCGGCGTCGGACGACGTCCAGCCCGCCGGCCGCATCTGGTTCGACGAGAGATCGAAGGTCGCCTCGCACGCCGCCTGCCAGCCGCTGTCGACGCGCCTGGCCTGGTAGAACTCGTAGAGCTTGGCGGCGAACGGGTCGACGACGATCAGATGGCGGTCGCCATCGCCGTTGCGTTGAACATTGTCGAGCGTCCCGCCATCGAGCGGCCAGCCTTCGATGGGAGCGTTTGCTGGAACCGGAAACGGCCCGGCGTCGGATTCACCGGGATAGGATACCATCGCCACCGGCACCGTGGCCTGGCGAGCCGGCACGATGACGAAGGCCATGTCCGAATTCCACGCCAGGTGGCCGCCCTCCCCGACATGGGCGACGATGCGCGCCGAGTCGGGGTGGAGCGGGCGCTTGGAGATGTCCTCGTGCCACGCGCTGGTCTTGGGGAAGATCTGCATCCCGGACAGGAGCCGGTCCGCCTGCGGCGTGTTGAAGAGGATCGGTTGCTTCACCGATTCCTTCTCCCCCGGCAGCTTCGCCGGACCGGTGACAGCATGGTCCGACGCGATCAGCGGCGTGGACGCCATGGTGAGTTGGATCGCGATCAGCAGCGTTACCTGCGGCACGAGATGGAGCGCGGAGGTCCGAGGCGAATCGGTCATTGGCCACCTTGCTCAGGCATGGGTACTGGCTCGGGCACGCGGATCCGCGCGTCGGCGATATCGATGACGCCGCCAGGCATGACATAGAATGCCACGGCGCCTGGTCGAGGAGCCGCCGCGGCACCCGGGAGGCGCGGCAGTTCGACGCCACCCGCGGTGCAATGCAGCTCAGCGCCGTGCTGGGTCAGGCTGACGGCTATCCAGTCGCCCACGCCAGCGGGGATCTCGAAGAACCAGTTGTAAGTGCCGACCTGGAGTTCGGCGTGCTCGACTCTACCGATGCGCAGGCGGCAGGTCAGCTCGAGATCGAGCAGGTCGCGCGTGCCCAGCAAGCGCGCCGCGCCGGTCTTGGTGCCCACGCCATGGACGACGCCACCATCCTCGCTCCAGGCGCCATGCTGCTGCACCCAGCCCTCGAGCGCGGCGGCTGGAAACAGCGGCAGCCACGGGCCCATGACCTGGACGGATGCGGGGACACGCATGGCGGACGTGCGTGGAGTGGCGGCGGGAATCGCCGCCGTGGCCACCACTGGATTGCGGATGGGAGTGGAGATGGGAGTGGAGATGGGAGTAGCGCTGAACGACTCTCCGTTCGCCACCAGCGCGCTCTCGCCGGAGTGGACCGCGATCGTCAGCCCGTCGCTCGAACGCGTCATGCGCACGTCTCCGTGCTCGAGCTCCAACCGGGTGCGCGGACCGGCCGGGGATAGTGACGTGGACAATGCGAAGCGAGTGCCGATGACCTCGATCGAGGCGTTCGTCGTGGTCAGCACGAATGGACGGCCAATGGGCTGTGGGGCGACTTCGGCATGCAGAGTGCCGATGTCGAGCCGCAGGCGTTTGCCAGCCTGGCCCGGGAGCACGGTCGCGCTCGCGCCGGAGGCCAGTTCCACCTGGCTGCCGTCCGCGTAGCCGATCAGCACGTCGCCGGTGGCGATGACGCGATCACCCGCGTCGAGCTGAGAGCCCTCCATCGCCGGGACCACAGCCCGGACACTTCCGGTAGGCCGCTCGATGGAGGCGCCGGCGCCGGCTCGCGCGATCCGGCACTCGCCGGCACTGGCCACCCTCGCTGGTTCGCGCGCGATGAACCAGACATAACCTCCGATGGCGATCAGCACCGCTGCCGCAGCGGCCACGAGCGGCAGACGCGATCCTCTCGCCGAACGCGCGGACCGTGGACGCGTGCGCGCCGGCAGCGAGCGCTCGACCGCGCGTACGAACGCCGAGGATTTGCCCTGGGCGTCAAGGCGTTCGTCGACGCTGCGGGCGAAGTCCTCTCCGCCCGCAGCGTCGAGCGCCTGCCCGAGCAGGCCGGCGAACGACAGCAGTTCGCGGGCGCGCGCCGAGTCGTCGCCGTCTCCGCGCAGCAGTCGCGCAAGCTCGATCGCGCCAGCGGCATCGAGCGAGCCGTCGAGGTAGGTCTCGATCTGGTGCTCGGTCGGCGTGATCTGCGCGCTACTCATGGCGAGGTCATGGCGAGGTGCCCAGCCGCGCGGCGACGCACTTCATCAACGCCGCCTTCAGGCGCAGGAGCATCATCGACACGCCGTTCGGGCTCTTGCCGAGGGCAGTGGCGATCTCCTGCACCGCGACCTCGTCGTGGTAGCGCATGGCGAGCAGCCGTCGCTGGGCGGCATCGAGGGCGTCGAGGCAGATACGCAGCGCCGTCAGCTTGCGCTCGGCGCCGTCGTCGTCGCTTGCTGCCTCGCGCTCGATCAGCGCTTCGTCCACCAGCGCCAATTCGCGCCGCCGCGTCGGCAGGCGGTCGCGCAGGAATCTGTTCACGCGGTTGCGGCAGATGGTGCGCAGCCAAGGCCCGAACTCGCGCTGGGGATCGAAGCGCGCCAGGCCCTTCCAAGCATCGATGAAGGCTTCCTGGACCACGTCGTGGACGTCGTCGCGACTCGGCAGGGACAGCGCCACCAACGCGCGCAGCCGCGCCTGGTGCGCCCGCACCAGGCCCGCGAAGGCCTCGCGATCGCCTGCAATCGCCGCTTGGACCATTGACGCCTCGTCCAATGGAAACCCTCCGCTGGACCATATCCGCGATGGGCTTGGATCTCACCGACTTTCCCTGTCCCGTCCTCCGAGCGTGCCCCTCTCGACGCCGTGGCCATGCCTGGCAGCGAAGAGCGAGCGAGGGACGCCGGATCGGGTCCCGGAGCGTCTAGGGGCTGCGCCACCCGCCATGGCCCTTAGGATACGACGATGCCCCCCTCTCCATCGCCATCGGCTGCCTCGGTCAACGCTGATCCCCGCCCCCTGCACGGGATCCCCTTCCTGGCCGGCGCCTCGGCGGCCGATCCCACGGGCTGGGGTGACGCCGGCCTGCACATCGCCGCGTGGAGCGAGGACGGCCCCGACGCGACCCCCTCCAGCGAGTTCTCCACCGAGGCGCGCGTCGCCTGGACCGAGAGCGGCATCGCCGTGCTGGTGCGCATGCGCTCCGGGGTGCCGTGGCATGAAGCCGCCGACAAGCACAATGCCTTCGAAGCGGATTCGCTCGAGATCTTCCTGCGCCCCGGTTCCTCCAGCGGCTCCACCACCTCCGTCGCAGCATCACGGGTCATGGTGCAGGCAGTGATCTCGCCGGGCATGGCCTCTGACCAGGGCGCGGCGCGCTCTGCGGTCTGGGACCATCGGCAACCGGCAGCGGACTGGTCGGGTATCCCGACCGCGATCACGGTGACCCGCACGAAGTTCCCGGACGGGTGCGTGATCGCGGCACTCATGCCATTGGCCCAGGTGCGAGCGACCAGCGGGCGCGGGGTGGTCGTCGAATTCCGCCTTTTGATCAACAAGATTCTGCCGGGGAAAGGCCGCAGGCAGTTCAGCTGGCGCGCTCCCTCTGGCGATGAATTCCATCGTCTCGAATTCGCCGACCATGCCGGAGCTGCGGTGACCTCCTCAGCCTGGGCCGTCCTCGACGGGTACGATCGCCTGGCGATCGCCGCGGTAGTTCCGGTCGTGTGGATGGGGCGCAGCGCAATCGTGACGCAGGCCGGAGTGGTCCTCGCCTCCTCTTCCTTCCAGGCGTCGACGGGCGATTCACGCACGGCGGTACTTTCCACCCATACGCTGGCCTCGGCGCTGGGGGATGCGAGCCATCCGGTGGAGATCGCGTCCAACGGCGTGCTGCTGGGCACGAATCGGGTTCAGGATCCGCGCCTGAAGGCGCGGCGCGATCTCGAACGCTCGAGCATGCGCGGCTTCGCCCGCACCGAGCCGGGTGCATTCGATCCGCTGACGCGCGTGCGCCCGCGTGTGCCGGTGCTGCTGCGCCGCGGCGCCCTTCCAGCGGCGATCGCTCCTGATGCGGCGATGCTGACGCTGGCCGGAGCCGGCACGATGCGCACGCGCTGGTTCCAACGTGATGGCACCGAAACGACCGAAGCCATCACCCCTGGCCGCCATGGCGCGGTGATCGCGCTGACCATGGACGATGGTAGCGAACTGCGCTTCCATCGCACCGCTGTGCTTCTACCCGAGGGCGCTAAACAGGCATCCGATGCCGTCCTCGAGATCGCCGCGGCTGCGGTCGGAGACGTCCAGGCCCGATGCTTCCAATCCGCACTGGGAAGAGCGATTGTCGGAGACGCCGCCGTCGACCGCGAATTCGCCTTGCTGGCCGCGGCGGTTGACGACGCCCGTCGCGATGGCGGCCCCGTTCGCCCCGATTCCCGCGACCAGGCGTGGTGGCATGCGCAGCGCAGGCGTCTCGGCACCGCCACGCGCTATCCGCGTTTCCGCCTGTTGCCCGACGGCTACGAAGGCGATCAATCACTGCGCTGGCCCGCGATCATCTATCTGCATGGATCGGGCGGTGAACTGCCGCGCGACTATACGCCATTCTCCAAGCGCTCCGCGAGCACGGATCTCATCGCCTGGGCCACCGGCCGCGCCCTGCCCTTCGCGATCTACGCGCTGCAGGCGGATCGTGCCTGGGAACCATCGGCGGTGCTCGACGCCATCGACGAGATCCTCGCCGAGGACCGCGTCGATCCCGATCGCATCTGCATCATGGGCTTCAGCATGGGCGGCATGGGCAGCTGGAACTGCGCGGTCGATCATCCAGAACGCTGGTCGTGCGTCGTGCCGCTCGGCGGCCGGGGCGACCGCAGCGACGAGGCCGCGCGAGTGGTCGGCCTGCCGGTGTGGTCATTCAACGGCGACATCGACACGTCTACCACGCTCGCCGATGCGCGACACATGGTGGATGCGATCCGCGCCGCCGGAGGCGACCCACGGTTCACGGTGCTCCAGGGGGTCGACCACGGCGGCACGCAGCACGCCAGCTTCTCGACCTCGGGCCTGTGGGAGTGGATCGCGCAGCAGCGCCGCGTGGACGCGCACTGAGGCTGTCCAGATTTCAGGAGTTCCGGGCAGGCTGTAGCCACCGCCGGGATGATCACGAGCACACGGAGTACACGATGCGATCACGGCTTCCGACCCGCCTTCACACCTGCATGGTGAGCCTGCTCGCCGCATGCTCCGATGTCGGCGCCGCCGACTGGGCCTACTCCTGGAACCCCGCCCATGGAGACAAGCCACCGCAAGCAGAGATCTGTCCCTTCAAGTATGGCAAGCAGTGGGCCTACGCGATCGAGATCGACGATGGTCCGAAATGGGCACGCGGCTTCGCCGTCCCCCTGCTGGCGGGCCATGGCTTCACCGACGCGCCTCCCGGAGTCGCGGGCGGCAAGCGCCTGCCATTCGTCGGCGGCATCGCCGTGATCGTCGCCTCGACGGGAGCGAACGACGCCACCATCGACTGGAACGATCTCGCCGCGATGAGAACCGCCGGCTGGGGCGTGCTGAACCACAGCCTGACCCACTCTGGCCGTTCCTGGGGCGACGAAGCCGGACGCCTGTCAGACGCGCAGGTGCGAGAAGACGCCTATTGGAGCCAGGCCCTGCTCGCGCACGGACTCGATGGGCGCGCGCCGACAGCGGCGGTCTACGCCAACGGCTATACCGACTACAACCGCGGCGGCGCCCTTGCGGCCGTCGGCATCCGCATCGCGACCCGGGTCGGCGGATCGAGCCCGAACGACATCGTCGGGCAGCATGCCGGCATCCAGTGGATGGATTACACGCGCAACTATCTGGATGAAGGCACCTGGGTGAACGACGCCCACGGCGACGCGCTCGCCGGAATCCCCGGCATCGACGGCGCCGGCGGCGAACGCGGGCGCTTCATCATCGACTTCACCCACGACATCGACCGTAGCGACGCGTCGGCTAATCAGCAGCGCTGGACCAAGCGCCTGTCCACCATCGAGGAGCGTTGGGGCGCCAAGGGAACGGACACCGTGTGGTGCGCGCCGACCGGCGAGATCGCCGACTATGCGCGCGGCCGCGAGGCCGCGAAGGTCGCGACCGTGCTGTCGGCGGGCAAGCAGACGCTCACGCTGAGCCTGCCGGACGGTGTGCCCGGCAGCGCCTTCACCGTGCGCATCACCGGGATCGGCCCCACGGCGGAGCTGGCCGCGCCCCGGGGCGGGGCACTCTACCGCGCCGCGGACGGCAGCGTCTACATCACCACTCCCGTGGTCGGCCAGCCCGGCTCACCGGCCCCGACTCCGGCGATCTCGTGCCTCTATGACGGCCCGCCCGGGGACATCGATCTCAAGGGCGAGCATGCGATCGCGGGCATCATGGTGCACATCGCCGGAGATCTTCCGGAAGGCTTCAGCTACCATCCCGCGCTGAAGACGGCGTCGGGCATGCAGCCGCTCGCGGAGCCCGCCAAGAAGGCCGGCTGGTTCGTCAGCGGCCAGCTACTGCCCCTGATACCGAATGGAGCAGCGGTCAACGCCACAGGGGTGCACATCGACGCGCTCACGCCCATCCCCCGCATCATCGTGTGGGGAACCGCCGCCGCGCCCTGAAGACTGGCGGCGGCGGCGGGTCACACCGCGCCCGTGGTCCGCCCGCCGTTCACCTGCAGCATGGCGCTGGTGATGAAGCGCGCGCGCTCGGATGCATAGAACACCACCGCGTCGGCGATGTCGCTATCGGTGCCGCGGTGTCCCATGGGCACGCCTCCGACGTAGCCAGCCAAGGCCGCGGCATCGAGTCCGTCCTCGTCCTTGCCGAGGCCGGGCTTGCGGTATTTGGCGCTGATCATCCAACCCGGCGCGATCTGGTTGACGGTGATGTTGTCCGGAGCCACCTCCCTGGCGAGACAGCGCAGCAGGCGATCCATGCCACCCTTGCCTGAGGAGTACGCCGAACTGCCGCCACGGCATTCGATCACGCATTCGGTATTGATGCCGATGAAGCGGCCCCACTTCCGGGCGCGCATCGCCGGGGTGAAGACCTTCGCCGCCACCGCCGCGTGCAGCACGCAGGTACGGAACTGATCGACGAAATGCTCGAGCGGTTGGTCCTGCACGCTCAACCACGGGATCTGGCTGACAGCATTCATGACCACGATGTCCGGCGCCCTGCCCAATGCCGCGATGCCCGCATCGCGCGCGGCCTCCATGGCTGGCAGGTCGGCGACGTCGCCGGCCACCGCCACCGCGCGCCGCCCGTGCACCGTACACGCCGCGACCACCGCCGCGCCTTTCGCTGGATCGCTGCGGCAGTGGACGACGACGTCGGCGCCCGCGGCCGCCAACGATTCGGCGATGGTCCGGCCGAGGTCGCCGCTGGCGCCGGTCACCAGGGCGATTCGCCCTGAGAGCTCTCCGCTGGCCGCGTTCATGACGCCGCTCCCGCGCACAGCCGCGTGACGTCTGACGCGCCGCGCGCGCCATGCCGGTCGAACCAGGCGTGCAGCTCCTGGTTGTTGGGCGTGAGCACGAAGCGGCCCTCGGCGTCGCGCCAGCGCATAGGCGTGAGCAGATCGCGCCCGACCGGATCCAGCCTGCGCAGCAGCTCGGGATCCTGCTCGACCCAATCGTCAGGGCGCATCCAGCGGTAGCTGTAGCCGAAGATCGCGCATTTGCGCACCACCTGGCTGGTGTTGACCGTTGCGGCGTGCCAGGTGCGGTTCTCGAACAGCAACGCATCGCCGGGTCCGAGATCCGGCACCACTACGTCCGGCGGATCGCCCTGTGAATCGAACGTCGGCTTGGCGGTCCAGCGGTGGCTGCCGCGCGCCACCAGGGTGACGCCGCTCTGGCGGGTCCGCGCCTCGCTGAAGTAGTAGGCGATCTTGACCTCGAAGCGGCGGTTGCCGTCGTCGCCGAGATCGCTGGGCACGGTATGGATGTCGCGATGCCAGCCGGGGGACATGGCCTTGGGATCCGCGCCGGGCCGCTCGGGCTTCTTGTAGATCAGCTGGCTGGTGTGCAGCTGCAGGTTGCGGCTCAGCAGCTGTGCCGCCAACGGCACGGTCGCGCCATTGGTCAGCAGGCGCTCGAACGGTTCGCCGCCGAAGGCGACCACGTTGCGGAAACCATCATAGGCGTCGCCTGGTTTCGAGCGGTCGGCTACGCGATCGGAGGCGAACAGACGGTCCGAGGCTTGGACGAGGGCCTCGACCTGGAGCTTGGACAAGGCATCGCGGATGACCAGGAAGCCGTCCTCGTCGAAGCGCCGGCGTGTCGAGTCGTCGAGAGCGAGGAAGTCCACGGCTGTCTCCTAGGTGCATGTCGAATGACCTGCGTTATGTGCTGAACCATACCGTGATACTGTAGACTTCCGCAAGTCTTTCACGCTATCGATCCGGCTTTTCTTGCTGTAGCGCCGCTGTAGGCTGCGCCGTGCCCACTGACACCAGCGACGATCCCTATGCCGAGCCCGAGGCCGCCATCGCATGCTACGAGGGCTGGAGCGGCATGGCCGTGACCGTGCACGACCTCGGCGGCGCGCTCAAGGGCTTTCTCGGCCCGTCACGCCAATGGCACGCCAGTATCGCGTGTCTCGCGGTCAAGCGCGCAACGAACAATGTACCCTGTGATCGCTGGGATACCAAATCCATGCGCGAGTCCATCGCCGCGCAGCCGCGCGGGCGTGTGCAGATCTGCCATGCCGGGTTCGTCGAGGTGGTCGTTCCGGTGCTGCGCGCGGGGCGGCTCGAGCTCGTGCTCTTCGCTGGGCAGCGCAGTGCGGGACGCGGCCTGCGCGCGCTGCGCGATCCGGCATCAACGCCCGCCGGATCGCGTTCTGGACTTCCGACTGGATCGCGCAGGCCGCGCGAGATCGGCGACGAGGAGGCGGCCATAGCGCTGGAAGGGCTGCGCCAGCTCGGCGCGCGCCTACGCGCCTGGCTCGACGAGACTGTCGAAGGCGCGTCCGCGGCGCGCGTCCCGGAACCCATCAATCGCCAGCAGGAGATCCTGCGCTTCATCCTCTCCGAACATCATCGTGGGATCGGCCTCATCGATCTCGCCAACCATCTGCATCTCAGCATCCATCGCGCCGCGCACGTGGTCAGACATGCGTGCGGACGCACCTTCGTCGACCTGCTCACCGAGGCGCGCCTGCGCTCCGCGTGCGCCATGCTGGCGCATACCGAGCTGCCAGTGCCCGAGGTGGCGTCGCGTTCCGGCTTCGGCGATGCGGACCATTTCCATCGCGTCTTCCGCAGGCGCATGGGCACCACTCCTGGTCGCTTCCGCAAGGCGCCGGTGGTCCAGCAACCCTGAGCCGGCGCTCCAGGCCATCGGGATGACCGTGGCCATCGGCCTAGGGGACGCTGGGGGCCGGATCCGCTGGTTGGACGCGCGGCTCGTGCGGCTTAGCCGGCAGCTCGGCCCCCTGGAGACGATCGATCGCGCCTCCGCGCCCATCATCCGGCGCCTCAGGCACGGGCACGGTCACGGGCACGGGCTCCATCTCGACGCCCAACATGGCGGGCGCGGGCGCGGCCGGCGCAGCGGGTGATGTCCGCGGCTCAGACGGCACGATGCGCGGCGCGGGAGGCTGCGGAGCAGGGATCTTGGCAGCGATCTCGCGCTTGGCCTGCTCGGCGAGCGCGTCGGCCGAAGCCTTCGCCAGGCGGGCGGCCTCGGTGCGATCCTCGACAGTGCCGCGGCGATGGGCCTGCCGCCAGCAGCACATGGCGAAATCGGCATGGCCGTTCGCGGCGTAGCAGGTACCGAGCTTGTTCAGGACCGACCCGGCGGAGTACGGCTGCGACGCCACGCGGCGATAGAGCTCGATCGCCTTCGTCGCATCGCTGGTGGCGAGGCGATCGGCTTGGCGCTCGAGCACCCGCGGCACCGTGCAACCAGCAGCCAAGGCGCGTTGGTCGAGTTCCTGCACGGCCTGGTCCATGCCCGCGGCGGCGGCGAGCGCGGAGGTCTCCTCGACCAGGGCCGCATCCGTGGGATGGCGACCGATCTCGGCGAACAGCAGCGCGAGCGCGGGTTCGATCTTGCCCTCGCGCGCCAGATCCCACGCCGAGGCGTAGTCCTTGTCGGTCGCCGCCGCAACCTCGCTCGGCACCTGGAACACCGGGTACACCAGCAGCAGCTGCTGGCCCTGCAGGTACGGCAGCGATTGGGGGCCGAGAAGCGGCGAGTCCTCGCTGCCCATTTGCGAGCGGTAGCAGTCGTCGAACGGAGCCAGGGCCACCACCAGCGCATTGCGGCTGGTGCGGTAATCCGGCACCGCCGGCACCCAATCGCCGAAGCGCACACCTCCGAGGCGCCATTGCGCACCGGCGCAGCGGCGCAGGGTCTCCCCGTAGTACGCGCCCGCGCCCAGCGCGAGCGCCGGCTGGCGGCCGCTGCCGGCGAGCTCGAGGCGCGAGAAGGTGGTCTCGAGCTGGCGCAGCGATGCCATGGTGAAATCGAGGCGCACGCCGCAGGCGCGCGCGGCGACCGTGGCGAACGCCTCGGCGATCGCCGGCATCGCCTCGGCCGACGGCACGCAGTCGCGTGGATCGCCCCCTACCGCTTCGACCACCGCCCGCGCCACCGCCTTCACGCGGTCACGCGATGCGCTCGCAGGATGTAACGGCCTGGAAGCGGTGGCCTGCTCGAGTTCGGCGGCGGCGATGCGGAAGATCCCGCGCTGCGTCTGCGCGATATCCCAGCCGCCGATCTGCACGGCCAGATCCGCGCCGATCACCCACGCTCGTTGGATGTGGCCGCAGCGCGTGAGATTCACCGCCGCGCCGGTGGCGACGTCGATGCGGTAGAGATCGGTCTCGCCGCCGAAGCCCACCGCATCCTTCAGGCCGGGATCGACACGCCGCGTGGCGAATATCTCCGTCCCGTCACTAGACCACGCCAGCGACGCGAAGTCCTCCGGACCCGTGGTGATCCTGCGCAGCGCGCGATCCGCGACAGTGAGCACGAAGAGGTTGCCACCATCCCCAGCGGTGCGCGGATAATCGCGGTTGGCGATCACGGCGATGGTCTTGCCATCCGGGGACGGGGTCGGCAGCGAAAAGCGCGACAGCGGGTAGGCGGCGAGTTCGCTATCGGCACCGCTGGCGGCCAACGCGACCAGGCGGTTGGAGCGCAGCTGCAGGCCGGAGCCGAGGTACTCGGGATGCGAATTCCAACGGCAGGCGATCAGCCCCTCGCCGGTAAGCGCAGGATCGACCGCGTCCAGGGGATGCTTGTCGGTCGCGCCGCCGGCCACCGTCACCACCACCACCTGTTTCTGAGCCGCGTAGGCGAGGCGCTTGCCGTCGGCAGACCAGTTCACCGGCGGCTCCGGACGCGGATCGAGGGTGATGGCGGTGCGGCGGTGGCTGGCGAGATCGAGCACGAAGTCGTCGTCCCCTTCGCGGCATAGCGCGGTCGTCCCGTCGGGCGAAAACGCGATGACGTCGGTCCCATCGGCGATCAGCGGCTTGGCGGCGGCGATGACCACCGCGATGTCCTCGTTCGCCGGGGTCTCATCCTCGTAGACGCGAGCGGTGAAGGCGATATCGGCTTCGGGGCTGGACCGCGACTGGAGGACCAGCGAGCCCAGCATCTGCTCCCAATCGGACTCGGTATCCAGACGTCGGCTGTCGGTGCTCTCGAGCGAGGCGCGCACCGCGACCCCATCAGCGGCCAGCGTCGCGATGCGGACATGATGCGGTTGGCCCTGGAACTGTCCGCTGATCTCCAGATAGGCGAGTTGGCGCCCATTGATTTCGGCGGAGCGCTCGGCGGAAGTCACCTTGCCCAGGCGGGTCGACCACCAATGGCGCGCCGACTCCAGCTCGGCTCCCGCATCGGAAGCGGTGCGCAGCACGTCGATGTGCGCCCAGGCGCCTCCGGCGACAAAGACGAAATCGGCCACGTCCAGGCTCTGGTGGTCCTGCGCCTCGGCATCGAAGGTAGACTCGCGCCAGCGCGGCTGGTTGAGTTCGGCGCGCACCAGGCCACCGGCGACCGCGATCGGACGCGGGACTCCGACCAGGCGCGCGAGCCATTCCGGGCGGTCGTGCAGGAAGACCATGCTCTTGATCAGCGCGCGCTGCTCGCGCTCGAAACGGTCGTAGTCGCCACTGTTGAAGATCGAGACCAGGCGGTACGCGAATCCCTGGTGGCAGAGCGAGATGACCAGCGCGCGCCGGCGGACCCCCTGCTCGATGTAGGGGAACGAAGCGTAGATGGTGCGTTCGCCAGCGGTGTCGTCACGGTCGTGGCGGATCTCCTCGGGAATCTCGACCGACAACGTGAGCTCATCGATCCAGCTCTTCTCGACATCCTCGGGACTGACCTCGGCCTCCTGGGCGCTCATGAGCAGGACGTTCACGCCCTTGCGCAAGGCGAAGAGCGTGATCGGCGAATTGATCGGGTAGGGAACCCATCCCGGAGGCGGACTGATCGACAGGTTCTTGTCGGCGAAGACCAGTGGACGATCGGCTCCCGCGAGCGAACTCGCGGCGGCCAGCAGGACGAGGATCGCGAAGCGCATGCCGGGTGTATACCACCAGGATGGTAGAGTAGCCATCGTGCGACCGCCGCGGCACCGGAACACACGCCTCCTCTGGGCAACGGTACGTCGATCACTGGTTGCATGTCATTCCCGATCCGGTTTCCCGGCATGACAATCAGGCGAACCCCGGGATGCTCGCCACGGTGAACCCCTCCGCGATGAGCCCAATGCCCAGCGGCCTTGCGCCTGGTGGCGTTCCGTCGAGTGCCTTTCGGCTGGACTGCCTGGCGCCGCATGCGCTCGCGGCATGCGTGGCCGCGTACGTGGTCGCCCACGCGTTGGGCACTCCATCGGCCTCGGCGCGTACGGCGATGGCGCTGGTGCTGCCGGTCCTGGTGACGTGGCGTCTACCGCGCGATTGGCCGGCGGACCGCTCGATCCTGGCGGCATCATGGATCGCCTTGGCGATGTTCGGTTGGACGCTCCTCGGCAGCGTGCGATCGGATGGATTGGTCGACATCGGACTCGGTCGCTGCGCCGCGCTCGCAGGTGCGATCGTACTGACCTGGTCGGTGATCTGTTCGCCGATCCCCGCCGCGCGCATGATCGCGGTCGTCGGAGCCTCGGCCTCATTCGCCCTCGCCGTTGCCGCGATCGGCATGCTCGCGACCGGCTTGCCGCATTTCGGCGCCGGCAACATCAACCATCTGCTCGGTGCATGCTCACCGCCGCTGGTCGGTTGGGCGGCCTGGATCATCGGTTCGGCCGTGCAGCGGCGCACCGTGCCGATCTGGCAGTGGCTCGCCTGCGCGAGCGCGCTGGCGGTGTTCATGACGCTCGCGTTCCTGGCCGTGCCAGGCATGCCGAGGCGCGGCGCGCTGGTGGTGCTGGCGGCGGTGTGCACTTGGTCCATCGCCGATCAGGCGTGGCGGCGCAGCCGCAGGTGGTGCGCGCTCGCGCTCACCGCCTGCGCGCTCGCCCTGGTCGCCTGGGGGCCGGCCCTGATCGACGCGGTGGTCGGACACCGCGATGAACGCCTGCTTCTCTACGGCGCAGGACTCGAGGCGACCGTCCATGCACTGCCCTGGGGGGCGGGCCCGTTCGCGATGCTCGCAGCGCAGGATCTGGACGGAGAGTACTGCCGACACCTGACCGCGGCTGGGCTATGGGCCCTGCACGCGCACAACGAAGTCGTCGAATCGTTCCTCTCCGGAGGTCTTCCCGGAGGCGCGCTGTTCCTTGTGCTGATCGCCATCGTTGCGTGGCGCGCGCTGCGCGTGGCCGACCCTGCGCTGCGCGCCGCCGCGTGCGCGATCGCCATCGCGCTCGCCGTGCACGCCATGACCGACAACGGGTATGATCTGCCCGCGGGCTTGGCGTGGGCGGCGATCCTGTGCGGCGTCGTCCTGCGCTGTCCGCCTCGCGCGCCCCATACCGCGCGCGCGGTGCCGGGACTGCGCGCGTGCGCCTGGGCGCTCGCCGGATTCAGCCTGATCGGAGCCCTCCACGAATGGCAGATGCTGACCATGGGCGCGGATGCCAGCCCGCAGCGGCGCCTGCGCGCGCTGGCCGCCTCGTGGCAGGCGGAAGAACTGGCGCAGCAGTGGCTGGAGCCGCTGCGCACGAGCGTCGACGCCGGGGATTTCGCCACCGGCGCGGCCGTGCTGCGCGTGGTGGGTCCCAAGCTACGCTGGTCGGGCGGACTGCTCGGCGCCCGCTACCAGCTCGAACGCGAGACCGCCTCGGCGTACCGCGAGCAACTGCTATGGGCATGCCAGAATATCGCCGCGTCCCCGGTCGACGAGAATTCGTGGCGATCCGCGCTGACGGCAGGTGCGGGAGTCTCTCGCACGGACGCCGACGCTGTGCGCTTCCTGCTCGATGTGCTGCATCGGCGCCCGTTCGATCGCGCGAAGCACGCCGAGCTACGCGACCTGCTGTCGCTTCGCCCTGATCTCGCGGCACATGTTCCGCCGCGCGTGCTCACGCGCATGGCCTATGCCTGCGGCGATCCGGCGATGGCGGCGCCCGGATTTCCCGCTCCGGATTCGGTGGAGGCCGGCGCGGATCTCCAGGCCCAGCTCGCCTGGGCTGGCGCGCATCAGTGGCCGGACACCGAGCTGCGTCCTCCGCTCGAGCGCCTGCTCGCGCGGTACGGCGACGTCCCCGACGTGCACCTGCTGGCCATGACCCTCGCGCGCGATGCGCCTCCGGGCGCGTACGCGTGGCTGCTCGGAGAACGGCACCTTGTCCAAGGGACGGAGCTCATTCCGGAGAGCGACTTGCAACGCTTCCTGGCCAGCATCACCACCCACGGTCAGGCGGCCGCGACCTGGCCGCTGCTACGGCGGCTCGCACCGCGGATCGCCGAGCAGGCGCTCGCTGGAGACGCGGTGAAGAGCTCCGACGCGGACGCCGGCCGGATCCGCGATGAGTTCCGGCGCATCGCCAACCTCGCCCACTGAACCAGCCTCAGCCGGGAGCGGACGCCGCCGATGGAGCTCCGGCCAACTCGTCACGCAACTTCACCATATCGAGCTCGCGCTCAGAACGCGACACCACGATGGTGGCGACGCCATTGCCGATGAAATTGGTGACCGCGCGCGCTTCGCTCATGAAGCGATCGACCCCGAGGATCAGCGCCATGCCCTCGACCGGGATCGCGGGCACCACGGCCAGCGTCGCGGCGAGGGTTATGAAGCCCGAGCCGGTGACTCCCGATGCACCCTTGCTGGTGAGCATCGCCACACCGATGATCGACAGCTGTTGGCCGAGGCTCAGGTCGATGTCCAGGGCCTGCGCGATGAACAGCGCGGCCAGGGTCAGGTAGATGTTGGTCCCATCCAGGTTGAACGAGTACCCGGCCGGCACCACCACGCCGACCACGCTGCGCGAGCAGCCTAGGCGCTCGATCTTCGCCATCAGCGCCACCAGCGCCGATTCGGACGACGAGGTGCCGAGCACCGTGAGGATCTCGTCCTTGATGTAGGCGATGAAACGCAGGATCGAGAACCCGCACATCCAGGCGACCGCTCCGAGCACGCCGATGATGAACACGCCGCAGGTCAGGTAGAAGGTCGCCATCAGCAATGCCAGGGGCTTGAGCGAAGCGATGCCGTATTTGCCGAGCGTGTAGGCCATGGCCGCGCCAGCTCCGAGCGGCGCCAGCTTCATGATCATGTTCACCACCGCGAACAGCGCCCGGCTCGCGCCCTCGAGGAATGCGGTCACCGCCCTGCCCTTCTCGCCGAGGCCCGCGAGCGCGGAACCGAAGAGGATGGCGATCAGCAGCACCTGCAGCAGGTCGCCGTTGGCGGTGAATGCATCGAGGAAGGTCTTGGGGATGATGTGCAGAACGTAATCCTGCACGCTCATATCGCTCGCCTTCTTGGCGATGGCGGCGACCTCTTTGGCATCGAGCGCCTTGGCGTCGGCATGGAAACCCGACCCTGGCCGCAGCAGGTTCGCGACCACCAGTCCGATCGCGAGCGCGACGGTGGAGACGATCTCGAAGTACAACAGCGCCTTGCCGCCCACCCGTCCGAGCTTGCGCATGTCGGACATGCCGGCGATGCCCAGCACCACGGTGCAGAAGATCACCGGCGAGATCAGCATCTTGATCAAGGCGATGAAGCCGTCGGCGATGGGCTTCAGTCCGATGCCCACCTCGGGCCAGGCGTAGCCGACCAGGCAGCCGACGAGCACGCCCACAATCACGAACAGGTAGAGCTGTCCTCCACTGGAACGCGAGGCGGGGGTTTCGGCAGACATCAGTACCTCGCGTTAGGCCGCACGGTGTCGTCCATCGTCCGAGGTGTCAACGATCAGCGTGCGGATAGCGGTGGATTGACGAACCTCACGACGCTTCTTCGGCTCTCGATCCCGCCGTACTCCGCACGACGTACCCCTGGAATTGTCTGCCGCACATCATTAGCCAATCAGAGCGCGTGTCCCTGGGCCTCCGATTGCATCCGTCCACGCCCTGGCACCGTGACCTCCCGCGATGGCCCACCCGCTCCTCCGCTGTTTCGGTTTCTACCGGCTGCATCTCGGGCTCGCCATCGCGGTGACCATGGCGATCGCGGTGGTCAACGCGTCCGCGCCGCTGACCCAGTACATCCTCGGCCGGGCGCTGCACGACATGGAGCTCGGCACCGCGGTGACACGCCTGCCCGGCGGCGGAATCGACGCCAGCGGGGCCTGGCGTTGGGCGGCGGTGCTGCTGTCCCTGGCCGCCGCGCGCGGCATCGCGCAGTACCTGTCGACGGTGCTCGCGGTCGCGCTCGGCCAGCGGCTGCTGCACAGCCTGCGCTCGCTGCTGTTCGGCCGCATCCAGGAGCTCGATGTCGGTTACCACCAGCTGCACGGCGCGGGCGAGATCATCAACCGCACCACCCGCGACAGCGACAAGGTGCGCGATGCGGTAGTGGGCGGATACCGCAGCCTGCTCGAGCTGACCATGATCGTCACCGCCAGCCTCGGCATCCTCGCCTGGTACGATTGGCGGCTGGCGGTGGTGCCGCTGGCCCTGGTGGCGATCGCCCTGGTCATGGGCATGAGCCAGTCGCAACGCCTGGTGGCGCTCAACCGCACCGCCGACAAGGCCTATGACGACGTGGCCCAGGATCTCTCGGAGGGCGTGCACGGCGTGCGCGTGATCAAGGCCTTCGCGCTCGAGCGCCGGCGCATCGAACGATTCGTCGGTCATGTCGGTCGCTTCTCAGGCGCCGCGCGCTCCGCGGTGGCGTTCACGGCGGCGCGCCTGCCATTGCCGCAGCTGGTGGTGGCGCTCGGACACCCGTGGGTGCTGGGCTGCGGCGCCTGGCTGGTGGTGCACGGCGGGTTGAACCGCGGCGAGCTGATCGCGGCTATGATGGCGATGCAGTCGCTGGTGTTCCGCGTCGAATCGATCGGCCGGCTGGTGCAGACGTTCGCCGACGCGCGTGCCTCGGCGGCGCGCGTCATCGAGTTGGTCGACGCTCGTCCCGCGGTGCACGATGCTGGTGGGAACCTTCAGACGTCCGACATCCGTCTTCCGTCGTCGGAAGGCCCACTGTTCCCGTCCCGCGAGCTGCCGGCGCGGCCGTTCGCGCTGCGTCTCGAGCGCGTCCAGGTGCGCGGCACGGCCGGTGAGGCCATCCTGGCCGGAGTCGACCTGGAGCTCAGGCCCGGCGAGGTGGTGGCGCTGGTCGGCGCGACCGGCAGCGGCAAGAGCACCCTGGCGTCGCTCTTGCCTCGGCTGCGCGATCCTGATGCCGGGCGGGTGCTGCTCGGTGCGGACGGCGCGTGGACGGATATCCGCTCCCTGCGCCTGAACGAGCTGCGACGCGCGGTGCAGGTGGTGTACCAGGACAGCTTCCTGTTCTCGGACAGCTTGGCCGGCAACCTGCGCATGGCAGCGCCCGATGCGAGCGATGCCGAGCTGCTCACGGCCTTGTCGGCCGCCGCCGCCGAGGACGTGCTGACCTCGCTGCCCGCGGGCCTCGCGAGCCGCATCGGCGAACGCGGCGTCACCCTGTCGGGTGGCCAGCGCCAACGCGTGTGCATCGCTCGGGCGCTGCTGGCGCGTCCAGCAGTGCTGTGCCTGGATGACGCCACCAGCGCGCTCGATGCCCTCACCGAACGCAGGATCCTGCTCGCGCTGCGCGGCGGTGGTGGTCCGGGTACGACGCCGGTGTGCGCCGTGCTGCTGATCGCCAGCAAGCTCTCCACCATCCGCCAGGCCGATCGCGTGGTGATGCTCGACGGCGGCCGCATCGCCGCCATCGGCACCCACGAGCAGCTGGTCGCCGATTCGGCCCCCTATCGCGACCTGCTCGGCCTCGAGCCGGGGGACGCGGCATGAGCGACCTCGAGCACGAGGAGGAGCTGGCACGCGCGCGGCTAGACCGGCGCATGGCCGGGCGCATGGCATCCCTCCTGCGTCCGGTGCTGGGCCGGGTGGTGCTGGTGGTTGTCGTCGAGATGGTGCTGGTGGTCTCGGTGTTCGCTCGGCCGTGGTTCCTGCGCGACGTGATCGACAATGGCCTGATCCGCGATGGCACCGGCTGGCGCGTCGACGTCCACGTTGTGCTGTGGGCGATGCTCGGCCTTGCGGGGGTGTGGTTGGTGCGCTTCGGACTCGGCGGGCTCGGCCAGTTCCTCTCCGGGACCGTCGCCATCCGCGTGCTGAACGACCTGCGTGCTCGCGTCTTCACCCACGTGCAGGCGCTGTCGGTGCGCTACTTCGACCGCACCAAGGCCGGACGCATCATCGCCAGGGCCGACCGCGACGTCGACAGCCTGGAACCCGCTGTGATCAACGGCCCACCGGAGCTGCTGGGAATGGCCTTGCGTTGCATCGGCGCCGGCGCGCTGCTGTACGCCATCAGCCCACGTCTGTTCTGGATGCTCTCACCGCTCCTGCCACTGCTCGCGCTAGCGATGGCGCTGTTCCAACGCGCCGGGGCGCGCGTCTGGCGCGACATCGCCGAGGCCAAGAGTCGCGTCACCGCTCACCTGTGCGAAGGCATCGCCGGCGTGCGCGTCATCAAGCAGACCGGCTTCGAGTCCGCCAACCACGCGCGCTACGACATCTTGCTCGGCGGCCTCGATCGCGCCGCCATACGTGGATCATGGGCGTGGGGCTGGTTCCAGCCGTATTCGGCCGTGCTCTTCCATGCTGGGCTCGCGCTGCTGCTGGTCGAGGGTGGGCGCGAGCTCGCGCTCGGTCAGCTCAGTGTCGGGCAGCTCGCGCAGGCGATGTTCTACATCTTCGTGTTCCTCGGGCCGCTCCAGGAACTCGGCGACCTTTACGAGAAGATCGCCACCGCTACTGCCGCAGCGCAGCGCATCTTCCTGCTGCTCGACACGCCGATCGAGATCGTCGACCGGCCAGGCGCGCGCGTTCTGCCGACGGTGTCCGGCGCGGTGGCATTCGAGCACGTGCGTTTCGCCTACGACCCCGCCGGACCCACGGTGATCCACGACTTCAGTCTCGAGGTTCCCGCGGGCGAGACGCTGGCGATCGTCGGGGCCACCGGCCATGGCAAGAGCACGCTGGTGCAGCTGCTGACGCGATTCTACGAGCCGCAGGCCGGGCGCATCACGCTCGACGGGCACGACATCAACAGTCTCGCCCAGGACGATCTCAGGCGCCACGTCGCGGTGGTGCTACAGGACAACATCCTCTTCTCGGGCAGCATCCTCGACAACCTGCGCCTCGCCGCTCCGCATGCCTCCGACGAAGAGCTGATCGCCGCGGTGCGCGCGCTGGGCGCCGACGAAGTGCTTGAGCGACTGCCCTCCGGCTACCAGACCGCGGTGGGGCCGGGCGGTGGGAACCTCAGCCACGGTCAGCGCCAGCTGGTGTGCCTGGTGCGCGCCTATCTCGCGGATCCGCGCGTGCTGGTGCTCGACGAGGCGACCTCGGCGGTGGACATCCACACCGAGGGCCGCCTGCGCCGCGCCCTGCGTCGGCTCAGCGTTGGGCGCACCGCGATCGTCATCGCGCATCGCCTGACCACTATCCGCGACGCCGACCGCATCGTGGTGATCGAGCGCGGGACCCTGGTCGAGCATGGGACCCACGTCCAGCTGATGGCGGCGGGCGGGAGATACGCGGCCTTGTACCAGGCCTACGAGCGGGAACAGGATGGCGACCGGGGCCAGAACGGCAGCACTGGGCTCGGCTGAACGGAGAACCGCCATCGAGCGCGCCAGGTGATACGACGTCCGGTGCGTCGTGTGGTGCGTCGTGTGATGTGGAGCGGTGAAAATGTGACGCGGAATCGTTGCGCATGATGCAGCGGCACGCGGCTCCTGGAATGTCGAGCGCGGGTGCTGAACATCACGGCACCGTGGAGTCACTCCCATGAGCCACCTCCGTGCCGCCGCGTCCGTCCTGTTCATCATCGCCCTGACGACGCTCGTCTGCACGCGCGGATGCGGCGCCGACCTCGCGGTCGTGCCGAACGCCGACGACTCCGGCAACGGCAGCGCCGAGCGTCCGTTCGCCTCGCTCGCCAAGGCACTCGCGCGCGCCGGCTCCGGTGACACCGTCTACCTGGCGCGCGGAGCCGTGTACCGCGAGACCGGCCTGGTGTTCAAGGGCGGAGTCACCGTCAAAGGCGCGGGCTCGGGCGACAAGCCGCCGCCGCTGATCACCGCCAGCGTCCGCATCGAGGGCTTCAAGCCGTGGGCGAAGAACGCCAAGGTGCTCGCCGCTCCCTGCGAGCGCAAGGCGCTGGAGTGCTATGTCGACGGCGCCTTCCAGGTGCTCGCGCGCTTCCCGAATCTCAATCTCGAGAAGCAGGCCTGGCTGCGCGCGGCCAAGGGCTCGACGCCCGACGTCCTGCTCTGCCCCGAGCGCGCGCAGGCCCCAGGCGCGGCGAGCGGCCGCTGGAAGGGCGCGCAGGTACGGTGGCGACGTTGGAGCTGGTGGTGGGAGACGCGTCCGATCGGCGAGGATGACGGCTCGGGCAAGCTCGCGCTCGGCGCCGACGGACGCTTCCACGACGGCTTCACCGGCGTCGGCTCGGCGTTCTACGTCGACAACTGCCTGGCCGAGCTCGACGCGCCCGGTGAATGGTTCTGGGACGAAGCGGCGAAGATGCTCTACGTCTATCCGCCAGCGGGATCGGATCCCGCAAAGTTGGTGATCGAGGCGGTGCTGGATCCCGCTGGCTGCACCATCGGTGGCGGCATGCTCGACGGTGTAGGCTTCGCGCGTTTCGCCAGCGTGGCCCTCAAGCTCGAGGGCAAGTCGCTGCTGACAGGCTGCCTTTTCCAGGACGTCGGTGGCAACGCCATCGTCTCGACCTGGGGCTCGTCGGGAACGCGCATCTCCGGCTGCGCCTTCCGCGACGTGCGCGATCTGGCGATCTCATGGAACGAGGATCCCAAGGGCGCCGGCGGCACGGTGATCGAGCGCAACACCTTTGACCGCATCGGCGATCGTCCCGGCTACGGCGGCAGCGGCTCGTGGCATGGCGCGGGCATCATCGTCTTCAATGGCAAGGGCGTAATGGTCAGGCTCAACCGCTTCAGCGACTGCGGCTACGATGGCGTGATCCTCAACACCCCTGGCTGCACCGTCGAGCGCAATGTCCTAGTGCGCTGCATGAGCCAGATGAACGACGGCGCGGCCATCGGCGTCTGCGCCAACGGCTCGATCGTGCGCGAGAACATCGTCCTCGACACCATCGGCAATCTCGAGACCTCGCAGCCGTTCTCGCCGCTCGGCCACGGCATCTGGACCGAGTTCCTCGGCGACCTCCACGATTCGCAACTGATCGGCAATACCGTATTCGGTTCGGGCGGCTTCGGCATCTACCTGCCGAACAACCGCTCCTGCCAGGTGCGCGAGAACGTGTTGATGGGCAATCGCCGCGACGGGCTCCATCTCGGCGGCTACGAGAAGGACAAGGGCCCGCAGAAGCACGTGATCGCCGACAATGTGCTGGTGGCGCTCGATCCGTCACGCCGGATTCCCGGGCCGGTGAACGGCTCCGAACCGGAACAGCCACGCGGATTGGGCTTCGAGCCCGGAATCGATTACGGGACGCTCAGCGGCACCGTCTTCGTGGTTTCCGGCACGGCCCCGGCGATCGGCGGCAAGCAATCGTACGACGATCCCGCAGCCTGGGCCAAGGACGAGCACTGGGGCGATCCCGCGGCCAAGCTGCAGAAGGCGACGCCCTTGCTGTTGATCAACGACACCGAGCAGGCGCACGATTTCGTTCCGCCGTCAGGCAGCTGGACGGACCTCGCCGGCAAGCCGATTGGCAAAGCCGTGACGGTGGCCCCCTACCGCAGCGCGGTGCTGCTGCGGCGCGGCGCCGACGGCGGCGCGCTGCCACCCTACCTGACCGCTTCCGGGATCGACTACCGGGCGCCGTCGCTCGCCTCTGCGACCGAGATCGCGACCGCGAAGGCCGCGAAGGCCACCAAGCCGAGCGCGAGCGCCTCGGCGGCGATCCACGAGGACGCCGAGGCCAGGCATTCGTATGTCTCCACCAAGCCGAAGTCTGAAGCCTGGGCCCGGTATGTCGGCTTGCTGCGCGATCGTGTATCGGCCCTGTCCATGGGGCGGAGCCCGGCGCAATTCGAATACAGCGCCATGAAGCAGCGCGTGAGCGTGATCGCGGTGCAAGGCGACCAGGCGACACTGAAGCTCGGCGACGAGGGCGGGCAGATCACCGCCGCGCTCTTCGGCGCCAAGCTGACCGTCACCGACGCCTGCCGCCTGGCGCTCGACGCGCAGCGGGCGGATCAGCCCGAGCAGTACGCGCTCGCCGCATTCTTCGCCCGCTGTGCCGACGACGGCATGGCCTACGAGCGCTGCCTGGCCCACGCTGGAGCCCTTGCCGCCGACGTCGAATCCGGATTCAGCGATCAGCCGAACTGAACCAAAGACATCGGCGGGCACACTCGCCCGCCGACGATTTCGTCGCGATCGCGGTCAGTTCTTGCCTTCATCCTTGGCAGCCTTGGCGGCTTCGATCGCGAGCGCGCGGCGGCCTTCGCGCTCGGTGTAGACCACGTGCAGGCGATCGCCGACCTTGAGCTTGGCGATCGCTTCGAGCATCTTCTCGGGCTTTCCCTCGCGGAAGTAGGCACGGTACTCGTTCTCGGCGTTGGTGCCGTCTTCCTTGAGGGTGAAGGATTTCTTCTCGGCGTTCACTGCGGTCACCGTGCCGGTGGCCTTCGACTTAACGATCTCCTCCGCGCCCTTCTCGTGCTCCTTCTTGGGATGATCGCCAGCGCCGCCCTCGGCGGCCGAGATGGCGCCGCAAGCGAGCAGCGCGATGAGGGAAGCGGTGATGTGGCGGATGCTCATGGATGATCCTCGGTTGGGGTCTGGTGCGAAGGATTGGGGTACGAGAGCCTCTGTCGCAACCGGCTCGGACTGTACACCCGAAGTCGCAACTGGTCGGAATCGACGGCCGCCTGCCCGCCATCGTTCACCGCGCCACCGGTCTGGATGGCGTAAGTCCATTCAATACGTGGCTGTTCCGGAGCCTTTGCCCCTCTCTTCCGCAGCGGCTGGATGGCCTGTACAGTCGCGGCCAAGTCGACATACCCATGCACAGCATGGACGAACGCTCACCGCTCACCGCGCCGCCGGCCGACGACGCCCCGATGCGCACCCTGCTCGAGGAGCGCGGGCTGCTCCTTGGCTACATCAACGTCATCGTCCGCGACCTGCACGCCGCCGAGGATATCCTGCAGGAGGCCCTGATGCTCGCGCTCCGCCAGCGCTTCGCCGATGTCGGGCATGCCCAGGCCTGGATCCGCGTGACCGCGCGCAACCTCGCGCTCAATGAGGGCCGCCGCCGACAGCGCCGCGCCAAGCCGCTCTCCGACGACATCCTGGAGCTGCTCGAACCGGCGTGGGATGAGGAAGGCGATGGACCCGCGCACGGCGAGCGCCTGGCCGCGCTGCGCGCCTGCTGCGAGCGCCTGTCCGACGCCGGCAAGAGGCTGATCGACCTGCGCTACCACCGCAAGCTCGACGGCGCCGGCATGGCGGCAGCGCTCGGCCGCCCGCTGAACACCGTCTATGTCGGACTCAGCCGCGTATACCGTCGACTGTCCACCTGCATCGAACAGCGCATGCAGCAGTCGGCGCAGCCGCGCATGGGCGAGTCATGAGCGGACTCCCCGACGACCTCGCCGTGCGCTATCTCGAAGGCGCCGCCTCGGCCGACGATGTCGCGGCGCTGGAGAAGCACCTGCGCGCCGACGAGCAGGCGCGCCGCTCCTTCGTGCGCCTGTCGCACCTGCAGGCGCTGATCTCGGAACTGGCGCGCGAACCCTTGCTGTCGGCCCGGCCGACACCGCGCTGGCGCGTGATCGCGTTCACCGCGACAGCCGCTGCCGCCGCGATGCTGGTCATCGGCGTATGGCGAGGCTTCGCCATCGGGGCCAGGGACACCGGTCCCACCGTCTCCGGGTCCTCGGGGGAGATCGCATGGACCCGCAATGGGCGCGGCCTGCGCCTGGTCGACGACGCGCGGCTCGCGCCCGGCGACCGTCTGGCGCTCGCGGGCGACGCCCATCTGCGCATCGTATGGCCCGACGGGGCATTGGTCGCCGTCGATCCCGACAGCGATGTGGCGATCGGGGTCGATGCGTCGCGGCTGCGGCTCGATCGCGGCATGGTGCAGGCGATCATCACCCACGACCCCGCGCGACCCTTCACGATCGCGACCGCCGACGGCCTCATCACCGACCTCGGCACGGTCTTCGTCGTCCGGCGCGGTGCCACGAGGACCCGGGTAGAGGTCGCCCAGGGCACGGTGCGTCTGACCACCGGCGGCGAGCATGTCGACGTGCCCGCCGGAGCTCACGCGGTCGCCATCGCCGGCCAGGCGCCGCGACTGCTGGCGCCGCCTCCGCCTCAGGCCGTGCCGAGCAGCGCCGCAGGCTGGAACGAGCCGCTGCCGCTCCACGCGCGGATGGCGAGACTCCCCGACGCCCTCGCCGTCGCCACTTGGCGGGTACGGCCCGCGCTGCGGCTGTCGCTGCCTACCGCGGGCGCGGCGATGCGCCCGGTGCGGCACCGTGGCCAGCCGGGAGCGTTGCTCGGCGATGCCCCGGTTCCCGATCTGCGCGGGCTCGAATACGCGATCGGCGGCGCGCACGACCTCATCCTCGTCGATGCGGTCTCCAAGCAGGCGTGGGAGCTGAGTGAGCCCGAGGGCGGAGCCGGGGGGATCTCCGCGCGGCGCATGACCCCCATCGCCTTCGACGCGGTGCGCGCACTGCCCGGACTCGGTGGCTTGCTGACTCCTCGCGACCTGGAGCGCGGACCGCCGCGCGACGCCCAGTCGCCACACACCGAACATGTGCCGCACGCCCTGGTGGTCGCGGTGCCGGCAGCTGTCCTTGGCGAGCACGGACTGCGCATCGGCGATCGCATCTGTATCGTCGGCGCCCCGACGCCTGGAAACGGCGTGGCCGGCAGCGTCCTCGCGGAAGTCCTCGCCAGCCATGGTGCGCGCGTGGTCGCGAGCGAGGGCGCGCCGACGCTGTTCGTCGATCCGCGGCTGTCCGATGAGGTTCGCGCCAGCCTGACCGCGGCCCTGGCGGAGCTCGCGCCCGCGCTGCGGCGCGTCGAGACGGCGATCGCTGACGATCCGGACCAGTGAGGCCTCCAGGTCAGCGGCATCACGGACTGAATCACGGACTGATGCGGGGGATCTCGGTGGCGAGCGTGGCCGCGGGCTTGGCGATCCGCCGCAACGCCTGCTCGCGCAACGCCTGCACGGTGCCGGCATGGCTGGTAAGGGCTGCCATCGGCGCGATGCCATCGAGATAGGCGAGGGCCGCGTCGTATCGGCCGCCGCCGAGATAGTCCTCGTGGATGTAGCGCTCGATCGCCTGATCGACCAGCGTCGCCAGCGCGGCGCGGTCGACGGTGCCGGATCGGTTCCTCGACGGGTCGCTCAGCGGGGCGTCGAGCATGCGGAGCAGGTACGGTTCGCGGAAGACCTCGCGCGCCGACATCCGCAGCAGCTCGGTCTCGGCGGCGACGGGCGTGAGGCCGCCTTCGCGGCGCGCCTGGGCCATGCGCATGCGTGCGTAGAAGCGGTAGTGCGCGGCCTTGAGATCAGGCATCAGGTCTAGCAGGAACTTGACCGGCACCGCGAACGCCAGGCCCGCCACGGTCACTCCCGGCTGGGCCTCCACCACCGAGCTGGTCAGGCCTACGACCTCGCCATCACTGTCGACCAGCGGGCCGCCGCTGTTGCCATGGGTGATCGCGACATTCACCTGGACCACGTCGGCGTGGAGGATGTCCACCGCGGCCTTGATCGAATCGGCTCCGCGTAGGGCCGTCACCTGGCCATCGCAGAACGTCCCTTCGTAGACGTCGCCCTTGTAGCCGGGATTTCCGAACGCGTAGACGCGCTGGCCGACCTTCAGCTCGAATACCGTGGCCAAGGGCAGCGGAGGCGCCTCGAGCCCGGCGACCGCCACCAACGCGAGATCGTGCTTGGCGTCGAGCACGAGCACGCGCTGGATCGCGAAGGTGCGCTCGCCGCCGATGAGGCGAACCACTCCTGACGAGAGCTCGGCAAGTACGTGCGCGTTGGTGGCGATGATGCCGGGGCGGACGACGAAACCGCTGCCGAGATGGCCGTGGCGATGGGCATCCGGATAGATGACGACGGTCGACTTGGCGAGCGATGCATAGATGTCCGCGGCGGATTCAGCGGCGCGCAGAACACCCACGTCGGCCAGCGCCAGCACCGCCAGCAAGGCAAGCATCGGTGCCATCGCGCTGGAGCCGCGACGCCCAGCGACCGAGCCCAGGGCTCGCCTATATCCATTGGAGGATGATGGGCGGATCGCCACGACCTCATGCTAGCGCGGGCAATGCTTTCCTGGCCTGGAATGCGGATTTCACGGGGAACGACACTCACACGAGCGACCAGGGCGGATCGAGCCAGCCGGCGGCCACACCCCGCCCAGGACCAGGCGTTCGGCCGATGCTTGCAGGGAGTTACGGCGATCCGGGCGCGGTCGAGCCACCCCGGGAGAGCGTTTCCCCACGGCGCGGACGCGACAGGATCGTGCGACCCTCCCGCCGCTCAGTCCCGGGCACAGCCCACTGGAACACCGCATGCGCTCCATCCTGCCCAGCATCGTCTTCGCCGTCCTCCTCGCGCTCCGGCTGAACGCCGCGGATCCCGCGACCATGCCGCTGATCGATTTCGCCAAAGACGGATCCGAGAAGCGCGTCGAGGCCTCATCGCCCGAAGTCACCTTCACACGCAAGACCGACGGTGCGGCCCCCGAGCTCGAGATCACCTGCGCCCTGGTCAACGGCAGCAAGGACGGCTATCCTGGCGTATCGGTCAAGCCCGACGGCGGCGCCTGGGATCTCTCGGCCTACGGGCGGATCGATGTGCGCATAGCGAACACCGGGGTACGGCCGCTCACCCTCAACGTCCGCGTCGACAACGACGGCGATTGGAAGGAGAGCCCCTGGAGCACCGAATCGGTGTCGGTCGATCCCAACAGCGTGGCCACGGCGAGCGTGTTCTTCGGCTACTCGTACGGCAAGCGCGCATTCAAGCTCGATCCGGCGAAGATCACCAAGCTGTTGCTGTTCACCGGCAAGACCGAGGCCACGCACTCCTACCGCATCGAAGCGATCGTAGCCGCTGGAGCGCCGGGCGAGAAACCCCAATCCGATTCTCAGCTCACGAAGCCAAAGGACGGCCTCCTGCTCGGAGCCGGGACAACCGTCGACGCGAAGCAGATCGATGCTCGCAAGGCCAAGGCCGATCTCGTCGCTGACGGGGGTCGCCAATCCCTGCGCATCGCCTTCCCGAAAGCCGCCGACGAGACCGGGGCGCTGCTGAAATCCGGCGCCACGCGCTGGGACCTGCGCCCGTATACCCAGGTCGTCATCAAGGCGCGCGGCACCGGCACGTCTCCGGTTGCGCTGCGCGCGCGGCTCGAATGCGTCGGCGGCCATACCGAATGGGTCGCCTCGCCTTCGGCCGACGCCAGGCAGGAGATCGTCATCCCGTTCATCGGCACCACGCCCTGGACGGGGGAAGCGAATTCGGGTTCGCAGTTCGTCAACGACTCGGTCACCGGCGTGACCATCCAGTCGACTGCCGGCGACGACGGACGCCTGCTGATCATCGACGAGATCCGCGCCACCGCGCCCCTGCCCGACATCCCCGCTTGGCTGGGCAAGAAGCCGCCGGTCGATGGCAAGTGGACGCAGACGCTCGACGAGAACTTCGACGGCTCCACGATCGACGCCAAGCATTGGACGGTCACCGGCGATAATTATTGGGACAAGCAGAGCCATTTCAGCAAGGACAACGTCATCGTCGGCGGCGGGGTCGCGAAGCTGCGCTTCGAGAAGAAGCGCGGCCACGCGAACGACGATCCGGCCAAGCCCGAGACCGACTACACGGTGGGCTTCCTCACCAGCTTCGACAAGTGGACGCAGCGCTACGGCTATTTCGAGGCGCGCATGAAGCTGCCGACCGCTCCGGGACTGTGGCCGGCGTTCTGGATGATGCCCGACCGCGGCGCCGAGGCCGGCATCTGGTGGAAGCGCTCGTCCACCGGCGAGGGCGGCATGGAGTTCGACATCATGGAGCACCTCACCCGCTATGGAAAGAACCGCTACAACATCGCCTTCCATTGGGACGGCTACGAGAAGGACCACAAGTCGATCGGCACCGACCGCATCTATGTCGCGCCCGACAAGGACGGCTACATCGTCTCTGGCCTGCTCTGGGAACCCGGCCGCCTGACCCTGTTCGGCAATGGCGTGCGTATCGCGACCTGGAGCAACGAGCGCATCTCGAACGTCCCCGAGCACCTGATGTTCACCCTCCCGTGCGGCGGCTGGGGCGGCAATGAGCTCGACGACACTGGACTCCCTGACGATTTCGTCATCGACTGGGTGCGCGCCTGGCAACGCGACGACTTCGCTGCGCTGCCGCCCAAGCCCCCGGCCAAGGCCGACGACCACTGACCCGACCTCCGCAACCGAGCGCCATCACGACCCACGAGCCCGGAGCCCAGCCATGAATCGCCCCAACGACCTGCCTATCGCGACGCGCGCCGGATCCCCGCAGCCGGGTACCATGCCAGATGCGCAGGAAACAGCGCGGCTCGCCGCCGCCCTGCAGCCGTTCGTGGATCGCGGCACGCTCGCCGGGGCGGTGGTCCTGGTTGCGTCGCGCGACGCTGACCTGGGCGTCGCGGCCATCGGCCATGCCGATCGCGCGGCGCGCACGCCGATGCGCGCGGACAGCCTGTTCTGGATCGCCTCGATGTCGAAGCCGATGACCTCGTCGGCGCTGATGATGCTGGTCGACGAGGGCGCGGTGCGCCTCGATGATCCGGTCTCGACCTACCTGCCCGAGTTCACCGGCCAGATGCTGGCGGTCGAGCAGGACGAGGAGCACGTGCTGCTGAAGAAGCCCGCGCGGCCGATCACCGTCCGCGACGTGCTCTCGCACACCAGCGGGCTGCCGTTCATGTCGCGCCTGGAGCTGGGCCGCATCGACACCATGTCGCTGCGCGAGGCGGTGATCAGCTATGCGATGACGCCGCTCTCCACGCAGCCGGGCACCGCCTATGCCTACAGCAATGCCGGCATCAACACCGCGGGACGCATCATCGAGGTGGTCCGCGGCAAGCCCTACCATGAGGTGATGCATGAGCGCCTGTTCGCGCCGCTCGGCATGACCGACACCACCTTCTGGCCAGACTCCTCGCAGCTGGCGCGCTTGGCCAAGGCCTACCGGCCCACCGCGGACAAGTCCGGCCTCGAAGAGATCCCGATCCCGCAGTTCACCTATCCGCTCGACGATCGCCGCCGTGGCCCCAGCCCGGCCGGCGGGTACTTCTCCACCGCCACCGACATGTCGCGATTCTGCCGCATGATCCTGGGCGGTGGCGCGGTCGCGGGCCGCCGCTTCCTCTCGCAAGCGGCGGTGGCCGAGATGACCTCGCGCCAGACCGGCGCGCTCGCGGTCTCGCACGGTCTCGGTTGGGGCGTCGACGCGGCGGGAGCGGGTTACGGGCATGGCGGCGCGCTCAGCACCGACATGTGGATCGATCCGGCGCACGGGCTGGCGATGATCTATCTGGTCCACCACGCGGGCTACGCCAACGATGATGGCGGCGCCATCCTGCCGGCGTTCCGGGCGGCTGCGCTCGAAGCCTTCGGCCAGGCCTAGATCCGAGCGTTGGGGCCGATCACTTCGACTTGGGTGCGCCCTTGCCGCTCGCCGGATCCTTGGCATCCGCCGCGGCCGCGTCGTGCGAGACCATGACCGTGCGCGAATACGTGGTGGTGCCGCCCAGGCTGGAGAAGGTGGGGCCGGTGGCGGAGACGCGCAGGCGCACCGCCTGGTCGGACAGGTCGATCGGACCGAGCGACCATTTCGCGGCGGGGACGAGCTTGCCCGACTGGTATCCCGGCTGGCCCGAGATGCCGTACTCCCAGGTAAGAGCGGTGAGCGCGGCGATCGGCAGCGCGGTGCCTCCGATCTTGGCGCTCGGCGACGACGTGACCCAGCTCGGGCCGGCGATGGGCTTGGCGAAATCGACGATCGCCTTGTTCGCCGTGCCGCGCTTCTGCGCGATCATCCACTCGAACAGCGGCGGCGTCTCGTAGGCGACGTGCCAGATGCCATGCCCCCCGGTTGCGTAGCGCGTGTAGATGGGATCGCCGCCGAGCTTGCGCAGCTCTTCCATCGGCGCGTCGGAGCCGGCGACACCCACGACGTTATCGTCCGCGGCGTGGAAGCACCACAGCGGCATGTCCTTGTATTTCTCGTAACCGCCGCAACCGCCGCCCGATTGCGGGATCGCGCAGGCCAGCAGCTCGGGGTGATGGGCGAGCATCGCGAAGGTGCCGAAGCCGCCGCCAGAAATGCCGGTGAGGTAGATGCGATCGGCATCGATGGGATTCTTGGCGATCAGCTCGGTGATGATCGCCGCTAGCTGCGTCGTGCGCTTCGGATCCGTCCAGGCGACCTCGACGGTGGTCTGCGGGGCGATGAAGAAGCACTTCTGCTTGTCCTGATTCTTCTTGGAGAGGAATTCCCAGCTGCCCTGGCACTCGCCCGCGAGCTGGGCGTGATTGTCGGTACCACGCTCGCCGTGGCCATGGAGGAAGATGATGAGCGGATACTTCACCTTCGCCTGGAGGCCGGGCGGAGCGTAGAAGCGGTACGGCGTGGTGAGCCCGTCCGCCTGGTAGCTGATCGGCTTGAAATCGTTCTCGCTGACCGCCGCGGCCTCGGTGCCCAAGGCGAGCAGGAGGAAGGCAGCGAAGGCGATACTGGCGGTGATGGCAGGTCGGATCATGAGGGGCTCCATGAGCTGGACGGACAGGGATCCGGGGACGTCGACAGCAGATTACCTGGATACGGTCGCTGTCACACCTCGTTCGGTGAAATATATCCCATTTCCTTTCGCAAGCGTGAAGCCCCCCCTCGTGGACACATGCCCGGCCGTTAGCCACCCTCCCCTGCCGGGGATGGCTTCTGTCCAGGGTTGTGGCCGTGGCCTTGCGGCGCGGCGGAAACAGGCACAACCGGGCAATGCTCATTGGCGCCGCCTGGTATCCTGAATATCACCCCGAAGCGCAGTGGGACCGCGACCTGTCGCTCATGGCCGCGGCTGGGATCACCACCGTGCGCTTCGCCGAGTTCGCCTGGTCGCAGATGGAGCCCGAGCCCGGGCGCTTCGACACCGATTGGATGGCCCGCGCATTGGACGCATTCCAGCGTCACCGCATCCAGGCGGTGATCGGCACCCCGACCGCCACGCCGCCAGCGTGGTTGGCCGAGAGCGATCCAACCACCCTGCCGGTGGACGACACCGGCCGCCGCACCGGATTCGGCACCCGCCAGCACCGCTGCTACAACGCTCCAGCGTACCGCGAGCGCACCCGCCTGATCGTCGAGCATCTCGCCCGGCGGTTCGGCAGGCATCCCGCCTTGGTCGCGTGGCAGATCGACAACGAGATCGGCGGCGAACTCAAGGCCTGCTACTGCGACATCTGCGGCGCGGCATTCCAGCGCTGGTTGTCAGGGCGGTACGCCGACATCACCGACCTCAACCGCCGCTGGGGTACCCAGTTCTGGTCGCAGACCTACCTGCGCTTCGACCAGATCCCGATCCCGCGCAAGACCGCGATGCAGCTGATGGTGAAGCACAATCCCAGCCTGATGCTCGAATGGATGCGCTTTCAATCGCAAGTCATGGTCGGCTATTGCCACGAGCAGGCCGCGGCGCTGCGCGCGTCCACGCCCGCCGCCATCCCCATCCTCACCAACTACGACGCCTTCGAGTGGGGCGAGAACATCGACCTGCGGCACATGTTCTCTGGGCTCGATCTCGCTGGGCTCGATCTGTACAGCCAGAAGGACCACGAGATCGCCTTCTACTGCGATTTCATGCACGACGTGAAGCAGCAGCCATTCTGGTTCATGGAGTACGGCACCGGCAGCCCGAAGCTTGCCACCGAGCTCGACGCCATCGCCGGGAGCGGCCACGTCGATCGCCTGCTGTTCTTCAAGTTCCGTCCCTTCCCCTGGGGCCAGGAGCAGGGCACGCGCGAGCTCCTCACCATCATGGGCACGCCCGGGCCGAACTACCACGCCATCAAGGAGTGGACGGCTAGGCATGCCGCTCCATCCACTCATCACATCGCGGCCGGCACGGAGACGTCGCGACCGGCGCGGCGCCGCGTGGGCGTGGTCTACGATTTCGACAGCTCGTGGTCGCGCTTCCTCACCGGCTGGAGCGGCGTGCCGCAGGATCTCACCTACCCGCGCGGGCTCATCGACCCGGTCTACAAGTCACTCCACGACCAGGGCGAACGCGCGCGCTTCGTGCTGCGTCCGGAAGATCTGCGCGATATCGAACTGCTGCTGCTACCGTGGACGGTCATCCACGACCCCGCGCTCGAGGACGCGGTGGCTCGCCATGTCGCCGGCGGCGGATCGCTGCTGATGACCCAGGACGTGTTCTTGAAGAACCGCGACAACGTCTTCAACGAGACCCTGCCGCGGCTCTACCGCGAGTTGCTCGGCTGCGGCGCCGACTTCCTCGACCACGAACCCGCGGGCGCCCATGCCCTGGTGCGCGAGACCCGTGCTGGCGCGGCGCGAATCGTGGTCCTCGGCGTGAAGGCCGACCTGGGAGACTGGACGCATTGGGTGCGCGAATTGCTGAGAAAGCGCGTGTAAGCTTGCCACGACGGCGTTGCGCGCGCGCCGCGCTGGCTACCATGGCCGTAGCCAGGAGCTCCACATGCGTCTCGCCGCCCTCGTCCTGATCCTCACCGCCTTCGCCATCGGCGCGCAAGCCGCCGTGCCCGAGGTCGGTTCCACCGCGCCGGAATTCGGCGGCACGAAATTCTACAACAGCACCGCGCCCGGACCGGTGACCCTGGCCGGACTGCGCGGCAAGGTGGTGCTCATCGATTTCTGGGCGACCTGGTGCGGACCCTGCGTGGCGGCGATCCCCCACGTCAGCGAGCTCTACGAGAAGTACAAGGATAAGGGCCTGGTGGTGATCGGGCACACCGACGGATCGAGCCAGAACCTCGAGCAGTTCATCAAGGACAAGCCGATCCACTACATCGTCAGCGTCGGCGAGAACATCGGCGACGTCTACGGCGTCACCGGCATCCCCCACGTCTACATCATCGATCCGGACGGCAAGGTCGCGTGGCACGGCCACCCGGCCTCGCTCGACGAGAAGGTGGTCTCGGACCTGCTCAAGAACGTGCGGCTGTCGGCGTCTCCCGCGCCAGCGTTCGCGACTCCGTCCAAGGTCGCCAAGGTCGCCAAGCTCGAGGAGTCGATCGCGCTCGGCAAGGTCGGCGCTGGCGTCAAGGCGCTCGAGAAGCTCGTCGCCGACAAGGACCCCTCCGCCGCCGAGGCCGCGAAGACCAGCCTCGAGACCATCTCCGTGTGGAAGACCGCGCTCGATGCCGACATCACCAAGATGCGCGAGAAGGGCGATGTCTTCGGCGCCGCCGAACTGGCCGCATCTGCCGCCACCAGCTACGCCGGCAGCGACGCGGCGAAGAGCTACCAGGATCTCGCCGCCGAGCTGAAGAAGGACCCCGGCTACACCGTCGGCAAGGAGTTCCAGAAGCTCGCGTCAAACCCGGCCGAGGCGCGCAAGGACCCGCGCTTCGCCAAGGCCGTCCAGGCCTTCGAGAAGAAGCATCCCGATGGCTATTACGGCGATCAGGCGAAGGAACTCGTCAAGTAGCGGAGTCAGTTGGCCGGGTTCCGGACAGCGCTGGGACCTCGACGTGGCTCCGCCAGCGCCGCACCAGCCAGGCAGCCAGCCCGGCACCGAGGGTCGCGCATGCGATCAGCCATTCGTGTCGGCCGAAGTCCGTCCACGCGCGCGCGAGCGCGGAACCGGCCGCGAAGCCGCCGAGTACGAACGCCAGCGTCCACGCGGCGATGCCCGCGAGATCGAGGGCGAGGAAACGCCACGCGCCGATCGCGCTCATACCGAACGCGATCGGTGTCACGGTGCTGGTTCCTGGGATGAACTGGAATCCCGCCGCCAGCCATGCCTGGTGCCGCTCGACCATCCGCAGGGCCGCGCCTACCCGCGGCTGCAATCGTGGAAATCGCGCCAGCAACCGCCGGCCGCAGCAACGGCCGAGAACGAAGCAGACCTGATCGCTGGCCAAGACCCCCATCGCGCCGCACGCGAGCACCACGCGCAGATCGAGGTAGCCTTCCTGCGCCGCGAGGCCGCCGAGGACCAGCACCGCTTCGCCCTCGAAGAACGTTCCCAGCACGATCGCCGCGTAGCCGTAGTGGTGCACCAGTGACGGATAATCCATCGCTCAGACAATCTCTTCCACATGCGAACTCATTGGCTGTGGAAAATCCATGCACGATTCATGGTCGGTCATGGGCGATGGCTCTCCTCGATCGCCTCGTCCTTGGAGATGAGGCTCAGGACCCGGTGCACGTAGTCGGTGACCGGCGGGCACGCAGGCAGCTCGGCCCCGAGGATCCCGTCGAGCCGATCACGCGCATAGACAACGTCGGCGTTCAGGAACGGGACGTAGAAGTCCATCGCCTCCCTGACCTGCGCCTTGAGTTTGGTGAGCCTGCCGCTGGTCGGCCACGGACCGGCCCCGTGCAAGCGGATCTGGTCGACGAACAGGTCTCGCCGCGCGAGCGCCGCGACCACCTCGCCGCAGGTGGCTGATGCCGATGGTCCGGCGGAAACGTGCAGCACCCGATGCCGTGGGGTCGGCCTCATCGCGAGCCGCGCGATCGATCCCGCCACAAATCCGACGGTGACCAGATCGAGCCGCGAATGCGCGTCGATGGGCACGTCCCCCAGCATCGCCATCGCAGGGATGACCCACAGCAGGCTGCGCGCCATGCGCTTGTCGTTGATGCCTTGGCCGATGACGATGCTGGGGCGCAGGATCAGCACGTCGAGATCGGTCGCCGCCACGTAGAGGGCCTCCGCGGCGCGCTTGGATTCGATGTAGCCGTTGGTGAAACCGTCGAACGGATCGTCCTCGCGCACCGTGCCTCCGGCGTGCGGGATGCGCACTGACGCGGTGCTGACATAGATCACCCGCGGCGCGTGATGCATGGAGCGCGCCAACGCGATCACCCGGCGAGCCGAGAGCAGGTTGTCGCTCCACCCCGGCTCGTCATCCTTGAAGGCGGTGCTGCCCGAACAGTGGACGATGTCCGTGACCCCGGCCAGCTCCCCCCGGTCGAGACCCAAGGAGGGCCTGGTGGTATCGCCGAGGCAGGTCCGGATGGCCTCGGGATCGACCGATGGCGGTGCCACGTTCTTCGCCAAGCGCTCCATCAGGCGATGCCGCGCCGGTTCGAGCGCGTCACCGCGCACCAACGCCCGCACCGAAGCGCCCCGCCCGACCAGTTCCGGGATCAGGCTGCCGCCGATGATGCCGGTGCCTCCGGTGACCAGGATGGTGCGACGGCCGTGGCCCATGCGCGCATCCGACCGTGCTGCATGCGCGACGCAAGTCCGTCACGCGAGCATGGTCAGGCCGACTCGCGAGGTGACGTCGGAGCGGGCGGAAACTTTCGTACGCTCCGGGCAAAATCTCGTCTTTCCCCGCCGCGATGGCGCCTGACGATGTCACCAGACCATGGAAAAGACCACCTCAGGCAATGGCTCACTCGAAGGCCGCGTGATCGCGAGCATCGCTTCGGTCCTGGGGAAGGATCCCGCGGAACTCTCGCCCGACCAGCGCCTGGTAGAGGATCTGAAGGTCGACTCGGTGGACAAGTTCAGCATCCTCATGGGCCTCGAGAAGGATTTCGATCGCGAGATCCCCGACCAGGATCTCGCGTCCTTCGCCACCATCGCTGACATCCTCGCCTACGTCGGGAAGCTGACCGAGCATGGGTGATTCCGGCCGTGTATCGGCACGGGGTCGACGCGTGGTGATCACCGGCCTCGGCGTGTGCAGTCCCTTCGGCATCGGACGCGAGATCTTCTGGCGCGGATGCCTCGCCGGCCGGCGGGTGATCGCCCCCATCCCCTCGGCATGGAGCCGCTACGCCGCGCACCGCTCTCGCCACTGGGCGCCGTTGCCTCCGTATGACCCCGCCGCCCATGGCATCTCGCCGGGCGAGGCGATGCGCCTCGATCCCGCATCGATGCTCTGCCTGATCGCAGCCGACGAGGCCATCGCGGACGCCGGGCTCCGGCTCGAACCCACCGCTCGCAAGCACGCGAGCAGCTTCGTCGGGATACCGCCCGCGCGGGCGGGTTGTGTGATCGGCAACGGCGCGGGCGGGATCTCGTCGCTGCTCATGAACCACCTCAGCCATCTGCACGAACACCGCAAGGAGCCGCTCAAGCGCATGGCGGCCGAGGGCGCCACCGTGCTCGCCGGACCGCGCGCCGAGTCGGTTCTCGGGGATGTGGTGGCCGACATCGGCACGGTACCGCGCTTCAACCCCTTCGTCGTCACCATGCAGATGCCGAACGCGAGCGCGGCGCAGCTGGGCCTGAGGTATTCACTCCAGGCGTCTACTACCACGCTGAGCATGGCCTGCGCCTCGGGAACCATTGCGATCGGCCACGCCTACCGTGCGGTCGCTGGCGGATACATGGATCTGGCGCTGGCCGGAGGCACCGAGTCGCTGGCCGATCCCTCTGGCAGCGTCTTCCGTGCATTCGACACCGTGCGTACGCTGACCTGCATCGCCGATCCCGATGCTCCGGGCGGCGGTCCCTTCGACCGCGATCGCAATGGCTTCCTCTTCGCCGAGGGCGGCAGCGCGGTGCTGACCATCGAGAGCCTTGAACATGCACGCGCCCGTGGCGCGCGCGTGCTCGCCGAGATCGTAGGCTTCCAGGAGGCAAGCGACGCCCACAGCATCATGGCCTCCGATCCGGGCGGCGGCATCGTCGAGGCGATGGTCCGCCGCACCCTCGAGGACGCCGCGCTGGACCCTAGCCGCATCGATTACATCAATGCCCACGGCACCGGAACCACCGCCAGCGATGAGATGGAATCGGCGGTCATCGAACGCACCTTCCCGCATCGGCCCTTCGTCAATTCGACCAAGTCGCTGATCGGCCACACCATCGGTGCTAGCGGCGCGATCGAAGCCGCGGTCGCCTGCCTCGGCCTCGAGCGGCAGCGCCTCCACCCCAGCGCCAACCTGGTAGCCCCGGTGCGAGACCTGAATTTCGTCACCGACGACCGCGAGCGTCGCATCCGCACCGCGCTGTCGCTGTCCTTCGCGTTCGGAGGCCACAGCGCGGCATTGCTGCTGGCGGCGGCTCCCTGACATCGCCGACAACACGGCGCGGAATTCCCATGGCTGGATCCGCCACGGATGGATACCATGCGCCGATCACCCAGACCCAGGAGTTCCCATGTCCAAAGAGAAGACCACCAAGCGCGAAGGCAAGAAGGCCCCGGCCTCGACCATGAAAGAGAAGCGCGCCGCGAAGGCGGCGAAGCGCTCCAAGTAATCCCCGCGCTCATCGACTTTCCCCGCGCCCAGAGGCGTGGAACGACCAAGCCCACCGCATCCGCGGTGGGCTTTCTCGTGTTGAGAACGCCTTGCTCCAGTGATCGGCCGCCTGGAGTCGGGACGAGCGGCATAGGCCACCCTGGGCAGCTCTGACGTCAGGGAAACCAGCGGTATCCAACGATTTCAGCGGACGTAGGCGGATACCCACAGTCGAAAGCGATGGTGGGGCGTTGCCTGGATCGCGGGATCCTCTCTACTGCCGGCGTGCCGGCTCCCGTGAATACCCGCGTCTACCTCCTGAGTCTTGCGCTGCACGAACGGAGGACGATCGCCTGGATTTCCCTCTGCTGCTGGCTGGCCATCGCGAGTTCGCTGGCGGCGGCCGAGCCGGCACTCGATCTGTCCGAGGCCGAGCGCGGTTGGGTCGCCGCGCATCCGGTGATCCGGATCCAGATGAGCGACTGCTCGCCCCCCTTCGAATTCCGCGAGGACGGTGTCTGGAAGGGACTCGCCTTCGACTACCTGGTCGAAGCCGGGCGGAGGCTCGGGATGCGCATCGAGCCAACGGGGATCTCGTGGGCCAACGCGCTCGAGCACATCCAGGGTCCGGGAGCGAAGGACGTCGACCTGCTGCTCGCGGTCACGCGCGGAACCGAACGCGAGCAGCAGATGCTGCTCACGCGCAGCTACGTCGCATTCCCGCAGGTCATCTTCGCGTCGAAACAGCATCCGTTCATCGCCGGCCTCAAGGATCTCGCCTCCAGCAGGATCGCGATCGAGGACGAATACGTGATGCAGGACTGGCTCAAGCGCGACCTGCCCCAGGCGCATTTCACCGTCGTCCGCGACACCGGAGCCTGCCTCGTGGCACTGTCGTCTGGGCAGGTAGACGCGTACGTGGGCAATCTCGCGGTCGCTAGCTTCCTCATCGAGAAGCTCGGCCTGGTCAACATCGAGGTCGTCGCGCCTTCGGGCTACGGCGACGAGGAGTTCTCGATGGGCGTGCGCAAGGACTGGCCCGAGCTGGTCGTGGCTCTCGACGCGGCCATCGCCTCGATACCGCCAGAGCAGCAGCAGGCGATGCGCCAACGCTGGCTGTCGGTACGCTACGAGCACGGCCTGCGCACCGCCGACATCGTCAAGTGGGTGGTGATCGTCGCGCTGGTGGCGCTGGTGTTCATCGTCCAGTTGCGGCGCATGGTCAATCGCCGCACCGCCGAGCTCAAGCGCGAGGTCGAGCTGCGCCGCGCGCAGGAGGCGCACCTGTCGGAGGCCCAACGCATCGGCGGGCTGGGTAGCTGGACGCGAGACATGGCGAGCGGCGCGATCACGTGGTCGGACGAGACCTACCGCATCTTCGGCTGGCCGCCCGGGCAGGCGTTGACCCTCGAGCGCTTCCTGGCCGTCGTCCATCCGGACGACCTCGAGGCACTGCGCGCGCACCAATCCCGTGCGGCCACTGGTCAGCCGTTCGAGGCCGAGTACCGCATCATCCGCCCCGACGGCGCGCTGCGCCACCTGCTCGAACGCTGCCGCTGCGTGACGGGAGCAGACGGGCGCATCGTGAGGCTCGAAGGCATCGCGCTCGACATCACCGAGCGCAAGCGCGCCGAGGACGAGCGCGCGAGGCTCGAGCGCAGCATGCGCCATACCGAGAAGCTGCGCCTCATCGGCCAGCTCGCGAGCGGCATCGCCCACGACTTCAACAACCAGCTCGCCGGCATCACCGGCTACGCCGACCTGCTCAAGCGCGCGATGGCGAACGCCCCCGGCTACGGCGAGCCGCAGCCGCGCTACGTGGACAGCATCCTGTTGGCCGCCGAGCGCGCCGCGGCGATCACCGCGCAGCTGCGCATCTTCTCGCGCAGCGAGGAGCTGGTCCGCGGTCCGCTCGATCTCCACGGTCTTATCCGCGAATCGGTCGAGCTCGCGACCCACGGCAGCGGCGGCGCCATGGCGGTCGAGCTGTCGCTGCGGGCCGAGCCGAGCACGGTCCTCGGCGACGCCGCGCAGATCCAGACCGCGCTGGTCAATCTCGCGCTGAACGCGCGCGACGCGATGCCTGGAGGTGGCCAGCTCGCGATCTCGACCAGGAACGTCCACCTCCATGCCCCGATCCCCGGGGGGCACCATGTCGATTTCCGTCCTGGTCCGTTCATCGAGGCCGCGATCGCCGACGCTGGTACCGGCATGGACGACAAGGTGCTCGCCATGCTGTTCGAGCCCTTCTTCACCACCAAGGAGGTCGGCAAGGGCACCGGCCTCGGCCTGGCCAACGTCTATAGCTGCATGAAGAATCATGGCGGAGCGATCGTGGTCGAGAGCCAGCCGGGCGTGGGATCGACTTTCCGCCTCTACTTCCCGGCCGAGTTCGCAGAGGCCGCGGCACAAGCCGCGCCGCCCAACGCCCCGGTGCGCGGGCACGGATCCATCCTGCTCGTCGATGATGACGCCACGCTGCGCAAGGTCACTTCCGAGATGCTCGAGCAGCTCGGGTACACGGTCACCACCGCTGCTGGCGGCCATGAAGCGGCCGACCTCGTAGCCGCCCGCCCCGGCGCCTTCCAGCTCGCCATCATCGACATGATCATGCCGGGCCTGGATGGCCGAGAGAGCATCGCGCTCATCCGCCGCCATGACCCGCACATGCGCATCGTGATCTGCTCGGGCTCATTCCGGAACGAGCCCGCGTACCGGATTCCCGAAGCCGACGCGTTCCTGCAGAAGCCGTTCATGCTCGCGCCGCTATCGCGGCTGGTGGCTGAGATGCTCGGCCGGGCGGACGCAACGCGAGCAGGCGGTACTGACCATCCCGATCGCGCCTAGCGCGGTCGCTCATCCCAGCGACTCATCCCGGTAATGCCGGTCGGCGCTCGATGAGGGCCTCTGGGCCCTCCCCGCCGCTGCGCGCGCGCCGCTGGAACTCGCGCGGCGAGATGCCGAGGAAGCGGCGGAACTGCGCCGAGAACGCGTAGGGATCCGGATATCCGAGCATGCGCGCGGTGGCCGCGACCGTGCTGGTGGTGAGCGAGAGCTGGGCCGACTCGAGACGGCGGCGGATGCGGTAGTCGGCGGGCGCATAACCTATCTCTGCGGTGAAGCGCTTGCGGAAGGCGGCGTACGAGACCCCGAGACGGCGAGCGATCGCCGAGACGCGCACGCGCTCGTCGAGATTGTGCTCGAGCAGCAGGCAGCCGTCCTCGAGCGCCTTGGTCCAGCGATCGACCACGCGGTTGCGGCGCGCACGGTCATAGAGCCCGGCGACGAACGAGACCGCGGCGAGCAGCACGTGGCGCGAAGACAGCTGCGGCTCGGGCGTGCGCACCAGGGTCACCAGGTGCCGGAACTCGTCGAGGATCACCGCGTCGACGCCGATGTCGTGCACCGGGGTCGACGATAGCGCGCCGGCGCTCACCAGGCTCGTCCCGGTTGCGGCGTCGAAGACCACGAAGCACTCGGCGTAGTCGCTCGCAGGATCGAACCAGGTCGCGTGCGTCGGCCCAGGATACCGGTGGAAGAGCACACCTGGGCGCAGCTCGTGCGTCTTCCCCTGGGCATCGATGTAGCGCCCGCCGCCACGCAGGACCAGGTTCACGCCGAACATCGCCGCGCCGTGCGTGTAGCGCTCGACGCGCTTGCCGTATTCCTTGGCCTGGACCACCAGCACCTTGGGAGCGCCATCGAGGCGCAGGTCGCGCGTGGCCTTCAGCTCGAGGAATGGTCTACGCAGGTCGAATTGGCCGGGCATCTTGGCGCCCATCGTATCATTTATCACATCTTTTGTCCATCCCCGCCATGGCTCGTTCGCTGGCAACGTGGTAGAGTCCGTCATCAGCATCCAAACCACTCACAGCCACGTGTCAGATCATGCATCCCAGGAGCCAGCCATGGACGATCACGAACGCTACCTCTTCGACCTCAATGGCTATATCACCGTGCCGGACGCGCTCGATGCCGGGCAAGTCGCGCGGGTGAATGAGCTCATCGATCGCCATATCGCCGAGCACGACGACCCGGCCGCGCCGCAGCTCGCGTTCAGTTCCGTCCACGCCTGGCGTGGCGCCATGACCCCGCTGATCGACAATGAACGCATCCTGCCATACCTCGACGCGCTGTTCTCGCCCCCGCCCTTCGCCGGCCCCGAGCGCGGGCCGTTCTTCCGTCTCGACCACACCTACTCCATGGTGCTGCGGCCCCAGGCGCATGACGTCGGCGCCTTCGTCCTGCATGGCGGAGGCACGCCGTTCGATCCGGGTCAATTCTACCGCGTCAGCGAGGGCCGGCTCTACAACGGCCTGGTGGTCGTCGCCTACAACCTCGCCGACGTCGGCGAGGACGACGGCGGCTTCGGCTGCGTTCCCGGAAGCCACAAGTCAAACTTCAGGCTGCCATCGGACTGGAGCGATTTGCGTCGCCCGAACCCGATCGCGCGCGCGGTGACCGGACGGGCTGGCTCCGCCGTGATCTTCACCGAGGCGCTGACCCACGGCACGCTGCCTTGGCGCGGCAGCCACGAGCGGCGCACGGTGTTTTTCAAGTACGACGCCTACTGCACGGCCTTCAGCGGCTCCTACCCGGGGCAGGCCACCGCCGACTGGCCTGAGCTGAGCGAGCGCCAGCGCGCCATCCTCGAACCGCCCAACTCCCGCAACGCGGTGCGCCCGTGGCGGCGCGAGGCGCAGCCGGCCTGATGGACGGACGGCGATCCATGGTCGCTGATAATGAGCTGTCGTGGCTGACCCGAGCGATGCCCTGGATGCGCTGAGCGCCCTCGGCCATCGGCGAGTGTCGACCAGGTGCCTGGAGACGAACGGAAGGCGGGAAGGCCTGGAAAGGCCTGGGCTGGAGTAGGCTCGGCTCACCCATCCAGGCCCGAGCACGCGCCCACATCAACACGCACTATCGAGCATCACCGTGCATTGCCCCCCTCACGTTCTCGGGGTATGCAAGGAAGGGCGCCCGCGCGATGACCGTCGATCCATCCCGAGGCCCGCCGCTGGCGAAGGACGACCCCACGTTGCCGCTCCCTCCTGGGCCTGTTCCGCCGCTGGCCTCGGGGGCGGCGCCTGGCGAGGCTGAGACCCTGCCACCCGAACGCGACCACGACCATGACTCGGATCCCGCGACGGTGGCGACGGGCGCGGGCTCGGCGCCGCGCCCGAAGACGCGCGTGCTCGGTCCCTATACCCTGCTGCGCTTGCTTGGCCGCGGCGGCATGGGCGCGGTGTGGGAGGCGGTGGACTTCCGCCTCGACCGCCGCGTCGCGCTCAAGGAGATGCTGGCCGAGACCTCGCCCGAGGGCGTCGAACGTTTCCGTCGCGAGGCGCTGAACTCGGCGCGGCTACGACATCCCAACATCGTCGCGGTGCATGACGTCGGCTCGGACGACGGGCGGCAGTACCTGGTGATGGACCTGGTCCAGGGTGTGACCCTGGGCGAGGCGCTGCGCGCTGGTCGCTGGAGCTACCGCGACAAGGCCGCGCTCCTCGAGAAGATCTGCCGCGCCGTGCAGTACGCGCACGAGCAGGGCGTGGTCCACCGTGATCTCAAACCCGCCAACATCATGCTCGATCGCTCGCGCGCATCGCCTGCTCTCGCCGACGAGGGGCCCACGGTCACCCACCCGATCGGCGAGCCGGTGGTCATGGACTTCGGTCTGGCCAAGGACACCACCAGCGATTCGACCTTGAGCCGGAGCGGCCAGGCGATGGGCACGCCCTCGTACATGCCGCCCGAACAGGCCGAGGGCCGACTCGACGAGGTCAGTCCGCGCTCCGACGTCTACAGCCTCGGCGCCATCCTCTACGAGATGCTCACCGGGCGCCCGCCCTTCACCGGCGAAAGCGTGATGCAGGTGCTCAGGGCGGTGCTGCACGACGATCCCGTGCCGCCCAGCCGGATCAGCCCCGATGTCAGCCGTGACCTCGAGACCATCTGCCTGACCTGCCTGACGAAGGTGCCCGAGCGACGCTACGCCTCGGCGGCCGCGCTCGCCGACGATCTGCGCGCCTGGCTCTCTGGCGACTCGATCAGCGCGCGACCGGCGACCTGGGTCGAACGCGGAATCAAGCGGGCACGGCGGCACCGCGCGGCCTATGCGACCGCGGCCGCGGCGATCGCCATCCTCATCGGCAGCTCAGGCGCCTTCGTGTGGAAGTTGAGCGCAGAACGCGACGCCGCGCTGCGATCCGAGGAGCGTGCGCGTGAGGCGCTGACCGAGAGCAACGCCTCCCGCGCCCAGGCGTCCCGGGCCGAACGCGTGCGTCGCGACGAGGAGGCGCGGCGACGAGCGCTCGAAGCCGAGGCCGAGGCGGCGTCGCGGCGCGAGTGGCGGCTCGTGCTCGCCGATGATTTCTCGGATCCGGCCGCCACCGCACGAGCGTGGCGGTTGTCCAGCGATACGGCGACAGTCGCCAACGGCGTCCTACGCACCACCGCCTCGGCGCCGTGCGTCCTGATCCTGCGCCAGCGCATCTCTGGCGATGTGCGCCTCGAGTGGGACTGTCGCTTCGAGGGTCAGGACCTGGACGATCTCAGCTGTTTCCTATCCGCGGACGACACCGCGCCTGAGACCCGCATGCCGAGCTCCGGCTACGAGCTCAAATGCGGAGCCTACGGCGACACCAAGGACATGCTGCTGCGCGCGGGCGCCGAATTATTCGTTGCCGCGCGGCACAGCCTCGAATCGGGACATACCTACCATGCGCGCGCGGAGCGTCTGGGTCGCCACGTGAGCCTGGTGGTCGACGAACGCGTGGTGTTCGATGTCGAGGATCCGTCGCCCGAGCCCGATCAACGCCACGCGACTCTCGGCCTGACCGCGTGGCACGCCAACGCCACCTGGGACAACGTGCGCATCTACTCCCTCGGCACGCCGCTGAAGGCGGACATGCTCGAGATCGCGGACAAGCAGCTCGCCGCCGGCCACGCCGCGACCGCCGCGGACCTCTATGCAGAGGTGCTCAAAAGCGCCTCGGACGAGACGCGGAAAGCGGCCGCGCACGCCGGGATCCAGCACACCCGATGGCTGGGGGAGATCGAAGGGTATCGCAGCTCGCTCGCCGCCGCGTGGCCCGGCGTGGAATTCGTGATCGAGGACGCGGGCAACGGCACCGCGCGTCTGGTCTGCGACAATCAGGGCGTGAGCGACGTGTCACCCTTGGTGGGGATGCGGATCGGCGACCTCTCGCTCTCGAACAATCACATCTCCGATCCGTCACCGCTCACGTGGCTGCCACTGTGGCGCCTGAAGATCGACGGCAACTCCGGCCTCGACCTCCGCCGACTCGCCGGCATGCCCCTCGCCATGCTCGACATCGGCAACTGCGGCATCCACGATCTCGGACCATTGCGCGGTATGCCGCTAGCGGCGCTCTTCTGCGCCAAAAACCCTCTCACCTCCATCGCCGCGCTGCACGGGATGCCGCTGAAGCGGCTGGACATGGAGTACAGCCAAGTCGATTCGATCGAGCCGTTGCGTGGCGCTCCAATCGACCGATTGAGCATCTCGCACACCGAGATCGCCTCGCTCGAACCACTGCGCGGCATGCGCTTGACCGAGCTCTTCGCGGATGGCACGCGCGTCGTCGACCTGGCGCCGCTGCAAGGCATGCCGCTGGTGACGCTCGGACTCTGCGAAACAGCGATCGAGGATCTGTCCCTACTCGCGGGAATGCCGCTGACGGACCTGCGTCTCGGTCATTCGCACGTGCGCGACCTCGGCCCCCTGCGCACACTTGGCCTGCGCAACCTCAGCATCGACAACACGCTGGTGGTCGATTATGCGCCGCTCGCCGAGCTGCCGCTGCAGGTGCTGGTGATCGGACCCTTCGGCGACGGACGCACGTATGCCGGAATGGACCAGTTGCGGCGCAGCCGATCCCTGCTGCAGATCGGGACCTGCGCGGCCGATTGGAATGTCGCGGTGGTCTGGCAGGCCACGGAGTTCTGGAGGAAGTATGACGCCGGGGAGATCGGCACGCGGGAAAAAGGCGTCGAAGGGCCTCCGCGCGAATAGTCGCGGTGGCGAACGATTTCCGCGAAGGCCCAGTGTCGCCGTACCGTGATCGAAGCAGGTACGCGGCGGGCTCGCTGCTACGACTTACCCCAGCCCGGCAGGGCCGCCGCCTGCCGGAACCACGTCGCCATCCGTACGTCGTCGAGGTCGTCCTCGTGGATGTCGATCCAACGCCCCACCTTGGAGGTTCCTCCAGGAGGCATGGGGCGCAGTGCGGTACCTTTGAAGAAGGCGACCTTCACGAAGTTCGTGTAAATATGGAAGGAGACGAACCAGCCATTGCCCGCGATGCCATAGAAGGGCGAGTTCCATTTGACCGCCTTGCTCACGCCGGGGACGGTGCGCACGATCAGCCGGTCGAGGCGGCGTCCGACGTCGCGCTTCCATCCAGTCAAAGCTGTTAGATAGGCCTGCACGGGTGCGTCGCCATCCGCCTTCGAGATCCGCGGATTGCCGCCCGCGAGGAGCGTCGGCTTGGCGGTCCGTGCGCGGCTGTTCTTGGTGGCCGACGTGGATCGCCCGCCGGTACTGCCCGTTCCTTTCGATGGGCGCGTCGATGCCCGTGCCTTCCTCTTAGCCATTGCCCACTCCTCGAGATGATGAGCCGAAGAATTCGCCCCAGCGCTGAATCGTCCAGACCTTTTGTCCAGGCCAGGTGACCTATTCGGCCGGCTTGGCAGGTGCCGTGACGGGTTTCGTCGCCACCCACTCGGTGAACAGCTTCTGGAAACCGGCATCCGCCTTCTGCCATCCGGCTGGATCCTTCCACGCCGACATCGCGCCTTCGAGCATGGCCGCCTGGAAGAGGTGGCGACGCTCCTGCAATTGTGGTAGCAGGATCGGGGCCAACGCACGCTGGGTCGCATCGGCCTTGATTGCGGCGGCCATCAGTTGCTCATAGAGCGAGAGCTGGTCCTTCAGGCGCTGCTGGGTGAATTCCTCGGCCGCGTGCTCGGTCATCCGCTCGGCTAAGGAACGATGCGCGGGCGAGCACTCGTTCGCGCGGTAGAGGAAGACCTCGTCGGCGATCGTGCCGGCCTCTTCAGCCGTCGCCGCGGCGGGCGATCCATCGGCGGATGGCGGCGTGGCCACTCCGGAGAGCCACGCCGCGAGGGATCGCGCGAAGACCTCGCGGCCGCGATGACCAGCGATCGGATCATCGAGCTCGGCCAGTGCCGCATTCGCGGCATCGGCCGCGAAGCTGCCCGCGGTAGCGGATGCCACGCGCTGCGTGAGCACACCGCGATCCGTCGCTCCGAGCGCCACCGCGTCATCGAGCTGGCGCTGCTCAGCAGCGACGCCCGCCGCGAGCGCCGCCGGTGCGGCCTGAGCCTTGCGCTGCGCGATCGCATGCCTGGCCATGGCCCGGTGCGCCACCGAGCAGCCGGCGATCGCTGTGAAGAACCCGCGGTCGTCGAGTGGCGCGTCCTGGCCGTCCACGCCTTCCGCCATCGGCGCTGGATCGCCAAGGCCGAAGCTGACCGGGAATGGGATCCACGCCTGGGGCTTGCCGACGACCGCGCTCGCCACCCGCCAGTAACGAAGGTGTTCGAGTATCAACCGCGCCTTCCATTGCGCCCGCCCACGCTGGGTCGAGGCATCGACAGCAGCGGCATGCGCCTGCGCGCCATCTTTGTCCAGCGACGCAATGCGCCGGTCGACGTCCGCGACCAGTGCCCCGACGAAACCACTCAACGAGTACTGAAACTCGGCGAACGAACGCGGGAGCAGGCGGTCCTCGCCGGCTTGGTCACGGGCGGCGACGAAGCTCTCCAGGACGGCTTTCACGCGCTTCGCGGTGGCTTCATCCTGGTTCGCGATCGGACCCGCTGTGGTTCCGAGAACGACCACGGTGGCGATCTCGGCATTGAGGCTGCGCCATGACTCCGCTGGATCCATCCCGAGCGCCGAGCCGCACAGCGCGCAGAGCACGGCCAGTGAGCGCAGCATCCCCATGTGGACCGAGTTCATGCGGAAAGAGCTCACCTGGAATGGGCTCAGGCGGAACGAGGCCTGCCATGATGGACAGTTCGACATGATCATCGCGGGGAACTCCGGATTCGTGATGGGCGGCAGATGGAATGTCTGGTGTCAGTGCGCGTCGAGATCGGCAAGCAGCTGCTTGGCCTCGGCGATATCGGCCTTGGCGGCGATGCGCAGGGCGATGATGCCAGCGTCCGCGCGTCCGACGCGCAGGTAGGCCTCGCCCACGCGCAGCGCCACCATGCCATCGCCCGCGTGCAGGGCCTTCTCGAGCATGGCCACGCCGGCCGCCGCATCCTCCGCCACGCCATCGCCCGCGATCAGCATTTCGCCGAAGTCCTTCTGGGCCATCGCCACGCCCCCCTCGGCCGCGCGCCGGATCAGGTCTGCACCCAGCCGCACATCGGCGGGCACGCCGCCGCGCCCGGCGTGGATGAACAGGCCTTCACGCCACATGGCCTGCGGCCGACCCTGATCAGCGGCCTTCCGGTACCAGGTCAACGCCTTGGCGTCGTCTTGCGGACATCCGTCGGTACCATGTTCGCAGGCATCGCCCATGCGTTCCTGGGCCTTGGCATTTCCGCCTTCAGCGGATCTCTGGATCATCGCCCTACCCGCCGCGGCGTCGACCGCGACGCCATGCTCGCCCGACAGGCTCAAGCCACCGAGCTGGAAGAGCGCATCGAGGTCGCCCTTGTCCGCCGAGGCGCGCAGCGCCGCGATCGCCGCGGGTCCATCGAGCTGCAGCGCTGCCAGCTTCGGTTTCGCCGCCTCGTTTCCGCGCTCGACTGCAACGCGATAAGCCCTGACCGCATCGGGGATGCGCCCCGCGCGCTCGTAGCAATCAGCGACGTTGAATGCGTCGTCGCCATTGCCGTCCTTCAGCCCGAGTTCAAGCATCTCGACGCCTTTGGCTTCATCCTTAGAGACGCCATCGCCGAGAAGCAACAATTCACCATAATCCTTCTGCGCCGGAGGCATCCCGGCGGCCGCAGCCTTCGCGAACCACGGGATCGAAGCGGTGTGATCCTCTGTCATGCCGCCCTTGCCGACGTACTGGAAGATGGCGACGCGCCACAGCGCATAGGCGTCTCCCTGCGCGGCCGCCAGCTGGTAGTAGCGAAGAGCCTGGATCTCGTCCTTGGTCACGCCGTCCTGGCCGTTCTCGCATTCGAACCCGACCATCCCCTGAGCCTGCGCGTGACCCTTGTCGGCCGAGCGCACCAGCAATCGGTGACCGGCATCGCGGTCCACGGTCACACCGTACGAGCCCGTGATCATCATCCGCGCGATCATGGTCATCGCGCGCGAGTCTCCGGCATCGGAAACCTTGCGCACCAGGGCCACACCTTCCGCGGGTTTCGCCGGCACGCCATCGGCGCCATCGAGCAGCATGCATCCCAGATTGAATTCCGAGGAATGCCACCCGTGATCGGCGCCGTCACGGAAGAACACCGCGGCTTTGACCGGATCACGAGGAGTTCCCAGTCCATCCGAGTTCAGGATGCCCAGATACCAGCCGCACTGGTTGTGCGCGGGTTCGCCCGGCGTGAGCGCCGCGTACGCCAGCGTGAGCATCTTGAAGCCGGCGGCGGCATCGGCCGCGATGCCCTCGCCATCGACCAGCAGCATGCCGAGATGGAATTGCGCCAAGGGCACGCCGTCGACCGCAGCCCGCTCCAAGAGCGGCACGGCGCGCGCGGGATCCTTCTTCATCCCCTGCCCGCCGACCAGGAACATCCCCAACATGGTCATCGCGCGCGTGTCGCCCTGATCAGCGGCCTTCATCAGGTACGGCGTCGCGCGGGCCGGATCGCTGGGCGCCCCGGGCAGTTCCATACCAAGCAGCAGCCCGTACATCGGCTCGATCTTGTCGTTGCCCTTGGCGACGGCCATGCCGGCGAGCTCCCTGGCTTTGACCAGGTCTTGGCTCACCCCGCGGCCGTCGTAATACATCATCGCGAGCATCGCATAGGCATCGCCGTAATCGGCAGCCGTGCCGCGCTCCAGCCAGCGCTTGGCCACCGCATAGTCCTCGGCACTGGGCGACGGCTTGCTCAAGCGCCAGTGCGCGAGCAGGGTGACGGCCGTCATGTCGCCACCCTCGGCGAGCTTGGTCACCCGTGCCTCGACCTCCTGCTGCGTCGGTGGGCGGGTGGTGGTGACGGTATAGGTGGCGACGACTTCGCGTTCGGTGTTCTTCTCGGCTTCGGCCATTGCCTGGTGGTATTTGGCGATGGACGTATCGAGCGCGCTCGGACCGCTCGGCGCGTTCGGCCTGCGCGCCTCGTCGGCCATATGTTCCAAGGTCTTCTCGCGCTGGTGCGCATTCCACTCGGCCATGGTCTCAGCGCGCGCATGCGACGCGACACACAGGATCAGAGCCGTGACGAGTGTCGTGGTGCGATGCATGTAATCCCCGATCGAGAGACTGTATACACCGAGGCAAGGTCAGGCGCAAATCGTGCTCGCGGTGAGAATCGCAGACTACCGCCTTCGTCGCGTCACCGTCACTGGCGACGGTACCGCTCATCAGGCAGTCCACGTCTCTCGACGTCCACTTGGCACATTCGCTGGCGACCTTCGCCTCGACAGCATGGCGGGTTGCCGCATCGGTGGGTCGGCAGCCTGATCGAGTTGGACGATCGGCCAACTGGTTCGGGCATCACCGCCTTACGCTGGTGATTTCGGCACGGTGAAGCAGAAGGTGCTCCCTGATCCCACCACAGACTCGACCCACAACCTTCCGCCATGTCGCTCGATGATGCGTTTGCAGGTGGCAAGACCGATTCCGCATCCTTCGTAGGCATCTCGGGTATGCAGGCGCTGGAAGACACCGAAAATACGCTCACGGTCTGCGGCCGAGATTCCAATCCCGTTATCCGATATTGCAATCTTCCAGTGTCCTTCGTCTTCGACAGCAGTGACCCTGACTTCAGGAACGACCCCAGAGCGCGTAAATTTAATGCCATTGCTCAAGAGATTCTGAAATAGCTGGACGAGCAATATGTGATCACCATGGACCGAGGGGAGATCGTCGAAGTGGATGAGGGCACCGGTTTCGGAAATCCGCTCTGAGAGATTGTCTATCGCTTCGATCACCACCGTTTCGAGCGGAACCATGACGAAGGATCGGTCATCGGTGCCGACCTGTGCGTAGTCGAGTAGCGAGCGGATGAGCTGGGACATCCTGAGAGCGCCAGAGGTTGCATGCTCGATATACTCGCGGGCTTTTTCATCGAGTTTCTGAGCATAACGTCTTTCAAGCAGCGCGAGATAGCTGGTTACCATCCGTAACGGCTCTTGAAGATCATGCGAGACCGTCGCGGAAAAATGATTCAGGTCCTTGTTCGATCGTTCGAGTTCGAGCGCTTTGCGGCTGAGCGCTTCTTCAGCTTTATGTCGCTCGACCAACTCCTCATGGGCAGTCCGTCGCGCCTGTTCCAAAGTCAACGTTTGCGCCCGCAACTGTTGGGAGGCGTTCCTCGCCAGGGACGTGGTAGCGTTCGCAATGAGCACGGATTGCTCTGCCTGGAACGACACCCGCAGCATCGGGAGGATGTCCAGCAGGCATGCAGTGAGCTCCGTATCGGGAGCGCCTCCGACGAACACCAGCACCGAGTCGGGGCGAGACGAGAAACCCACGCACCGATGCATCAGCCCTGAAGCCGGGTAAGGAAGCGTCTCTTGATGCTGGCCACGTCTGGAGACCTCGCTGACGAAGCGATGCCATTCGATCGCGTCGGGCAACGTGCGCGGAAACCCCAACGCCGGGATGAATACATTGACGTCGGGGTCCAGCACGAAGATCACCAGGTTCTCAGCACCGCAGTGCTGAGCCAGATTCCGAGCCACCTTCGAACGGTCAGACGCAGATGTCAGTTCGGAAATCAGGCGGAAGAGAGTGCGGATCGGTTCCACTGATTACTGGGGAATCACGCACACGACGGCGGTACAGTTGTGGAAGCCGTTGAACTGCCCCTCGGAGCGGGCTATCTGGCCATAGGTGTTGCAACCGGCGAAAGATGCCCGGTCACCGAGCGCGTGCTCCACAGCTTTGAGTTCGAAGCCAAATTCCTTCCCCATCCGCAAACGTGTCGCGACGCAATCGAAGAACATGGCGACTTGCGGCGTGCGTCCTTCGATCTGGGCCAAGGCGCTCTTGGTGGCTTCGAGGGCAGAGAGTTTTTGCGGTTTCATGATGTGGACGGTCGCACCTTCGGGGATGTCGGCAGCGCATTGAACTGATCCATCCGCCTCGATCGACAGGGGCACGCGCAAGCGGAATCCGGAATCCGTGACGATGCCCAAGACATTATGCAGGAAGAACGGTATCGGATTCGCCACGTCGAGCGTTTGGTTCGTGGACTTATCTCAGAAAGGAGGTTGAAGCCTATGAAGCTACCCGACAGGTCTAGATGACCGTACTTTTGCACTCGCGTTTCAATGATGTGCCCCGGTGACCGCAAGTCCGCCGGGGTATGTCTTTAAAATTTTTTAATTAACTTTGACTGTCACTCAAAGTTGGGTAAATGACGCTTAGTAGGGGGATTCCGTGGCCAGTAATAAAGACATTCGCGGACGTCTTGATGCCGACACACAGCATATCAAAAGCTTGATTCAGAGCATTGATAAGGGTGAAATTAAAGTTCCACAATTTCAACGTCCATTTGTCTGGAAAGAAGAACAGGCACTGAGCCTTCTGGATAGTCTTTCTAATAATTATCCAATTGGCAGCATCTTGCTCTGGAAGACAAAGGAGAAGTTAAGCGCTGAACGTAATATTGGGACGTTCAATCTTCCGGAAACTGACGATCTGACTCCCACCGATTTTGTTTTGGATGGCCAACAACGCCTAACTGTAATTTACGCCTCATTCGGCGCAAAAGAATCTGACACAGGATACTGTGCTGGATTCGATTTAAATACAGAAACATTTGTCGAATACAAAACTGCTAACTCTAGCAATATTTCCATATTTCCTCTCAGGATCATTTTTCAAGTAACCAAGCTACTGAACTTCAGGTCTGGACTTGAAGCCATTCCCAATGCAAAGGCACTACAAGAAAAACTAGATCGTTTGATTGATGTAATATCTAATTATAAACTTCCCGTTATCACACTAAAAGACCTTTCGGTAGAGGAGGTCTGCCCCATTTTTGAAAGAATTAATAGTTCCGGAACTCGGCTTTCTACTTACGATCTAATGGTTGCCGCTACCTGGAAGTCGGATTTTGATCTTAATAGTGAGATTGAGGTAATAAAAACAAAGCTGAAGCCAAAGCGTTTTAATGATGTGCCTTCTAGCGCGATTCTGAAATGCATTTGTGCCATCAGGCATACCTCTATAAAGAAGGAGGATGTTATCAAATTGCGCGAAGAGTCAAAACAGGATATGGATAAATTGGTGGTCTCGGCCGGAACCGCACTGGAGAAGGCCGTAGACCTTCTTTCCACCGAATTCGGAATATTGTCATGGGACTTTATTCCTTATGAGGCATTTTTAATCATAGCGGCATTTATTTACCATAATTCTGCAGCCATACCCGCTGCTAACTTAGTTCGAGTCAGAAAATGGTTTTGGTCAAGCGCCTTCTCTGAACGGTACAGGGGAGCATCAGAGCACTATATATCGAAGGACCTTGAAACTATTAGCCAGTATATTGCTGGGAATAGCCAAATTCAGTTTACTTCAATTCCTACAGCCGAGAGAATTTCTGAAATTCAATTCCGTAGAGCTAATAGTCAGACTAAAGCCTTTATACTACTTCTCGCTCGTAATCGGCCAAAAAATTTAACTAATGGTGCAGCTATCGACATTGATGAGGCGCTCTCGAGCTATAACAAAAAGCAATATCATCATATTAATCCCGTCGCCTTTCTTGGAAGAAAGGGCATTAAAAATGAAAATTGCCTTTCTAATCTCTGCATGCTGAGCGCCTCAGAAAATAACGCTGTCTCCGACGACGATCCCAGTGCATATTTACCGAAATGCATTGCGGCTCTCGGCGCTAATGCTAACGATGTGTTAGCATCGAACTTCCTGCCAGAAATTTCTGCATTTAATTATTCGAATATTGATTACAGGAGATTTATTGAGGCACGCGGAAGAATCTTATCTGCTGAATTGGCAAGGCTTACGTCGTGATGTTATTAAAGCTTTTCGAATGATCAAAACTCTACCGATTCGACGAGTGATTCGGGAGAAAGTGCGGCATAGTGTAGTTGGCAGATCTGCGGCGAATTCCCCATGATCGTCGCAATCTTAAACAGACTTTCCCCCTTCATCGCCAACTGACTCCCAAACGTATGCCGATAATCCAAACACGACCACGTCAGACTCTTTGCCGCATTGGCAGCGCGTAGATCCGTCGACATATCATCCACATCCCACCGCATCCCCTGCGGACTCGGAAAGTACCAATCCAATTCCGTGTTTGACGGCGTATACCGATCGAGATACGCCCGCAACGCCTTGCTGATCGGCACCGCGCGATTCTTCTTCGTCTTCGGCTGCCAGAACGCCCCTTCCACGGTCTTGGCCCGGATCCGCAGCAACCCGCCCCCTCCCTTCGGCAGGTCCACGTCCTCCAAGCGCAGCCACATCGCCTCCTCGCGGCGGAGTCCTGCGTAGATGAACATTGCCACCATGGTCTGGAGCTGCGGCTTGTCCGCGAGCGCTGACAGCTGCTCGTCGATCTGCGGGAGCGTGAGGAACGAGATCTCCGGTGCCGTCTGGCGGTAGCGCTCCAATCGTGCGGCGGGGTTGCCTCCAGGCAGCTTCACGCCGCGCTGGCTGCATGCCCAATTGAACAAGCGGGACAGGATCTCGCGGTAGTGGTTCGCGGTCTTCGGCGACAGCCCACGGGTGCGCACGCGGCGCGCGATGAAGTCGGACAGGTACGGGGTGGTGATGACTTCCAACGCGTCGGCGCGGATCACATCGGCGGCGGCCAAGCTCGTCGCATCGCGACGCAGCGGCCGCTTGCGCTTCGCTCCCAACGCGGCGAGCTCGGGACAGGCGGGGCCGAAGCAGTCGCGCAGCTTGTAGGCGTCCTTGTAGGCGCCGTTGCGGGTCTTGTTCACGGTGATGTATTGGAGGTAGGCCGAGAGCACCTCATGCAGCGGCGTGCGCGTCGGCAGCGGAAGTTCTTCGCCGCGTAATTGCGCCGACTCGATCTGGCGGAGCTTGTCCTTCGCCAACTGTCGTGACGAGGTGCGCAGACAGATGCGCCGCTGCTTCCGGCCTTCATAGACGACCGCGTAAAAAGTTTTGCCGCGCTTCAAGAGACCAGCCATCGCGTGCCCTTTCGGGGAGCTAGGCAGGACCTATTTTTGTTTGGTGTACAAACCGGTGTACAAACGGCTGTTTTGCCAACAAAAAAAGGACCTGCGATAAATCGCAAGTCCTTTTCTCACAAATGGTTGACCAAGTGGGACGAGTGCCGAGC
>JBBRLJ010000030.1:0-72086 GCA_038231435.1 Planctomycetota bacterium
TCCGCTTTCCGCTTTCCGCTTTCCGCTTTCCGCTTTCCGCTTTCCGCTGTCACATCCGCTCAGGATGCTCCAACAACTCCGCGATCCCATTGAGCAATCGCGCCGCCGGCCCGCCATCCGCGATGCGATGATCGAAGGTCAGCGTGATCTCGGCTTCGCGCGCCCGATCCCACGATTTCGTGGCCGGATTCCAATCCGGCATGCTCTTCACCGCGCCGATGCCCAGGATCAGCGCCTGTCCGGGCAGCGGGATGGCGGTGGCCCAGGTCAGGCCGAAGGTGCCGTAGTTCGAGACCGTCGCGACGGCGTCGCCGGCATCGCCGACGCGCCCGTCGCGGCCCTTGGCGATGATCTCCTCGACGATGGTCGTGAGCTTGGCGAGATCGGTCGATTCCACGCGGCGCACCACCGGGGTGAGCACGCCATCCTCGATCTCGACGGCGACGGCGAGGTCGATGGTCGAGGGCTTGAGCAGGCGGTTGCCGAACATCCGGCAGGCGAGGGGGCTGCCCTGGGCGAGCATGAGGGCGAGCGCGCGCATGCCGTAGATGGTCGCGCTCGGCCGGCCCTCGACGGTGCGGCGATGGGCGAGCAGCGCATCCATGCGCACCGGGCGGGCGATGGTCGCGAGCGGCCGGGTCCACGAGCGGGACATCGCGTTCGCCACCGCTTGGCGCACCGGGCTCATCGGCTCGCCCTGGGCGAGGTAGTGGTCGACATCGGCGGCGCTGATGCGGCCGCCGGCGCCGGTGCCGGGAATGGTCGCGAGGTCGCTGACCTTGAGGCCGGATTCCTGGAGGCGTGTGCGCACGCGCGGGCTGATGTAGGCGCCTTCGCCTGAAGCGGCGCGCAGGGCGGCATGGCCGTTGCCGCCGTCGCGAGCGATCGCGTCGTGGACCGAACTCTCAGCGTGGTGGGCACCCGCATGCGTAGCGCCGTTGGTGGCGCGGCGGGAATCGCGTTGCCGCCGCTTGGCCTTCGGCGTGGTGCCGATGTCGTGGACGCCGGCGGGGATGGGCGAAGGCGCCGCTTCCTCGACGCCACCCGCGACCTCGATGTAGGCGAGCACGTCGCCGACCGCCAGCTTGTGCCCGGGCTCGGCGCATTGCTCGGAGAGCCGACCGGCGGCGGGAGCGGCGACGGTCAGCAGCGATTTCTCGGTCTGCACCTCGACCAGTTCCTGCTCGGCCGCCACTTCGGCGCCGGGTGTGACCAGCCAGGCCACCACGGTGGCTTCCGCGGCCGATTCGCCGAATTGGGGCATCCGCACCGATAGGCGCATGACGAAGGCTATAAGCAGCCAGGGCGGCGCCAAGGGCTCATCCGGGCTGGGGACGCAGGAGTGGTGCCGTCCCTCGTGCGTCGTCGGAATCCAGGCCGGACGGCCCGTGCCGCCGATCAGCCGGCGGTGAGAGGACGGGCCATGGGCACAGGGCCGCGGACGGTCAGAAGGAAACGGTCTCGAGCACCGCCTCGGCGATGCGCTCGGCATCCGGGTGGTGCGCCGCGAACAGGTCGGGATGGAAGGGGATCGGGGTGTCTTGCGCGCACAGCCGCTTCGGTGGCGCGTCGAGATGCTTGAAGGCTTCTGCCGAGACCATGGCGACGATCTCGGCGGCGACGCCGCCGAACGGCCAGGACTCGGTCGCGACCACCAGGCGGCCGGTCTTGGCGACCGAGGCCAGGATGGTCTCGGCATCGAAGGGCCGCACGCAGCGCAGATCGATCACATCGCACTCGATGCCGTGATCGCGTGAGAGCAGCTCGGCGGCACGCAGGCACTCGTGCATCATGCCGCTGTAGCTCACCACGGTGCAGTCGCCGCCGTCGCGCCGCACCGCGGCGGTGCCCAGGGGCAGGTGCTCGGCGCGGCTCTTGTCGAAGTCAGCCCTGAGGTGGTAGTACAGGTATTTGTGCTCGCAGAACATCACCGGATCGTCGCAGGCGATCGCATCCTTGAGCATGAAGTAAGCGTCGGCCACCGTCGCCGGAGCGACCACCACCAACCCCGGGTGGTGCGACAGCCAGGATTCGGGCATCTGACTATGGAACGGTCCGCCGCCGGGGGTGCCGCCGATGGGCAGGCGCGCGACGAACGGGCACGACTTTCCAGTCCGCCAATGGAGGACGGCGGCGTTGTTCACGAACTGATTGAAGGCGATGGTGGCGAAATCGGCGAACTGGAATTCGATCACCGGGCGCATGCCCTCGAGCGCCGCGCCGATGGCGATGCCGGCGATGGCGTCCTCGCTGATCGGGGCATTGAGGACGCGGGTCTTGTGCTTCTCGGCGATGCCCTTGGTGACCTTGAACGCGCCGCCGAAATTGCCGGCGACGTCCTGGCCGTAGATGAATACGCGCGGGTCCTCGTCGAGGGCCTCGCCGAGCGCCATGCGTAGGGCTTCCAGATAAGCGACGGTCACGTCTTCACCTTCTTCAGATCCTTCACCGAGTAGGCGTTCCACTCCTCGGCTTCCGGATCGGGATCGGGCTCGGACTTGGCCTGCTCGACCGCGCGCTCGATCTCGGCGCGAGCGTCATCCCACATCTTGGCGATCTCGCCTTCGTTGGCGACGCCCTGGATCTTGAGCGTCTTCTCGCAGAGCTGGATGCAGTCGCCGAAGCGGCTCTTCAACTCGGGGGTGACGTAGCTGGCGTCGTCGTGCAGGCCGTGACCGGCGAGGCGCAGCAGGGTGGCCACGACCATCTGGGGGCCGTCGCCGGCGCGCGCGCGCGCCACGGCCTCCTGCATCGTGGCCAGACAGGCATCGGCATCCGTGCCGTCACAGGAGTGCCCGCGCACGCCGTAGCCGATCGCCCGGTCGACGAGATCCGCGCACGCGAAGCTGCGGTCATTGAAGGTCGAGTACGCCACCTGGTTGTTCGCCACCATCAGCACCAGTGGCAGCTTCTCCACCGCCGCGGCGTTGAAGCCTTCATGGAAGGCGCCGGCGTTCACGCCGCCGTCGCCGATCGATGTCATGCCGACGGTCAGGTCCTTGCCCGAGAGCTGACCCTTCATGCGCCGCGCCATCAGCATGCCGGTGACCACCGAGGTCATGGCGCCGAGGTGCGAGATCATCGGCAGCAGGCCGATGTCGAGGTTGCCGCGATGGATGTTGCCGTCGCGGCCGCGCATCGAGCTGGTGCGCTTGCCCATGCAGGTGCGCGCCACGTCGATGATGGTCTCGCCGAAGGCCAAGCGGCCCGCCTGGTCGCGGATCAGCGGGGCGAAGATGTCGCCACGGCGCAAACACATGCCGCCAGCGGCGCTGAAGGCCTCTTGCCCGCGTCCGGTGAAGACGCTGCCCGGGACCAGATTCTGGGCCTTGAGCTTCGACATGCGGTCGTCGATCGCGCGCGCCAGGATCATCCAGCGCAGATGGCGCAGACGCTGGTCGCTGGTGATAGCGGGCTCGGATCCGCGCGCCTTCATGTCCGGCTGGGGCTTCACGAACGTCCCCAGGTCAGGTAGCAGGCGCCCCAGGTCAGCCCGCCGCCGAAGGCTGTGAGCAGAACCCGCGATCCGGTCTTCAGGCGGCCGTCGCGCGCGGCTTCGTCGAGGGCCAGGGGGATGGTCCCGGCGGTGGTGTTCGCGACGCGATCGATGTTCACCACCACTTTCTCCATCGGCAGCCCGAGGCGCTTGGCCGTGGGTTCGAGGATGCGCAGGTTCGCCTGGTGGGGAACCAGCAGGTCGATGTCCGCGGCGGTCAGCGACAGGCGGCCGAGCAGCGTCTCGCAGACCTCGGCCATGCGCCGGATGGCAGCCACGAACACCACCCGGCCGTTCTGCTTGATGAACTGGTCACCGCGCTCGAGCGCGGCCGCGGTGGCGGGGATCGCCGAGCCCGAGCAGGGGATGATCAGGTCTGGGCCGCCGGAGCCGTCGGAATGCATCTCGAAGTCGACGATGCCGTGGCCCTCGGACGGGCCGGCCTCGACCAGCACCGCGCCGCAGCCGTCGCCGAAGAGGATGCAGGTGTTGCGGTCGCGGTAGTCGACCCGCGACGACATGACATCGCCACCGATGACCAGGATGCGGCGGCAGCGTCCGCTCTCGATGAAGGCCGTGGCGGTCGAGAGCGCGGCGACGAAGCCGTTGCAGGCATTCAGCAGGTCGTAGCCCCAGGCGCGCGTGGCGCCGATCTGGTGCTGCACCAGATTGGCGGTCGAGGGCATGACGTAGTCGCCGGTGATGGTGGCGACGATGATGCCATCGAGATCGCTCGCGGCGACGCCGGCGCGCTCGAGGCATTGCCGTGCGGCGGCCACGGCGAGATGGGACAAGGCTTGGCCGGGAGCGACCAGCCGCCGCTCGCGGATGCCGGTACGGGACACGATCCACTCGTCGTTGGTGTCGACCATGCGCTCGAGGTCGGCGTTGGTCAGCCGGCGCTCGGGCAGGGCCGTCCCTGTCGCCACGCACTGGGCGCGCTGATGGCCGCGGACTGGGTGAGGCATGAGGCTCCGGAAGATGGCCGGCGGGCGCGGTCGTCCGCCGCCGAAGCGGCGCGGAGTCTATGGGGACCTCCGCTTTAGGCAAACAGGCGGGGACTGCGGACGGCCGGTCCAAGCCCGCGCCAAGGCCTGTGGCGTGTCTGGGGTTGCGACGGTCACATATCTCCATGACGACTCCATCCCCGTCCCCATCGCATGAGCCAGCCCGGCGGCGACGCTGGCCTTGGTTCCTGCTCCTGGGTGTAGTTCTGATAGTGGCGACTGCGGTAGTCGTCGCCCCAGCGGCTGCGTGCCGATATGTGAGGGGGCGTTGTCCCTTGGACCTGGGCCACCACTACGTGCTCACCGGTGCCAGCATCACGAATGCTTCACCGGCTGCTCAGGCGACCTTGGCGATGACTCCTGGCCGGGCGCGGCGCTTGGCCGACTCCTTGGACGGCATGTGGCTTCCACCCGGGCTGGTGAGGCCAGGTCTGAACTTCGACGGGACCGGGCGACTGCCGCGCGACCTGGTGCCGTTCACCTGGAAGGCCAACGTGGTGTCGGGCGGCCCCAGGCCAGTGCTGGCACTGCGCCTGACCCGCGACGAGGCGAACGACCTCTTCAGCCCCTTCCGCCGATTCCCCATCGATCGCGATCGTGGGATGTTCTTCTCGTATGTCCTGCATGACGCCAGCATACACGACGACGATCGGCCGGGGCAGGGGCCCGACCACCGGCGCCTGCGCGTCGACGCCACTGGCGAGATGTGCTTCGAGTGGGGCCGCTGGCGGCATCGCATCGAAGTCCGGCGATTCACTGCCCACCTCGATTGGACCTTCGAGCACGTCGCCCGTGGATTGAAACCGGGGTGCGTGATGACCATCGATGCGGTTGACGCCGACCTGCCGCATGTGCCGTTCATCACGGATTGGGATGCCCAATGGCGCACGCTCGAAGCCTCGGCCAACAAGAGTTTCGCCAAGCACCTCAGCAAGCACGCGCTGCCGGAAGGGAGCCCGATCGAGGCGTTGGTCGACGGGTTGATCGGTGATGGTGTCGCTGCCTCCGCCTCCGCCTCCGCCGAGCCAGCCGCGGCGGCCAAAGCCGGCGACGCGGTCTCCTCCGCCAAGGCGGGCAAGGCGGGCGAGGCGGACGGAACTGTCGCCGATCTCGCGGTCTCGGCCTCCGCCTGGGTCACGGGAGGTCGTGCGGCGGCACCATTGCGGCAAGCCGGCGCGAGCTTCTGATGACAGCATGCCCCGCGAGCGCTCCGATCGACAGCGCGCGCTGAACCAGACTCAAGCTCCTGCTCCAGCTACGGAACCCGGGCACCGTGGGGGCCTGCCACCGTGGCTCATGCGACTCGGCCGGCTGGATCGGGTCGCTCCGGAAGCGGCGCGGACCGCGCCCAGGAAACGCTGGCCGCGGTGGCTGGCATGGTTCGCCGCCTGTCTGGTGGCTCTGTACATCCTCGCTCCGTACGCTGCCATCGGCATCGCCGCGAGCTACCTGCCGCGCGATCTCGGCGATGGCATGGCCATCACCGAGGTGCGCTCGTTCGCAGCCGTAGAGCCCGCGAACCTGGCGATGTACATACGTCCGGGCCGCGCGCGCCTTCTTGCGAGATCGGCCCAAGGATGGTGGTTGCCGCCATGGATCCTGCGCGCCGGCCAGAACGCCGGCGGCACTCTCGCGGTGCAGTCGGAGACCGCCACGGTCGACCTGTTCTGGAGAGCGATCATCAGCGGGGGCGAGCCGCGGCCGACGCTGGTGATGAGATTCACCACCAGGCAGGCGGCCGCGTTGCTGGCACCGTACTCGACCATCGACCTGGATCCCGCGCGCGGCATCGCGCTCTCCTACGCCGTCGATCGCTCCGAGATCCGCCTCGAGGATCGCGTCGAGGGCGCGGAACCGGCCTGGAACCTCCGCGTCGAGGCCTCGGGCAGGATCGGCCTGACCATTGCCGGCATCGCCGAGGAGGTCCCGGTGTCGCGCCTGCTCGCGCATCTGCGCGTGCGCTTTGCCCCCGATCCACACGGCTGGATCCCATCGGCGGTGCTGACCATCGAAGCGATCGATTCCCCGACCACCGACATGCCCATGGTCACCGCGCCAGCGACGCGCCGCCAGCTCGAAGGCATGATCAATGTCATCCTCAAGCGCCGTCTCGCGCGCCTGACCCTGCCACCCTGGTTCCCGACCGACGCCGTGGTGGAAGGCCACGTGGCGCCGGACGGGCTGCAGGAGTGAACACGAGGGGGCCGAGCCACCATCCAGCTTTCCGCTTTCCGCTTTCCGCTTTCCGCTATCCGCTATCCGCTATCCGCTATCCGCTATCCGCTATCCGCTATCCGCTATCCGCTGTCATCTTCAGTCTTCAGTCTTCCATCTTCTCCTTCCCCAATCCTTCCTCGCAGCCCTCCGATTTACGGCTCCCCATCCCTCGGGGCCCAGGTATGAATCCTCCCCCTCGGAAATCGACTTATGACCGTCCGCGTCCGCATCGCTCCCTCGCCCACCGGCGATCCCCATGTCGGGACCGCCTACATCGGCATGATCAACTACTGCTTCGCCCGGAAGCACGGCGGGAAGTTCGTGCTGCGCATCGAGGACACCGACCAGTCGCGCTGCACCGAAGCTTCTGCGCAGGCGATCTATGCGAGCATGCGCTGGCTGGGCCTGAACTACGACGAGGGTCCCGACGTCGGCGGCGATCGCGGCCCGTACGTGCAGAGCGAGCGCGTGAAGCTGAACATCTATCGGAAATACGCCGAGCAGCTCATCAAGCAGGGTGACGCGTACTATTGTTTCTGCACAGCCCGCGAGCTCGAGTCGATGAAGTCCCGCCAACGCGCCGCCGGCGAGCCGATCATGTACGACCGCCGCCACCGCGGCATGGATCTCGCCGAGGCCAAGGCGCGCGTCGCCGCGGGAGATCCGTACGTCATCCGCCTGAAGGTGCCGCTCGAGGGCGAGAACGTCTATAAGGACCGCCTGCGCAAGCAGCCGGTCGTGAAGGCATGGAAGGAGATCGACGACCAGGTGCTGCTGAAGAGCGACGGCTGGCCGACCTACCATCTCGCGGCGGTCGTCGACGATCATTTGATGGGCATCACCCATGTGATCCGCGCCGAGGAGTGGCTCAACAGCCTGCCGAAGCACGTGCTGCTCAACGCCAAGCTCGGCTTCACCGCGCCCGAGTACGTGCACGTCGGGCTCCTGCGAAATGCCGACAAGAGCAAGATATCGAAGCGCAAGAACCCCACCAATCTCATGTGGTACCGCGCGCAGGGTTTCCTGCCCGAGGCGCTGCTGAATTTCCTCGCCACCCTCGGCCACAGCTTTCCCGATGGCCGCGAGAAGTTCACCCTCGACGAACTGATCGCGGTGTTCGACCTCGACCGCATCAACGTCGCTGGGCCGGTGTTCGATCTCACCAAGCTGCGCCACCTCCAGGGCCAGTATTTCCGTGAGCTCAGCCCTGAGCGCATGAAGGCCGAGATCCATCGCGCGCTCGACGAGCGCGTCGATCAGCTGCTGCCGCTAGTGCGCGAGCGCATGTCCTTCGGCGGTGATTTCATCGCCCAGACCGAGCCGTTCTTCGCCGACACGGTGTCGCCGCACGTCGACGATCTGGTCCCCAAGGGTTGGGACAAGGCGCAGGCGAAGGCCGCGCTCGAAGCCGTGCAGCTGGTGGTGAAGAACCATGCCGCGGCTGAGAACGCGGTGTGGGACGTGCCCTCGCTCGAGGCGCTGGTGCGCGCGTTGGCCGAGGAGAAGGAGTGGCAGCCGAAACAGCTGTTCATGACCCTGCGCGTGGCGCTCACGGGCAAGCGCGAGTCGCCGCCGTTATTCGACACCATGGCCGCGCTCGGGCATACCAAGTGCATCGACCGGTTGGGGCTGGCGCAGCAGAAACTCCGCTAATCCTCGCCGGTGGGGTGCATCGGCGACCCGCCTGGCGCACTCCTCTGCACCGAGTGGATTGAATCGCCGCCCGGATCGGCGATGGTTGGGAGATGATCCCTGACGGCCTGAATCCGCGTTCGTGGGCCCTGGGCATCGTCGTCGCCGTCGGCCTCATGGGTTTCTGCCAGCAGAGCTGCCTGCTGACCTACGCGTTGTGGTCCGGCTCCGATAGCAGCACCCGCACCACGCGCACGGTACTCGCCCATGGCGATGGCGCGGCGAGCGGCGTGTGGGCTGACGAGGACCGCACGCTCGGCGTGGTGTTCGCTCCGACCGACGCCCCAGATCACCCCCGACAGATCAGCGTGGGCTGGGACGCATTCCCCGCCGGCGAGCTGCGCCAGGCGCTCGGCTCAGAGATGGTGGATTCGGTCGAACGCATCGACATCGCCGACACGGCGGCGGACCACACCGACGAGTGCACCTTCTCGATCACCGTCCGTCTCCGACCGCTCGAAGGCCTGGCCATCGTCGAGCCGTGGGTCGACGATGGCGGTGACTGGCTGACGCTGGGGAGTGACCACCAGCAACCAGACGGATTCGCCGCGCTCGAAAGCGCCTTCGCGCCGTACAGCGCGCCGCTGCGGCTCATGCTCAAGGAGCGCGAGATCACGCCCGACCGCGCCGCGGCCACCTGGCGTATTCGCGACGCCTTGGGACATCCGTGGAGTGGATTCGATCCTGCCGCGTCGACCGCCGCGCCCGTCCCCGGCAGCGTGGCAGTACGCATCGCGCCGATCGCTGGCCGGCCGCCGTTCGATCCGTTCGTGGTCACCGTGCCGTGCGACCTCGCCGCCACCGCGCGGCTGTTTTCGCTCAATGGCGGCGGCGGCTTCTTCGCCGGCACATGCCATCTCTCCTGGCGCGGCCAGCTCGACCACCACCTCGGGACCAGCGAGGCCGAGGTCGCTGAAGTGCGCAGCCTGATCACGTTCGCCAAACCTGCCGAATTCCATTGGACGCTCACCGAGAACAAGACCACCACCAATGTCGGCGCCGCCTTCGCCAACGGCGCCCGCATCATCTTCACTCCCGTGACGGTGGCGATCGACATCGTGCTGCTACCAGTGTATTTCATCGTCCTGCTCGCCGTGTTCCATTGACCGGCCCGGATCAACGGACCACTCGCCCATGGTGAGCGACAGCTCTCCACTCCTCCCTGCTCCCCGATTCCGGGGGGGCAGCGCGGAGCGCGTTGTGGGGGGAGCCGCGCTGCGGCTTCGGATGCCCTTCGGGGCATCCGCCGGCCGAAGGCCGTAGCCCCCATGCAGAAAGCCAGGGACTTCCTCACCTACTGCCGCCTCGAACTCGGCCTCTCCGCCAATACCCTGAAGGCGTACGAGAACGATCTCGCCAAGGCCAACGAGGGCTTCGCCGCGCTGGGGATCGCATTCGCCGACGCTGGTCCGGACGAGGTCGCGCGCCTGCTGGGCTGGCTGCGCGACGAGCGCGCGCAGGCGCCGGCCTCGCTGGTCCGGCTGCTGGTCGCGCTGCGCATGTACGCGCGCTACCTGGTGATGGAGAAAGTACTGCCGCGCGATCGCATCCAGCTCGCGCGCATGCCGCACCTGTGGAACAACCTGCCTGGGGTGCTCAGCGTCGACGAGGTCGAGCGCCTGCTGCAGGGTCCGCCCGAGGGCCCGATGCGCCTGCGCGACCGTCTCGCCTTGGAACTGCTCTACGCCTGTGGTGGACGCGCCAGCGAGGTGGTGGGGATCGGCCTCGCGGATCTGCGCGAGCACGCGTCGCTGGTGAAGCTCCATGGCAAGGGCAACAAGGAGCGCATGGTGCCGCTGGGGGACAAATCCCGGGCGGCACTGCGCCGGTATCTCGACGGGCTCAGACCCAGCCTCGACCCGGAGCGCAAGCAGGAGTGCCTGCTGCTATCGGCCAAGGGCCAGCCGATGTCCCGTCAGGCGCTGTGGCGAGTGGTGCGCGACGCAGGGGTCTCCGCTGGCCTTGGCAAGCCGGTCTACACCCACCTGCTCAGGCACAGCTTCGCCACCCACCTGCTCGAGAACGGCGCTGACCTGCGCGCGGTGCAGGATCTGCTCGGGCATGCCAACCTGACCACCACCCAGCGTTACACCCACGTCGACGCGAAACGATTGATCGATCTGCACCGTAAATTCCATCCGCGCTCAAAGTAACATTATCCTCATGTCCGAGCGACTGGCACCGCGATCGTCCTGCCTAGGCTTGGGGTAACGGGATTGCGGGACCTCGACTTCGTGGGGTACACTCCTTGACGCCATGCCATCGCCAGATGGGAAGGGTTCGCAGTGCCTGATCAGACCGCCGATACATTGGCCCTGGAAGTCCTCCAGGCGAATGTCCAACTCCTCGCCGAACGCGAGCAGCTGGAAACGGAGCGGCGTCGCCTGCTTGAGATCGATCGCCTCAAGACCGAATTCCTGGCGCGCGTCAGCCACGATCTGCGCACGCCCCTGAACAGCATCATCGGCTTCTCGGAGCTGATCATCAACGGCGTCGGCGGGAAGATGAACCGCAAGCACGCCGAGTTCATCGCCGCGATCAACCGCAACGGCCATGCGCTGCTCGGCCTGATCAACGATCTGCTCGACCTGTCGACCATCGATTCGCGGCAGATGACGCTGAAAGCGGCGACGGTGCCGCTGCAGACCATCCTCGACGACCTCCGCGCCGCCACCGAGCCGGTGCTCGCGACGGCGAACCTGACACCGCTCTGGCCCGAGCCGGCCGATCTGCTGGGCAAGAACGCCTGGGTCGATCGCCGCCGCGTCGCCCAGGTGCTGGTCAACCTGGTCGACAACGCGCGCAAGTTCACGCCGGCCGGTGGCCGAGTGCACGTGGCCATGGACGCCGATGAGCAGAGCGCAATCTTCACCGTGAAGGACACCGGCCCCGGCATCCCGATGGAGGAGCGCGAACGCATCTTCAGGCCGTATTATCAGCGCGCGCAGAACTCGTACGGCCGTGGCGACGGAGTGGGCCTGGGCCTGGTGATCGTCAAGGCGATCGTCGATCTGCACAAAGGCCGCATCTCCATCGACAGCGATTCCGGCAGGGGCTGCATGTTCCAGGTCGTGGTCCCGCAGAAGGACGTGGATCTGGCCGCGATGCCGATGCATCAAGGCTCCGCTCCGTGACGCCTCAGGTGCGCCAGCGCATCCTCGTGATCGAGGATATGGCAACGCTGCGCGCACACATCGTCGAGACGCTCGCTGATCTCGGATCCGATCTCATCATCCACACCGCAGGCGACGGGCGCGAGGCGATCGAGCTGGTCGATGCCGCCGAGACGCCGTACCATCTCATCGTCTGCGACATCATCATGCCGCGCATGGATGGCGAGGGCGTGCTCGAGGAGCTGCGTCGCCGTTCATACCCCGCCGCGGTGATCATGCTCACCGCGCTCGGCCAGGATGACATGATCGTCCGCTGCCTGCGTCTCGGCGCCTGCGACTACCTGATCAAACCGGTTGGCATCGACGAACTGCTGGTCGCGGCTGGAAACGCCCTCCACCACATGCCGCTGCTGAGCCGCCATGTCGAGGTCGAGTACGACCCGCACGGCTGGTTCGAGATCACCGGCCAGAGCGACGCCTCGGTGCTGTACAAATACCGCAAGTTCCTCCTCCTGCTCGACAAGTTCAAGCTGCCCGAACCGGCGGCGAGCGAAGTCAGGCTGGCTCTCGAGGAGCTCGGACGCAACGCCATCGAATGGGGCAACAAGGGCGACCAGGCGAAGAAGGTGAAGTTCGGCGCGCGCATCCTGCCCGGCAAGATCATCGTCTACATCGAGGACGAGGGCGAGGGCTTCAAGCCCGACGGCGTGCCCAACCCGAGCCTCGACCCCATGGCCCACATCGAGACGCGCAAGCTCACCGGCAAGCGCATGGGCGGTTACGGCATCCACCTGATCCGCCATCTGATGGACAAGCTCATCTACAATGCCAAGGGCAATCGCGTGGTGGCCATCAAGTACCTCGATCGCGATCGCGCCGAGAATCCGACCGCGGGCACCGCCTCGTCCGACTCCGCCTGACCGATCGCCGCTGGCGTGCTCCTGCGGATGCCTCTCCGCAGGAAGAAAATCCATCTTCGCACGAGCCGTCTCGATTCACGGCAGCGCCCCCGTGGTACGATGCAGGCATGCCGACGGAGGGTTCCATGCTGACGCTGCCGATCTCGCCTACCAACGCCACGTCCACGGAAGGGTGTCCTGTCGCCCACGGGGTGGACGCCCAGGAGCTGGCGGCGTACCGCGCGAAGGGCTGGCTGCTCAAGCGCGGGCTCTTCGCACCGGGCTATATCGCGCAGCTCTCCGACGAGATCGACGGCCTGCACGAGAAGATGGCGACCAGCCCGCCCGACTACGTCCACCTGTCTTGGGAAGAAGGTTTGCCGGCCGATCGGCCGCAGCGCATCCGCCAGCTCATGAACAGCGAGCGGGTGTCCCCGATCCTCGACGCGATGTCGCGCTCGGACGAGATCCTCGCGGTGATGCGCGCATTGATCGGCGAGGATCTCTACCTCTTCCACTCCAAGCTGATGATGAAGGCCGCCAAGGACGGCACCTTCACCCCCTGGCACCAGGATTGGGGCTATTGGCAGTACGGCTGCATCGACCCCAGCCAGGTCAATTGCATGCTCGCCATCGACGCGGCCGACGAGGAGAACGGCGCCATCCGCTTCGTCGACGGCACCCATCTCCAGGGCCCCGTGCCCCACGACCGCTTTCAAAGCGCCTCGTTCGGCATCGGCCTGCATGGTGGCTTGGACAAGTTCCCCGATGCGACCCTGATCGAGATGCAGCCGGGAGACGCGATCTTCTTCGGCCCGCTGGTCATCCACGGGTCCGGACCCAACGCCTCGGCGCGCGACCGCCGCGCCAACACCTTCGCCTACGACAAGGCGGCCAACCAGAAGGAAGGCGTGCTGCCCGAGCACATGCACCGGGCCGGCCGGCGGGGCTGAACCCGCCCCATCCGAGCTTCGCGAGACAGGCCGCTCCCAAGCGGCCTGTCTCCGTTTCATGGCGCGATCGCGCCGAGACGACGCTCCATGGGTGATCGGGGTCGATCATATCCCGCAGCCGAGTAAGAGGTCATACCTGGCTTCTGGGTAGGCCCACAGGGCGCATCGCCGCCGCGCGTCCTAGGCTCAATCATGCGGTGGGGTTAAGCGGGATTCGCCATGCGTCTCGCTCACACGCTCGGACTCGCGCCGTGGCGCGCGGGGTTGTTGCCGATGACTATATTGATAAATCGCCTTATTAATACGTTTCAATAGTGTCCGGTTGGCCGCCGGAGGCACGTCTGAGCGAGGAGCCCATGCGCATTCCACACCTCATCTTCGCGCCCACTGTCCAAGCGCCGGCCGCCGGGCGGGCTGCATTCACCGCCATCGAGCTGCTGGTAGTGATCGGGATGATGATGGCGGTGATGGCGATGGCGACGCCGCCGGTGATCGGCGCCATGCGCCGCGGCGCGGTGCAGTCGGCGGCCAGCGATCTCGAGAGCTGCTGGCGCCAGGCGCGCGCGTTGGCGATGTCTCATCCGCTCCCTGAGGAAGATGAAGCGGACGCTCCGGCGAAGCACTACGGCATCGTCATGGTGCAGCGGACCTCGGGAACCGCGTACGCCGCGGTGATCTTCGACAACCGGGCGGCCCAGGAGATCTCCGCCGACCCCGAGCACGCGGTGCTGCGCCGCGACCGCGACGCGGCCAGCGATTCCGATGCGGCGAATCCGCCAGTCGCCAAGATGATATTCAACCGCGGAGTCCGCCTGGCGAGCGCGAGCAACGGCGAGGCCCCCGATACGGGTGAGCGCGTCCTGGTGGTGTATGCGCAATACCGGTCTGGCGTGCCGATCGATGCGAGCGATGTCGCCTCGGGACACGGGTCCACGGCCCCACCCATCGGCCTCGGGCTTCCGGGGCGCGCCGAGCTCGGCATTCCAGGCAGTCCAGTCTCCACCGAGCTGCGCCTGCAGACGCCGGACTACCAGACAGCGATCCGGCACCGCGGGTATGCCGTCGGCGTGGCCCTCTACCCAGTCGGCTTGGTGGCCGCCCAAGCGCTGTGATGACGATGCGGATGCCGACACGGATGTCGACTCCGCGGCCATCGCACGCGACGGGCTCCATCGCCTTCACACTGTTCGAGGTGGTGATCAGCATGTTGGTGCTGAGCGTCGCAACGTTGGCTACGCTGGCGATGCTGCCGATCGGCATCAGAGCGCAGCAGATGGGGCGCAGCCAGCTGTACGCCAGCTCGACGGCGCTATCGCTGATGGACAGCTTTCACAATCCGATGATCACTTTCGATGGCCATGGGCGCCTGGTCCCGGAGCTCGAGCACAACGCCAAGGCGTCGACTCCGGACCAGCCGCCGGTGCCCGGATGGGCGCACCGCCTGCGCGAGGCGAATCTCTTCGGCGCCACCTATGCCCACGATCTCGAGCGGCATCTGTCGGGTTGGATCACCGGTGTGATGCCCGTGCCGCTGGAGATCAGCCGTCGTCTCGATAGCGACAACGACGAGATCCAGAAGTTGCTCGATCAAGGCGCCTTCCTGTATTACGTCGATCCCGGATACGTTCGCGGGCTGACGGTGGCTTCGGCACGCGACAAGGCGCCGGTGCTGAATCCGCCGCCGGAAGCCCAGAAGCTGGTATTCGCGGTCAACGGCTTCGCGCAAGAGAACGCCATGACCAGCCATCCCTACGAGAGTTGGCCATGGTACGAGCTCTATCCGTTCCCGCCGGCGTGGGTGGCGATGCGCGCGCACGGGCGGGAATACCGCCGTGGTCCAGTGAGCTACGTCAAGAAGGTCGATCCGGTCACTGGCGAGGACATCTTCGATTATGTCGGCACGGATGGCCTGCGTTATCCGATCATGAATCCCCGCGAGGGACGCAACATGAGTGGCGGGCGGACGCGCTCGGTGAACGACTGGTCGGCACCTCCGGGCTCGGGCGACACGCGGCGCATCTACTCGCGCGGCGGCCTGCTTTTCGGCGATGGCGGACACGCGAATTGGGACCCGGTGTGGTTCGATCCCGCGCCGAGCAACTACAAGCAGCTGGTGGCGCCGAACTCAACCATTGGACCGGCGACGCCAACGGATCAGACCCTGAGCAGGATCGATCCCCGTGATCCAGTCGAAGACCCCGACCCTGCCAAGACCGGCTCGACCGGCTGGTACCAGGGAAGGAATTGGCGCTACTTCCACGAGAAGTTCCAGAATGGCACGCCGTGGGACACCGGCTGGATCTCGTTCCAGCGCCTGGCGGGATTCAACTCCGACGTCGGCGCCGATCTCACTCAGGCCCAGTACGCGCGGCTCGATACCAGCAACGAGCACGTCCATTACGAGCGCGCGGGATGGCTACCCGTGCTCGCGACGCTGCTCAACCGCGAGGATCCGTGGTGGGACGCCTGGTTCTTCAATCCGGTGCGAGATCCGATCACCGGCCGATTCTCCTATCCCAACGGTGGCGCTCCCGGCAACGAGCACGACGTCGGCACCGGCGTGATCCCGCCCCGGCCTCCGTGGTGGGGCAATGCGTACTACCTCACCGACACCGAGCAGCCGTGGGCCGGAATCGATCAGGGGATCGTCGGAGCTCCCGCGAGCATGCCGCCACCTCCGACGTACGAGATGCGCGCCAGCTATCGCGACCGCGCCATCGCGCTGTGGAACGACGTCACCGCCAGTCTGCCCTTCGACCATTGCCAGCGCCGTCCGTGTGCCGGATACACACCGGACGTTTGGGACACCCAGCACGATTGCGACGTCTACGAGTACGGACCGCAGGAGCTGGATCGCTTCCCCATGGTCGATCCCGCCGACCTTCCGGGCACGCCACATCCGGCCCAGGTGTTGGCGCTGAGCTACCTGGCGCACGCATCGATGATGATGACCGGATGGGATGTGCCGTTCGTGAGTTGGTCCGTCGCTGGACGGCTGGATTGGGATATCCTGACTTGGCGATACCGCGAGGGCGGTTCGAGTCCTACGCGCGACCCCGGCAGCAACCAGCTGGTGTGGGGGGACGTCACCGGCGCTACGACGGCGAGCAAAGACGCGAAGATCGTGGCGCCGGGCACACTGGCGAGCGCCGGGTCCAGCTCCGTGCAGGTGAGGAACGACACCTCGCGCGACATGATCTTCTTCGCCGGCGACATCATCTGCTTCGAGTCCGACTATCGCGACTGGTACCGCCGCTCCGAGCCGAATCCCGATGCGCAGACCGCGCGCCACGGTCATACCATCGACCATTCCGGTTTCATGGGCGCGCCCGGCGACCGCATGCTCGCCAGCTGCCGGCGCTATCGCGTGAGAGACGATGTGCATGTCGGCCCCGATGCGACCGGTACCCTGAACGTGGACCCGCCGTTGGTCACCGACATCGCCGATACCGTGAAGAGCTGGCCCGACTCGTGGGCGAATCCCAAGGCCAATCCACCGATCCCCATCGACACGCCGCATCCCCAGCAGCTGATCAGGGTATGCAACGAGCACGATCGCGCGTTCGCGCGCAAGGTGCACGAGATGTGCATGCGCTGGGCGGCGCGTTACTGCGCCGACAATCCCTACGACTGGGGCGCTCCGCGCATGATGAACCACCAGGTGATGAACGACAAGCCGCTCGCGCTCCTGGACCTGTTCGAGGACGCGGCGAGGGGGGCGGTGTCGGACGGGGTTGCGCAGCGCGTGCCCCAGAATCTGCCGACCAGCCTGGGCACCTCCTCTGCCGAGTCATTCTACCGCTGGCTCACTCCTCCCAACCAGGCCGCCCGCTCGTGGTTCCTCGACCACCACATCTCCCCCGGCGGACCTGCCTGCGATATCAGCCATCACGGACCGGCGAAGGCTCCTGAAGCGGCGTGGAGCAGCCTGGTCTACAATCCACAGCTCGCGCCGCCGTCGACTCCCGGCGCATCGTCCACCGGGGAGTGGAATTTCACCAGCGACGCGAAGCGCTATTGGCTGAACCGTCGCTTCGAACCATTCCATCGCGGGCGCGAGCTGGTGTTCTGGTCGGTGGACTGGAAATCATACGAGGATGCCGAATCCGCGCCGAGCGCTCCTCTGGATTTCGCCAAGCACGCGCGCTCGATCGGCCTGAAGCCAGACCTGGTCACTCCGGCGTCGTTGCTGCCGATGCGCCAGCCGCCCTCGCCGTTCATGGCGCCGTGGGACTACGTGCTGCAGCGCAATGACAGTCAATACGCCGGCAATCCCGAGAGCGGAATGGTGTGGCTCGATGGCGAACGGCATCAGCGCTTCATCGACAACACCGTGAACAGCTGGTACAAGTTCTACTGGTCGTACGCGGTCGCCGGATCGGACATCGTGCTCGGCCATTGGGGCGCCGACCGCAACGGCAACCGCAACTTCGATGTCGGCCCGGTTCCGGCGTCGACGCGCATGCGCGCGCTGGTGGTCGCGCGTTTCAACATCTACGACCCGGTGCTGAGGCTCAATGTCAACAATTGAGCCCACCGCGAATCGGCGGCCCGTGTCGCTTTCTCCGACCTTGATCGGAATCTGCGCGCGGGTCCGTGGGCCTGCGTGGTGCGGGTGGCACGGAGCTCGACGGAACGGTTTCACCATGATCGAGGTGATGGTCGCCGTCGCGATCTCCACCGTTCTGATCCTCACCGCGGTGGCGGCCTTCCGCGTGGCCACCGGAGCCATCGCCACCGCGACCAGCCTGAGCATCGAGAACTCGTTGCTGCGCACCGGTTGGCAGGCTTCGCTCGAGGACGTGGATTTCTATCATTCGCTCGCCGACGACAAGCCGCCGTACAACAAGGGATTCATGCGCGCACGCACGCTGCGCGTGGACGATCCGGCGACACCGAACATCAGCGAACCGTTCATCCGTCGGGCCTTCCAGCCGATCATGTTCCAGCCGAGCACCGATCCTGACGTCCTGCCCTTCGACCATCCCGACCCAGCCAATGCGGCGCATTATCGTGCTGACGCCAAGGTCCTGAATCCGAACACCCTGCAGGCACATGATCCCCGCTCGATCGACCGCTCCTTCCTGTATTTCAATTACACGCCCAGCGGGGCGCGTTACCGCTACATCAGCCCGGTATGGGTTCATGGCGACTACCGCCTGGTGTGCGCCACCGACATGCGCTCGCGTCCCGACGAGATCGATCCGAAGTTCCCGACCGGCATCGCCAGCGGTGGCACGGCGACGGTGCTCACCGATCTCGACAAGAAGAACATCGATGCGGATCCCAATCCACCCTGGGACAGCTACAGGCCGCAGCCTGACAGCGAGTATCCGGAGCAGGTCCGCAATCTGGCCTTGCGCACCAGCGTGAACCAGGTGGTGCCGATGCTCTATTGGCAGATGTTCAGCCGCCTCTCGCTGCTCGGCGCGACCGAATATACCTCGATGGGCTACAACCTCTTCCTCCAGGACCAGAATGGCAATCCGCCCGGAGACAACAGCGGGTGGATGCCCGGTGACTGGATCGGCACCAGTCCACACAACTTCCCGTCCGATGGCGGACCGCAGTGCGAACTGGCGCAGAGCTGCTGGGGGGTGGGCGGCCTGTGGTGGCGGTCGGATGTCACGGGCTCGCGCGATTTCACGAACTGGATCGGTCGCGATTTTCGCGAAAGCCGCACCTGGGCCATCGGCCTGCGCGCGCTGCTCGCCGATTCGGCCGATCGCGGCAACGGCGGCGGCATCGACAATCAGAACGGCATGTCCCAGCTGCTCGAGACCGGCAACGTCGCCGGCGGAGGCAACCAGAGCTGGTACTACGGCTACGCCCAGGACGGGAACACCGGAGACGTCGCTCGCAACGACCGCCGCTTCACGTCGAAGACGGTGCGCTTGCCGTACAACATGACCGACGGCGAATTCGCGCGCATCGATCCCGCCGGTTGGCATCAGGCCGGCGCCCAGCGTGTCGCCACCTACGTGCCCACCGCGCTCGATTACGATTCCAAGCCGCGCGACTATCCAGCGCTCGAGACCACCATCCTGCGCTATTACCGCGCTGGAGGGCAGGGTACCCTCACCGTCGTCACTTCGACGATCACGGATGCGATCAGCGGCAAGCGCGTGGAGCTGGTGTCCAGCCCCTACGGCACTTCGTATCGCGGAGCGCGTCAGCACTGGCGCCTCTACAGCCCCGGCTACGCCGACGGCAATGCCATCGGCGACTTCTACGACCCCATGCCCGGACCGCTCCATGCTCCGTGATCCACTCCCGCGTGACAGCCATCACCGTGACGGCGCGGTGCTGATCATCGTCGCCGGATTGGCGTCGATCCTGCTCGTGCTGTCGGTGACCTTCCTGGCACGCATGCGTTCGGATAGCCGCGAGATGCGCGCGGTCGTCGATCAGGCCCAGGCACGGTTGATGATGCATGCGGCGGTGATGTACATCCAGGAATGCTCGCGCATCGGTTGGGGAGATCGGACCGGCGAATGCTGCGGCTGGACCGACGTCCGCGATGGATCGCTCGGTCCACGCGGGCCGCGGCCGGCGGCCGGAGCCGGCGCGGCCACCGGGATCCCCGCCCCCGAATGGTGGTCGATGCACGCTGATTGGCCGCCCTACAAGGCGTATCCGGACGAGGTCGCTGACTTCCCGGCACTGGGCCAGCGCAAGGGCGGCTGGCCCCTGCCCGGCACCGCGACGCGCTGCCCGATGGCGGTTGCGGTGCGCCCGCCGTTCGCGGTGCAGTTGACGGTGAACTACAACCCGGTGCCGACACCCGTCGCCTACCGCGACCCGGCGTGGAATACGCCCTGGAATCCGCGCAGCGGCGATCCGAGCTACGATTGGGGATCCTGGCCGGCGATCGTGCAATGGCCGGTAGGTTGGATCGATCGCATATTCGATCCCAGCCACGGCGCGAAGGGCATGCTCGATCCTCAGCCCGTCGCCGAGACCTGGACTGACTTCTGCGCCGGAGCCCAGGAGCCCGCTGGCGGAGGCGATTGGAAGCGCGAGGCCATCGATGCCGATGGAGTGCCCCGGCGTGGACAGGTGGCACTCGCGGTGCAGCCGGGATCGGAGAACCGTTCGTGGTTCCGAGTCTACCGCGAGCTGCAGGCCGACCACGACGACATCGACCAGCCCGACGATCATCTCTGGTGGGACAAGGTCGCGCTCTACGACCCGGCGGACCCCAGCCAGGCGAAATACAATTGGAGCGTCTTCATCATCAGCTGCGGAGCTGGCGGCACGCGCGGCTACCGCTTCTGGAACGACGCCGAGATCGCGGCCTGGGAGGCCAGGCATCGTTTCCTGCCCGGGGTCGGACGCTGCCTCGAGCCGGTGACGGCCGAGGAATCCGGATTGTTTCCCGATCAGCGTACCTTCCGCGATCTGCTCGAATCCAGTCAGATCCTGTGGTTCCGCTGCGAGTGGTCGGCGCTGCAATCAGGCGCTCGCGACAACACCGTCTACAACGATCCGGTGTTCCGCGTGGGCATCGTGCCGATGGGCGTGGCGGTGGTGCGCGAGCGTGATCAGAACTGGTGGGTTCCCTCGGTCGACTACGATTACAACGCCCAGTACGCCAGCACCTCGGTCGTGCAGACCGGAACCTCGGCGTGGAGCGACACGCGCAGTTCGTCGCCCAAGACCTATGGCGGAAACCTGCGCTGGATCCAGCGGCTGGACCGTGATCCGGTGAAGTGGTGAGCGTGCCCTTCGCGTGCCGATCGCGCGGGTTCACCCTCGTCGAGCTGCTCGTGGTCGTGGCGATCATCGCGATCCTCGCGGGCATGCTGCTCGCAGTCGTGTCGATGGCGCGCATGCGGGTGCGGTCCCTCGATACCGTCCAGAGGATGCAGCACGTGCTCGACGCCCTCGCCGCGTATGGGCAGGAGCGCGTGAGCAGGGCCGCCGCCCTGCAGCGGGCATGCGGACTCGGTGGCGTCGAGAGATTCGCTACCATCGACATCATCGAGAACGTCGTCGCTGCGCCCAGCGTGGGTGGAGCGAGGCCGGTCGAGCTGTACCGCCCGGACTCGTCGGGGCAGCTCTGGGATCGCAATGATTGGTATCAGCAGTTCCAAAATCAGCCTTACTGGAATCGGCTCGTCGACGCGCTGCCGCCGTCGAGCGGCGCGGTTCCCGACGGTTGGTATGAACGAGCCTGGCCATTCCATTGGCCGGACAGCGACTGGGACCAGGCGGCTCCGGGAGCGGATCCGCCGGTACTGCGCTTTCCCTGGGGAAAACCAGGGCTGCGGCTCGACGGCACGATCTGCGATCCGGCACTGCCGCCGACCGCCGTCGCATGCACGCTCATCGAGTGGAAGGACCTGTGGGTATTCCAGAACAACAGCCTCAACGACCCCAGCCGGTTCGTGCGCGTTCCGGTGCCGAATCGCTGGGCGGTGACCGGCTCGAGCGCGCCGGACTCGGCTGTCGGTTACAGCGTGCCGTCCCTAGACCAGACCGAGGCCGTGGACACCGCAGTGACCGGCACCCGCTCGAACGGCGGCGCCGTCGCAACGGAAGCGAGCCAGCCGTTGCCCTTCGATCTCGGCCTGTTCTCGCCGCTAGCGACGATACCGCTACTCCAGGCCGCCGACGTCCTGCCGATCGGTCCCGAGGGTGATCAGGCGTACCGCCGCGATCGCTCGGCGAAGCGGCCATGGAACGACGCCTGGGGCCGGCCGCTGGTGGTGGTGTACGCGCTGTTCCAGCCCGAACGTGCCCGCCGCCATTTCGACGGCCAGAACCGCCGCGACATCATGCTCAAAGGTGCCGCGACCGCGTACGGCTACGACCGTTCGTTGTACCTGGCGATCGGTGCCTGCGGCCCCGAGGCCGATGCGACGACTCTCGCAGAGCTGTCCGAATCCACCTCGCCCACCACGGACCATCCGCCGCTGCGTCTTCTATGGCGTGGGATCCGCTCGGTCTGCCACGCCGAGCAGTGGACCGAGCGCTCGCAGCTGGCTCCGCCGTGGGCTGGCGTGAGGGAGGGGAAGCAGGGCGGACAGCGGTGTTTGCTGACCACACCATTGGAATTTCATTAGCGGAGGAATCCGGGAACCGTCGCTCGTCTCGCTTCCCTCTTCCGCGTCTGGGCTGCTTCCCGAGGCCTACTTCAACAACCCCGAAACCGACGTGATGTTGCGCAGATCGTTGTCCTGCAGTTCGAGTCTCGCTCCGGCCCATGCTCCAGGCGCGTCGATGCAATCATCGACGCCGCCGACCATGTAGATGTTCGACCACACGCGCAGCGAGGCCGTCGAGCGCAGCAGAACGGTCCCGTGCTCGTAGCGCCGGTCGTCGAGATCACGGTTGTTCTGCTTCTGGCGCGCCATGACCCGAACCGCCAGGCGATCGCTCCACAGCGGCACCTCGGCGTAACAACCGATGCGGGTCTCGATCAGGCCACCCGCGATGGTGAGCCAGTAGGTGCCCTTGGTGGCGGTCTCGCCGAAGCGCCAACCGAGCAGCAGGTTGAAGTCCACCGGGATGCTGTCGGGGCTCTCTGCCTTGAGCGGCGAGCGATCGCGCGGCGCCGAACGATACGAGACTCCGCCCTGGTAGAACTTCCAGGCGTGCGGTTCGAGGCGCAGGTAGACGCCGGCGGTGAAGCTGCCGCTGCGCGTGTCGTAACCGCCATCGACGCCGCCGAACAGCTTCAATTCGCTCAGTCCACCGGTCAGCGGTTTGATCTCGTTCAAGCGCTCGGTGAGATTGTCGACCGCGGCGACCAGCTTGTCGTGGGCGGTATCCTCCATGATCAGCTTGCCGGCGGTGCCCTTGCCCTGCGCGATCTGGTGGGTGACCACGCGCAGGTCGCCGGCCATGTCGTCGAGCTTCGGCGCCATCTCGGCGAATTTTCCTGCGACCAGCTTGAGATCGGCGCGGTTCTCGGCGATCAGGTCGGTCGCCTGGTGCCCGGCATCCGCGATCGACTTGCCGCCGTTGCCGAGGTCCGAGATCGCCTGCGGTAGGCGCTCGGTGGTCTCTTTGATGCTGCTGCGGTTCTCTTCGACCAGTTCCGACACCTGCTTGCCCATGGCCTCGAGCCTGGTGAGCACCTGGTTGACCAGCTGCTGGTTGTCGGCGACCAGCTTGTCGAGGCTCTCGGACATGCGCCGCACGTTGCTGATCGCGAGCTTCACCTCGACGCGGTTCTCAGCGATCAGGTCGCGGATCTCGCCTGCCGCTTGACCGATGCTCTCGACGCTGTGGCGCGCGAGTTCTACCAGGTCCTCGCCCTTGCGAGCGGTGATCGCCTTGTGGTCGCGCAGCTGCACCGTCGATTGGCCAGGCCAGATCTCGACGAAGGTGTCTCCGAGCAGGCCTGCGACCGGGGTGTGGATGATCGCGTAGCAGTCGTCGCGCAGGCGGGAGCGGTAGCGCTCGCGCACGGTCAGGGTGGCGTGCGTCTCTGACGAGCTCTCGAGGTGCGCCTCGACCACCTCGCCGGCGGTCTCGCCGAGGATCTTCACCGGCAGGCCGGCACGCAGCAGGCCGATGTCCTGGGCCGAGAACACCACCTCGATGGGGAATTGCGGCTCCAACCAGTGCCTGGCCTTGCCAACCAGCACGATGCCCGCGAGCAGCACCAGGCAGGCGGCGAGCACGAAGCCGCCGACGATGCGGTTGAGATGGCGGAATTTGAAGGGGGCGATCATGCGGCAGCTCGACGACGGAGGTTCCCCATCACAGCCTGCCCATGAAGGTGCCGGTGACGCTGGCGATCGAGGCGCGCGCGGCATGCCGCGAGGGCAGCGACAGCACCTGCCCGCCAAGCAGGTAGGCGGTCTCGGCGTCGCTGGTGCAGGCGAGCACGGTGAGCTGGCGCGCCGCCTGGATGCGCGCGATCAGGTGCCAGATCTCGTGCTTGGCCATGCCGGCGAGATCGCGCGCCGGCTCGTCGACCACCAGCAGCTTGGGCTCGAGGATCAGCGCGCGCGCGAGCGCCGCCAGCCGGCGCAGGCGCAGCGAGGCGAGCGCCGAGGCGATGGTCGGGATCTCATCGATGCCGAGCAGCTCCTGCATGCGTTCGAGCGCGTCCTTGACCTCGGCGTCGCCGGCCGATCGGTGGTAGCGCAGCGGCAGCGAGATGTTGTCGGCGAGCGAGAGGTTGCTCAGCAGCCCGCCGTGCTGGGGCACGTAGCCGATGCGCGCGCGCATTGCGTCGAGCTGGTCGCTCGGCAGCAGCCGCGGCCTGAGCCCGAGCACGCGCAGCTCGCCGTTGGTGGGACGTGTCCCGCCCATCACCAGGGCGATGGCCGCGCTCTTGCCGTTGCCGGCCGGGCCGGTGAGCACCAGCGAGTGTCCCTGATGCAGCTCGAAGTTGAGATTCTCGAGCAGCGGGGTGGTGTAGGCGCCCGGCGACTGGTACGAGACGCGGTTGAACGACACCAGCGGTTCGGGAGTGAAGATCTGCGCGTCGGTCTGGCGATGCTGCTGCGCGTCGGGCTCGATGGTCTGCTGGGTGAAGTCGGAGGCGTCGTCCTGCGCGGCGGGGCGCGGCGACTCGCTTTCGCCATCGCGGCTCTCGCGCGACGTTCCGCTCGTCTCCCCGTCCGCCTGGTCGCCGGATCGCCCGCTCATATGAAGGCCAGCGCGGTGATCAGGGCGTCCCACACGAAGACCGCGGTGATGGCGCGCACCACGCCGCGGGTCGTGGCGCGCGGGACCTCGGTGATGATGCCAGGGCCGCCGAGGCCCTCCTTGCAGGCGATGGCGGTGATCAAGAGGCCCGGGACGACGGTCTTGGCGAGCAGGATGACCGCGTCGAATGGCGTGAGGTGCTGGGCCAGGAGCGCGGTGAAGCGGTCGAGATCCGGCGCGCCCGGCACCAGCAGCAGGCTGAGCACGAATCCGCCAGCGAGCGAGAAGGCGATGAACAGCAGCACCAGGCAGACCAGCGAGATGCAGACCCCGCCGAGACGTGGCACCACCAGGTAGCGGAAGGGATCGATGCCCGACCACTCGAGCGCCTGGATCTCGCCGGCCACGCGCATGTTCGCGACCTCGGCCGCGATCGCGCTGCCGCTGCGCGCGATCACCACCATCGAGATCAGCAGCGGGCCGAGCTCGCGCACCAGCACCACCACCAGCAGCTTGCCGAAGAGGTCGGACTGGCCGAGCCCGCCGAGCTGCACCTGACCCTGCACCACCAGGCTCAGCGCGGTGAGCAGCGCGAGCAGGGCGACGAACGGCACCGCCTCGACGCCGGTGAAGAGCACCTGGCGCAGCAGCACCTGGCGGGTCACCGGCTGGACGCGCCGCCAGCGCGCGATGCGCAGCAATCCGTAGCCCACCAGCGTGGCGATGTCGAGCACGTAGCTGGCGAGCGCGACGGTATTCGCCCCCACCGCGTCGATCACTCCCAACGCTTTGCGCATGGGAGGGTTATGCATGAGGATATGGGGTAATGCAATTGGTGGGGAGGGGTTCGGTCAGCGTTTCGGGGCACGGAGGTCCGAGTCTCGCATCGTTTGATCCGGTATTGAGAGGATGGGAGGGCGCGGTTGGAGAGGGTTCGAAGGTAGGAAGGCTGGAAAGCGAGAAGGCGGGAGGACAGTCGCCGGCACGTGGGATTCGAGCCTTCCGGCCCTCTGGCGTTCGTACGTTCTCAGCTTCGGGTCTTCGGGTCTTCGCGTCATGTTGGGATTCGAATCGAAAAGGGTTGAAGGTACGAAAGCTGGAAGGCTGGAGGGCTGGAAGACGGCCCGAAGGCACGTGTGTCGTGGCATTCTCCCCTGAGCTCGATTGTCGCGATCGGCATCGGCGTCAAGGCCAGGCCGCGGGGGCCGCGGTGGGCGGGGCGCCCAGCCTTGACCCCGATGCCGATCGCGGAGTGGGCGCAAGGAGAACGGACATGCAGAGATTCGAGGACTTGAGCGTGTGGCAGCGAGCGGCGGGATTGGCGGAGATGATTCGGGAAGAGAGGGGACTGCAGCGCAGCGGCGATGGATTGCGCGGTCAGATCCGCAGGGCCGCGGCATCGATCGCGTACAACATCGCTGAGGGTCACGGCCGTGCGTGCGATGGCGACTTCCATCGCTTCCTGTCGATCGCGGGTGGTTCATGCGCCGAAGTGCAGGCGCAGTTGCGCATGGCGTATCGCGGTGGATTTGTTCCCCGCGATCGCTTCGTCGCCATGCTCGACGAAGCGATCGCCAGCAGATTCATGATCCGCAATCTGCGGCGCAGGCTGAGCGGATGAGCGGAATCCGCTTCCGCTATCCTCCTATTCCAATCCGGCCAACGTCTCCTTGAGATTCGCCAGCTCGACCTGCTCCTTCGCCAGCAGTCCCCTGGTATCGGCGACTTGTTCCGGCGGCGCTGCCCTGATGTAGTCCGCGTTCGCCAGGCGGCCCTGCTTGCCGGAGATGCTCTTCTCCTTGCCGGCGATCTGCTTGACCATGTTGGCCTTCAGCTTCTCGAGATCGATCACCCCCGACAACGCGACGTGCAGCTTCAGATCCCCGATGACCTCGGTGACGCTGGTCGCCGGCTTCGCCAGGCCGGCGCCGATCTCGATGCCGAGCAGATTGCCGCGATCGATGAGGAAGTCGCGGTGCGACGACAGCCCCTGCGCGCGCGTGGCGTCCGGTGCCGCGACGACGACCGTGAGCTTGGTGCCGTCGGGCAGGTTCTGCTGGTTCCGGATGTTCCGCACGGCGGTGACGATGCGCTGCAGCTCGTCCATGCGCGGCGCGATCATGGCGTCGGCGAACCGCGATTCGGGTTCGGGAAACTCAGAGACCATCAGGAACGACGTCCACGCGGCGCCGCCGGCGGTGGTCTGCAGCTGCTGCCACAGGTATTCGGTAATGAACGGCATGCCGGGGTGAAGCAGGCGCAGGACCTTGTCGACGGCGTACCACAGGACCGTGCCGGCGGCGGTGGCCGCCGGGCCGCCGGCCTTGAACTGGCGTTTCGCCCATTCGACGTACCAGTCGCAGAGGTCGTCGCGGAAGAAGCGGTAGCCGGCGTTGGCGTAGTCGTTGAAGCGGAACGCCTCGAGCGCGGACGAGCAGTCGGCGATGGCGGTCTGCAGACGGTCGAGCAGCCAGCGTTCCTCGAAGCCCAGCTGCAGGGCAGCGACGTCGGATGCCGTCGGCGGTTTCGCGAGCGGGCGCTCGGAGAGGTTCATCAGCAGGAAGCGTCCGGCGTTCCACACCTTGTTGGCGAAATTTCGCCCGGTCTCGAACTTGGTCGGATTCAGCTTCAGGTCCTGACCTTCGGTGGTCATGTCCAGGAGCGTGTAGCGCAGCGCGTCGGCGCCGTAGCCAGAGCATTGGTAATCCTTGCCCAGATAGCGCTGCGTGCCGCCCTCGATCATCACCAGCGGATCGATGCCGTTGCCGAGCGACTTCGACATCTTGACCCCGCGCTCGTCGAGCACGGTGCCGTGGATGTACACGTCCGAGAACGGCTTCTTGTCGAGCGCGAACAGGCTCGCCATGACCATGCGCGCGACCCAGAAGTAGATGATGCCGCGATCGGTGACCAGGGTCGAGGTCGGGAAGTAGCGCGCGAGCTCGGGCGTGGCCTCGGGCCAGCCGAGGGTGCTGAAGGGCCACAGCGCCGACGAGAACCAGGTGTCGAGCACGTCTGGATCCTGCGCCAGGTCGCGCGCGCCGCAGTGCGCGCACGTCGATGGAGCGTCGATGCCGACGGTGATCTGCTTGCAGGTGCCGCAATACCAGGCGGGGATGCGGTGCCCCCACCAGATCTGGCGCGAGATGCACCAGTCACGGACGTTCTCGAGCCAGTTGCAGTAGACCTTCGTCCAGCGCTCGGGGTGGAAGGCGACGGCTCCGCTGATCGTCTCGGGCAGAGCGCGCGCCGCGAGGGGGCCCATCTTCACGAACCACTGCTCGGTCACCATCGGCTCGATGGGCTCCTTCGAGCGCTCGCTGTGGCCCACTGCATGGGTGATGTCGGTGACGCCGAGCAGATCGCCCGATGCCTCGAGCTCCTTGAGCAGGGCCTTGCGGCAGGCGAAGCGGTCCATCCCGGCGAAGTGCTTGGCCTCGGCGGTCATGCGGCCATCGAAGCCGATGACCTGCAGCAGCCCGAGTTGGTGGCGCTTGCCGACCTCGTAGTCGTTCGGGTCGTGCGACGGAGTGATCTTCACCGCGCCGGTGCCCTTTTCGGGATCGGCGTGGTCGTCGGCGACGATGGGGATGTCGCGGCCGACGATCGGCAGGCGAACGCGCTTGCCGATCAGCGCGCGGTAGCGCTCGTCCTTCGCGTTCACCGCGACCGCGAGGTCGCCGAAGAAGGTCTCAGGCCGGGTGGTCTCGACCTGGATCTCGTCGACTCCGGCGATCGGGCCGCCGACCAGGCGGTAGCGCAGCTTCCACATGTGGCCCTGGACCTCCTGGACGATGACCTCGTCGTCGGAGAGCGCGGTCTTCAGCACCGTCGACCAGTTCACCATGCGCGTGCCGCGGTAGATCAGGCCAGCGTCGTAGAGGTTTTTGAACTGCGTGCGCACCGCGCGCGACAGTCCCTCGTCCATGGTGAAGCGTTCACGGCTCCAGTCGCACGACGAGCCGAGCTTGCGCAGCTGGGTGGTGATGATGCCGCCGGACTGCTCCTTCCACGCCCACACGCGTTCGATGAACCGGTCGCGGCCGAGCGCCTCGCGCGTGGTCGATTCCTCCTGCAGCTGCTTCGCGACCACGGCCTCGGTGGCGATGCCGGCGTGGTCGGTGCCGGGCTGCCACAGCGTGTCGAAACCCTGCATGCGCCGCCAGCGGATCAGCGTGTCCTGCAAGGCGTTGTTGAGCGCGTGGCCCATGTGCAGGACGCCGGTGACGTTCGGCGGCGGGATCGCGATCGCGTAGTGCGGCTTGCCCGGCCGCTTGCCGGCGCCCGCCTTGAAGCAACCGCCCTCTTCCCAGCGCCGGTAGACGTCGGACTCGATGGCTTTGGCGTCGTAGGATTTCGGCAGTTCGAGGGCCATGGGATTCCAATTCGAGGAGGCGGGAAAATCGTACGGACAAATACGCGAGCAAAGAGCCGAATCGGAACATCTCCAGCCATCTCGGTTCCCCGCTTCCTGGGGGGCAGGCCGGAGGCCGATGTTGGGGGGCCGTAGTCCCCCAACAAAAAAACGGCCCGGAAAGGCCGCCTCGCGCGTTGAGCGAAGACGCCTCCCGGTCAGGTGGTGACGACTACCGATACCGAGGTTGGCGCGCGCATGACCGGGACGCTATCGCCCTCGTGCGACGCGACAAGCCCGCGGGACCGCTCCCTCAATTGCCCCAGCCCTTCATCGGCCGCCCATGGCTGTTGGCGTCGCGCTTGACCCAATCTGCTGGCGCCACGACCACGCGATCGCCGGCGCGCGGCGGCTTCTTGCCGACGTTCCATTCGTCATAGGGCAGCGTCATGGTCTCACCCTGGTGGGGGCCGCTCAAGACCTCGACCTCGATCAGATGGCTGACGTTCTCGTCGCGGTCGACGTCCATGCCCTCGGCGACCTGGTCCCAGACCTTGACGACGCGCATCTCGCGCGGCTCGGTGTCCTGGATGGCCTTGGCGCGCGGCGTCGGGGCCACGCGCGGGCTGTTGCAGCCGACGAGGCCGCCGGAAACGCATGCGGCGATGGCCACGAGCAGGAAGGCGTGGGAGATGAGGATCAGGATCCGCCGCATGTGTTCAGTCTTTTCTTGAGTTCGCCCGCTGCCAACCGATAAGTGCCCCCCGCCCTCGTCCCGAGGAGGGTACCCGACCCTCCGCCGACCCGCACGGTCCATCTGCATCAGGAAGTCCATGTCCCACGATCCGCTTTCCCAGTCCAGCTCCAAGGCCAATGCCGGTTCCCATGCAGGAAGCGCGATCGGCTCGGCCCATGGCGCTGGCGCCATGAACGGCGTCGCCCAATCGCTCAACCCGATCGCCGAGCAGGCCAACGCCGCCTTGGCCAAGGACTGCCCCGTGGTGCTGTCGCTGCTGAGCCAGCTGGGCAGGCGCATGTACTTCCCGACCAAGGGCATCCTCGCCCAGGGAGCCGAGGCCAAGGCCAAGGCCAAGCGCTACAACGCCACCATCGGCATCGCCACCGAGGGCGGCGGCCCCATGCACCTGGCGAGCGTGCACGAGTGCTTCGCACCGTCGATGAAGCCGGCTGACCTCTACAGCTACGCGCCGTCGGACGGCAAGCCCGAGCTGCGCAAGGCCTGGGCCGAGAAGCAGCGCGCCGAGACCCCGTCGCTCGCCGGCCACCCGACCAGCCTGCCGGTGGTCACCAACGCGCTGACCCATGGGCTGTCGTTGCTCGGCGACCTGTTCCTCGACGCCGGCGACGAGGTGCTGGTCACCGACCTGATGTGGGAGAACTATCCGCTCTGCTGGGAGACCCGCCAGGGCGCGCGCATCGTCACCTTTCCACTCTTCGACAAGCGTCTTTCCGGATTCAATCAGGACGGTTTCATGCAGGCGCTCGCCGCGCGGCGCGGCAAGAAGCTGGTGGTGGTGCTGAACTTCCCGAACAACCCCTCGGGTTACAGCCCCACCCGCGGCGAGGCGGGCGCGATCGTCAACGCGCTGATCGCCGCGGCCGAGGCCGGCACGCGGCTGGTGGTGGCATGCGACGACGCATACTACGGCATGTTCTTCGACGAGCAGGTCGAGAAGGAGAGCCTGTTCGGCCGTCTCGCGCGCGCCCACGACAACCTGCTCGCGGTCAAGATCGATGGCGCCACCAAGGAGGAGTTCGTCTGGGGCCTGCGCGTCGGGTTCCTCACCTATGCGGTGAAGAACGGCACGCCCGCGGTCTACACCGCGCTTGAGCAGAAGACCGGCGGCCTGATCCGCGCCACCATCTCGAACGTCAGCCACGCCAGCCAATCGATCGTGCTGCGCGCCCTGACCCATCCGGATTTCCGCAAGCAGCAGGCCGAGAAGGTCGAGATCCTGCGCCGCCGCGCCGCGGTGTGCGCGATCGAGAGCCGCAAGCCCGAATACGCCGACTGCTGGGACGTCTATCCGTTCAACGCCGGCTACTTCATGTGCGTGCGCGTGAAGGGCGTGAAGGCCGACGCGGTGCGCCTGCGCCTGCTCGACGAGCACGGACTCGGGACCATTGCGCTGGGCGAGACCGAGCTGCGCGTGGCGTTCTCGTGCCTCACCGAGGAGCAGATTCCGGACGTCTTCGCGCGCATCGCTCAGGGCGTGCGCTCGACTCGCGGCTCTTAGTTGGGGGCTGCTTTCAGTTGGGGGGCTACGGCCCCCCAACATCGCGCTGCCCCTACCGACCGGGGCCTTACGCCGCCGCTGCCCCCCAGGAAGCCGGAAATCTGAAGGTTTGGCGGCTTGGTGCCGCGAAGAGCGAAGAACGCATGCGACCGCGGGCTTCGGTTGTCCCGCTCAGGGCGACGAGGTAGAGTCGGGCATGGCCGAGGTGCAGGGTTCGCGCATCGGGCGGGTGGGGTCGCTGGTCGCGTCGGTGTTCGCGGTGGTGGTGGGATTCGCGGTGGTGTGGCGGTGGCCATCGGCGGAGGCGGCGCGACCGTCGTTGCCGGAATCGTGTCAGGCGGCGCTGCGGGACATCGCCACCACCAGGGTGGTGATGAAGATGGTCGCGCTCGGCGGTTACGAGGAGGAGGGGGTCATCCGCTGGACCTCGGCCAAGGACGAGGTGGTGTGCTCGAGTCGGGTCGATGTCGATTTCGGCGTACCCATCGCCCGGTTGAGCCCCGACCGCTTCGTGCGCGACGGCGCCAAGCTGCTCATCCGCCTGCCGACGCCGACCGTGCTCGAGCCGGGCTTCCGTGTTTCGGATTCCCGCATCCTGGATCAGCGTACAAACCGCTGGCTCAGCGAACCAAAATACGTCTCGGCGCTGCTCGCCGCCCAGCGCCAGGCGCTCGCCGACGCGCCGGGCCGGGTTAAGGCGCTCGGCGTCGATCTGGAAGTGCGCGATTGCACGCGACGGTTGCTCGAACACCTGGTGCCCGAGATCCTCGGCGAGCCTTCCCTGCGCGTCGAGGTTCGCTTCGACGACGAGCCGCCGCCGAAGGGCACCACGTGAGCATGCGCCATCTGGCGGTGATGCTGACGCTCGGACTCGCGGCGGGCCTCGGCGCGCGCGCCCTGGCTGCGCACCACCCGCCGCGTTCGACGGGCGCCACCCTGTCGGCGAGCCTGGAGCGCATCACCGGCTTGGCCGAACTCAGGCTGCTGCGCACCGAGCTGAGCTCGTTCCAGTGCGCAACTAGCCCGAGCGGGTTCGGCGGCGTGAAGGCGGTGGTGCCGGTGACCGTGGTGCTCGGCATCGATCTGAGGCTGGTCAAGGTGATCCCGGCGGGGGACGACGTGGTGGTGGTGGTGCCGATGGCGCGCGTGCTCGATCACAGCACCGATCATGGCCGTTGGCTCATTTGGGAGGAACTCGGCGGCAATCTGGAGGGGGCTGAACTCGAACGGTTGCTGACGGCCCAGGCGATCCATTCCGCGCAAGAGGATATCCAACGTCTCGGCCTGATGGCCATCGCCCAGCGTGAAGCCGAGTCGGCGGTGAAGGAATTGGCGGTCGCGATCGGATTCGCCGGAGGCCACGTGCGCGTGGTGTCGAGATCCGCGGCTCCGACGTTGTAAGACGCTCATCAGGCGCCGATCGATCATCGGCTCGCCTTGCGAGAGTGATGCGAGAGAGTGATGCGAGAATGATGAAAAAGAGTCATGCGGGAGTACGGAGACATGTGACAACAAAAGACCCGGCGCTGGTGAGCGCCGGGTCTTCATCGGTCGAGGTATTCGACGTTCAGCGATCGCGGCTGTAGCCGCCGCCGCCGCCGCCGCCTTCGCGACGACCCCCGCCGCCGCCGCCGCCGCCCATGCCACCCCCGCCGCCGCCGCCGCCGCCGCCGCCAGCCTGGCGTGGTTCGGCTTCGCGGACGCGCAGCGCGCGACCATCGCAATCGGCGCCGTTGAGCGCGTTGATCGCGGCCGTGCCTTCATTGGCATTGGTCATGGTGACGAATCCGAAACCGCGGCTGCGGCCGGTATCGCGGTCCATGACGACCTTCGCGCGCTCGACCTTGCCGTGCGCACCGAAGAGCTGCGTGAGCCCTTCATCGTTGATGGACCAGGGGAGATTGCCGACGTAGAGTTCCACAGATATCCTCGGATAGGCGCGGCGCGCCACAGGTGAACGGGGTGCGATCGCTCCCCGATGAGACCTGCGCGCGCGGATGCGCACGCAGGACAGTCCGCGCGAAATTGCGCAGACGGTGACTCGGGAGTATGTCGGATCAGCGCCCATTCCAAGGGAAATGTAGCCATCACTTGTGCTGCAGACGACGGAGACAGACGCGCCTGTTCAGGTCGCGAGCTGCTGCAGTCGCACCAGGCGCGCGTACTCGCCGTCGCTGCCGACCAGGCCCAGATGCGAGCCCTGTTCGAGAACCGTGCCCCTGCGGGGATCATCTTTTCCGGCAAGGACATAGATCAGGTCGGCGTGCTGGATGGTGGCCAGCCGGTGGGCCACCACGATCGTCGTGCGACCGCGCATCAGCTCCTGCAGCGCCTCCTGCACGTGACGTTCGCTATCCGCGTCTAGCGCGCTGGTCGGCTCATCGAGCAGCAGGATTGGCGCATCGCGCAGCAGCGCCCGGGCGATCGCGACGCGCTGGCGCTGGCCGCCAGAGAGCCGTCCACCGCGATCGCCGACCGGGGTCTCGTACCCCAACCCGCCCTCGAGGCCGAGGATCGCGTCGTGCACGTGGGCGCGCCTGGCCGCTTCCTCGACCTGCTCACGGCTCGCGCCGGGGCGGCCGTAGGCGATGTTCGCGTAGACGGTGTCGTTGAAGAGGAAGCTGTCCTGCTGGACGATCGCGACGTTGTGCACCAGGCTTTCGACCTGGTAGTCGCGGATGTCCACGCCATCGATGGCGATGCGTCCGCCGGTGACGTCATGGAAGCGCGGGATGAGATCGAGCAGCGTCGATTTCCCAGAACCGGATTCGCCGACCAGCGCCACCGTCTTGCCGACCGGGATCTCGAGATCGAGGCCGCGCAGTACGTCGTCCGAGTCGGGGGCGTAGCGGAAGCGCACGCCTTCGATGGTGATGGCCTTGCGCGGCGGGGGGCAGGGAATCGCTCCGTTGCGATCGGTGATCCGGCTCGGCCGATCGAGCACCGCGTAGACGCGTTCGACCGCGGGCAGGCGCTCCTGCGCATCGCCCCAACCGCGCTGGACTTCGCGCATCACCGTGATCAGGCGGGCCAGCACGCCGAGGAACATGATCAGCTTCATCGGCTCGATGCCGCCGTAGCTGTACAGCACCGCCCCGGTGACGATGCCAGCGCCGACCAGGGCGAAGATCGCGCCCTGGGTCAATGCGTCGGATTGCGCGCGCGCGCGGGCGACGCGCATGTTGTCGTCGAACAGCGCGCGGTTGTTGCCGGCGTAATGCGCGATCTCGCGCTCCGAGCTGCCCATCGCCTTGATCACGCGGATGCCAGCGGTCACCTGCTCGAGGGCGCTGAAATTTCGCGCCAGCGTCTGCCGCGCCTTGTGCGAGCGGTCGCGGGTGCGGCGCAGCACCGGCGCGATCGCCGCCGTGGCGACCGCCAGCACTGCTAGCACCCCGAGTCCCATGCGCCAGTCGAAGAACAGCAGCGCCGCGACCCAGCCGAGGCCTTCGAGGGGCCGCTGCAGCAGGCGGCCGTACAGCACCTGCTGCAAGCCGAGCATGTTCTCGAGATCGGCGGTCAGGCGGGTCAGCAGATCGCCGCGGCTGAGCTCGCCGTGGAAGGCGAGGTCGAGCCGCGTCAGGTGCGCCACCATCTGATCGCGCAGGTCCATCATGCAGCGATTGGCGACCCACTGACCCGACCACCACGAGCAGTAGCCGCAGATCGCGGCGATCGGCGCCATCAGCAGCACCTTGGCGCCCAGCGCCTCGATGCTGCCGATCGAGCCGCCCTGCTTGATCAGTTCGGGGATCTTGGTCACGATCTGCCACAGCAGCGTGCCCATCAACCCGCCCATCGCCGCGGTACTGGCGATGGTCAGGGCGATCATCCACTTGTAGCGCCACCCCTGGATGAGGATGCGGCGGATCACGGCCAGGTCCCTAGCTGCGGAAATCTCGGCCAAAAGGTCGCTCCAGGCCGTTCGGGCCAGAGGCATGGTAGTCCGGCAGCGCTGCGTTTCCATGAGGGACGCTTGCCCGGTGGGCCACGGCTCCACACTCCGATCCCTCTGTCGTGAAAGGATCTCGGTGCCCGACACCAAGGAACGTCTGCGTGAACTCGAGCGCAAGCTCGGCGAATTCTCGGGCCTGCTCTCGATCGACGCGAAGCTGGCCGAGATCGCCAAGCTCGAGGCGCGCATGTCCGAGCCCGATTTCTGGAACGACCAGGCACGGGCGAAGGGACTGGTCGCGACCTCCAAGGGTCTGAAGGCTATCGCGGATCCGCACCAGGAGCTGACCCGCGGGGTCAAGGATGCGCTCGAGCTCCTGCAGATGGCCAAGGACGAGGGCGACGCGCGCACCCTCGCCGACGTCGATGCCGAGATCGGCCGGCTCGAGCAGGCCTACAGCGCGCTCGAGCTCAAGCTGGCGCTGTCGGGCAAATACGATCGCAGCGACGTGTTCATGACCATCCATCCCGGCGCGGGCGGCACCGAGAGCTGCGACTGGGCCGAGATGCTCTTCCGCATGTACTCCAATTACTGCACCAAGGTCGGCTGGCGCTGCGAGGTATTGGAGATGCTCCCCGGCGACGGCGCTGGCCTCAAGAGCTGCACGCTGGCGATCAGCGGCGAGAACGTCTATGGCTACCTGAAGAGCGAGATGGGCACCCATCGCCTGGTGCGCATCTCGCCCTTCGATTCCAACGCTCGCCGCCACACCAGCTTCACCGCGGTCGAGGTGACGCCCGAAGTCGACGAGGTCGGCGACGTGACTTTGGACGAGAAGGACCTACGCATCGACACCTACCGCGCCAGCGGCGCCGGCGGACAGCACGTCAACAAGACCGACTCCGCGGTGCGCATCACCCATGTCCCGAGCGGATTGTTCGTTGCCTGCCAGGCTGAGAGAAGCCAGGTGCAGAACCGCATGACCGCGATGCGCATGCTCACCGCCAAGATGCAGCAGGTGAAGGAATCCGAGCGCCTCGAGGAGCTCGCCGACCTCAAGGGCCAGCGCGGCACCATCGGCTGGGGCCACCAGATCCGCTCCTACGTGATGATGCCCTACCAGATGGTGAAGGACCTGCGCACGCGCCACGAGACCAGCCAGATCCAGAACGTGCTCGACGGCGACATCCAACCGTTCATCGATGAATACCTGCGCTGGCGCCTCGGTGGCAGCAAGGACATGCGCGGTTCTGGCGACGACGAGGAGTGACGGCGGCGGGCGCCGCCGCGTCCTCGCTGATCGATGCGGCGGCGCGCTGACGCCACGGTGCTTGGCCGTGGCGAGGATGGGTGCGCTCCTTCCCAGTGCAGGTCAGCACCGGCGGACCCACGCACTCGGCAAGGCCGTTGAACCGGCACGTATCGGAAGGCCTAGGCGCTGCCGAAGCGTGGCCGAGGTGTTGGGACGAGCGCCATGGATGAGTTGGCCGCCAGACACGCCCACCTCGCCGGCCGCAGTGTCGGCGTAACCACATCGCGATTCGTAGGGGTAATCCTTGGTAGCAGTTCCTCGAACACCTATCGTTCCGCATGCTCGCAATGCTACGCGCCTCATTCCTATCCATCGCGGTGATGCTCCTGATCGGGTGCGCTTCGCCGCACGCTCATGCAGCATCGTGGAGCAACGGTCCGGATCTCCCTGATCCGATCGGAAGCGGACCGCAAGCGCTCTTGATGGGCAATGGCCGGGTGCTCGCCGTCGCGAGCGACGGGATGGGAGGGTATTTTTCTGCGGAGCTTCATACCGGAGCTTCTGGGCTGGCTTGGACGCGGATCCCGATCGCGCCAGGCACGGAACCGTCTCCCACCCAGACGTCTCCGGCGCTGGTCCTGCTCGCGGATGGACGGGTGCTCATGGCCGGGGGAGTGAACACGGCCGTTGCCGCCACGGCGCAGGTCATGGTCTATGATCCGGCCGGTCGTGCATGGGATTCGGCCAACAGTATGTCGACTCCGAGGGCGAACCATGCGCTGGTCCGCTTGGCGGATGGTCGGGTATTGGTGATAGGCGGAGATGTCTCGACGTTGAATGGCCCTCGGACGCTCACGGCGGGGTGCGAGATCTACGATCCGTCACTCGACACCTGGTCAGCGACAGGTGCGTTGACTGTTCCGCGCGCGAATCATGCGGCCATCCTGCTTCCAGACGGCCACGTGCTGGTTTCGGGCGGCGTCACCGGGAGCGGCGTACTCATCAGCACGGTATCCGGATGTGAACGATTCGATCCAGCTTCCGGAACGTGGAGCTCCGTCGGGGCGATGGCACTCGATCGTTCGGGACACACGCTGACGCTGCTTCCCGATGGCGGAGCGCTAGCCGTTGGCGGGTATTCCCAGCCGAACTTGGGCAGCAATCCGGTGTCGACGGCGGAATGCGAACGCTTCTCCGCACTTTCCGGGACATGGACCGTCACCGCCTCCATGTCTATCGACCGATCCTATCACGGCGCCATGGTGCTTGGCGATGGGCGCATCCTGGTGGCCGGGGGATATTCATCGACCTTGTCTGGCCCCTTGTCGGCGTGCGAGATATTCGATCCCATCTCCTCGACGTGGACCGTTGGTCCGTCGATGTCTGATCCACGAACCGGACCCGCACTGGTGCGGATCGGAGACGGCCGCGCGATGGCTATCGGTGGAAGCGGTACGGTCTCGCGTCAACCATCGACGGAGGTATTCACGCAGGTGTCATCGGGACGGGGGAAGAACTACTTCTGCGGCGTCGGCGGAGGCAGCTCGAGCATCCTCATCGGCCTTCCACTTTGGCTCATCCGCCGACGCGGCAGATTCCTCGCGGCCTCCGGACGCTGATGCGGATCGTACTCAGAAGTTCCAGGTCACCGCGATCGACTTCTCATCTGGCCCGAAGACCGGGCTGATGGTGAGGTCGTGCTTCGAACGGTGCAGGTATTCGACGGCGGTGGCCGAGAAATAGCCCAGCACCGCGCCGGTGAACGCGTCGGAGGCCCAGTGTGCGTCGTCGTTCATGCGCGATAACCCAACGCCGGTGGCCAGGGTGTAGGCGAGCAGCGGGATCCCCGGAACCGCCTTCCATTCATCCGCGACGATGGTCGCGAACGCGAAAGCGGCGGTGGTGTGTCCCGAGGGGAACGAGTGATTGCCGTGGCCCTTGGGCCCGCCCCACGCATCGCGTCCGGCGCCGGTGTCGGGACGAGGACGGCTGGTGAGCAGCTGCAGGCCTTCGTAGCCGAGGCCGGCGAAGATCATGCTCTCGCCGCCGAGCAGCGCGGTGCGCTTCACGCGTTCGTCATCGACGAAGGGCGAGGCGATCGCGAAGCCGACCAGGCCGATGGCCACGTACTCGCGGCCGAACGGCTTCACCAGCTTGGCGACGCGGTTGGTCGTCTGGCTGCGCCGGCGCTGCATCCAGCCTTGGATGCGCTCGTCCTCGGCGTACAGGGCGATGCCGACACCCGCGACCGCCGCGGCCTCGCCCCATTCGCTCGCCGACCAGCGCGCGGGCGCAGTGACGATGCGGCCGGCGTCGCCGGGGATGCTGCTGAAGAAGTGCGCGTTCCAACCCACGTCGTCGCTGGAGTCGGAGGGATCGGATCCATGCATCCGCGGAGTCTCGTCCAGCGACCGTCGTGCGCTGGCACTTTCCGCGTCGACGGCGAAAACGGTGGTGGGAGCGATGGCAACAGCCAGCAGCGCACAAGCGGCGCAGGCGCGGATCTGGGACATGGTCACCCGGGAACGAGGTACGAGGAATTCGAGGGGGAAGCGGGGCGGCAGCATCGGCTCACCGTGATGCGGTGGAAGGGGCAGGTGGCACCGAGCGTCGCGCCATCGGCGGGGTCGTGTGTTACTCGCGGCGACAGGTGCCTGGATTGACCAGCGGTTCTCATCATCGTCTCATGCGGGCCTGGTAGAAGACTGTCATACCACGGGTCATCGCACCCGCATCCAAACGGAGGTTTCATGTCGTTCAGTTCATTCCCCGTCCGCACCCTCGCCACCGCGCTGCTGTGTGGAGGTCTCCTCGCCTCGAGCGCCTTCGCCGAGGAAAAGGACGAGAAGCTCACCGAGGCCCAGCTCCCCGCCGCTGTGAAGGCGACGCTCGTCAAGGAAGCCAAAGGCGCCGTGCTCAGCGAGTTCGAGAAGGAGACCAAGAAGGGCAAGTCCGTCTACACCGCCGAGATCCCCGGCACCGATGCCGGCACCGTCATCGAGCTCACCGTCGCCGAGGACGGCACCTTCATCGGCAAGGAGACCGAGAAGCAGGACGCCGACGAGAAGGATGAAAAGGGTGAGAAAAAGGGCGAGAAGAAGGACGAGAAGGGCGAGCACTGAGATCAGACGGCAGCCCGGCACGCACCGCGAGGTCGTGCCGGGCCGCCATCCTCTTGTTCAACGTCGGACCATAGTCATGCGCGCCCTCATAGTCGAAGATTACGCGCCGCAGCGTGCGGCGCTGACGCTGGGCCTCAAGGACGCCGGTTGGGCCGTCGATGCCAGCGGAGACGGAAACGAAGGGCTGTGGTTCGCCCGCTCGCATCCCTACGACCTCATCGTCCTCGATCTGATGCTTCCCGGCCTGGATGGATTCTCGATCCTCGAAACCTTGCGCGCTGAAGGGCGGACCACGCCGGTCCTGATCCTCACCGCGAAGGACGCGGTCGCCGATCGCGTCCGCGGGCTCGATCTCGGCGCCGACGACTACCTGGTCAAACCCTTCGCCTTCGATGAATTCCTCGCTCGCGTGCGCGCACTCTCGCGGCGCGGTTCCCAGGACACCAGCGCGATCGTGCAGGTCGAGGACCTGCGCATCGACACCGCTTCGCGCAAGGTCAGGCGCGGCGACGACGATATCGACCTGTCGGCGCGAGAATACGCGCTGCTGCTGTACCTCGCCCGGCGCGCCGGGCAGCTGGTCACGCGCCAAGACATCTGGGAGCACACCTACGACTTCGCCTCGGACACCAACAGCAACGTCGTCGACGTCTACATCGGCTACCTGCGTCGCAAGATCGAGCGCGACGGAGCGAAGCGGCTGATCCACACCAAGCGTGGCCATGGCTACCTGCTCGGCGGCGACGGATGATGACCATCCGCCGCCGCGTGCTGGTCGCCAGTACCGCCACCGCGATCGCTTCGCTCGCCATCGCGAGCATCGCCATCTATCTGCTGGTCCGCGCCTCGATGGTGGCCGAGTTCGATGCCGGACTCGCCGCCAGGGCGCAGGTGCTGGCGGCGCTGGTCGAGTTCGACGACGAGAGCGGCGAGTACGAATTCCATGCTCCCGATGCGAGTGCCGACGACGTCGCCTACCAGATCCGTTCCCAGCAGGGCCGGGTGATCGCGAGTCAGGGCGACGCGCCGTTGCTCGCCGCCTTGGCCGTGGCGATACCCCAGTCGCCGCACGCCCAGGCGCGGCAGATGGCGAACGGCAGGCGGATCCGCGTCCTGGCGATGGCCGGACACGTGAAGTTGGAGGGGGAGCATCATGCGGCGGCGGATCATCAGGATCTGGTCGTCGAGGTGGTCCATGACACCCGTCTGCTCGACCGTGATCTGTGGCGCCTAGCGCTGGTGCTGATCGGGGTGGCGAGTGGCATCAGCATCGCTTCCGGCCTTGCGCTCTCGGTCGCCTTGAAGGCCGCCCTGCGCCCACTCGCGCGGCTCGCCACGGATATCGCCGCGCTCGATGGCAAGTCGCTCGATCGGCGTATCGATGGATCGATGGCGCCCGGCGAACTGCTGCCGATCGTCGGCCGTCTGAACGATCTCCTCGCGCGCATCGAGAACGACGTGCGGAAGGAGAAATCGTTCAACGCGGCGATAGCCCATGAGCTGCGCACTCCGCTCGGCGGGCTGAGATCCACGCTCGAGGTCAACCTCGGGCGCGAGGGGAATGCCGTCGACTACCGTCAGGCGCTCCTCACCTGCCACGGCATCTGCCTGGACATGAACGTCATGGTCGAACGCCTGCTCATGCTGTCTAAGGCGGAGGCAGGCCAGATCCTGGCGGCCTTGGCCGACACCGATCTCGCCGCCATCGCGCGCGATTGCTGGAACGAAGCGAGGGAGAAGGCGCGGCTGCGCGCGGCGCGGATCGAGGGCTCGTGGAGCGAGCCGGTGGTGGCGCACAGCGATCCGGCCCTGGTGCGCATCGTGCTGTCGAACCTGGTGGACAACGCCCTGAGCCACGGTGCCGAGGGCGGCGTCATCAAGATCGAGGTCGCCGCGCGAGGAGACAGCGCGATCGTGCGCATGGGCAACGCGGCGCCCGGTCTGACCGCGGAGCAGGCGACGCATGCCTTCGACCGGTTCTGGCGGGCAGATCAGGCGCGCACCCAGACCGGCGAGCACTACGGACTCGGCATGGCGCTCTGCCGCGATCTGATCGCGATCCTCGGCGGCACGATCACCGCCGGCTGCGAAGCGGGATGGTTCCAGGTCGAGATGGTGCTGCCGCGGCGATCTTCGACCTGAGCACGCCGCCGCGCGAGCCGCGTCCGTGGCCGTTACGACGCACGCTATCGCGCGAGCCACTCCGCGATCGCGGCGACCTGGGTGAACCCATCGGCGACGAAGAGCACCGGCTGTCGGCTCGTAGGATCGTACGCCAAGCGAGTCATGGCATCGAGATCAAACCGCCTGAGCTCGGGACCGTCGGCGAAGCCGGCGAGCTCGTCCGCGCCAGAGAGCAATCCCGCGCCGTACGCCTTGAGCGCTCCACCTTCGCGCACCAGGCCGAATTCGAGCGTGTACCAGTAGACCCGCTCGAGTTCGACCATGCGCGCGTCGTCGGCGCGCACCGCGGCCAGCCCGAACGCACGGTTGAGGGCGGCGTAGACCGGATCGACGAAGGTCGCGGCATGGCCGATCAGCTCGTGCACCACGTCCGGCTCGGGGGTGTACAGCGGGCGGCTGTGGTGGCGGATGTACTGGGTGGACAGGAACACGTCCATGCCGAGGTATTCGAGGAAGCGTCTGGCCGAGACCAGGCCCGCAATCGGGGCCATGCGGAATCCGCTCACCGGCTGGATGCGCTGGTTGATCTCGCGCAGTTGCGGAATGCGCTCGTGGTCGATCCGCAGCGCGGCTGCGCAAGCGAGGTACTCGGCACAGGCGAACCGCTCGTGCAGGGGCGACAGATGCCGCCAGATCGCGCTCCACACTCCATGCTCCTCCTCCGTATAGGGCGCGTCGAGAACCTCGCCCTGGGCCCGATGTCCGAGCGCCAGCGCGGCGATGAGGTTGCGGCGTTGACGGTATTCCCGATCACGGAAGCCCGGGTGGTCTGGGTCGAGCACCACCAGGTCTCCGAGTCCGCCTGCGTGCGGCAAGTCCGTGCGACCAGTTCGCGGTGCGCTCATGCCGCCCTCATCGATGCTCGACGTGTCCAGGCGGGATGAGCCCATGCTGAATCAGATTAGCAACCGGCGTGCCAGGGCCAGCCAGACAGCGCATCCACAAGATTATACAAACTTCCACCATGGGGACCGTACGACATTGCGGGGAAAACCTGAGCTTTCAGGATCAGGCCAACTGACCGACTACACCGGAACGCGAGATCGAGACCGATGCCGAAGTCCAAGGCTCCTGATGTGACCTCTATATTGCCAAAGGCGCCGACCGGCATGAGCGGGTTCGATGACCTTACCGGAGGGGGCCTGCCGCGCGGCAGGCCCTCGCTGGTGTGCGGCGCCGCTGGCTGCGGTAAGACGCTCTTTGCCATGCAGTTCCTGGTCAACGGGGCGCGTGACCAGCGCGAGCCGGGAGTGTATTTCGCCTTCGAGGAGACCGCCGAGGAGTTGGCGATGAACGTCGCCTCGATCGGTTACGACATCGCCGGGCTGGTCGGGAAGAAGCAACTGATCGTCGATCACGTGCGCATCGAGCGTAGTGAGATCACCGAGACCGGCGAGTTCGACCTCGAGGGTCTGTTCATCCGCCTCGGGCATGCGATCGACGAGATCGGGGCCAAGCGGGTGGTCCTCGACACCCTCGAGGTGTTGTTCAGTGCGCTGCCCAACGAAGCCATCGTCCGCGCCGAACTGCGCCGCCTGTTCCGCTGGCTGAAAGACCGGCAAGTGACCGCGGTGATCACCGCCGAACGCGGCAGCGGCACGCTCACGCGCTACGGCATCGAGGAATACGTCTCGGATTGCGTGGTGATGCTCGACCACCGCGTCACCGAGGAGATCTCGACGCGGCGGTTGCGCATCGTGAAATACCGCGGTTCTGCCCACGCCACCAACGAGTTTCCGTTCCTGATCGACGCGCACGGCTTCTCGGTGCTGCCGATCACCTCCATTGGCCTCGATCATGGTGCCCCGACCGATCGGGCATCGACGGGGATCCCGCGGCTCGACACCATGATGGGCGGGAAAGGATATTTTCGAGGCAGCAGCATTCTCATTTCAGGCACCGCGGGCACCGGCAAGAGCAGCCTGGCCTCGTGGATCGCCGCCGCGGCTAGCAGGCGCGGCGAGCGCTGCTTGTATTTCGCCTTCGAGGAATCACAGGACCAGATCGTGCGCAACATGCGCTCGATCGGCAACGACCTCGCGCCGCTGATCGACGGAGGGAAGCTGCGCATCCACGCCGCGCGTTCCTCGGTGCACGGGCTCGAGATGCATCTGGTGACCATGATCGCCGAGATCGAGCGCTTCAAGCCGAGCATGGTGGTGCTCGATCCCATCTCGAATTTCATCGCCGCGGGAACCACCAACGAGGTGAAGGCGATGCTCACCCGGTTGATCGATCTGCTCAAGGACAGTGACATCACCGGCGTATTCACCAGCCTGACCTTTGGCGGCAGCGCGCTCGAGCAGACCGAGACCACCATCTCGTCGCTGATGGACGCCTGGATCCTGGTACGCATGTACGAGACCGACGGCGAGCGCAACCGCGGCTTGGTGATCCTGAAATCCCGTGGCATGCCCCACTCCAACCAGGTGCGCGAGTTCATCCTCGACGGCACGGGCATCAACCTGATAGACGTCTACCTGGGCGCCGAGGGCGTGCTGATGGGCTCCGCGCGGGTCGCCCGCGAGGCGCGAGAGTCGGCATCGGTGCTGTCCGCCGAGGAACAGGAGACCCGGAGACGGCGCGTAGTGGAGCGCAAACGCGCCGCCATTGAGGCGCGGATCGAACTGTTGCACGCCGAACTCGAGTCCGAACACGACGACGTCCAGCACGGCGATGTCATCGAGCGTTCGCGCACCGCGGCAGCGGGCGAGGCGCGCTCGCGCATGGCGTCCATGCGCAGTGCCGACGCGGCGGACCCTGGCCTGGCCCCACCCAGGAGGCGTCGGTGACTCCCGTGGCCAAGCGGATGCCCGCTGCGCGCAAGAAGCTGCAAGGCCCCGCAGCCTGGGAGATGCGGCTGTACGTGGCGGGACAGACCGCGAGGTCGGTCACCGCGTTCGCGAACCTCAAGAAGATCTGCGAGGAGCACCTCGCGGGCGAGTACAGTATCGAGGTCATCGATCTGCTGGTGAATCCGCGCTTGGCGAAGGGTGACCAGATCCTCGCCATCCCCACCCTGGTGAGGCGCCTGCCGGAGCCTGTGCGCAATATCATAGGCGATCTCTCGAACACCGAGGCCGTGCTCGTCGGTCTCGACATGCGTCCGCGAAAACCGTAGGTTCACGCCCCACGCGGGGGAGGATCGGGGACATGGCCAAGCCGATCAGGAGCGCGCGCGGGAGGTCCCGTGCCTCGCCTGCGTCTACTTTCGAACAAGGTGTCGCCCAGCGCGTTCATGTGTTCACGCTCTACGTCGCCGGTCTGGGCGAGGTCTCGCGTCGTGCGGTCGAGAACGTACGGAAGGTATGCGAAGCCCGGCTGCACGGCCGCTTCACGCTCGATGTGGTCGATGTTTATCAGCATCCAGACATCGCCAAACGCGACGACATCGTGGCGCTGCCGTCCCTGGTGAGATCCTCGCCAGCGCCGCGGCGCGTGCTCATCGGGGACATGTCAAACCTTCAGCATGTCCTGATTGGGTTACAACTTCCGGAACCGTAAACCATCCGTCATGACGGCCGGGAACGGAATGGGCAGACACCAGGAGCGCCGGGTGGAGGAGGGTCGGGTGGACGACTCCCGGATCGTTGCGTCGATCGCGCCAGGCTTCGAGATGGCGGAGATCGAACGCCTGAGGACGCGCCTGGCCGAAGCCGAGGATCTGCTCGCCGCCATCCACGGCGGCGGCATCGATGCTCTGGTGGTGCCATCCGAGGATGGCGATCGCGTCTTCACCCTGACCGGTTCCGACCATGCGTATCGCATCCTCATCGAGGCGATGAGCGAGAGTGCGATCACCATGTCCCCTGATGGGGCGATCCTCTACTGCAATCAACGCGCTTCGGAGCTTCTGAAAGTCCCCTGTGAGCGGTTGGTCGGCACGTCTTTCGGTAGCTACGTCTGCACCGCCGACGCCGGGCGCTTCGATGGTCTCCTCAAGCGCGCCGCCAATGCTGCGGCCGCGAGCAAGGGCGAGGTGGTCCTGCAGGCGATCGATGGCGCAAAGATCCCGGTGTTCGTGTCGATGACCAGCTTGATGCCGCATCGCATCCCGGGCATCTGCCTGATCGTCACCGACCTCACCGAGCAGAAGCGCAGCCAGGAGCTGTTGGCGGTACGTGAACGGCTCGAGCTCGCGCAGGCGGCCGGGCGCATCGGCGCATTCGAGTGGAATCTCGTCGATGGCACGATGCATTGGACGGCCGAGCTCGAGGCGCTGCATGGCCTGAAACCAGGGGAATTCGCTGGCTCGATCGCGAGCTGGGCCGAGCTCATCCATGCCGATGACCGCGGCGCGGTTGAAAACGCGCTGCGCGCTTCTCGAGAATCCCGGGCGCCGCTCGACTGCGAATTCAGGGTGGTTTGGCCTGACGGCAGCGTGCACTGGATGGCGGCGAAGGGCCAGGTGCAGTGCGATGCCGCAGGACGGTCGGTACGGCATCTGGGCGTGAACATCGACATCACCAGGCGCAAGCTGGCCGAAGCTGGACTCGCGGTGAAGGCAGAGGAGCTCGCGCGTTCGAACGCCGATCTCCAGCATTTCGCCACCATCGCCTCGCACGATCTGCAGGAACCGCTGCGCATGATCTCGGGCTATCTCAGCCTGCTCGAGCGCCGTCATGCGCCATCTCTCGACGACAGCGCCAAGGCCTTCATCGGATTCGCGCGCGACGGAGCGACGCGCATGTCGGCGCTGATCCGCGCGCTGCTCGCGTATTCCTCGCTCAATGCCCAGGCGATCGATCTCGTCGAGATCGATCTCGCGGAACCGCTTGGAGATGCCTTGGCCAATCTTTCCGGTCAGATCGCCAGCCGCCAGGCGGATATCGTGCATGATCCGCTGCCGCGCGTGCGCGCCGACCGCATGCAGATGGCCCGGCTGTTCCAGAACCTGATCGCCAACGCGATCAAGTTCTGCCGGGATTCCGTCCCGGCGGTGCGCATCTCGGCGCGCGCCGAAGCGGGGACGTGGATCGTGTCGGTCTCCGACGATGGCATCGGTATCGACGAGTCGCAGAAAGACCGGCTCTTCCAGATGTTCCAGCGTCTGCATTCGAATGACGAGTTCTCTGGTTCGGGCATCGGCTTGGCGCAGTGCAAACGCATCGCCGAGCGCCACGGAGGGAAGATCTGGGTGGAGTCGCGCGTTGGCTCGGGCTCGTGCTTCTCCTTCTCGCTGCCCGCGATCGCATCGTCTGGCCAATAGAAGCCTCCACATCGTCATTCAGGATATCGATTCGATAGGCGCCGCGGAGGAGATGATTCGTCGGCGCAACGGCTTAGCGCGCCACGCCCAGCGGTATAACGATCTCGCAGGCCGCATTGCACCATCAGTAGCCAGCGCATATAAGCATCACGAGCACACCATGAATTCCGCGCCCCACATCCTGTTCATCGACGACAACGCCGGTGACGTGCAGTTGCTCGAGACGGCGTTCGAGGACGCGGGCGTGGCCAGCCAGCTGCATGCGGTGGCGAATGCGGTCGAGGCGTTCGAATTCCTTGCCAAGCGCCGCGAGTTTTTCGGCGCTCCGTCGATCGACCTGATCCTGCTCGACCTGAATCTGCCGATCTTCGACGGCAAGATGATCCTGCGCGAGCTCAAGAAGGATCCCGATTGGAGCCGAATCCCGGTGGTGATCTTCAGCTCGTCGGAGTCCAAGCACGATCGCAGCGAATGCGAGCGCCTCGGCGCCACGGCCTATCTGGTCAAGCCGCACCATTTCGATCAGTTCGTCGAGATCGCGCCGCGCATCGTGCGCTACGCCCGCTCGGACATGCTGCCGTCGTAGCCACTCCGGGGGGTCTACGAGCCGCACCGGGCCTGATAGCCTTTTTCGCTCGGCTTTGAGGTTTCCCAGTTGGGCTGCGTGGGGTATCCTCCTGCTCAGGAGCCTCCATGCCCAGACCCAGCTTTGGTCCGTCCGATCGTTTCGCGGTCTGCAGCGCAGCTCTCATCGCCCTGGCGTTCGCCGGATGCGGCGGGAGTTCGCCGGCGACGAATACCGCTGGAAGTGGCAACGGCCAGCCGCCCACCGTCGTCCAGTCGAATGCCCTCGCAGCCGCCAACGCCCTGCGCGCGGAAGCGCAGGTCCCGGCCATGACGATCGACGGTCGGCTCAACACCGCGGCGACCCGCCATGCGGGGTACCAGGCGATCGAAGGCGGCAACCTCACCCATGTCGAGCCGAACTCCGCCAATGCGCTGTTCACCGCCGTCCAGTTCGGCGATCGCATCCGCGCGCAGAATGGCGGCGTGGACCTGTTCGGGTCCTCCAGCGGACATGTCTATTACGAATGCATCAGCAGCGTCGCTGGCGCGGCCTCCATGCGCTCGCTGTGGAACACCGTCTACCATCGCATCCCGATCATGCGTCACGAATCGACGCTGTTCGGGTTCGGCGATCTCGACATCGCGCGTGTCCAGTATCCCACAGCGGGGGTTCCGGCCTTCACAGGCAACGGCTACGCGACGTCGGAATTCGCGGGTCTGGGCCTGTCGAGCTCGGCGGTGACGGCCAGCCGCTGGCCTGCAGTGGGCGAGACCGGCGTCGAGACCTCGTTCAGCACTGACTCCGAGACGCCCGACCCGGTCGGACTGCAGATGCCAGGAGGGACTCCGAATTCGCTGCAGAATCCCCAGACCGAACCCACCGACGTCGATGTCGTCGGACCGCCACTGCACGTGATCTTTCCCACCAGCCAGAATTGGACGGCCGTGAGCGTGGCGATGAAGCACGGCTCGACATCAGATCCGGTGTACATCCTGCTGGGGTTCGTCCAGCCGGCCGCGTTCCCCACCACTATCGCGGGCGCCAGTTGGGACCAGGACTTGAATGCCGGCGAAATCTTCATCCTGCCCAAGGTGCCATTGCTCGCCGGCACGGTCTACGATGTGGCGGTCACCGCGACCACCGCCAGCTCATCCCTGTCCATCCCGGCCGGCTCCTGGACATTCACCACCCAATGATCTCGCGTCGGCGCCTGGCCGCCGTGACCGTCGTCGTGCTCTCGGCCGCGGTCCTGATCGCGCTGCGTCAGGCAACGCCCGCATCATCGGCCTACGCTCCACCATGTGATGTGGTCGGGGCGCCTGGCCCGGGCATGGAATCGGCGACGGGCGCGGTTCAGGTCACGGAGCTGCGCCCGCGCGATCGTGCGCTGGCCCGCGCCTACGCCGCCGTCGGCCTCGCCGCCGATGGGTCGCCCTCGCAGCTCGCCAGCCTGGACGACGAGGCGAAACAGCGGGTGGACGAAGCGCGCTCGCTCCTGGAGATCACCCCGCGCGCGACGCGGACTCCGGCCGCGGCCGCGAGGGATGCGACCGCGCCACACGACATCGATGCACCGTCTGGCGGAGCCCCATCTGCGCCTGCGGTGGTGGCCGAGTCATCGGCGGGTGTCGGCTCCATCGTGGCACCGCCATCGGCGGGAACCGGGATGCCGCCTGCGCCGGAAGCCAAGCCCCGCGCCGTCTTCGATTTTTCCACTGCCGTAGATCCCGCTCGCGCCTTGCACGACGGCCCCGACGGCCCGGTGCTGCAATTGCCAGGCTTGTGGGCGAAGGTCGCATTCCTGCCGTGGCACCGCTCGCGCCTGGTGATCGCCGATCGCAGCGGCGGTGGTTACGCCGTGGCGTTCAATGGCGGCGATTTCTCGACCCTCCGTCTCGATGGCGGCTTGGTGGTGCCGGGCCGATTCTACCAGGTGCGCGGCAACGCCGTGATCACCGGCGCGACCCCGGCGAGCATCGACATCCGCCCGCTCGACGCGGTGCCGTCGTATCATCCGCGTCCGCTGGTCCTCCCCGACGGGAATGGTTGAGGAGGAAGTACCCCTCGACTTACTGCGGGCGCTAGAAAATTTCCGCTTTCCCGCTCCTCTTCCTCTCCTCCGTTCTCCGCTCCCTATCCGCTCTTCGCGCGCTTGTAGAACGGCAGCTTCACCACCTCCGCCGCGCAGCGCGTCCCCCTGATATCCACGTCGATGCGCGTTCCCGGCGCGGCCTGCGCCGTTGCCACGTAGCCCATGCCGATCGCCTGGCCGAGCGTGGGTGAGAGCGTGCCGGAAGTGATCTGGCCGATCGCGGCGCTCCCGGCCGTGTCCATGATCGGGTAGTGGGTGCGCGGGACGCGCTTGTCGAGCATGCGCACGCCGACCAGCTGCCTGGCCACGCCATCGCGCAGCTGTGTGAGCACCACGCGATCGCCGATGAAGCCGCCGGCCTTGTCCACCGCAAAGGCCAGTCCCGCCTCGATCGGCGTGACGCTGCGATCGAGCTCGTTGCCGTATAGCGGCATGCCCGCTTCGAGCCGCAGGGTATCGCGCGCGCCCAGGCCGCAGGGGGTGACGCCGGCGGCGAGCACAGCCTGCCAGAGCTCGCCGGCGCGTCCGCTCGGCAGGAACAGTTCATAGCCGTCCTCGCCGGTGTAGCCGGTGCGGCTCAGGCGCACGGTCGCACCGCGCCAGGGGCTGTCGTGGAAGGCGTAGTACTTGAGCCCGGCTGGGACCGTGAGTCCGAGGCCGTCGAGATGCCGCCGTGCCTCTGGGCCCTGCACGGCGATCATCGCCTGCTCGTCCGAGATGTCGCTGCAGGCTACGCCGGGTGCGAGCGCCGCCCGCCAGAGCGCCAGGATCTTGTCCTTGTTCGAGGCGTTGACGACGATGTGCCAGGCGTCCGGCGCGTCGCGGCTGACCAGGACGTCATCCTCGACGGTGCCGTCCTCGGCGAGCACCATGCCGTAGCGCACCTGGCCGGGCGCCATGTCGGAGGTGCGGCGGCAGACCTGGCGGGCGAGGAATGCCGTCGAGCCGGCGCCGGTGAGTCGTAGCCGGCCCATGTGGCAGAGGTCGAACGCGCCGGCTGCGGAACGCACCGCCTGGTGCTCGCTGGCGATGGACGAGAACTGCACGGGCATGTCCCAGCCGTGGAAGTCGATGATCTTGGCTCCCGCTTCCTTCTGGAGGTCGTGGAGCACGGTGCGCGCGGCCATCGGATTCCTTCCATCGCTGGGCCGGTGGCCCGGGGATCGATCAGGCCCAGGGTGGGCCGGGTCGGGCACCATGTCATGAAACCACCATCGCTCCAAGCGAGGAATCGCGGGTGGCGGGCGGGGGTGGACGAGCATCGATCGATGTCGCGGTGGGATTCCGGGGTCGAGCCGCAAGCTCATCCCGGGCAGGGCGATGCAACGCTTGGAAGGGGTCGTGGAAGCAAAATAGCTGGCAACAATACGGTTGAATGGAAGTAGCATCTCCGTTCACTCTGCGATTCCGCACGCATCCACCTGGAGCCGGCATGTCGCCTTTCTTCCGCCCGTGTCAGCACCAGCATCTGCCTCGGCGTTTGGCCCTGGTCCTGTCCCTCGGACTCGCCTTGGGGATCGCCGCGGAACGGCCCATGGCCGCCGCCGACGCCGACAAGCCGTTGCCCCCACCCACGCCGAGCGCCGCCTCGCCGTCCGCCGCGGTGAAGGGAGCGAACGACCTGATCGCCGCCAAGCGCCTCGACGAGGCCATCATCCTGCTCGAGCCGTGGGTCGTCCTGCATCCCGAGGACAAGTTGGCGACCGAGACCCTGCTCTCGGTGCGCGTAACCCTGAAGGAGCAAGAGATCCGCAAGCTCCTGGGCGAGCAGGCGATGATCAAAGAGATGATCGTCGGCGATCCTGATTACGAGATGGCCAAGGCGCGCGCCAAGAAGGCCGTCCAGCAGAGACTCGACATCGTCGAGTATTACGTGGCGCAGAAGCAGTACGGCGACGCCGCCGCGCTCTGCAACGCGATCCTCAACGAGTATCCGCACGACGAAGCCGTGCTGTGCCTGAAATTCCGCATCCTCAGCACGCTGGTGGCGCGCGAGCGCGACGAGCTCCTGAAGGACCAGCAGTACCGGCATGGCGAAGGCATCAACGATGTCATCCGCGACGGCACCTTCTGGCGCGATCCGCCCAAGATCCCGCGCACCATGTGGATCTTCGACGAGGACATCGCGGCGATCGATCGCGCGCGTGTTGAAGAGAAGCTCAAGGAGCGCGTCACCCTCATCTACGACGGCACCAACGGTACGCAGAGCGCCCAGGTGCGCGAGGTGCTCGGGCCGCTGTTCGCTTACATCGGCATCAACTACGTGATCCTGGATGACGCGCTCGGTACCGAGAAGCTCACCATCCACCTGGTCGACGAGACCGTCGGCACCGCGCTCGAGACCATCGCCAAGCTGGTGAAGGTGCGCTTCAACTACAACGCCGGCACCGTCTACGTCACCAATTCCGACAGCGAGGTCATGACCACCGAGATCATCCGTCTCGAATCGGGCCTGACCGATGTCGAGAACGAGGCCTCGCTGGCCAACGCCGGCGGTGCTGCCGGCCAGACCGGGAATCTCACGGGCGGGGGTGGCCTCAATCCGAGCGACCCCAACTACCAACAGCAGATGGCCCAGGCGCTCCAGCAGCAGGCCCAGCAACAACAGCAGCAGCAGAACGGGCAGAACGGTCAGCAGCAGAAGTCGAAATCGGATCTCGAGAAGTTCCTCGACAAGATCCCCGACATCGTCGTCGGCTGGCCGACCGATGGCCGCATCTATCTCGACCGCAAGTCGAACACCGTCTACGTGCGTTCGACGCCATCGACCATCGTCGAGCTCAAGCGCCTGCTGCATGCGCTGGACTACAACAACGTCCAGGTGCTCATCGAAGCGCGCTTCATCGAGGTTTCCGAGGACGCCGCGCGTGAGCTCGGCCTCGACTGGTCGGGCGGCGGCAACAAGGGCGCCATCTCGGTCGGCGGTGCGGATCTCGTCGGCCCCGGCGGCACGGCCAATCCCGCGGCCTCGGGCGCCTCGATCGGCACCACCCAATCGGCCCTCGCCGGCGGCACCACGCCGCCGAACAACGGGCTGTTCGCACAAGTGCTGCTGAACCGCGGCATCAACATCGCGGCCAAGGTCAGCGCGCTCGAGCAGGAGGGCAAGGCCGACACGTTGTCGGAGCCGAAGATCCTCGCGCTCAACAACTCGCTGGGCATCCTGAAAGTGAGCCAGCAGGTCGCCTACGTGTCCGACTACCAGGCGCGCACCACCAACCAGAACTCGACGGTCAACACCGGCACGGTGGTGTCGTCCTCGACCACGGCCCTGGTGCCCACGTACACGACCGACGAGACCCACATCCTGCTCAAGATCCGCCCGTCGATCGCGCGCAACAGCGACATCATCACCCTGACCATCGCGCCCAACGTCCGCGAACTGGTCGACAAGCTGACCTCGCCCTTCCAGTATCCGTCGCAACCTGGTCAGGCTCCGCTGAACGGCACCATCGAGCACCCTGAGTTCGCCGAGCGCGACCTGTCGGCGACCCTGCACGTGCAGAACGGCCAGACCATCGCCCTGGGCGGGCTGACCCGCGAACGCGATGTGAAGAAGATGGCGGGCGTGCCGTTCATGTCGCGCATTCCGCTGCTCGGCCAGCTCTTCCGCCGCGACACCAAGAGCAGCGACCGCCGCAACCTGGTGATCCTGGTGACCGCGCACATCGTGGACCCGAACGGTTCGAAGCTCAGCGACGAGATCCAGCGCCTACGCGATACCGCGCGGGTGGTGCTGCCGCCCGAGACCCTCGCCGAGGTCGAGGCCCAAGCCGCGCAGCAGGCGCCTGGCGCGAACAACCCAGCGACCGTGCCCGCGGCTCCGCGCCAGTCGATGGATTCGCCCTGGCAGAAGGGCCGCTGAGCGATGGCGATGGCGGTCACCGGCCTTGACGTCGGCCATCGCACGGTGCGCGCATGCGTCATCGAGCGATCGGGGAAGACGCTGCGCCTGCGCGCCTGCGGCGAGGTCTCGCGCCTCGACGCGATGGGCGAGCCCAAGCCGTTGTCCTCGGTGGTGGCCGAGCTCGACGCCATCGTCTCGTTCTCTGGCCCGGTGGTCTGCGCGGTCAGCGACATCAGCGCGCTGGTGCGCTTCGTGGCCACGCTGCCGTTGCCGCCAGACCGCCTCGCCCGCCTGCTGCGGCTCGAGCTGAGCCAGCATGTCGATGGCGGTGGCGATCTCGCGGCCGACACCCTGGTGGTGCCGATCCCGTCAGACGAGCTGATGCACTGCTGCTTCCTCGCCCAGCCGGCGCAGGTGTACGGCGCGCTCGTCGACCTGCGTGAGGCCGGCGTGCGTTCGCCGCAAGTGCACTTCGGGCCAGCCGCCGCGTACAATGCCACGTTGCCCCTGCCGCCGGTGCGCGATTCGGCCCTCGCCCTGCTCGTCGATATCGGTTCGGCGACCACCGGCATCACGCTCTTCGGCGAGGATCGCATGCTCGCCTGCCGCCAGGTGCCGGTCGGAGGCGACGCCTTCACCGATGCGCTGGTCGCGGCCGGCCGCGACCGCGCCGGTGCCGAGAAGTCGAAGCGCGTCGCCGGCGCCGCGATGGCGCCCACCATCAATTCCGACGATCCGTTCGCGAAGATGCTCGACGCCGGGCTGACCAGGGATCCGACGCCCGCGACGCCGCAGGCAGCGTTGGCTGATCCTTCCGTCTCATCGCCGGACTCGGGTATCTCCTCCTCGTTCTCTTCCGTCTCGTCGTCTGCTTCCTCGTCGTCGGCGAGTTTCGACAGCGGTGATCACGACGAGATCGTGATCACCGATCTGCCACACGGCGATGAGCCCGCCGCGCCCGCGGTATCCGCGACCCAGGCGACCGGACTGCCGACACCGATATCAGCAGCGGTAACGCGTCCGGTCGAGCCCACGGCGCCAGTGTCCTTGCAGGTGACCGCGCTCGATCCGGATCTGACCCGCGCCGCCGAAGCCCTGTTTGGACAGATCGTCAGCTCGCTGACCTGGTTCAAGGCTCAGCTCAAGCTCAAGGGCATCGATCTCAAGATGGTCTGCCTGGCTGGCGGCGGCGCGGCCCTGCCCGGCCTCGCGGCGTACCTGTCGCGCCGGCTCTCGATGCCGGTGCAGGCCTTCGATCCATTCGCCGGCATCGAGGCCGCGGCGAAGCCCGAGCACGCGCACGAATACACCACTGCCACCGGGCTCGCCCTGTCGCACCCGGGCTTCCGCTTCCGGCACGCGGTCAGCCTCGACCTGCGCCCAGACACGCTGGTGCGCCGCGAATTGTGGCGCTCGCGGCTGGCATGGCCGTTCGTTGCCGCCGCCTGCCTGGCCTTCGCCGCGGTGTTCGCCTGCCTGACCTTGTATGGCCAGCACGAGGCCGAGCGCGCGAGCCTCGCGAACTACGCCGCGTACCAGAGTTCGTACGACGCACTGAAGAAGAAGCTCGACGAGCGCGAAGCCGAGAAGGCCGCGCTCGACGACGACCTGCGCGCGATCGCGAGCCGCATCTACGCCGGCCGCGACCTGCTCTACACCATCCGCGCGCTCAAGGAGCGCACCAAGGATTCGTCCGAGCTGTGGGTCACCGAGCTCGAGACCCAGAGCGTCGGCAAGGACGCCGATCTCGCCTCCGAGGCCAAGCGCATGGGCGACGTGGTGCGCGTCGAGACCAACCGCGATACCGCGATCGATCGCGGGGCGGTCAAGATCTCGGGCCGCGTGAAGTTCGCCTCGGCCTCGGACGACCGCCTGCGCCTCGAATTCCTCAACAAGTGGCGCCAATGGATCGAGGAGTGGACGCTGCCGACCGCGTCCGCCACCGGCGAGGGCGGCTCGCGGTTGTTCACCCGCTCCAAGGAATTCGTCATCGATCCGACGCACAAGGATGAGGCGGCGCTGAAGGCCAACACCTCGAGCGGCGAGTTCCCGTGGGTGGTGACCTTCTACTTCGCGCCCACCGATCTGCGGCAGGTGACCAGCGTGCGCACGGTTCCACCCGCTCCCGCGCTCGGCAGCGCCCCGCCGGTGGGGAGGTAGCCGTGCAGCCCGACGTGAAGCAGGAAGTCCGCGCGGGCTGGGCCGTGCTCGCCGCCACCCTGGTGATCGGCGGTGGCATCCTGTGGTGGTTCACCTCGGACGACGGTCTCGAGGCCCAGGTCGAGAACGCACGCGTCCAGCACGCCAAGCTGGTGGGTCGCGAGCCGCTCGCGGCGCGGGTCGAGAAGCAGGCCCAGGCCAACCAGGAGATGAGCGCCACCGTCGAGGACCTCAAGAAGAACACCCGCTTCACCGTCTCGCGCCGCTTCACCATCCTGCCCGAGGACACCGTGCGCGACGATCCGGGCGGTATCTTCCAGCACCGCTTCATCGAGGTCCGTCAGGAGATCATGGATCTGCGCAACAAGCGCAGCGTCACCCAGAACGAGGACATCGATCTCGGCTTCCCGAAGGGCGGCAAGCCGCCGCCCGACAACCAGGCCCAGCTGATGATGACCATGCTGCAGCTGACGCGGCGCGCGACCAGGATCGCGCTCGAGACGCCCACGCCGATCTTCCGCTTCAAGATCAGCAACGGCGTCACCGGCAGCCGCACCACCAGCGAGTCCTCGCTGCTCACCGGCCCGAGCAATCGTCCGCCGCTCCTGCGCGAGTATCCGCTGACCCTCGACGTGACCGCGACCCTGAGCGATATCCTATGGATCCTCCACGCCTTCAGCCAGACCCCTGAGGAGATCAAGGACGCGGACGATCCGGGCGAATACCCGCTGGTATTGCAGGGCCTGACCATCAACAGCAGCGTCACCAGCGAGGATCAGGCGCTCAAGGGCGACGCGATCCAGCTCCTGCACGCGGTCTTCCACATCGCCGGCATGCAGTTCGTACCCCAGGATCAGCGTGCCGGTGGCGGCGCGGTGGCGACGGCGACACCCGCGGGCGGGCGCCTCGGCACACGAGCGACCCAGACCGGACCAGCCACCTCGTCGGCGATGGCGCGCCCATGAGCGGCTCGGTCACAGCGATGAGGAGGCGCTGACATGGCGACACGTGCCAATGTCCAGGCAATGACCGCAGGAGCCGCACTGCTGCTCATGGCCGGCGCGGTGACGTGGTGGCTGCTCGACGAGCAGGTCGTGGTCCCGCTCGGCATCCCGACCTACAGCGGCGATCCCGTCGAGGTGAAGACCGCGGTGGTGCCGGCGATCGGCGATTTCGAGAGCGAATTCAACGTCAATGCTTTCAACCCATTCATTCCGAAGCAGCAGCGCGACATCGAAGCCGTGGAGATCAAGAACAAGAAGAATGGGAAAAAGCCCGTCGACCCGATCTCTCCCAAGCTACCGAAGATCGAGGAAGTCCCGATCCCGAAACTGAATTTTCCCGCGCTCGCTCCGCGGCGCAAGAACGCTCCCGAATGCATCGGCATCATCTCCTCCGAGCACGGCGACATGCTGATCGCGCATATGCCAGGTGCGGTCGAGACTACGCCGATCGAGGTCGGCAAGTCGCTCTCCGAGACCGGTGATTCGACGCGGCAATGGACGCTGATCGCGCTCGAGCAGGGCAACGTCGCGCGCTTCCGTGATCCCGCTGGCGTCGAGCAGTTGTTCGCCATCGGCGCGACCACGCCCGGTGTCGGTTCAAAGGAGCCGGTGAAGTCGCCGTCGGTTCCCGCGCCTGGGCCAAAGCCGCCGGGAGCGAAGCCGCAGGGCGGGCCGCGACCGCAGCGCCCGGGCCACGATGCGCAAGGCCTGCCGCAGGGCGGAACCACCGACCATCCGCAAGGGTGGTCGCCGCGTCCACCCGAGCCGCCCACTCCGTCTGGCGCTCCGCCCGGGATTCCGCGCGGCAAATGACCTCGCCAGGCCGCCTTGTGGCAGCCGGCACTGTCGTCAGGTTCGAACTCAGGCTTCAGTGACGCTACGAGTCCGTCCGGACGAGATACGTCGGATCTGTCAGGCTGGTCCGACCGCTCAGGTCGCGGCGAGGGCCTCGAGGCCAGCCGCGGCCTGCATCAGCTTCGCGTCCGCCCATTGCGCACCCTGCAACTGCAACCCGACCGGCAGGGCACCATCGCTGCCGTAGGGGACCGACAAGGCGGGGATGCCGGCGAGATTGGTCGCGATGGTGAAGATGTCGGACAGGTACATCTGCAGCGGGTCGGAGAGCTTCTCGCCGGTCTTGAAGGCGGTGGTGGGGCTGACCGGCCCGAGCAGCACATCGCATGCGGCGAAGGCCTTGGCGAAATCGTCACACACCAGGCGCCGCACCTGCTGCGCCTTCTTGTAGTACGCGTCGTAGTAGCCGGTCGAGAGCACGTACGTGCCGAGCATGATGCGGCGGCGGACCTCGGCGCCGAAGCCCTCGGCCCGGCTGCGCGCGTAGAGATCGTGAAGCGATGCGGGATCCGCCGCGCGATGGCCGTAGCGCACGCCGTCGAAACGCGCCAGATTCGACGACGCCTCGCCGGTGGCGAGCACGTAATAGACCGCGACCGCGTACTTCTCGTGCGGCAGCTCTACCGGCACCAGCTTGGCGCCGGCGGCCTGCAGTTTGCCCTTGGCGTGCTCGAGCCGAGCGCGCACGCCCTCTTGCAGGCCGGGAGCGTGGGCTGGGACGTAGCCGACGCGCAAGCCCTTGAGCGAGGCGAGCGGATCCGCGCCGAGCTCCATCAGATGGCGCGGCCGAGCCGCGCAGGTGCTGTCGTTGATGTCGGCGCCGGCCATCGCCTCGAGGCAGGCGGCGGCGTCGGAGACGTTGCGCGCGAACGGGCCGATCTGGTCGAGGCTCGAACCGAAGGCGATCAGGCCGTAACGGCTGACCATGCCGTAGGTCGGCTTCATGCCGACGCAACCGCACAACCCCGCGGGCTGGCGGATAGAGCCGCCGGTGTCCGAGCCCAGCGCGAGGGGGACGATCCCGGCTGCCACCGCTGCCGCGCTACCGCCCGAGCTGCCGCCGGGGATGCGGGTGGGATCGTGCGGATTGCGCACTGGTCCGAAGGCGCTGGTCTCGTTCGACGAGCCCATCGCGAACTCGTCCATGTTGGTGGTCGCGACCACTACCGCGCCGGCCGCCTCGAGCCGCGCCACCGCGGTCGCGGTGTACGGGGCGACGAAGCCCTTCAGGATCTTCGAGCAGGCGTTCACCTCGGCGCCGGTGACCAGCAGGTTGTCCTTCACCGCCAGCGGCACGCCAGCGAGCGGCAGCTTCTCGCCGGCCTTGATGCGCGCGTCGACGCGATCGGCGGCCGCGAGCGCGCGGGCCTCGTGGATGCGGATGATGGCGTTGAGGGTGTCGGCCTTGGCCTTGGCCAAGGATTCCAGCACGGCGACGCGCGCCGATGCTCCGGCGCCGACGGCGGCGGCGATTCCGTGAGCGGTGCTCTCTCTCGTGGTGCTCATCGCTCGACCACCTTCGGGACCAGGATGGCGACGTCGTTGCGCTGAGGCGCATTGCCGAGCACGTCCTTCTGGCTGAGCATCGGGCCGGGAGCATCTGGCCGGGTGACATTGGCCAGGCCGGCGACGTTCGCGATCGGCTCGATCCCGGCGGTGTCGACCTCCTGGAGCTGGGCCACGTAGCCGACGATCGCCTCGAGCTCGCTGGCCATGCGCTTCACGTCGCTCTCGGACATCGCCAGGTTCGCGAGTTTGGCGAGATGCCGCACCTCGGCTTCGGTGATGGCCATGGCTCCTCCGGGGCGAGGAGGTTATGGCTGGAGCGCATGCGACAAGGCGGAATTGGATGCGGGTCCTGGTGGGCTGCTGTGTGCGGCGAGGAGAGCGGGCCACGCGCGTGTTCCATCGCTCGGCGTCGATGGGATGGACGTCGCGGGTTCGCCGCATGCCGCACGTCCGAAGGTCAGCGCCCCAACAACGCCTCGACCAGTTTCATGTCATCCGGTGTGGTGATCTTGAGATTGCGCGCGTCACCTGGGACGATCGCCACGCGGATGCCGGCGCGTTCGAGGACCTGCGCGTCGTCGCTGCACGTCCAACCCTCTGCGCGCGCGCGCGCGAAGGCCGCGCGGCCAGCCTCGCGGCGGAAGCCCTGCGGCGTCTGCGCCAGCCACAGCTCCTCGCGAGCCACCGTCTCGACCACCGCGCCGGCGCGCGCGCGTTTCACCGTCGATGCGCACGGCACCGCGACCACCGCGGCGGTATCGCTGGCGAGCGCGGCGATGCAGGCTTCGATGCACGCTCTCGGTACCAGTGGGCGCACCGCGTCGTGCACCAGGACCAGGTCCCCGCGCACGCGCTCGAGCGCCGCCATCACCGAATCCATGCGCGTGGCGCCGCCTGGTACGAGCTCTACCGGGTAGGGCAGCCGTGCCTGCGCGACCGTCGCGGCCACTCCGTCGTGGACATCGTCGCTCACCGCGATCACCGCGTCGTCGACCAAGCCGGCGAACGCGGCGAGGCTCCAGCCGAGCACGGTGCGGCCGTGCACGACCTGGAGTTGTTTCGGCAGCGCGGAGCCGAAGCGGCTGCCACTCCCGGCGGCGGGGATGATCAGCGTCGTGGACATGCCGGTCAGCGGCGGGGGCGGGGCGTCTTGCGTTCGAGCGGCTGATCCTCGCCGAGCTCGTTGGTCGGCTTCATCGATCCGAGCTCGCGCGTCCAGCCGCCGGTCTTGGGTTTGGTAGCTTTTGCGGCCGGCCTCGGAACGGCCACTGGCGCCATCTCCTCGGTTTCGTTCGAACCGCCGGACTTCTGGGCAGGCTTCTCGACGCCCCGGCCATGGCTGGGTGCACCGCCGGACGCATGTCCGAGCGGCCTGACCGAGATCTCGGTCTCATTCTTTGGCGGACGCTTCGAGGGCGGAAGCTGGGCCCTCCCCGCGGCGGCCGGGGCAGATGAGCGGCCGGAGCGGCGCGGTTCGGGCGCTGCGTCGCGTTCAGGTTCTGGCTGGCGGCTGGCGTCGGACGACTTCGAGCGCGAGCCCTCGGACGGCCGGCCACGCCGCAGCTTGGCGGCGAGGAACAGGATCAGGGGTAGGCCCGAGAGGATTCCCCACCCCACGACGTGCGTGGGGTGTCGAGCCCAGGCGCCCTTGAAGCCGGTACCTCCGGTGAGCCAGCTGCCGTAGTTGCCGAGCACCACCGACCAGCCCGATGGCGAGGCGTAGCTCTTCCAGGCGAGGTACCGCCAGCCAGCGGCGAAGGCGTGCTCGGGGCTGCGCGGCGATTCGCTGGCGAGGAAGAAATCCTTCGACTTGTAGTCCTTCACCGCGGCGCCCTTGGCATAGGCCTCAGCGGCGGCATCGAGCAGCTGATCGCGTTCGGCGATGGCCGCCGTGCGCGCCTGATCAGCCAGACTGGCGACGGCCTTGTCCTTGAGCTCGGCCTGCTGGCGCAAGGCGTGGCCGAGGAAGCGGTATACCGAGCCTTGGCGCTCGGCGTCATCGGCCACCTGGGGCGCGACGTGATCGAGGAGCTTGGCGGCGAGCTGGTAATCGTGTTCGTGGTAGGCGTTGATGCCGACGGTGATCTGTTCGCTCGGCGTCACTGCCTCGGTATGGCTGAGGATCTCCTTCGCGGCGTCCTTCTGACCGGTCTTCTCGAGCGCGAGCGCCAGATTGAACAGCGAGGTCCGGTCGCTCTTGCCCAGCTCCTGCGCGCGCCGCAGGTGGACGATCGCCTCCTGGTACTCCTCGAGCTGGACCAACGCGTTGCCGGCGACGTAGTGCGCCTCGGCGAAATCGGGCTGCTTCTCGATCGCCTGCACGAACATGCCAACCGCCTCGCGCATGCGCGCATGCGCCGCGTCGTCGTCGTGCGACAGCAACATCACCTTGGCCTGCTCATAGCGCGCGTAGCCGACGCCGTAGAGCGAGTTCGGATCCGCGGGGCGGCCCTTGAGCGCACGCGAGAAGTGGTTCTCGGCGTTGTCGAGCAGCTGCTTGGCACGATCCGGAAATTTCGCCGCCTGGCCGAGCTCGGCGCGACCGAGCTCGTACCAGGCGTCGTAGAAGGTGTCCTTGGCCGCGGTGGCCTTGCCCAGCGCGACGATGGCGCCGTCGCTGTCGCCGCGCGCCTCATCGAGACGCGCTTCCATGAACAGGAACTCGGGCGGAGCCGAGTTGACGGCCTTGCCCTTGGCGTCCTTGAGCATGCGATCGGCCTTCTCCAGATCCTTGGCGTCGATCGCCGCCTTGGCTCCGTAATAGTGCAGCCAGCCGCCCTTGTCCTTGCCGGTGAAGGCGTCGAGCGCGGCATAGGCCTCGGCCGGTTTGCCCGCCGCCGAGAGCGCCTGCACCTGCACGCAGGCGGCCTCGGAATCGCTCGGGTCGAGCTTCAGCGCCTGCACGGCGCTGGCGAGCGCCGCGCCGGTCTCGCCGTGGTTCAGCTGCTGTTTGGCGAGTTCGCGGTGGCCTGATGGCCAATTCGGGAAATGCGCGACCAGCGCGAGGAGCTGGTCCTGCGCCCCGGGATCGTTCGCGTCGATCGCGGCCTTGACCGGATTCCATTCGTCGTTGGTCGGAATGTCGGAGCCGGCGGCGGTAAGGGAGAGCGTCAGCAGCGCCGCGATCGTGAGGATCACGCGCCTTGCAAGACGGCCGCGGTGGCCGTCGTGAGCGGCGGCATGGATCGGGTCCGGGTGGCAATCAGCGGGCATCCGAGACCTCATGGGCGAATCCGTGTTTGCTGGCTTCTTGGAACAGCGAGTCGTCGTCGCGTGCCGGAACGGGGACGTAGGTCACCTGGCGTTCCGCCCGAGCCTCGAAGGTCATGGGCAGGAAATCGGTGACCAGGTCGACGGGGAAGCGTTGCCACCAGGGCAGCGGTGTCGTGACCCGCCCTTCGCATCGTGCCAGCACGCCGGCTTCGCGCTCCCATGCGCTGAAGGGCAGGTCGATCGGCAGCGGCTGGCGAATGGTCTGGCCGACGGCGGGATCGACGCTGGTGGACCCGGCGATCAAACCCGCTCCCTCGAGCGAATGCTCCGCTGGCTGGATGCGCGCGATGTGCGCTATGCAGCCGGGCTGCGCCATCACGGCGAGAATCGCCAGGGCAGGGACAGCGGCGTGGACCGGATTGCGAGGCATGCTCGACCCTACCGTTCCTTCCCAGGGGAGGAAGCCCGCCCAGGGGAGGAAGCCCGCGCGAGCGCCACGGCGGCGGATACCGCCAGTACCAGGACGAACAGGGTCTCGGCGCCCATCGAGCCCTGCGACTCGCGGTGCAGCAGGTGGAAGCGCGTCCATTCCGAGCCCTCGGCCGCGCCGCTGAGCAGTGCGGCGAGCAGCTGGTTGGCGTTGGCGATGATCGTCGCGCTCCACACGTGGCAGGCGGCTGCGATGAGCGTGGCGATCAGCAGTAGGTAGGCGGGAAGCTTCCTGCCGCTCTTCATGGCGGCGACGGCTGCGGCCACCGCCGCGAATGCCAGGACCGGCAGCAGCGCCGCGGTGACGATGGTGCTCCACACCGATAGCAGGTCGCCGAACACCGCGCCGGCGGCGTAGTGCGAGCTGAAATCGCGCCCACCGCCGCCGTGCTCGCCCGGGGCGTGCGCGAACAGCGGTTTGGCCATGGCCACCAGCAGCACATTGCCCGACACCCATGCGACCGCTGAGACGAGCAGGGCCACCCAAGCGGTTCTCATGGCGAAACGTCCGCGATGCGGCTGATCGCCACCAGGCGTGCGAGCGGCACGGCGACATGGGCGCGGTTCACGCGCACGCCGATCTTCCGCGTCTCGAGCACGTAGACCTCCTTGGTGCTGTTGGCTTCGCGGTGATCGTGCAGATCGGCCGCGGTGAATTCGACGTGGTGCTCGCTCGCGGCGCTGAGGGTGCCGATGACGACGTAGAATTCATCGAGATCGCACACCACGATCGAGCCGATGAAGGGCTCGAGCCACGCCGATCCGTTCATGAAGCGAGCTCGAATTCGTCGGGATCGGTGGGGCGGCGCGCCTGCAAGTGGCCCTTGAGGATGCGGATGAAGCGGTTGCGGCGCGACGGGCTCATGCGCCGGAACAGGTTGTTCACCAGCAGTTCGATCGAGTCGGAGACGCTCGCGCCGTCGAGCGGCACTTCAGCGCGGCCCATGGTGCGGTGGCCGCCGGCCGAGCCGATCTTCGCGAACGCCAGGGTCGCACGTTTGCCAACGTCTTGGCGATGTCCATCGCCGCGGAAGACCGCGATCAGGCGGCCTTCGTGCACGCCGGCGCACACCACCCAGGTGATGCCGCAGGTCAGCAGCACCAGGTCGGCCATCTGCACGCAGATGTCGACAGTGGGGACCTTGCCGAAATGGATGAGCACCATTTCGCGGTAGACCACGCGATGGCTGATGCCCCAGGCGATGTAGTCGAGCATCGACATCGGCACCTGGCTCTTCTCGAGTCGGGCGATGAAATTGCGGTCGGCCCGGGTATGCAGCAGGTCGAAGGCGCGGATGTCGGCGCTCGAGGCGTTGCGCTTGAGGTCGTCGGTGTCGGTGACGATGCCGTACAGCAGCGCGGTGGCGAGCTGGCGATTGACCGGCAGGTCGGCGTCGGACAGGTACTCGGTGAGGATGGTTGAGGTCGCGCCGTAATCCTCGCGCAGGTCGAGGTATGGCGCGGTGGTGTCGTCGCGGCGCGGATGGTGGTCGATGACCACGTGCGCGCGCGGGGGGTTCTCGCGCCAGAATCCCGGCTGCGCGTCCACCACCGCGATCAGGTCTGCGTCCTCCTGCTCGGATGCGCGCAGCTGCTCGATCGGGTGCTTGAGCCAGGACATCAGGAGCTTGTTCTGGTAGCGCTGGACCTCGCCGGTGTAGCGGATCAGCGGGGTGGTATCGGCGGCCTTCCAGATCGCGGCCAGGCCGAGCGCGGCGCCGACGGCATCGGGATCGGGATCGCCGTACATGAGGATCAGTGGCTGGCGCTTGCCGCGGGCCAGGTCCATGAGGGTGTCGACGCGGCGCAGCGCGCTCAGGCGCCTCAGCACCTGCTGGCGGTTGTCCGCCTGCGGCGGCAGCAGGGACAAGAAGCCCCGCGGACGTGTCTGGCGACGGTGCTCGCGCCGCACCAGGAACTGCGCCATGGTCGGAGGCAGCCAGCCGCGGATCCGCTCCGCCAGCGCGATGTCCTCGACGCCGATGAAGTACGGAGGCTCGGGCAGGTCGCGCGGGCGGTCCTCGTAGGAGGCGGATACCAGGGTGGCATGCACCCCGGGATAAGGTGCGAGTTGGTCGACCAGCGCGCTGTTGGCAGTGTAGACCTGGACAGGGATGCCGCCGGCGACGAAGAAGCCCACCGTCGGCATGATTTGACTGTTGTGGCCGATGATCGTAACTTGCCGCGGAGCGCTGATGGCCGGTTCTGGTGGGCCCTGGGGGCGTGGGACCATAGACCCACACGGTACCCGGGTCCGCACTCATGCAAATGAGCATGCACAATGCATGCAAACCCCGTGGCTAGACCGCGTAGGAGCTTCACATGAGCACGGACGACCAGCTACCGATCGATCAAGACCTCTTCGACCTGCTCGTCTGCCCGCAAGCGCGCGTTCCACTCACCTACGTGCAGGGCAAGCTGGTATCGACTGATGGAGCGACCCGACGGGCCTACCGCATCGACCAGGGCATCCCGGTGATGCTGATCGAGGAATCGGAGGTCTTGAGCGAGGCCGATTGGCGTCGGCTAATCGCCGAGAAAGGCCCGACCGGCGGCGGAGTCGCGGCCGTGCACGCACGGCATGCTGCGCCGCGCTAGCATCCTGGCCCATCGTGGCCATGGATCGCCTCATTTCGACCTGATTATTTCGAACGGTGCCACCTGCACTGCCATTCAGCTCGCCAAGCATAGGGGCGCGTGGAGCGCTCGCTGGCTTACGCTACATCGGCATCGGTATCTGTCGTATTCGGGTCCCATCGGAGGTGGGAGGGGAAACGTACGCACTATTTGGACGGGTTATCTGCAGATACGGCGATTGGACTACAAGTCGTTTGACCTATCTGCAACGTTCGTGAGTGGTGGATTCATGACTGTACGGGGTGAAAGGGTTGTCCTCACCGGCTGGCCCCCAAGAATGCGGCGATGACCGAGCGGGAGGCCATGGATCACGATACGACGACGGCCCAGCCCGGCACCAGCGACTCCCTCAGGCGTCGGCACGTCCACCAGGCGGCTTTCGAGGCGACGCTGAAAGAGGTGTTCCTGGCCCAGCAGATCCAACTGGTCGAGCCGCTGGCCAAGGCCAGTAAGGAAACCTTGGTCTACGGCGGGCTGTACCACGGCGAGGAGGTCGCGGTCAAGATCTTCGTGCCCACGGTTGACGATGTCGGCGACGCGATCGCCGCCTTCGGCGCCTTCAAGGTCGAGTGCGAGAAGACCATGATCCTCTCGCGCCGCAGCAAGGCCATTCTGCAGGTGATCGAATACGGCGATGCCGACCTGCCGGTGGACCTCGCCGAGGAGCTGTCCGAGTTCTTCCCGATCAAGCTGTTGCCATTCATGATCACTGAGCGCGCGCGTTTCGGCAGCCTCGACCGGGTGCTCAAGCACCGGCGTACGCTGCCAGGCTTCGACCGCGTCAGCCTGCTCGAGGCCCTGGCCTCGGCGACCGAGGGCATCAAGGAAGCGCACGACCACTTCGTCACCCATCGCGACATCAAGCCGCAGAACATCCTGATCTTCGCGCCGGGTCAGGGCAAGATCGCCGACTTCGGCATCGCGCGCTGGCGCAGCCGGCGATCGAGCAAGGAGACGGTGCTGCTCACGCCCAAGTACGCGAGCCCAGAGCAGGCGTTCTGGGCGCTCACCGGCGAGAAGGAAAGCCTGGTCGATCCGCGCGGAGACGTCTACAGCTGGGCGATCATGGTCTACGAGGTGGTCACCGGCAGCCATCCGTTCTCGTGGGCGATCAAGGGCATCAAGGATCCGCTGGTCAGCCAGCGTACGCTGCTGAAGGCGATCGCGGCCAACGATCGGCGCGGCTTCATCACCACCGGCGACATCACCTTCGACAGCCTGATCTACAATTGCACCTGCGATCTGAAGCATCGCGTGTCGGATATCTCGCTGTCGAACCGCGTGCTGCGCCAATATATCCAGCGCCTGCGCATGCAGAGCCAGGAGAGCGACTCCCTGCCGGTGGCGACCTCGCGTTAGCTGCGGCCATTCTCATGGGGGATGCCAGCGTTGGCTCACCGCTCGCGGTTGCGCGGTAGGAAGACGACTACCGCTTCGGGATCGCCGCCTTGGCGTCACCCGTGATCCGGCGATAATGGTCCTCGCGGATTCTAGTGGTAAGAATTCGAGGAATACTAGGCGATATCCCAGGGGAAAGCCATGGTTTCAGCGACCGTGGCCAAGCCGAGGGCGAGCATGACGACGCGGTCGAAGCCGACGGCGACTCCAGAGCAGGCGGGAAGGCCAGCGGACATCGCGGCGTCGAAACGGGGGTCGCGGGCGAGCGATGCGTCAGCGCGTTGGGCGAGCTGCGCGTCGAGGCGGTGCCCGAGTTCGGCGGCATCGGTGAGTTCCCAGTAGCCGTTCGCGAGTTCCACGCCGTCACGGTAGATCTCGAAGCGCGCGGCGCAGTCGCGGCCATCGGCGCCGCGGCGCACGCGCGCCTGCGCGGCGCGTTCGGCCGGGTAGTCGTTGATCACGGTGAGGGTGCCGCGGCCGAGATGAGGCTCGACACGCGTGGCGAGCAGGAGATCGAGGAGCTCGCCGCGATCATGCGCGGCGGTGGCGGCCTCGCCGATGGCGCTGCGCAGTGCGGCGTCGTCTGCGGTGATCGGATCGAGCCGCGCGTGCTTCACGAATGCGTCGCGCCAGCTCAGGATCTCGTGCGCGGTGCCCCACGCTGCGATGGCGTCGAACAGCTCCAGCACCTCGCCGAGCAGCTGCGCGTCGCCCCAGCCTGGACGGTACCATTCGAGCATGCGGAACTCGGGCTGGTGGCGCGCTCCGCGCTCGTCGCGGCGGAACGCAGGAGCGAGCGTCCACAACGGCCCACGACCGGCCGCCACCAGGCGCTTGAGCGGATGCTCGGGACTGGTGGGAAGGAAGCGCGCGGTGCGATCGACCTGGAGCGTGAACGGGGTGACTCCCGGATCGAGATTCGCGCCACCCTGCAGCACCGGCGTATCGACCTCGAGCACGCCGCGCGCGGCGAAGAAACGCCGCGTCGCGTCGACCATCGCCGCACGGCGGCGCAGCGTCTCGAAGGTCGCCCGTGGCCGCCACTCCGACGATGCGCCGTGCGTGCTCATGCGTAATCGATCCGATATGGCGCGAGCCGAGAACCCGGTGGATGCTTCCGCCGTCTTCGAGCGATGCAGGGCAGAGCACGATGTCCGGAGGATCGCGAAGCGATTTCGGAAGCCTCCTTGGGCACCCGTCGGCGAGTCGTGGCCCACCGACTAGAAGCCGTGAACCAAAGGAAGCGATCGCCGTCCAAGCGGGATGGTCGCCGTAAAACGGATCCCATGGGAAGCACGGGCGCCGACCGAGGCTCGCGCCTGGTTCCCGTCCCTACTTCGCGCGTCCAGCGTACTCGCGGGTCTGGGTGTTGATCATGATCATGTCGCCGGTGGCGACGAAGATCGGCACCGGGATCTCGGCGCCGGTCTGCAGCTTGGCCGGCTTCATCACCCGGCTCTGGGTGTCGCCCTTCACGGCGGGCTCGGTGTACTTCACTTCCATGGTGACGGTATTCGGCAGGCGCAGGGCGATCGGTTCGCCGTTCCACAGGGTCACCGAGACGTCCATGTTCTCGAGCAGGAAGTCCTTGTCCGCGCCCACCGCCTTGGCTTGCACGGTGATCTGCTCGAAGGACTGCTTGTCCATGAAGACGTAACCGTTCGCATCCGAGTAGAGGAACTGCATCTCGGAGTCACTGACGTCGGCGCCTTCCACCTTCTCGCCGCCGCGCAGGGTCTTCTCGAGCGTGTTGCCGGTGAGGAGATTGAGTACGCGGATCTTGTAGAAGGCGTTACCCTTCCCAGGCTTCACGAAGTTGACCTCGAGCACCAGCCATGGAGCGTTCTCGAAGATGAGCTTGGTGCCCTTGCTGACGTCGCCGATGTTCATGGTGCCCATGGAGTCCCCTCGGATGCCGGCGACGGGATCAGGCCGATGATCGGCCGTCCCGGCGCGAATGAGGGCGACACGGTAGCGGGCTCTGCCGTGGGCGCCAGCGCTCGCGGGGAGCCGCGGTGGCAGGCGCTCCTCGCCCAGGCCATCCGCGATCCGGCGGAGCTCTGGCGCCTACTCGCCTTGCCCATGGACGCGCTCCCGGCCGCGCTGGCCTCGGCCCGTCTGTTTCCACTGCTGGTTCCGCGTGGCTTCGCGGCGTTGATGCGCTCCGGGGATCTATCCGACCCGCTGCTGCGACAGATCGTTCCGCTCGCTGAGGAGGCTTCGCCAGCCCACGGCTATTCGACGGATCCGCTGTTCGAATCCGGCTGCAGTCCAGTACCCGGACTCCTGCGCAAATACCGTGGGCGGGCCCTGTTGGTGACCACAGGCGCGTGCGCCGTCCATTGCCGCTACTGCTTCCGCAGGCATTTCCCCTACACCGATCTGCCCCGCGGCCGCCGCTGGTGGGACGCGGCACTGGAGGAGATCGCGCGCGATCCCAGCATCGACGAACTCATCCTCTCGGGCGGCGATCCCCTGATGCTGCCCGACGAGCAGCTGGCCGCCATCGCGCGGGATGCAGCGAACATCCCGCATCTGACGCGATTGCGCGTGCATTCGCGCTTGCCGGTGGTGCTGCCCGAGCGCGTCGACGCGGATTGCATCGACTGGCTGGGCGCCACGCGCCTGCATCCGGTGGTGGTCATCCATGCCAATCACCCGCGCGAACTCGCGCCGGGCGTGGTGGGAGCGTGCTCCCGCCTGCGCGCCGCGGGAGTGCTGGTGCTCAACCAGTCCGTGCTGCTGGCGGGCGTCAACGACGCCGCGGCCATCATCGTCGAGCTGTCCGAGCGGCTGTTCGGTGCCGGCGTGATGCCCTACTACCTGCATGTGCTCGATCGTGTCCAAGGCGCGGCGCATTTCCTGGTCGAGGACGAGCGCGCCATGGGGATCATGCGCGACGTCGCGGCCGAACTGCCTGGATACCTGGTGCCCAGGCTCGTCCGCGAGCGGCCAGGCATGCCCGGCAAGGAACCGTTACATTGGTAGGGCTAGCCGCTTATACCCTGGTCCGTGCGCCTTTCCGGCGGGCTGTACACTCCACCTGATCGCTTCCTTCCAGATAGATCTCGCCAGCACCGGTCTCTTACGCTCGTACCTGGATATCCCATGCACCCCACGCGCATTTTCCTCGCCATGCTGGTCGGCCTCGCGGCCCTGGGCGCCCAGGACGATCCGCAGTGGGTCATGCGTTCGCGCGTGTTCTGCGACGCGAAGGCGGGCGTGTCCTTCAGCTATCCGTACGCCATGTTTCCGATCGATCAGTACAAAGGCGACCTGAGGCGCGAGCGCACGCTCGAGACCTCGTACGAGAAGATCGAGGCTACCGACGACAAGGGCGTCAAGCACATCCTCCTGGTGCCCAAGGCGAGCAAGGACAAGGACGATGCTCCCGACATCCACGAATTCAGTTTCGGCCCCACGGAGCTGACGGAGTTCGGGAACGATCCGAAACTGTCCGCGATCGGCGACCGCGAAGCCAAGGCCGAGCTGGGCTGGAAGGACTTCGAATACTACGGCGCTTCTCCGACGCGCCCGTTCGCCGATCCCAAGTGGGCCGATGATGGATTCGTCGCGATCATCGGCGAGGCGGATGCCAGGTGCGCCCTGGTGATCAAGCACGGAGAGCGCATCTCTGGCCTAGTGCTCAAGGGCAAGCTCGACAGCGACAATCGCAAGATCCTCGAATCGTTCGAGATCCTCTCTACCGGCAAAAAGCTGAAAAAAGGCGATAAACCAGAGAAAAAAGCGCGCCTGATCGATTGGCGAGAGTTCCACTGCCGTACCGGGAAGGTCGTCGATCCGTCGGGCAAGCTGTCCGCTCCCGGATTGAAGAATGAACCGGTCGCATGGAAGAACTCGTGGGAGATCGAGACCGAACACTACCACGTCACCACCGACTTCAGCCCGCAGCGGCTGCTGCAGCATGGACAATACGTCGAAGCCCTGTTCCGTGCCTACAGCAAGGTCTACGAGCCCGACGCCTTGCCGCCGTACAAGTTCGAGGTGCACATCTTCAATACCTATCGCGAATTCCAGACCGCGTCGGCGGCCCACGACAACGCGATCCCCAGCGGCCCGAACTCGATCGTCGGCGGCTTCTTCGTTCCGTCGCTGCTGTCGCTGTGGGTGTACGAGGAGAGCGGTGCGATCGGCGGGCCCGAGTTCAGCGTCGAGCACGTCATGGCTCACGAATGTTCGCACCAATTCCTGCACGTCACCTGCAACGGCAGCGATCACATCCCCACCTGGATCAACGAAGGCCTCGCGGTGTACTTCGAATCCGGCGTCTTCCAGGGCGGCGAATTCCAGATCCGCTCGCCGACCGGGCGCATCAACGAGCTCAAGCGTGATTATGAGCAGCTGAAATCGACGCTCAGCCCGCTCGACCAGTACCTCGACCACCACGGCTTCATCTCTGCCGCGGCCTATGGCGAAGTGTTCGCAATGACCAGCTTCTGGGTCTTCGGCACCTGCTCGCCGGACCCGACTATGTGCAAGCACAAGAGCTGCGGCCTGAAGCGTTTCCGCGAGTATTTCACCGCCCTGCGGCACGGTGAGGATGGCGCCAAGGCCTTCGAGCGCATCTTCATGGACGACATGATCAAGGCCCAGGGGACGCGTGAGAAGGCCGTCGATCTGTGGCAGAAGGCGCTCATGGAGTACGTGGCCAACAAGCTCAAGTGAGGCGCCAGCATGGAGATCCAGGACAAGGCCCTGGAGACCGAGCACCCTTGGCCTCCTCGCAGGCGTGGCGTCGATAAGGCCTCGACACGACGGCAGTTGGTGGCCTTGACATGGCTTCGAGCCCTACATACTGTGCGACCCCCCTGATGGCATGGGACGCAGAATTCAAGAGCCCGAAAGGGCCCTAGGATTCGATGTCCCATAAATCGGGAGCCCGAATCATTCGGGCGCATTGACAAATCAATAGCTGTAGCAAGAGATGCATCCAATCGGCCGCTTCGGCGGCCGATGACGGAATCGATCCGCAAGGGTTGAGGAAGTCACCACCCCATGTCCTTCGGGACATGGGAGTGAGCAATTAATAAAA
>JBBRLJ010000031.1:0-70918 GCA_038231435.1 Planctomycetota bacterium
CAGGCTTCCCGGCCTCCGCCTCCTTCAGCACCTTGATGATCTGCTCCTCGGTGAAGCGCTTGCCCTTCATGGGGTCTCCTGCCTTTTTCGTAAGGGCAGTTTCTCTCAAGCCAAGTGGTCCGATTTACCGTGGTCACGTCACCCCCCGATGGCGATTGAGCATTAGGAACAGTCGGCGAAACTGAGTCTTCACATCTGTAATCTTGAACTTGAGAAATTCCTCCTCCAGTTGGAGACCACGTGTGTCTGGGGACTCGTCTTTTGTCGTACGAGTGACTCCAATAAATTGGCTCAGAGAGGGCCACCTCTGTATTATCCTTTTTTGTACAAATTAATTGCGCCATGAAGTCCTGCTGGAACGCAATATTTGTGTTTCCCAAGCTACCGGTAATTGATGGATTATCAGTCATCGCTATTGTGGTGAAATTTCCCAAGGTTCCCGAGGACGTAGTAGTCGTTTGATATGGATAGCTTGACCCGTGATCTAGAGACCAAGGTGCAGTAGTAATGTTTGGGTCGTAGTTGTTAAATGGAGTGCCCCACACTGCGTCAGTGAAAGGGAAAAAGGTGACTGCCCACTCCCGAAAATATTGTCTCCAGAACGTTTTAACGCAACATGGGCACTCCGATGTTGACTGCGGGCTCACTGCAGAAGCTGAAAACGACATTTCTGTATCCGCTCCAGCTTGATCCTGCGAATTTTCAGTTAACGAGAAAATAATTGAAATGTTTCCACTTGGATCAAGAAAATTGGGGACGAAGTAGCTCGCGTATTGATTTAATCCGTTAGAATACTCTACCTTGTCTCGGCTGATGAATCGTCCCAGCGTCGAACTCATGTACCGTGCGCGGAAGTAAGTCAGCCCCGTCTCGCTGTCCTCATACCTTCCAGTGAACCCGATCTGGTTCCCGATGGCCGAGCCCGTCAGGACCGTGGTTCCATTCGAGGCCAACACCGTCCTGCGGCCGTACGCATCATCCACATAGCCGCCAAACGCATATTGCCTGGGCGACGGCTGCGCCGGCGGGAACGACGGCGCCCCAGTCTGCGACGTCGCATAGGTGACCATGGCTGAGACGGCTCTCTGTTCGGCCGTCGTCACCGACGTTCCCACCTTCCCGATCTCGATCCAACACAGCTTGGGATGCAGCGCCCCCGTGGCGGTAGTGATGGTGAGCTTGCCATCGGTAACGTGCGCGAGGATACACTGCCGTAGCGGCATCTAGTATTTTGAGACTACACGCCTGGGCCTTGGGAAGACGCTCAATTTCTACTATCGTGAGGCTATCTGAATAAATTCACAATACGGGCTAGGATACCCAGGGAAGAATTGAAAAAAAATATTCCCAGTTGCCGTTCTCTTTTCGATAAATCTCGATCGCACCCCGGTCGCCCAAGAGTGAATATGATATGGCAGCAAAATCATGATTTTTTGTCCACCCAACATTCGATATTTTCATAAAGCACCTTTTACCCGGACGAATGCTACCGGCCTGTGCATCGACTGGCGCTCCATTGTCAAGCTCATCATAAGCTTTTTTTCCTATAAAATCCACTTGAATTTTATCGCACTCACGAAGCGATGATGCCCTATAATTTTTCTTCACGTAATCATCAATAATTTCAATTCCCACGCCATTTCTAGCTAACTCAGGATCCTCGGTGTGAATATAATCTTGTACGTTCGAGAATGAACGATCATGAACGATTTTACTACAGGTCTCATCAACCAAGAGAATGGATTCGTTGTAATGCCGAGCAATGCATGATTTTACAATTAGGCAAGATTCGTCGTCCAATTTAATATACTTACTTTGGTCTCTGACGCAGGAAATAACGGTAAGTATCGCGATCCAAATTCCTAGATGTGCAAACCAGAACTTTCTCTTGGGAGAAGAAGCACGATAATTTTCCATGAATCCCCCGTTTTAATGGCCAAAGAGTGTTTCTGTAGGAGGCATAGTGCCTATAAGCGGGTACTGAACGGAGTTCACTGGCGGGACTTGATATTGGCCTCTGCCTGGATCCTCGGGCACTCCGGGTGCCGGCGCGTGTCCACCGGGCACATATGCCTTTACCTCCTTCTCTAAAGCATCCTGAATAGTTTTTTTGTTTTTATCACAATCAGAGTAGCTAACACATTTATCTTTGTCTTCGTACGGGAATTGATTCCAGGCGTTATTACCAATATCGTTCAAGTGTTGAAGGTAATCCAGTAAGTGTCTCTGTTCGTGCCCATATACTCCTGCTTTTGTATTAGAACCGATGTCATGACGAGCGAATCGTGGATCAAGGTATATGTGTGCCGCAGCAGTTATTTTGCAAGTTATCTTAAATTGCGGGATCATTAATGGGCATTCGTAACCCGCAGGGGTAAGAGTTCCTCCTCCTGAAGTAGGACATGAATCGCAAGTGCACGTGACCTTACGCTTGCTCACTGGCAGTATTGATTCACCAAGCGCCCCGTCCTGACTTGTTACGTCAACATATGAATATCCTGTGCCAGAAACGGGATTGCTCGGGTCTGATCCACCAGTTTCTAATTCTACTGACACCCCAAATCCCGTCGGATCCGAATCAATTGGAACGAAATAGCCGCAGTAAAGACTCATGCCTCCGCCATCGTATTCAATCGGGTCTCTGCTAACGAACCGCCCCAGCACCGGCTCATAGTACCGCGCCCTAAAGTACACCAGTCCAGTCTCCTCATCATGGTACCGCCCCGTAAATCCGATCTGGCTGTCCACGCTAGACTCCGGGAGCACTGTTGTCCCGTTAGAAGCTAATACCGTCCTCTTCCCGTAGCTGGCAACCGGGTAGCGAGCGGACCGGCCCTTTGTGTTCCCATGTCCTGATTTTTGTGGGCGAACGCCGCTGCTTGGGTGATGGCTCGGAGTCCACGGGCGAATATTCACGCTGACGATGCGGCAGCTCGGCTCCGAGCCGAGGCGTCCATCGTACGTGACCGACGGCGCGATCTCGCCAACCCGTGTCATGTCGTGTTCCTGTCGCGCGTTACCGGTGGCGAAACCCCGATCGCCAACTATCGCCAACCCGCCAACCGATCCTGCTCGACTCATCTCAGGTTCAGATTCCATGGTCGAGCGGGAGATCGATCGGCTCAGCGGTTTCCGCCACGTACGCGGGCACTTCGACGGCGACGCTGGTTCCCATTGCGGATACGTTCACCACCAACCGCGACGTCCCCTGACGGCGGAGGATGACTCCGCACAGTCCCTGCATGGTCCCGGCGGTCAGACGGACGCGCATCCCGGGTTGGAGCGTCGGTTCTTCGAGGAGGTCGCCACCACTGCGCCGCACGAGGGCGATGAGGTCGCCCAATTCGCGCACGAGCACCAGTGGCTGCCGAATCGGCAGGATATGCATGCGGTGATCGATGTCCTAGACCTGAGCGCGGGTGGCGCCCTGGACGAACATCCACCCGCCCAGCAACGGCGAGAGGCGTTCGACGATGGCACCGGTGCTAGTGGTGCTGGTGCGTCGCTGATAAAACAGCATGCCAGGAATGCCGTGTTGCCTCAGCGTTGCGCTCAACCATGGCGCCCGTCGCTGCAGCACATGGATCGCCATCCAGTCTTCGGTCGGCAGATCCGCGACCAAGCTGTCCGGCCACGCTTCGACATGCCCGCCGGTCTTCGGCGGGGACGGGTGCTGCCGGTGGCCTTCAGCGTGGGTCATGCCCTGCATCCCGGCTGTGGGGAGACGACGCTCCGCGCGTATCGCTGGGCGGTCCAGCGATGAATACGGGGCGGAAACGACTGCCGATCCCTCCAACGCTGCGCATCCTGACCGTGTGCTCGGTGAAAGGAAGCCCCTGGTGAACAGGACTGCTGGCGCCCCGGGTGGCATGCTCGGGGTCGTGGCGGTGATCACAGACCCACCGCGATATCAGGCATGTATTGCTCGTAAGACTGGGCCAACTGGCCGGGAACCATGCGCAGGTAGATCTTGGTCGTGTTCAGGTTCCCGTGACAATTTTTTCCGTTGCGTGAGCTGACCCCCAGAACGCTCCGTCCTGGGCGAACGTCACATGTCGCCGCCGCTGGCTCCGTTGTCGACGCCAGGCGCACCGCGCTCTGGCGCGAAACCATGGCGCATGGTGTTCTCGGTGATGGTTCTCGGCACCACGAACTGCAGCAGGTATTCGTCCCCTCCCGCCTTGCTGCCGATGCCCGAGAGCTTGTAGCCGCCGAAGGGCTGGCGCCCGACCAGCGCGCCGGTGATGCGGCGGTTCAGGTAGAGGTTGCCCACGCGGAATTCACGGCGCACGCGTTCGAGCGTGGTCGGGCTGCGCGAATAGCAGCCGCCGGTGAGCGCGTAGCGGGTGCCGTTGGCGATCGCCAGGGCATGGTCGAGATCGCGCGCCTTCACCACCGCCAGCAGCGGGCCGAAGATCTCGTCCTGGGCGAGGAAGGATTCCGGGCGCACATCCGCGAAGATGTGGGGCGCGACGTAGTGCCCCTCGTCGGCCAGGCCGCCGGCACCTCCGAGCTGGTCGCCGTCGGATGGGAACACCAGGCGCGCCTCGCGTTTGCCTCGCGCGACCGCCGCGAGCACCCGCATGCGCGCCTCGTCGTCGATCAGCGGCCCGATGCCGTGCGCGGGGTCCTCGGCTGGAGCCAGCTCCCAGCCGCGCGTCGCCTCGACCAGCCGCGCCAGGAAGGCGTCGTGCACACCCGCAAGCACGATCGCGCGCGAGCACGCCGAGCATTTCTGGCCCTGGTAGCCGAAGGCGCTGTGCATGACCCCGGCCACCGCCTCGTCGAGGTCGGCGTCGTCGTCGACGATGATCGCGTTCTTGCCACCCATCTCGGCGATCACCCGCACCACGTGATCGCGTCCGGGCATGGGCTCGGCGGCGCGGCGGTTGATCGCCAGGCCGACCTGCTGCGAGCCGGTGAAGGCGATGATGGCGGTGGCGGGATGGTCCAGGAGCGCCGGGCCCACCTCCTCGCCGAGTCCGGGCAGGTAGTTCACCACTCCGGCTGGGAAGCCGGCCTCGGCGAACGCCTCCATCAGCAGCGACGCCACCACCGGCGACTGCTCGGCGGGCTTCATCACCACGGTGTTGCCGGTCGCGAGCGCCGCGGCGGCCATGCCGCAGAGGATGGCGAGCGGGAAGTTCCACGGCGCGATCACCACCGCGACGCCGCGCGGTTCGTGCACCAGATCGTTCTCCTCGCCAGGGAGATCGATGCGTCGCGGCGCGGCCAGGGCCTCGGCGCCGAGCGCGTAATAGCGGCAGAAATCGATCGCCTCGGCGACGTCGGCGTCGGCCTCGCGCCAGCTCTTGCCCACCTCGCGCACGATCCACGCGCCGATCTCGCAGCGCCTCGCGGCGAGCACCCCCGCGACGCGCCGCAGCAGCTCGGCCCGCGTGCTGGCGGGCGCGTCTCGCCAGGCCGGGAAGGCCGCCGCGGCGGCGTCAACCGCGCGGCGCGCCTCGGCGGCGCCGGCGCGCGCCACCCTGCCCACCACCGTGCGCCGGTGCGAGGGATCGAGGGACTCGATGACGTTCGGGGTGGTCACCGCCTGTCCGCCGATCACCAGCGGGTAATCGCGGCCGAGCCGCCCGGCTACCGCGGCGAGCGCAGCCGCCATGGCTGCGCGCGGAGCCGGCAGCGAGAAATCCAGCGGCGGCTCGTTGGTGAAGCGATCGAGGCGGATCCGTGAGGTCTGGGCGGAGGCGGTCGCTGGGTCCATGAGCAGGTGCTCCTCTGGCAGGCCTTCGAGGAAGCCCGCGCGCACGAATGATTGATTGGAGGTGTTCTCGAGCAGCCGGCGCACCAGGTAGGCCATGCCGGGCAGCAAGTCGCCGAAGGGAGCGTAGACGCGCACGCGCTCGCCGCGTTCGATCAGCGCGCGCGCCAGCGGGCCGGCCATGCCGTAGAGCATCTGGAACTCGATGCCACGTTGCGGGACCTTCGCCGCCTCGGCCAGGGCCAGCACCTTGGCGATCGAGCGAGCATTGTGGCTGGCGAACGCTGGACGCAGCACCTCGCGGCGTTCGATCAGATAGCCAGCCAGGCGTTCATAGCTGGCATCGGTGGCGGCCTTGCCGGTGAACACCGGCGGCCGCCAGCCGTTCTGCGCCGCCATCGCGCACTCGTAATCCCAGTAGGCGCCCTTGACCAGGCGGATCCACACTGGCGCGGCGCGGCGTTCAGCCCAGTCGTGCAGATCAGACAGATCGGTGTCGCTCGAACGCAGGTACGCCTGGATGGCGATGCCGACGTCGGGCCAGTCGCGGAAGGCCTGCTCCTCGAGTACCTTCTTGAAGATGGCGATGGTCGTGGGCTTGTACGCCGACTGCTCCATGTCGACGTTGACGAAGACTCCGCGCGCGCGGGCCAGTTCCAGGATCGGGCGCAGTCGGGCGAGAACCCGTCGGCTGGTGCCCACCGGATCGCAGGGCTCGAAGCGGCAGGTGAGCGCCGACAACTTGATGGACACGTTCACGCGCGGTACGGGCACGCTGCCGTCGCCATCGAGGAGCGCATCGTCCGCCCAGCCGGACGCGGCATCGGCGAGCGCCGCGATCAGCGCCAGGTAGGCGCCCTGGTAACGGTCGGCCTCGGCCTCGGAGAGGATGGCTTCGCCGAGCAGGTCGACGGTGAAGGCGAGCGAGCCACCGCGCAGACGGGCCACCGCCGCCACCGTCTCGCGCACGTCCGAGCCGACGATGAACTTACGTGCCAGCTGCCGCGATCCCACGGTCGCCGCCCAGGCGGCGAGCGCGGCCATGGACGGCTCGCGGCGCGTCGCCGCCAGCAATCCGCCGAAGACGCGAGCGGCGCGGCCGGGCAGTCCCGCCACGACCGGCTCGAGGTATTCGCGCAGATGGGTCGCGATCTCGGCGCGGGTGCGCAGTCCGGGCAGGGCGTCGACGAAGCGGAAGAGTTGGGCCTTGAGGCGATCGTCCCGCATCGTCCAGGCCATGGCGCGATCGTCGATCCACGCCCGCGACAGCAGGCGCGGATGGTGGCGCCGGGTGGCCGCGAACAGCTCTCGGCCGATCGCCAGCGTCCGTGCCTCGATGTCAGCGGGACCGGCCATCCGTGCAGCGTACCCGGTCTTGGCACACCGCCAATGCGGGCGGCGCCTTTCGACACGCGTGCCCGGCGGCACGGCGCATGGCGGGCCAGGCTCGGAGGTGTTTGCCGGACGCCTCCGCACTCGATGACCTCCGACCTTTCTGCGGGGCTCATGCATGGCGGGATCGCCGGAGCCTTCGCGACCGTGGTCGCCGGCACCATGGTGAAGACATTCTTCCTGATCGCCTTCGCCGCGACGCTGGCCGCGCCGTTCCTGACCCTGGCGACGCCGAAACGCTGATGGCCGTCCAGGGTCGGCCACGGCCGGATCCGGCGCTGGCCCGCGACGCCATGTCCCATAGCCTGCGGTCATGGACAGCTTCGTCATTTCGGGCGGGCGCAAGCTCGCGGGCTCGATCGCGGTCTCGGGCTCCAAGAACAGCGCGCTGCCCATCCTCGCGGTGAGCATCATGACTCCGGAGCGCTGCACGTTCCGGAACATCCCGCACCTGCGCGACATCCAGACCCAGGTCAAGATCCTGAATACCCTCGGCATCGAGACCCATTGGGAGGGCCGCGAGGTCCAGACCAAGCTCATCGACACCTACAACAGCACCGCCCCGTACGAGCTGGTGAAGCAGATGCGCGCGGGCGTTTGCGTGCTCGGCCCCCTGCTGGCGGCTCGTGGCGAGGCCATCGTCAGCCTGCCCGGCGGCTGCGTCATCGGCGAGCGGCCGATCGATCTCCACCTGCGTGGTCTCGAGGCCTTGGGCGCGATCATCTCGCTCGACAAGGGCTACATCAGCGCCAAGGCCCCGAAGGGCGGCCTCAAGGGCACCGAGATCTACCTCGGCGGGAAGTTCGGCAGCTCGGTGCTCGCTACCGACAATGTGATGTGCGCTGCGGTCATGGCGCGCGGCACCACGGTGATCGAATGCGCGGCGTGCGAGCCCGAGGTGGTCGACCTCGCCAACTGCCTGATCGCGATGGGCGCGAAGATCGAAGGCGCCGGCAGCCCGCGCATCACCATCCACGGGGTCAAGAAGCTCAAGGCCGCGAATTGGTCGGTGATCCCCGACCGCATCGAGACCGCGACCTTCCTGATGGCCGGGGCGATCACGCGTTCGCCAATCACCGTCACCGGCGGCCGCGCCGACCATCTGCTGGCGGTCATCGACGTGATGCGCCAGATGGGCGTCGGCGTCGAGCGCAAGGGCACCTCGATGAAGGTGGTGCCCTGCGCGCGTCCCAAGGCGTGCGAGCTGACCACCCTGCCGTATCCGGCCTTCCCCACCGACGTGCAGTCGCAGACCATGGCGCTGATGGCGGTCGCCGACGGCACCTCGATCGTCACCGAGCGCATCTATCCCGACCGCTTCATGGCGGCCGCCGAGCTCAAGCGCATGGGCGCCACCATCACCGTCTCCAACGGCCAAGCGGTGATCCAGGGCGTCGATCGCCTGTGCGGCGCCCAGGTCATGGCCAGCGATCTGCGCGCATCGGCAGCACTGGTCATCGCCGGGCTCGCGGCCGAGGGCGAGACCCGCATCAGCCGCGTCTACCACATCGATCGTGGCTACGAACGCATCGAGGAGCGCCTGCGCAAGCTCGGCGCGCGCATCGAGCGCGTGCCTGAGGTCGATGAGGACGCCGTGCAGGCGAACGCCGCCAGCGGCTGACATGCCCCAGGACACGCCGACCCCCTCCGCAACCACTCCGCTCGCGGGTTCCACGCTGGGCGATGTGGTGTCGCGGCTGGCGGCGCGCACGCCCGCCCCCGGCGGCGGCGCTGCGGCCGCTGCGGCTGCCGCCATCGGATGCGCGATAGGCGCGATGGCCGCGCGCTACACCACCGGTCCGAAGTGGGCCGCGGTCTCGGAGCAGGCCGACACCTTCGCCAGGAGCCTCGACGACGCCTCAGGCGGGCTGCTCGCGCTCGCCGATGCCGATGCCGCGGCCTATGCGGCGGTGAGCGCGGCGGCGAAATCGGGCGATCAGCCCGAGCTGGCTCGCGCCCAGGCCCGCGCGGCGGCGATTCCCGCCGACATGCTCGCGGCCTGCGCGCTGCAGGCCGCGTCGCTGCGCGGCTTCCTCGGGCGCGCCAATCCGCGCCTCGCCAGCGACGTGAAGGCCGGCATCCATCTGCTCGCCGGCGCTGGCCGCGCCGCGTGGCAGACGCTGGCCATCAACGCTCCGCCGGCGGACGTGCTCGCCGTCGCGCGAGCGCACCTGCGCGCGCTCGACGACGCGGAATCCGGTCTCCGCGAGCTCGGCGCATGACGGCCGCGGCGAAGGCCCGCTCGTGGTTCCGATGTCCTTGCGGTTGGCTGATCGCCTGCGCGCTCGCGGGCGCCGCCACGGGTGCCGACCCGACAGCGCCGCAGGCGACAGCTCCCGCCGCCGCGCCGGCGACCTCGACCGCCGCCTACACTGCGCGCATCAGCGGCGAGGTGCTGCACGCGAACACCCTCGAGTTCGCCGGCCTCGCCTTCCGCGACGTGGTGGCCAAGCCGCTCTACGCCGGCACCACGCTCAGCTTCACCGAGTGCCAGGCCACGGCGTACGGCGGCAAGGTCACGGGCCATGTCGAGCTGCTGATGGACGTCGATGCCAATGGCGAGAAGACCGAGGCCGCCAAGGACGGCGGCTCCTACCATTGCCACTTCGAGGTCGACGGCGTCGACCTCGGCACGCTGCTCAGCGAATTTGGCGGCAACAACGCGAATGTCGACGGCGTGGTCGCGGGCTGGATCGATCTCGAGATCCCAGCGCGCCATCCGCAGCTGATGACCGGCCGCGGCGAGCTCGCGATCGCCAAGGGCAGTCTCGTCCAGCTGCCGCTCCTGGCCAACCTGCTGATCGGCGATCCTTCGAACAGCAAGGGCCAGGACAGTGCCATGGCGCGCTTCGAGTTCCGCGACAGCCAGATCCAGGTGCTGGTCGCGCGGCTGTCCTCGCCGGCATGCAAGATCGCCATCAAGGGCACCGTCGGCTTCGACGGCGATCTGCGGCTCTACCTGATCCCGAAGTTCAAGTTCGACCTCATCGACCAGTTCCCCGGACTGGGGCCCATCGTGGCGCCGCTCCTGAGCTCGGTGACCAGCCGCGTGGCGCGGGCGCTGATCCGCGGCCAGATCACCAAGCCGGTGCTGGTGATCAATCCGTTCATGAAGGAGAACTGACCGCCGCGGAGCCTCGCTCGGCGAGCAGACGCTCGACCTGCTCGTCCCAGGTACCTTCGACCTTCACGCCGTACTCGGCGAGACCGCCGGTGGCGCCGGGGCCGGTCAGTCGAGCGACGATCGGACTCTTCCAGAAATCCGCGTCGACCTGCTCGGCGTTGACGAAGTGCAGCGCCAATCCCGCGCGCGGAATGGCGGTGGTGTTGGCGGTGGTGCAGTGCAGGGTGCCGTAGTCGAAGAACAGCACGCCGCCGGCGGGCAGCTCGATCGGCACCGCGCGCTCTTCGGGGACCACTGGCGCGAAGATGTGGTGGTCGCTGTTGGGGTCGCGCTGGTGCGGCGCGAGCGACGCGTGGCTGCCCGGGACCACGTGCATGCAGCCATTGGCGCGGTTCGCCGGATGCAGGGCCGTCCACATGCCGACCGCCCGGGTGCAATCGGGTTGGTTGAAGTAGGCGTTGTCCTGATGCCATTTGGTGCCGGCGCCGTGGTTGCCGGGTTTGAGGAAGATCTGATCGAGCTGGAACGCCAGCGGGTGTCCGATCAGCGCGCCCACTGCTTCGAGCACGTGCGGCGCGAAATGCATGGCGCGGAAGAAATCGCTGCACGAGGTCAGCGGGCATATCTGCAGGTTCACTGCCTTGTCCGAGTGAGTCTTCCCGTCGCCGTCGGTGAAGACGTTGCGCAGCATGCCCTCGTGCTGGAAACGCTCGAGCTCGGCGCGCATGGCCGCCACCTCGCGGGCGCTGAAGAACTCGGGCACCGTGGTGTAGCCCTGCTCGGCGAACTGGCGCAGATGCGCTTCCGACAGCTTGGTCGCGGGCTTCGGGGCGGTGGTCCTGGTCTTCTGCATGGGCTGGCTCCTGAGCGATATCCTACCCCCGTCCAGCGCAGGTATTTAGCCGCGCTGGAACGGTGTTTCGCCGCGGTGGAACGGCAGAATGGCCGGGACTCACGGCTTACAGACCCTCCTCGGCCGGACACGTTCGAGACCAACCGTAGCAAGGACACCGCATGAACGGCGAATCCATCCATGTCCCCATCAGCAACAGCGATGGTACCGATCGACGGACCGCCGACGGGTATGCGTTGTCCACCGAGCAGGTGGCCTTCTTCCGCAGCCACGGCTATCTGGTGCTGCGCGGTGTGGTATCCGCCGCCGAGACCGATGCGATCGAGCGGGTGTTCGATACCTTCATGCGTGGCGAGGTCACGGGCATGGGCAAGGATTTCTGCGACATGAGCGGTACCGCCAAGAGCCTCGATGAGTTCACGCTCATCAACGCCATGCTGCCGCGCGTCTACCGCCCCGATCTGCGGGGCAATCCGTTCGAGCGCCGCTCTCAGGCGATCTCGAGCCAGCTGATCGGCGCCGACATCGGGCTCGACTACGACCAGTTCCTGGCCAAACAACCGCGCAAGGCCGACGCGGTATTCGCCTGGCACCAGGACATGGGCTATTGGCCCAAGAAGACTCCGGACACCCGCACCGTCACCTGCTCACTGGCGCTCGACGACGCGGATCTCGAGAACGGCTGCCTGCGCGTGGTGCCGGGCACGCAGGACCGCCTGCGGCATCACCGCCCGCTGGTCGCCGATCTGGCGCGCGAGAGCAGGTCCGAGGCGCTCTCCGCCGCGGTGAGCAAAGGCAAGGAGCGCGAGGAATCGCACGCCCTGGTCGTGGACCTCGAATCCAGCGACGAGGTCGTCTACCTGCCGGTCAAGCGCGGCGACATCACCCTGCACGACGAGATGATCCTGCACGGCTCGGCCGGCAATCGCTCGCAGCGTTGGCGCCGGACTTACGTCATTGCTTACCGCTCGCTCGCGACCATCGCCTGGGAGCGGCGCATGGGCTTCACGCACTCGCACAACGATGCGGTCAGCTGGGACGCCTTCGAGCGCCTCGAGGGCTCGGCGCGCGCCTGAGCCGCGTGGACCCATGCGTCGCGGTCAGGCTTGACGATGGTCGCCTGCGTGCTCGCGCCATGAACTGGGCGTGCAGCCGACCTCGCGGTGGAAGGCCCGGGCGAACTCGTGCTGGCGGGCATAGCCCAGGCGTTCCGCCACCGCGGCGATCGACGCGTCGGTCTCGAGCAGCATGTTCTTGGCGTGCTCCATGCGCAGGCCGATGAGCACGTCGCGTGGCGACGCCTTGAAGACCTTGCGGAAGCGGTGGCGCAACGAGTCGTAGTTCGGGATCAGGCGCTTGATCGCCGCGGCGAGATCTGCTGGGCGACCCACGTGGTCGTTGATGATCTGCCACAAGGCGAGCAGCTCGGGATCGGTGGTCGGCACCGCCGGGACGCTGTCGCACGCAGCCTGCTGCCAGCGCGCGGCGGTGACGAGCAGCAGCCGCAACCATGCCGCCGAGGCGGCCGACGCCAACGGTCGGGCCGGCTGCTGCTCGGACAGCAGGCGCAGGAACAGTGCCTTGAATCCGTCCTGCCGCTCCTGGTCCAGGCGCCAGATGCGTTTCGCCGGATCGTGGTCGATCAGGCGCGGGTGCTCGCGGTAGAGGCTTTCGTCGGGTCGGTAGTGCACCACCCACAGGTGCGGTTCCTGCCGGCCGACGTTGCGGTAGCCGTGGCGCTCACCGCCGCGGAACAGGTAGAGCGTCCCGGGCTCGGCCCGGGTATCGGCGGCGCCGTGGATGATGGTCGTCTCCGTGCCCGTCACCAGGCACAGCTCGTCCGCCTCGTGGACATGGGCGTCCCCCTCGCCATCGACCTGCCCGCGCAAGGGCGTGAGGAAGCACGCCATCGATATCACGCTGGGCAGCCACGCGGTTTCGGCATGCGAGGTTGATCGTGCGGTACGCGCGGGTCGTGCTGATGCTGGTGCCGCCGATGTTGATGATGAGATCGCGCCACCGCGCGAAGGCTCGGAGGCGGGCTTGGTGTTGGCGGCTGGGCGTCTGCTCACGAGTCTTCTCCCCACATCGTCGCCAGTACGGTGCGGCTTCCGGCATGATCGCGATGCTCGCACAACCAGATGCCCTGCCACGTGCCGAGGGCGAGGGCGCCGTCCGCGATCGGCACCGCCAGCGAGCAGCCGAAGAGCGCGCTCTTGACGTGCGCGGGCATGTCGTCGGCGCCCTCGGCGGTGTGCTCGAAATAGGCGGCGCCATCGGGCACCGCCCGGTCGAGCCAGCGTGCCATGTCGGCACGCACCACCGGGTCGGCGTTCTCATTGATGCTCAGCGAGGCCGAGGTGTGCTGCAGGAAGAAGTTGGCCATGCCGACCTGGAACTGGCGCAGGTCATGGCAGCCGCGCACGAGCTCGTCGGTGACCAGGTGCATGCCGCGCGCGCGCGGCTTGAGGACGATCTCCTGCTGGCGCCACACCGGATCAGACCGGCTTGCTCGCCGCGGCGTGCGCGGGCGACTGCGCCTGCACCTGGGCGACAGGCACGCCGATCGGATAGATCGTCAGGCCCAGCTGTCCGATGCGCGATTCGCTGTACTGGTTGCGACCGTCGAAGATGGTCTTGGCCTTGAGCTGCTGGGCCAGTTTGCGGAAGTCAGGTCGGCGGTACGGCCGCCATTCGGTCATCAGCACCAGCACGTCGGCGCCATTGGCCGCTTCGTATGCATCCTTGAAATAGGCGATGTTCTTGAGTTCGCCGAGCGCCTTCTTGGTGGCCTCGATGGCCTTGGGATCCGTGGCGCGCACCTTCACACCTGCCAGCGACAGGTCCTTGAGCAGATCCAGCGCCGGCGATTCGCGGACATCGTCGGTGTTCGGCTTGAAGGAGAGTCCCCAGACCGCCACCGTGAGTTCCTCGAGCTTGCGCCCGGTGAGCTCGCACCAGGCGGTGAGCTTGCGCTGGATCACGGCCTTCTGGCGCTGATTGACGTCGTCGACCGCCTTCAGCAGCGCGGGAACGTACCCTGCCTTCTCGCCGATCGAGACCAACGCGCGCACGTCCTTGGGGAAGCAGCTGCCGCCGTATCCGACGCCCGGATGGAGGAACTGCAGGCCGATGCGCGAGTCGGCGCCGATCCCGAGGCGCACCTGGCGAACGTCGGCGCCTACGTATTCGCAGATGTTGGCGATTTCGTTGATGAAACTGATCTTGGTGGCGAGCATGCAGTTCGCCGCGTACTTGGTCATCTCGGCGGATTTGATATCCATCGCGAAGAAGCGCAGGCCGTTGCGGATGAAGGGCGAGTACAGGTCGTGCAGCAGCGATTCGGATTTCGGGCTGTCGATGCCCACGACCACGCGGTCCGGCTTCATGAAGTCCTCGACCGCGGAGCCCTCTTTCAGGAATTCGGGATTCGAGGCGACATCGAAATCGATCTCGGCGCCGCGCGCCGTGATCTCCTCGCGGATCCAGCGGCGGACCTTCTCGCCCGTGCCCACCGGGACGGTGCTCTTGCTCACCACCAGGCAGTAGTGCTCGAGGCTGCGGCCGATGTCGCGGGCAACCGCCTCGACGAATTTCAGATCGGCCTCGCCATTCGCGCTCATGGGCGTGCCTACGCAGATGAAAGCCACCTCGGCCTCGGCGAGCGCCGGTTTGGCCGCGGTGGTGAACGCCAGGCGTCCCGATCCGAGGTTCTCCTCGAGCAGCTCCTGGAGTCCGATCTCGAAGATGGTGCTCTCGCCCTTGGACAGCGTGTCCACCTTCGCCTGGTCGACGTCGACGCAGGTGACGTCGTTGCCCATCTCGGCGAAACAGGTGCCAGTGACCAGGCCGACGTATCCGGTACCGAAAATGGTGATGCGCACGTGCTGCCCTCGCGTGAGGGCATCCTCGCCTCGGCAGGTTGCGCGATCAAGGGATCAATCGGCAAGATCAATCGGCGATGAACGGCATGCAAGCAGGGCAAGGTCCCGCTGGACTGCCCGCTGGTGCTTCACGCCGGCTGTACGGAGGCTCCTGGGTAGCCAGTTCCGGAAGGCCGCACGCCTACTGAGACCTCTATTTCCGTGGGCCATCCACTGGATGTGTCCACTCGCGATGCGCTTGAATTCAGGCTCGAACTACGCGGGCAGGTCCAGCAGATCGACGCGTTCGAGCCGCGCCAGTTCGACGTCGACCAACCACGCCGACGCCAGCGGCCCGTCGAGATGCGCGGCGAGCATGCGCGCGTAGAGCTGCACCTGGCGCGCGCCGTTCGCGCGCGCGGCAGCGCCGCCGCTCTTGTAATCGTAGAGATGCCACGCGCCCGCCGTGTCCTTCAGCAGCAGGTCGCAGATGCCATGGATCAGCCCGCCATCCATCGACTCGTCCACCGCGATCACCGGCTGCTCGACCAGCCGCATTGCCGCTTGCCAATACCCGGGAATCAGTTCCTTGTCGCACAGGTGCGCGGCGAGCAGCGAGAGGCGCGCCTGCGCCACCTGTGCGCGGAACGGCGCGAGCGCGGACTCCGCCTGGAGCGCGGACATGCCCGGCCCGAAGCGGGCGAGTGCCTCGTGGATGGCGATACCGAGATCGCGGTTCACCGCTGACGCCAAGTCTGGTGGTGTCGCCGCGTCATCATCTGCATCGCCATCACTTTGGAGCGAGCGCGTAGCGCCGATCACCTGGATCTCGCCGACGGCGTTTGCAGCCAGGTCCGGGAGCGGAGCGGATCCGGCCCCTGGCCCGCGCGCGCGTGCCTCGGTCGCGTCGATGCGCACCGGCTCAGGCGTCCAATCCAGCCCGGCGCCGGTGAGCCAGTCGCCAGGACAGGCCACGGCGCCGTCCGCGAGCGGACCGGCTGGCGCGACGGCGCCCGCCAGGCAGTGCAGCTCGAGCTTCGCGCGCGTGCACGCGACATAGAACAGCCGCGCCTCCTCGGCGAGGATACGGCCGTGCAGCTCGTCCTGGGCGAGCGCCGCGCGCAAGCCGATCGTGGCCGAGCCGGATTCAGGACGGCACGCCAGTTCGATCCCATCCTCGCAAGCGATCGCCAGCGCCGGAGCGCGCAGATCGCGCATGCCGAAGGTCTTGTCGAGGTCGGCGAGGAACACGACCGGCCACTCGAGGCCCTTCGAGCCGTGGATGGTCATCAGGCGCACGCCCTTGCCCCCCACCTCCTCGCCGCTCGCCTCGGCGGCATCGATGCCCAATCGCCGCCGCTCCACCAGCCGCGCCAGAAGGGCATGCGGATCGAGGGCACGGCCGGCCGAATCCTCCTCGGACGCGAGGCGCGCGAGATTCGCCAGGCGGCGGCGCGCCAGGGGCAGGCGCCCGTAGCGCCGCGCGAGGTGCTGATCGCAGGCCAGCATGCGCACCGCGGCCGCCATGCCCTCGGCGGCGAGCACCGGGCGCACGCGATCGATCAGGACTCCGAGCGGCGTGCTGGAGCGCGCCAGCTGCCAACCCTGATCGGGCTCGAGTTCGAGAGCCCGTACCATCAGACGGCGATCCTGGGGGTCGTCGCCCCCCCACGGTCCGCCCAGCGCGACCGCCAGCGCGAAGCGGTCGTGCGGGCATAGGCACAACCTGAGGATCGACTCGACATCGTGGCATTCCTGGCTGTCGTAGAGCCCGCCCGGGAAATCGGTGTCGTAGGCGATGCTAGCGCGCTCGAGGGCTTCGGCGTAGACGCGCATGCGCGAGCGCGAGCGCATCAGCAAGGCGTGATCGCCCGGAGCGCGACCCGCGCCGATGCTCTCGCCGATCAGGTGCGCGGCGAGGCGCGCCTGGGCCTCGCTGGCGATCATGGATCCCCGCCGCGGTGCGACTGGACCCGCGGCGTCCTCGGCCACCGCCAGCCAGCACGCGAGCAGCGGTTCGCCCGGTGCGTCCTTCAGGCCGGGCCGGATCGCCTCGGGGCGGAAATGCGCGGCCAGGGAAGGCTGAGCGAACACCGCCTTGACGCTCTCGACCAGCTGCGGATGGCTGCGGAAGTTCTCGGCCAGGTCCGCGACCGAGCCGCCGTGGTCGACGATCGTCCGTTCCCAACCCGCGAACACGTCAGGGTCGGCGTGACGGAAGCCGAAGATGCTCTGGCGGTGGTCGCCGACCGCGAAGATGCGCGCGCCGTCGCTGGTCGCTCCACCCGAGCGCAGCAGTTCGATGATGCGTCCTTGGAGGCGGTTGAGGTCTTGCGCCTCGTCGAGCAGCACGTGTCGATAGCGATGCCCCAAGCGTGCGCGTACGCGCGGATCGGACAGCAGCCGCAGGGCCTCGGCCTCGACGCGCGCGAAGCCGGCGATCCCCACGGCTTCGGCGGCTTCGCCGATCAGGCCGTGCATCAGCGTGGCGAGCTCGGCGATGTCGCCGGCGCGCGCGCGCAGCGCTTCCTCGTCCTGTGGGCGCCAGGCTCCGAGCGAGCCCAGGCTGCCGCGCGTCGCCCGGCGCTCGCGCGGTGGACGCTTGCCGTCCTGGTCGCGGCCATGCGGCGCGTCGAGCGCATCCTGGAGTGCGCGCACCGCCTCCTTGAGCTGGCCCGAGCAGGTGGCGGGGATGGCGTCGAGCGCGGCGATCCACTCGCAGAACGCCAGGGCGTCACCGGGATCCGGCTCATCTGGGATGGCGAGCACCTTCTCGGCCACCGCGCTCTTGGCGCCGCGCGAGTGCGAGCGGGCCACGGCGAGCGCGCCGCGCAGCGCTGCCAGCTGGGACGTGCGCAGCGCGAACAGCTGCGCCAGCGGATCGCCGCCGCGCGCGGCGAGCGCCGGCACCGGCAGGGCGGCAGCCGTCCCCGCGAGCGCCGTCACCAGTGCACGCACCACGTTTTCGCCATGGATGCGAGCCACGCGCGCGAGCGCTCCGCCGCCGCGACCAAGCTCGGCACGGCGCAGCCGACTCCATGCGGCTTCGGTGCATTGCGCCCACGCGAGCGCCTCGGGTGGGGCGAGGTCTGGATCGCGGCCGAGCTCGGCGGCATGCTCGCTGGCGAGTTGGAGGCACAGGCCATCGAAGGTGGTGATCGGCGCGCCGGCCAGTCGCGCGAGACAACGCCGCAGGTGCTCGAGCTGGTCTGGCGCCAGGTCGGCATCGACCACGCCATCGGCGCCCGCGCGGGGGAATCGGCCGAGCGCGATCACCGTGCGCAGCGTACGGTCGACGCGCGCGCGCAGGTTGCCGGCGGCCTCGCGCGTAAAGGCCAGGGCCAGGACCCGGTCAGGGGACGTCAGCTCGTCATCTCCACTGCCATTGCCACTGCCGATGCCTCCTCCGCCACGCTCGAGCAGGCAGGCGCAGTAGCGCACCGCCATCACCGCGGTCTTGCCGGCGCCGGCGCCGGCGGCCGCCATCACCGGCTGTCCAACCAGCAGCGCCGCGCGTCGCTGCTCGGCGGTGAAGCGTTCCCAGGGTGCGATCACGTCTCGCCCTTTCCATCGTCCAGAGCGTTCGCTGGATCCGCGCTCGCATCGCCTCCGTCATCGAGCCGCGCTTCGTCCAGGCGCGCGATCGGCGCATAGCCGCGCATGGCGCTCGCGCCAAGGCGGTCAGCCGCGACCTCACCTGCGGCGAAGCGCGCGATCGCCGCGACCAGGCGGTCGCGGCAGGCGTCCAGCTCCGACATCGGCACCTGGCCGGCGCGCGGTTTGCCACCGCGCAGGAGCGACAGGTAGCCGGGCCGCACGCCGTCACGCAAGCCGAGGTAGTAAGCGGCGTCGACAACCTCACCCACCGCCTGCAGTCCGAGACAGTACGCCAGCAGCTGGCCTTCCGTCCGCGCGGCCAGCGCGGGCCGGTAATACGTGCCGGCGCCACGCTTGTAGTCGACCACCCGTACCGGGCCTTCGCGCAGGCGATCGAGGCGGTCGATGCGTCCCGTCAGCTCCATGCGTCCCAGGCCGGGGATCTCGAGCGGGATGGTGAGCTTGACCTCGGCCAGCGAGGTCGCGCCGGGGATCTCGCCGGCTTCGGTGGAGATCGCGTCGCGGATGGCGTCGCAGGCGCGGTCGCGCTGGGCGCGGTCGAGTTCATCCTCAGCAGCCGCCAACCACTCGCCGAGCAGCGGTTCGAGCGCGGCCGTCCAGCGTTCGGGAGGATGCTCGACGAGCCGCGCGAGCAGCGCATGCAGCTCGGTGCCAGCGCTCATCACCGAGAGATCATTCCACGGCGAGCCGAGCGCGAGGCGATCGCAGACGATGGCGAAGCCGTCACTGAAGACGGCATTCAGCTCGGCTGGATGCAGCCGCTGCGGCCAGCAGGCCGGTACCGTGAACGTGAACAACGGGATACCCACCGGTCCGATCCACAGCGCACGTTCGTGCTCACCCTGGCTGTCATCGGGGCCGAGCGGCGCGCCGGGTGCTGCCTCGGGTTCCGCTGCCGAACGCTCCTGCTCGAGGTCCCATCCCAGCTGTTCGGCGAGCGTCGCGAGCCAGGCCGAGGGCTCGCGCTCGCCGCACGGGATGCCGATCAGCAAGCGGTCGCGCGCGCGTGCTGCGACCGCGAGCAGCGATGCGATCTCGCCCGCCTCGCGCCCGGCCTCGTCGAAGCAGTCGCGCGGCAGGCCTGACGCCAACGCCGCACGCGCGTCCGGGGGCAGCAGGGTCCCCGAACTCTTGGCGCGCGGCCAACGGCCGTGCTCGAGGCCGTGGATGATGGCCAGCGGACGCGTCCATGAACGGCCGCGCACCGCGTCCACGATCAGCAGGCAGCGGGTGGCGTCGTCGTGGCCGCCCCGCCGGACCTCGACGCGCGTAGCGCCGAGCAGGTCGTCGAGCTCGCGCGGACCGGCTGCTGCGAGCGCATCGAGGTCCGCGAGGCGTCGTACCAGTGCCGCGATCTCGCCGCCGAGCGAGAGGCTCTCGACCAGGCGCAGCAGGCTTGCGGCCCAGCTGGACTCAGCACCTTTCTTGACGTTCACGGGCCGGAGCCGCGCGTGCCACGCGCCCATCCAGGCGACGAGAGTGCGCAGGCGCGGCCGTGACCGGTCGGGTTCGCTCCAGCCCCATGCATCCAGCTCGCCATCGCGTTGGACGCGAGCGAGCCGCTCCAGCGCCTCGGCGGCCGGCAGACGCGCCCAGGGCATGAGCAGGTCCTCGAGGCGCAGCGGCGCCACGCCATCCGCGACGCCCGCGATGCCGAGGCGCGCGCACACCGCGAGCAGCGATTCCCAGGTGCCGTCCGCGCACCACGCGCCCAACGCGCGCAACAGCCCGCCCGCGGGCGTCGATACGATCGGGATCTGGAATTCGCCGTGCACCGGCACGCCAGCCGCGGCCAAGGCATCGGCGAGCGCCAGCGCCTCTCCATCACAGACGCGCACGTAGACCGTCGCCTGGTTCGGCGGCTGGCCGGCGCGGCGGAGCCAGGCGGCGATGGCGCGTCCGGCATGGACTGGATCCCGGTAGCGGTAGCGGCTGACGCCATCGCCGTCGAGCCGGCGATCGTGGTCGAGCGCGTGCGCGAGGAATGTCCGCGTGGCTGACGCATGTGGGGAGCGCGGATGCACGCGTTCCAGGCGCTCGCGCTCCGCGCCGGGGAAGGCAGCGAGCAGCCGCTCCGACGGCGATCCCGGCCCGAGCCGGTGGTCGTCGATCGCGGTCGCGACCAGGCGATGATGCGACAGCGAACGCAGGAGTTCCAGCTCCGCCGGGGTCAGCGAGATGAAATCGTCGAGATAGATCGATGCCCATGGCGAGCCGGTGCCGCTGTCGGCGAGTTCGCGCAGGCGCTCGCCCGCGGTCGCTCGTCCCGGCGCGCGCAGCGCCGCGCGCGCGCGCGCCAGGGTGTGCGCGTGGGCGGCCGCGATGCCGTCGCCGCGCTGACGGGCGTTCGTCCCAGCCAGGGCGAGGTCGTCATCGGTGATGCGATGATCGTCCAGACGCAGGCAGGCGTCGGCAAGTTCGGTGGCGGTCGCACGGAAGCCCGAGAGGCCGTGCCAGGGCGTGGCCGCCAGGTTGCGCTCGCACCACGGCCTGAGCAGATGGGCGGCTGTCGCGAGCGGCAGTGGCCTGCGCGCGATCGCGGCCCCGGCGGCGCAGCGTTCGACGAATTCCCCGAGCGACAGCACCGGCGGCATCAGTCCCGGCCCGGACCAGGCATGGACCTGGCGCGCGAGCTCGTGCGGAAATCCCGGCTCCGGGCGCACCAGTACGGCCGAGCCCGGTGGCTCGGCGCGCAGCAGTTCCCACAGGCGGCGGGATTTCCCCGATTGGTGCGGCCCGGTGATCAGCAGGACGGGCATGACGGCCACCGTAGCGTGCCAAGATGAATGCTGAATGAGGAAGCCCGGAGCGGTCGCCCGCACGGGCATCCGACCGGCTCAACCCTGACGGAGGAAGACCTCGTCGACGAACTTGGTGGTGATCTCGCTGTAGACGAAGCGCACATCGCGGATCAGGCGCTGGTGGAAGCCGATGGTGGTCTTCGGGCCTTCGATGATGTATTCGGCGAGCGCCTGGTCGAGGAAGCGGATCGCCTCGCGGCGATCGCTGCCGTGGACGATCAGTTTGGCGATCATCGAATCGTAGTTGGGAGGGATGGTGTAGCCGGCGTAGCAGTGGCTCTCGACGCGCACGCCCTTGCCGCTGGGCGAGACATACATGCTGATCTTGCCCGGACTCGGCGCGAAGCCGTTCTGCCAATCCTCGGCATTGATGCGCACCTCGATGGCGTGCCCCTGGGGCTTGATGTCCTCTTGCGCGAACGGCAGCGCCTCGCCGGCCGCGACCGCGATCTGCTCGCGGATCAGGTCGAGACCGGTCACCATCTCGGTCACCGGATGCTCGACCTGGATGCGGGTGTTCATCTCGAGGAAGAAGTACGCCTTGCGATCGAGATCGTAGATGAACTCGACGGTGCCAGCGTTGTAATAGCCGGCGGCCTTGGCGAGCTTGACCGCGTCGGCGTTCATGCTTGCGCGCGTCTCGGGGGTGATGACCGGGCTCGGGCTCTCCTCGACCAGCTTCTGGTGGCGCCGCTGGGTCGAGCAGTCGCGCTCGCCGAGCGCGACGACCGTGCCCTTGGTGTCGCCGATGATCTGGATCTCGATGTGGCGGGCCCGCTGGACCAGCGCCTCGACGATGCAGTCGGCGTTGCCGAAAGCCGCCTCGGCCTCGCGCTGCGCCTGGATCAGGCCCGACACCAGGCTGGCATCGTTGTGGGCCACGCGCATGCCGCGCCCACCGCCGCCGGCGGTCGCCTTGATCATCACCGGGTAGCCGATCTGGTGCGCCACCGCCAGCGCTTCTTCCTGGGATTTTACCGGGCCTTCGGAGCCGGGGACGGTGGGCACGCCGGCCTTCTTGGCCAGCGCTTTGGCCTTGGCCTTGTTGCCGAGCGCGTCCATGGCTTGGCTGGTGGGACCGATGAACTCGATCTTGCAGTCGCGCACCACCTGCGCGAAGTGGCTGTTCTCGCTGAGGAAGCCGTAGCCCGGATGGATGGCGTCGACGTCAGCCAGCTCGGCCGCGGCAATGATGTTGTTGATGTTCAGGTAGCTCTGCTTGGCCGGCCCCGGCCCGATGCAGATCGCCACGTCCGCCATGCGCACTGGCAGGCTCTCGCGATCAGCCGTCGAATACACCACCACCGTCTCGACGCCCATGCGCCGGCAGGTGCGGATGATTCTCATGGCGATCTCGCCACGATTTGCGATCAGGATGCGCTTAAACAATCAACTCTCCAACATGAATGGTTGTCCGGCCTCCCAGGGGGCAGCGCGGATCGCGATGTTGGGGGGCCGTAGCCCCCCAACAGAAAGCTAGCCGACCAGGAACAGCACCGTGCCGTACTCGACGGCCTGCCCGTCTTGGACCAGCACCTTGCGGATCGTGCCTTTGACGCCGGCGTCGGGCTTGATCTCGTTGAAGACCTTCATGGCCTCGATCAGGCACACCACCTTGGCCTCGTCGATCTGGGCGCCCACCGCGACGAAGTTCTGGGCATCGGGATTGGGGCGCAGGTAGACCGTGCCGGGGATGGGGGAGATGATCTGCTTGCAGTTCGCGAACTCGTCGACCTTGGCCTCTGCGGCCGGAGCCGCGGCTGGAGCGGCGTGCGCCACCGGGGCGGGTGCGGCCTGGACGGCTTGCTGCATGACCGGAACCATCGCGATGTTGGGGGCGGCTTTCTTGAGCTTGATCTTGAGATCTGCGGATTCGACTTCGACCTCGACCAGGTCGTTGTCCTTCATCAGCTTGGTGATTTCCTTGAGAGTCTTGATGTCCATGGATCGGGGGCTCCAGACCGGTTTCCGGGTCGATACCAAGCTCCTGCGCGACAGCCGGGCTCGGGCGAGGCGGCAACGGTAGGCCTCACAGCCTGGGAGTCAATTGCACCCGGGTCCGATCCATGACGTGAAGGCATGCTAACGACAGCGGGCATCCGCTTTGCGACATGCTCCGGGCACCCCTGGCGTGCCATTCGTCGCAACCGGCCTATGCTCCCGGTGGAGACCACCATGGCGTCGAAAGTCCTCCTCCCGAAGTTTGGCCAGACCGTCGAGACCGGGGAGATCACCCAGTGGCTGAAGAAGGAGGGCGACCCGGTCCGCAAGGGTGACATCCTCTGCGAGATCGCCACCGACAAGAGCTCGCTCGAGGTCGAAAGCCACTACGACGGAACCCTGCTGCGCGTCCTGCTGCCACAGGGTGTCAGCGCGCCGGTCGGATGCGTGATGGCGGTGATCGGCGCCGCCGGCGAGGCATTGCCCGAGACCTTCCTCGCCGAGTGTAGGGCCACCATCACGGTGGTGTCGTCGTCCCCAATGTCCTCGCAGCCGGCCGCCCCGACCGTTCCCCGCGCGGCGCGCCCAGTACCGAGCGCGCCGGCGGCCCCCGTCCCAGCCGCCGCTAAAGCCCTGGCGCCCATCGCCGAGGAGCGGGCGGGCCGGGTGTTCATCAGTCCGCGCGCTCGTCGCCTGGCCACCGCCAACGACGTGCCCATCTCCATCCTCTCAGGCAGCGGCGAGAACGGGCGCATCAGCGAAGTCGATGTCCGTGAATACCTGGAAGCGGTCGGCCCGGTGTCACCGGCCGCCCGCACCGCCGCCCTGGCCAAGGGGCTCGACTTGCGCGGCGTGAAGGGCTCGGGAGCGAGCGGTCGGGTGATGCTCGAGGACGTCGCCGGGCTGGCGGCCGGCAAGGTGGCAGGGAATGGCGCGAGCAAGGCAGGCAAGTCCGTTCGCCCACCGCTGCCCGCGCTGGTGGCGAAGCTCGAGAAGCCGAGCCCGATGCGCCGCGCCATCGCCGCGAACATGGCGGCCTCGGCCGCGACCATTCCCGCATTCCAGCTCGAGGTCACGGTCGATGCCGCCGCGATGATCGCGCGTCGCGAGGCCGACAAGGCGGCAGGGATCCGGATCGGCTACGGCGATCTCATCGCCAAGGCCTGTGCCTTGGCCATCCGTCGCTTCCCGATCTTCGCAGCCACCTGGCGCGACGACGGCATCGCCTATGGCGACCATGTTGACATCGGCTTCGCGGTGGCGGTGCCCGGCGGACTGGTGGTGCCGGCGGTGCGCGACTGCGACCTGGCATCGGTCCCCGAGATCGCGGCCGCCTCGCAGGCCTTGATCGATAAGGCCCGCGCCAACAAGCTGGCGCCAGAGGACTACGCCGGCGCGGTGTTCACGCTCTCCAATCTCGGATCGTTCCCGGTCGACCGCTTCGTCGCCATCGTCCCGCCGGGACAGAGCGGCATCCTCGCGATCGGGAGGATCCGCGAGGAGCTTACCGTTCGTGGCGGCGGATTCTTCCCCGCCAAGCTGCTGAGCCTGACGCTGTCCGCCGACCACCGCTACATCGATGGCGCCGATGGCGCGAGATTCATGCAGGAGGTCAAGGAATTGCTCGAGGATGCCGCGGCGCTCTGATCCGGAAGAAGGAATCAGAAGAGCGGGAATAAGCGCCGAAAACGGAAGGGTGAACGCGCATCCGCTCTCTCTTCCCTCTTCAATCTTCCGTCTTCTCCCTCTTTCTCAGTCCTTCAACCGCGTGGCATTCGCGACCGTCAGCGGCTCGGGTGGCCCGATCGGCACCGAGGTCGGAGTGTGATCGCCGTCATGCGGGTAGTCGAGGTGCACCATCACCGACCCGCCGGTGGCGAGGCGCTGCAGGATGTGGCGCTCGAGCCGCTCCTCGGCCGCATGGCCCTGGGCGATCGTCCAGTCGCCGGGCACGGTCAGGTGGAAATCGATGTGGGTGATGTCGCCGCTCGAGCGCAGGCGCAGGTTGTGGATATCGATCCAGTTGGGCTCGCGGATCTCGTTGATCGCGTCGACGACCCGCCGCAACAGCTTGCTGTCGACCTCGTCGAGCAGCCCGGCGATGGCGCGGCGGATGAGCTTTCCGGCGGTGTAGAAGATGAACACGGCGATGGAGATCGCACAGATGCTGTCGATCAGGGCGCGGCGGTGATCGTTCTCTACGAACCACATCATGCCGACGCCGATCAGCACGCCGAGGCTGGTCCAGACGTCGCTGAGCACGTGCTGGCCATCCGCGATGAGAATGCCCGAATGCGTGCGCCTGCCGACCCGCAGCAGGAACAGCGCCAGCAACAGGTTGATCATCGCCGCGCTCAGGATCAGCCAGAAGCCGAGGTTGATCTCCTCGATGTGGTGGTCGCCATGGTAGAGGTTGAGCCCCGCCTGCCAGATGATGCCCAGGGCGGCGAGCATGATCATGCCGCCCTCGAAGCCGACCGAGAGGTGCTCGGCCTTGCCGTGGCCATAGGGATGATTGGCGTCAGGGGGCAGGGCGGCGAGCCGGAAGCAGTAGAACATGAAGCCGGTCGCGGCTACGTGGACCACCGATTCGAGCGCATCGGAGAGTATAGCGGCCGATCCGGTGGCCAGGTAGGCGCCCATCTTGATGCCGAGCATGACGAAGCCCACGATCAGGCTCAGCAGCGCCGCGCGGTGGCGGGTGCGCACGTGGTCTGAAGGGGGCATGCGCCGGCGAGTATGGAGGCAAAGGCGCATTTTCCATCCAACCCCATCAGGGGTTGCGTGCAGGCGGCCTGGGACCCGTCTGGCATTGCAAGACCCCCTCGCCATCCTGGCAGGGCCGAGCGGGCTGCCGCCAGAGGCTTCGCTGCGAATGTCTCGTGATTGTCGTCGATTCACCCTGATTGATGTCCTGCATCCACTCTTCCACCACCCGACCTTCCCTCCACGGCCGATTGGCCACCTCGTCGATGTCGTCCACTCTTCCTCGGAGATCCGTCCAGCCATCAAGCGATCGACATCGCGTCCAGGAGGGACCTCTACCGAGGTTCCCATGTACTACGCCATCGTGGCGTTGGCGGCCTTGGCCGTCGGCGCCGTCATCTCGCTTCTGCTGACTCGCCGGCGGTCCGTGACCTCTGCCGCCGCCAGCGATGCCATCATCGCCGCCGCGTCGGCGCAGGAGCGAGCCCGCGCCGCGGCTGCCGTGGCCACTGCCGCCGCGGAATCGGCCCAGGAGCGCGCGCGCCTGGCCGCCGCGGCGATCGAGGACGGCAAACGTCAGCGCGAAGCCATCGAGGCGTCGTTCGCGTCCGACCGCGAAGCCATCAGGCGCGAACGCGGCGCCATCGCCGAAGAGGCGGCCAGGATCGACAAGCGCGACGCCAAGGCCGCCGCGCGCGAACAGGCCTTGGCGGTGCGCGAGCAGGGCATCGCCGCGCGCGAGCACAGCCTCGACCAGAAACTCGAGTCCCTCGACCAGCGGGATTCGCGGCTGCGCCTGCGCGAGGATGCGCTCGAGAAGCGCGAGCACGACCAGGCAGCGCGGATCCAGGCGGTCGCGTCCAGCGAACAGGCCATCGCGGCGCGCATGGCCGAGATCGCCAAGCTGACTCCAGATCAGGCGCGCGCCGAGTTGCTGGCCCGGCTCGACACCGAGCTGGTCGCCGAGCAGTCAGAACGCATCGCCCGTCACGAAAAAGAGACCACCGTGCGCGCCAAGGAGCTGGGCATCGAGATCGTCACCCGGGCGATCCAGCGCTACGCCGCCGAGCACACCGCCGAGAGCACCACTGCCAAGGTCAAGCTCGCCGACGAAGAGTTCAAGGGGCGGATCATCGGCAAGGAAGGCCGCAACATCAAGGCGTTCGAGCAGGTGACCGGTGTGGACATCATCCTCGAAGAGGGCGTGCCGGTCATCACCATCAGCTGCTTCGATCCGGTGCGGCGCGAGATCGCCAGGCGCACCCTCGAGGTGCTGCTCGAGGATGGCCGCATCCATCCCGCCCGCATCGAGGAGGTGTTGGCGCGCGTGCAGCAGGACATGGATCGCGATCTGTTCAAGCTGGGCGAGGACGCGGCATTCACGGTCGAGGTCTCGGGGCTGCATCCGCAGCTGGTGAAGCTGCTCGGCAAACTCCACTTCCGCACCAGCTACGGCCAGAACGTGCTCAAGCACACCCAGGAGGTCTCGTTCCTCTGCGGCGCCATGGCCGCCGACATGGGCCTCGATCCCAAGCTCGGCCGGCGCTGTGGCCTGCTGCACGACATCGGTAAGGCCATCGACCACGAGCAGGAAGGCAGCCATCCCGAGCTCGGCTACGAGGCGCTGAAGCGCTATGGTGAATCCGAAGTGGTGGCCAACGCCGCGCTTGCCCACCACGAGGGCCACCAGGTGCTGTCGGCCTACACCGTGCTTGCCGCTGCCGCCGACGCGATCTCGGCCGCGCGGCCGGGAGCGCGCAGCGAGAACAGCGAGCGCTACATCAAGCGCCTGCAGCAGCTCGAGGACATCGCCTGCTCGTTCAAGGGTGTGCAGAAGGCCTACGCCATCCAGGCCGGCCGCGAGCTGCGCGTGATCATCAATGGCCACTCGCTGGGCGACCAGGAGCTGCCCAAGGTGGCGCGCGACATCGCCCGACGCATCGAGGACGAGGTGCAGTTCCCTGGCGAGGTCAAGGTGACGCTGATCCGCGAGACGCGGCAGATCGCGGTCGCGCGCTGATCCACGCCCTTTCGCCCATGCCATCGGGGATTGCCCGCAACTGCCCTCGGCGCACGATCGGGCGATGATCCGAGCCCTCGTTCTCGCCGTCCTGCTGGCGGCCGCGTCGTGGTCGCCAGGGGCCGAAGGCAGGAGCCCCAAGCCAGCCAAGGCGGTCGAGGATCCCGCCAAGCCGATCCGCGAGAAGCTGCTGCGCGAGAAGCTGCTCGACCACTTCTGCATCGGGCTCGACGCGCCGAATGAATGGCTGGACGAGACCCGGCGCGTGAACGGCTGCAATTGGGACTTCAAGGTGGCCTACGTCTCGGGTGGCGTCGGGCGCGGCGCGATCAGCTGGCAGAAGTACGTCAACTTCCCGGAGTGGTACATCAACCAGTGCCAGAGCGTGGGCTGCGGCGCCTGGTTCACCTGGTACATGCTGTCGCAGTCGCTGCCGGCGGACTACAAGCCGGGGCCGGCGCAGGCGTCGCCCGCGAACGCCAAGGTCGCGGCGACGATGAAGGATTACTTCTCGCAGTTCAAGCTCTTCGTCACCGAGTGCGGCAAGCTCAAGCAGTGCCCGGTGGTGATGCAGCTCGAGCCCGATGAATGGTGCCACCTGCTGCTGTCGACGCCCGACTTCGATCCCAAGTCGGTCGACATCAAGGTCGGCAGCTGCGGACTCGATGAGCTGAAGGACCTGCCCGACAATCTCTACGGCTACGCTGCGGCATTGAAGCGCTACCGCGACGCCTACGCGCCCGAGAACATGCTGTTGTGCTGCAATCCATCGGCATGGCGTTGGCAGGGCCAGATGAGCGGACAGGCGATGGGCGACATCATGAAGAAGGTCTGCGACGGCTGGGACCTGGCGGTGATCGAGACCGGCGACCGCGACAAGGGATGCCACGGCAAGCAGCCCCCCTACGCCACCGACATCGACATCACCGGCAATCTCGAGAACCACCTGCAGTGGATCAGCGATTTCCACAAGGCTTCCGGCATGTGGGTGGTGGTGTGGCAAGCCGCGGTCGGCAACACCTACTTCGCGACCTGCGACAACACTCCCGGCCACGAATGCGACAACCTGACGCAGATGCTGTTCGAGGACTATCCGAGGAACCAGACCATCGCGCGCTACGTCCAGGCTGGATGCTGCGGCTGGATGTTCAATCCCGGGCAGGCCGAGTCGACCAAGGTCTACGACGCCAAGAAGGACGGCATCACCAATCCCAAGGCCATTCCCGGTTCGACCGGCGTGAAATCGGAGTATCCGGACGACGACGGCGGATACATGCGCCTGCGCGTCGGGGCGTACTCCAAGCAACCCTTCCCGGTACTGGCCAAGCCGGATCCCCTTGCCGCGAGGAAGGCGGACGCCGAGGCGCGGAAGAAGGACCAGGACGCGGCGCGCGCGAAGTCCAAGGCAGATGCCGATGCCGAGGCCGCAGCCAAGGCAGAGAAGGAGCGGGCGAACGAGGTGTTGACGCTGTCCGACACCTCGGCCTTCGATCTCTGGGAGCCGAAGCTGAAATCGCGGCTGCGCCACCAGATCGCCGACGGCAAGCCGCCGCGTTTCCGTTTCGCCAGCCTGAAGGCCGATGCCGACATCACCGGCTTCGACGATCAAGACAGCCTCGCCCTGCAGGTCGCCGGAGTCGGGAAGATGGATATGCCGTGGGGCAAGCTCGAGTACGTCGACCTGGCAGCTCTGGCCCAGGCGGTGGCGCGTTCTGACGAGAGCCAGGACAACGCCGTCGCCGCCTTCTACCTGCTGCTGAGCGACAATCGCGCCAAGGCTGAGGAATACCTGAACCTCTCTGGCCAGTACAAGGAGATGGTGCGTGGCGCCTTCCACCTCCAGCAGCCCTGAGAACAGCCGTGAGCGCGGCTGTGACAGTCGCGCGCGTTGGGGGCGCGTGAGGGCGGCGGCCATCGCCGTCATGGCCTCCATCGCGCTGTCGTCGCACTCAGCCGCAGTCGAGCCCGAGGGCGCGGAGAACCACCTCGCCGGGCAGACCAGCCCGTACCTGATCCAGCACGCGCGCAATCCCGTCGATTGGTATCCGTGGGGAGACGAGGCCTTCGCCAAGGCCGAGGCAGAGGGCAAGCCGGTGTTCCTGTCGATCGGCTACTCGACATGCCACTGGTGCCATGTCATGGCCAAGGAGAGCTTCGAGGACGCCGCCATCGCCGCGTTCATGAACGAGCATTTCGTCTGCATCAAGGTCGACCGCGAGGAGCGGCCCGATGTCGATCAGGTCTACGTCTCCTTCGTCGCCGCCCAGACCGGCCGCGCTGGATGGCCGCTGAGCGTGTTCCTCACCGGCGCGCGCAAGCCGTTCGTGGGCGGCACTTACTTCCCCCCCGACCGCTTCAAGGCCGCGCTCCAGCTGGTGTCGCAGCAATGGGCGACCAGCCGCGAGGCCCTGATCGCCCATGGCGACGAGGCCCTCTCCCAGCTATCGACCGCGCCCGCGGCTGCGACGACGACAGCGGCGGGTAGCGCCGCGCCCGAGACCGCGGCACTGGTCGATCGCGCCTTCGCCGCGATCTCGCGCTCCTACGACGCCGCCCATGGCGGCTTCGGCGAGGCGCCGAAATTCCCGCGGCCGGTGACGTTGCGCCTGCTCGCTCGCCTGCGCGAGCGAGCCCAGGCATCGCAGATGCTCTCCGGCACGCTTGCGGCGATGGCGCGCGGCGGCATCCATGACCAGCTCGGGGGTGGGTTCCACCGCTACGCCGTCGATGCCGCCTGGCGGGTCCCGCACTTCGAGAAGATGCTCTACGATCAAGCCCAGCTGGCGGACGCGTATCTCGACGGCTGGCAGCTCACCGGCGATGCGGAGCTGCGCGCGGCGGCCAAGGACACGCTGGAATACGTGGTGCGCGATCTCCAACTCGCCGACGGCGGCTTCGCGACCGCCGAGGATGCGGATAGCGCGATGGCCAATGGAGGCCATGGCGAAGGCGCGTTCTACGCGTGGACCAAGGATCAGATCGACTCGCGTCTGATCGTCGGCCTCGGCGGGGATGGCGCAGACGCCGCCAAGCTCTTCAGCGCGATCTACGGTGTCGGGGAGCACGGCAACGTGCCGCCGGACGGCGACCCTGCCGGCGAGCTGCGCGGGAAGAACGTGCTCAGGCGGGCCGTCGGCCTTTCCGACGCCGCGGCCGCATGCGGGATCCCGGCAGATCGCGCCGGCGGGTTCGTCGACGCCGCGCGCGACATCCTGTTCACGTTCCGCGCGACCCGCCCTAGGCCCGCACGCGATGAGAAGCTCGTCAGCGCCTGGAATGGCTTGATGATCAGCGCGCTCGCTCGTGGCTCCGCGATCCTCGACGAGCCGGGGTTCTTGGCCGCCGCGCAGCGTGCGACTGCTTTCCTGCGCACCCACGCGTGGACGGAGGCGAAGGGCCTGACGCGCAGCTACTGCCAGGGCGAAGCCTCGGGCGAGGCGGTGGCGAGCGACTACGCCTTCCTGATCGCCGGGCTGCTGGATCTACATGCGGTCGACGGCGACCCTGCTCATCTGTCCTGGGCGCTCGAGCTCCAGGCGCGTTTCGAACGCGACTTCCTCGACCCCGCCTCAGGCACATACCTGGATTCCGCCGCTGGGGCCAAGCTCCCGGTGCGCATGCGTGCGGACGACGACCAGGCCGAACCTGCGGCGAACAGCGTCGCGGCGCGGAACCTGCTGCGGCTCGCTCGCATCACCGAGGACCCCGCGCTGTCTGCGCAGGCCCGGAAGCTGCTGGCGGCCTACCGCGTGATCCTCGCGCGCCGGCCCGACGCCATGCCGGCCATGCTGTCGGTCATGATCTCGGAAGCCGCCCCGAGCTGCCACCTGCTGGTCGTGGGCGACCCGGACGAGCCGATGACGCGCGCGCTGCTGGCCACCGCGCAGCGGCGTTTCCTGCCCGACCTGGTGGTCGTGGTGGTCTCGGACGCTCCCGCCAGCGCGAGCGTGCGCGCGCGCTATCCCGCTATCATGGTTCCGCCACGGCTCGAAAAAGCGCCGACCGCGTATTTCTGCAGCGGAACGACTTGCGATGCTCCAACCTCAGATCCAGCCGTGCTCGCCAAGCAGCTCGAGGAAGCACCGACTCCCTCAGGAACCGCGCCAGGCAAGTGATGGGGTTGCCGTTCGCCGCGCATGGCGAACAATCGCGGCATGGACCCGACCGCCGCCGCCAGATCCGTCTGCGCCGATGCCGCCGCCCTGGCACGCCTGCAACGAGATGGCCGGGCGTGGGCTGTGCTCGCCTATCCAGCCGTGCTCGACGAGACTCCGCTGGCGATGTACGCGGCCACCGCCGGCCGCCGCCGCACGCTGCTGTGGCGTGACGGCGAATGGATGCTCGGCGTGGGCGACGCCGCGGCTTTCGCCAGCGACGGCCCGGGCCGCGCATCCCACCTGGTCAGCTCGGCGGCGCGCATCGAGTGCCGGGCCGCGATCGGTTCGTGCGGCTCGCAGCCGCCGCCGATGCCGTGCCTGTTCACCGCCTACAGCTTCGAGGACCACGCCCCCGGCCCCAGCCATTGGGGCAACGGCCTATCCGGCGCGCGCCTGTGGCTGCCACGGCGGCTGTACTGGCGGCGCCGCGATGGCAGCGGCTGGATTGTCGCGGCGCTCGGCATCACCGCTGGCGATCATGACGCGGCTCGCATCGCGGAGCGGCTGCTCGCCGAGCCGTCGGCGGTGACGGCGGGCTCGCCGGCCACGTGGCCAGCGTTGTCGAGCGACTACCAGGAACAGGTCGAGGACGCGGTCTCGTTGATCCGCGACGGTGCGATGCGCAAGGTGGTGCTGGCGCGCGCCGTCGACCAACCGACCCCGGCCAAGCTCGATGCCGGCACCGTCATCGAACGCCTGCACCGCGCGAGCGGCGGGGACACCACGGTCTATGCCCACGACGGCGATGACGGCACGCAGTTCGTGGGCGCCAGCCCCGAGCTGCTGTTCGCGGCCGAGGGCACGCGCGTCTCGGCCATGGCGCTCGCGGGCGCGAGCGGCCGCGGCGCCGACGAGGCCGAGGACCGGCGGTTGATCGAAGCGCTGATGTCCTCGACCAAGGAGCGCAAGGAGCACGGCGTCGTCGTCGAGCACCTGGTCAACGTGCTGCGACCGCGCAGCCATCCCTTCACCGTTCCCGCGAGTCCGCATCCGCTGCTGCTGAACCGCCTCATCCATCTCGAGACCATGCTCGACCTCGACCTGCGCCAGGCGGATTACCTCGAGTTGCTCGGCGCCCTGCAGCCGACCCCCGCCGTGTGCGGCTGGCCCTCGACCACCGCCGCCAACTACATCCTGCGCCACGAGCGCCTGCATCGCGGTCTCTATACCGGCGCGCTCGGCTGGACGACGCCGCAATCCTGCCGATTCATGGTGCCGTTGCGCGGCGCGATCCTGCGTTCGGGAACGGGATCGGGGCCCGGCATCGCCCGGCTCTTCGCCGGCGCCGGCATCATCGAGACCAGCGATCCGGCGGCGGAGCTCGCCGAGACCGAGCTGAAGCTGGATATCATGCGACAGGTGTTGTCATGATGTGTGTGGCGTGTGGTGTGTGGTGTGTGGTGGGAGAGACGCGGTCGATGGCTTCGCACGGTCCGGACAGGTCGAGCAGAGGAGAGCCATGACCTCCGGCTCCGCCATCCCCACCGACCCCAACCTCAATGCGCTGTGGTGCCGCTGCATCGCCGAGGAGCTGGTGCGCGGCGGAGTGGTGTCGTGCGTGCTCTGCCCAGGGAGCCGCAACAGTCCGCTGCTGTTCGCGCTCGCGGGCGAACCGCGGCTGCGCTGCCTGAGCCACCTCGACGAGCGCAGCGCCGGCTTCATCGCGCTCGGGGTGGCCCGCGCCTCGGGCCGACCGGCCGCGGTGTGCGTGACCAGCGGTAGCGCGGTGGCGAACCTCCTGCCGGCGATCGTCGAGGCCCAGGCCGCTGGCCTGCCGCTGATCGTGCTCGCCGCCGACCGGCCGTGGGAGCTGCTCGGCAGCGGCGCGCCACAGGCGATGGCGCAGCGCGGCGTGTTCACGCCGTTCCTCGCCGCCGAGCTCGATCTCGGCGAGCCCCTCGCGGACGGCATGGCGCTGCGCGCGCTGCGCGCGCAGGTCAGCCGCCTGGTGCAGATCACCAGCGGTCCGGTGTTCCTCGACGTGCCGCTGCGCGACCCCCTGCCGCCGCTCCCGGATCCAGGTTGGACGCAGCCTGCGCTGTCGCGCGAGGCGCTGCACGGCCGCGGTGACGATCGCCCGTACACCGTGCTCGGAGGCATCTCGTCGTGGGGACTGCCCAAGGATCTCGGCTGGCTCGGGCCCGGGCTCAAGGGCATCGATTGGCTCAAGCCTGGCGCGAAGGGCCTGATCGTCGCCGGACCGGGCAACGGCGGCTACCCGGCGCTGGTCGCTCACCTGGCCGCAGAGACCGGCTTCCCGCTCATCGCCGATGCGCCGAGCCACCTGCGCTGGGAAGAGTGCCCGAACCTGGTGTCCAGTGGCGACGCGCTGGTCGCGGGCGAGCTCGGATCCACCCGGCCCGAGCTGATCATCCAGGTCGGCGCGGCGCCGTTGTCGCGCGCGCTCTATGAATACCTGGCGCGCCAGGATTGTCCGTGGCTGTGCCTCGAGGAAGGCGCCAACCGCGACTTCCTCGCGCGCGCGTGGGCCGCGATCGGCAGGCCTGGGCCCGAGGTGTACGCGCAGATCGCCGCCGCGTGCCGGCGCGGCGACGAGGCGTGGCGGTCGCGCTGGCTCGAGGCGGACGCGCGCGCGCGCGCGGCGCTCTCAGCGTTCGTCGCGGTCGAGCCGTGGGGCGAGGTGCTCGCCGCGCATCGCGCGTGCATGCACCCGGGATTCTTCTTCATGCACCTCGCGTCGAGCATGGCCGTCCGCCACGGCAACCTGCACTGTCTACCGGGAAACCGCATCCGCATGGTGCAGTCGAATCGAGGCCTCAACGGCATCGACGGCACGCTCGGCACCTTCATCGGAGAATGCCTGCACCTGGGCGGCAGCGGACTGCTGCTGTGCGGGGATCTCGCCTTCCTGCACGATCTGCCGGCGCTGGCCGCGGTGCGCTCCTCGCGCAGCGATCCGACGCAGAGCGTGGGCGGCGCCATCGTCGTGCTCAACAACGATGGCGGAGGGATCTTCGATTTCCTGCCGGTCGCGCGCGTTCCTGGTTATGAACGCTGGGTGCGCACCCCCCATGGCACGGATCTGCGCGCGGCTGCCGAACAGTTCGGCCTCGCCTACTCCCTGGTATCATCGGACGCCGAGCTGCGCGCCGCCCTCGATCTGGCCGCCTCAGCGCCCGGCCTGCGAGTCATCGAATGCGCGGTGGCCGACGGCAAGGTAGTCGAGCGGCACCGCGCGCTGATCCGCGCCATGGCCGGGATGCCAGGAATGGCGTGAGTTGCCTGAGTGGTGGGATGACCGGGTCTAGACGTGGTGCAGGGGCGCCCCACTCCCGGTCATGGCCATAACCATGCAGGGAGCCGCTCAGCGGCCGTCATTGACGTCTACGGGGTCAACGTCGGCAGCCGGCCCTGGTAGCACCTCTGCCCATGGTGTATCCTCACGCAATGACTCGCCGCGGCTTCACCCTGGTCGAGCTCCTGGTTGCCACCGCGGTCTTCGTCATCGGCTTCGCCGCCGTGTTCAGCCTGTTCCTGTCCGGCATGCGCTTCCGCAAGCTCGCCGACGACACCACCCTGACCGCCACCCTGGCCGCGTCCGTCCTGACCGAGATCTACCTCGATTCCAGCGCCACCGCGGTCGCCGGCGGTCCGGTCGCCCCCTCCGAATATTCGGGCGACGGGCAGGCGCCCCTGGTGGCCGCGACCGAGGCTCCGAGCGGCATGGCGACGAAGATGTTCGCCTATCCGGCCATCCCCGGCGCCTTCTACCGCGTCGACAACTGCACCGACCTGCTGAATGGCCAGGATCCCTTCACCACCGCCATCAACGCCGACATGCTGACGCTGTGTCCCGGCGCCAAGGTCGACGACTACAGCGATCTCAACCGCCGCCTGCGCCTCCTGACCACCGCACAGGCCTCGACCGCAACTGCAGGGACCGACTTCGAGGATCAGCTGGTTCAACACGGCGTGGCCCTGCGCTACAAGGCCGTGCTCATCCGCCAACCGCACTGGCTGTTCAAGTAACCACCCGGAACCTCCGCCCCGGGTACGCCACCCGACAAAGCCCGTGGGGTAGGCCCGCAGGGCCGTAGGGGCGGAGCCCCTTACTGAGGGAAAGTCACTCGCTCGTAGAGCGCGCTGTACTCGTCGGCCACGTGGTCCCAGCTGAAGTCCTGGGCCATGCCGCGTAACTGCGCCGCCTTCCACTGCTCCGGAAAGTGCTCGAAGAGCCCGAGCGCGCGATCGACGACGCTCGAGAAATGGCCGAGATCGATCGGCCCGAAGGTGAAGCCGGTGCCGCCGCCGGTGGCGACGTCGGTGACCGTATCGGCGAGTCCGCCGGTGAAGCGCACGATCGGCAGGGTGCCGTAGCGCATCGAGTACATCTGGGTCAGGCCGCACGGCTCGTTGCGGCTGGGCATCAGGAAGGCGTCGGCGCCGGCGATCAGGCGGTGCGCCAGCGGATCGTTGTAGCCGTACCACACGTGCACCCAGCCGGGGTGGCGCGCCTGCAGCGCGTTGAGCCGCTGTTCGATCGCGAGGTCTCCCGAACCCAGCACCGCCAGCTGCATGCGTCCCGAGAGGATGTAGGGGCTGACCGTCTCGATGATCAGGTCGATGCCCTTCTGTTCGACCAGCCGGCTGACCACCGCCATCAGGCAGGCGTCGTTGTCGCGCGCCAGGCCGAATTCCTCGCGCAATTTGTCCTTGCAGGACTTCTTGCCGGCGAGCTTCTTCTTGTCGAACTTCGCCGGGATGTGCGGATCGGTGGCGGGATTCCACACCGCCGCGTCGATGCCGTTGGTGATGCCCGAGAGCTTGTAGTTGTGGCCCTTCATAACCGCGTCGAGGCCGTAGCCGAACTCGGGCAGTTGGATCTCCTCGGCATAGCGGCGGCTGACCGTGGTGACGCGGTCGGCGAAGACGATGCCGGCCTTCATCAGGTTGAGCTTGCCGTAGTGCTCGACGTGCATGGGGTTGAACAGCGCCCAGTCGAGCCCGGTCAGCTTCATGTCGAAGTGCCAGAACGCGCCCTGGTAGGCGATGTTGTGGATGGAGAACACGCTGCGCGTCGCCGGCAGCACCTGGTTGTAGCCGCGTTCGAGCAGCGCCGGGATCAGGCCGGCCTCCCAGTCGTGGGCGTGGATGACGTGCGGTATCCAGCCGAGGTAACCAGGCAGGGCCAGGGCTGCTTTGCAGAACACCGCAAAGCGCCGGGCGTTGTCGTCGTAGTCGTTGCTGGGGTTCGGCCCGTAGATGCCGTCGCGATCGAACAGTTCGTTGCAGGCGACAAGATGCACGGTGAGGCCATTGATCTCGACGGTGCCCACGCCGACGGAATGGTCGACGCCGCCGACCTCGATGGTCATCGGCACCGCACCCCAGGTGATGCCGCGTTTGTCGGCCTCGCGCACCGCCTGGCGGTACGCGGGGATGACCACGCGCGCGTCGTGGCCCTGGCGCTTGAGCGCGAGCGGCAAGGCGCCTACGACGTCGGCCAGTCCGCCGGTCTTGACCAGGGGGACCATCTCGCTCGCGACATGAAGGATGCGCAGGGCCTTCGGCATGTAGGAGGATGGCATGCGTCGCGGGAGGGCGCAAGGACGTGGAGAGGTACACGATTCGCTGTTGGTGGTTGACAGTCAGGCGTCGTGAACGCTCGGTCCCGCGCCGGTTGCGCTCATCCACTGCAAGCCGGCAGCGCCGACTCCCCTCGCGACTCGCCGCTTTCGCGCGCCGACGGACCGCTACCCTGCGCGCATGCCGCCAGATCCCGTCGTCGCCGCTCCGGAGAAGACCGTCTACATCGAGACGTTCGGCTGCCAGATGAACAGCGCCGACACCGAGGTCGTGCTCGCGCGGCTCGGCGAGGCCGGGTGGAGCCGAGTCGGGTCGGTCGACGAGGCGGCGCTGGTGCTCTACAACACCTGCGCGGTGCGCGACCACGCCGAGGCCAAGGTGCGCGGCCGGCTGGGTTCGCTCAAGGCGGTCAAGGCCGCCCGGCCCGGACTGCGGATCGGCGTGATGGGCTGCATGGCCCAACGCGAGAAGGACGCGATCATCAAGCGCTTCCCGCACGTCGATCTGGTGGTCGGCACCGACCAGTTCGTGCACATGCCGCAGCTGCTCGACAGCTTGGCTGAGCGCGAGCACATTGTCGAGACGGCGTTCGGCGATTTCGAGGACCGCCTCGACGGTTCATCGACCGGCAACAAGAGCGACAAGACCTGGGGCACGCTCGCCAGCTCGGGAGTGAATGCCTGGGTGCCGATCATGCGTGGCTGCAACTACAATTGCACGTACTGCGTGGTGCCGTTCACCCGTGGTCGCGAGAAGAGCCGCGATCCGGCGCAGATCGACGTCGAGGTTCGGCGGCTGGTCGATGCCGGCCATGCGCAGATCACCTTGCTCGGCCAGACGGTGGACGCCTACGGCAAGACCATCGGCGACGGCACCACCCTCGCCTCGCTGCTGCGCCGCCTGCACGAGATCCCGGGCCTGCTGCGTCTGCGCTTCGTCACTAGCCACCCCAAGGACATCACCGACGACCTGCTCGACGCCGTGGCCGAGCTGCCCAAGGTGGCGAAGCACCTGCACGTGCCGGCCCAGAGCGGTTCCGACCGCGTGCTGCGACTGATGGGACGCCGCTATGGCCGCGACGACTACCTGCGCTTCGTCGAGCGCGCCCGCGCACGCATGCCCGAGGTCGAGCTGCTGTCCGACTTCATCGTCGGCTTCCCGCGCGAGACCGACGAGGACTTCGCGCTCACCGTGAGCCTGATGGACGAGGTGCGTTTCGCCGGCTCCTACGTCTTCATGTACAGTCCGCGGCCCGGCACGCCGTCGATCAATCTCGACGATGATGTGCCGCATGAGGTGAAGAAGTCGCGCTGCAACCACCTGCTCGATCTCCAGCTGGTCCACCAGGACGAGGCCTACCGCCGCCTTCATGGCGCGGTGCGCCAGGTGCTGGTCGAGGGCGCCAGCAAGAGCGACGCGGGCATGCTGCACGGGCGCTCGGAAGGATTCCTGAACATCGTCTTCCCACGTTTCGCCGCCGACGGCGTGTCGCGTGATGGCCTGATCGGGCGGATCGTGCCGGTGCGCATCGAGCGCTCGACCAGCCTCACCCTCTTCGGCGAGGTCTGCGGCGAACAGATGCCGGCTACGACCGGACAGACGGCGGCCCATGCCCACTGACCATTTCGCCGTCAACGGCAGGGTGGTGCCCGCCGCCGAGGCGATGGTGAGCGTGCTCGATCTCGGCTTTCTGCGCGGTGTAGGCGCCTTCGAGACTTGGCGCACCTATGGCGGCGGCCACCCCCACGCGCTGGGCGAGCACCTACGGCGGATCTGGGAATCGGCCGCGGCATTCGGCCTCCAGCCGTTCGTGACCGACGAGCAGGTCCGCCGCACCGTCGCCGAGATCCACCGCCTGAGCGGCCACGTCGAGCTGCGCGTGAACTGCATCGTCACCCCGGGGGACAACGTCTCGGGGGTGTTCGGCGCCGAACATCCGACCTGGGTGCTGATCGCGCGCGACGTGCACGCTCCGTCGGAGAGCGCCTATCGCGATGGCGTGACCGCGGTCACCTTCGAGGCGCGTCGGCACCTACCGACCTTGAAGACCACCAATTACCTGGTCGGCAAGACCGGTTTGATGCTCGCCGAGCGCGCCGGCGCGCACGAAGCCCTGTACGTCAGTCCCGAGGGCTATGTCACCGAAGGCGTGACCAGCAATCTGCTGGTCGTGCAGGGCCGGCGGGTGATGACCCCGGTCGCCGACTGCCTGCCGGGCATCACCAAGGCCGGCCTGCGTCCAATCGCCGAGGCCGCCGGGCTCGCCTGGTACGAGTGCCGGTTGACGCGTGATGATCTCTACCTGGCCGACGAGGTCTGGATCACCTCCGCGGTGCGCGAGGTGCTGCCGGTGGTCACGGTCGACGACCATCGCATCGGCGACGGCAAGCCCGGTCCCTGGGCTCTGAAGCTGCGCGCACTCTACCATCAGGCCTGCATCGAGCAGGCGCGACGCGACGCTGGCGCATGAACGCGCGCCGGCTCCACGCGCCGACGCGCGTTCAAGGCCAGGGATGAGCCGAGGACGGCTGATCCCTGGGAGCGCCTGGTTCCAGGTGATCGAGGAGCCCGCGTACACCGCGAGCGGCGCGGGCGAGCACCTCTACGTCGAGATCGAGAAGGAAGGCCTGACCACCGACGCGGTGGCCGAGGCGCTGGCGAAGGCCTGCGGCAAGCGTTCGCGAGATGTGGGTTTCGCGGGCCGCAAGGATCGCCACGCCATCACCCGCCAGTGGTTCAGCGTCCACTTCGGCGAGGAGGCGCGGCTGGCGGCGTTGCCCGAGCTCGTCGGGGGCAGAGGGCGGGTGGCGGTGTTGTCGGTATCGCGGCACGCCAACAAGCTGCGCCTCGGCCATCTTGCGGGCAACCGCTTCCATCTCGGCCTGGCCGACGTGGCGGATGATGCGGAACTCGCGGCCCGGCTCGCCGACATGGCGCGTGAAGGCGTACGCAACCGTTTCGGTACCCAGCGCTTCGGCGTGGCCTCGGCGACGCTCGGGATCGCGCGCGCCTGGGGCCGCGGCGATCTGCAGGGCGCGGTCGAGCTGATCGTCGATCCCGAGGGCTCCTGGCGATGGGGCGCTGAGCTGCCATCGGGCTACCGCGCCGGCCCCGAGGGCCGGGCTCTGGGAGCGCTGCGCCAGGGCGCCGCTGCCAAGGGTGCGCTGGCCGCGGCTGGCGATCAGCTGCGCAAGCTGGTGGCCTCGGCCGCGCAGAGCGCGGTGTTCAACGCCATCCTCGACGCACGCGTCGCCGCCGGACTCCTGCACCGCTTCCGCGTCGGCGACCTGGGCATCACCACGCGCGGCGCGCCCTTCCGCGTCGCCGAGGGTGAGTTGGACGCGACCAACGCGCGCGCGGCCCCGGGCGTACTCGACGCGTTCACCAGCGGCCCCCTGCCGGGATCCTCGCGGCTGCGTCCCGACGATGCCATCGACGCCGAGGAACGCTCCTGGGCGGCGCCAACCGGTGTCGATTGGGCATGGCTCGCGGGAGACTCGCCGTTGGCCAGTCCCGGCGAGCGTCGCCCCCTGGTGGTGCCGTTCCGGTCCACTCCGATCCTGGCGCGCGAGGCCAGCGACGCTGGCACCTTGTGGTTGGATCTGGCGTTGCCGCCAGGCACCTACGCCACCGAGGTCCTCGCCCAGCTCGATATCGACGTTCCCGCAGACCGCCGCGCTGCGCCCAGCGCCGCCACGGACTGAACGTCAGCGAGAGGACGACCTACGCGCCGCCTTCGCCGAGCGGGCGGTAGCGCTCGGGCAGCCCGCTGAGCAGCCAGCCGATGGCCATTGCGGCGAGCGCGGTCAAGAGTGCGTTGGCGAACACCACGCGCCAGGGGATGCTGACCCCGGCGAGCCGGTGATCAGCGATCGCGACGACGAGGTAGCAGGCCAGCGCCCAGCCGCCCCAGCCGATCGCGCGCGAACGGAACAGGTAGTTCCGCACCGGCGTGAAGGCCAGTCCCAGCGATCCGTAGGCGATCGTGTAGAAGCATTCCTTGCCGTACTCGGCGCCAGGATCGACGAGATCCCGGCAGATGCCGGTGATCCATGCGCGCAGCAGGACGCCTTCGTCATCGCCGTCGACCATCGCCCATGCCGCGAGAGCCAACGGCAGATCCGGACCGATGGCATAGGACGCGAGGCGGCCGTGCTGCAGGCAGCAGAGCGAAAGCGCGATGAACGCGTAGATGGCGAGTCTCACCTGCGCCGAGCGTAACGCCGGCACGGTCTCCGGCCACCCCGGCAACGTGCGGGGCGCGAGGTCCGCACCACGCGCCCCGCGCCTCAGAAGGCCGTGAGCGTATTTTCGGGCTTTCTCGCCGGTCGCGATCGCTAGCGTGCCGCCCATGCTCTTCGGCGGCGTCGACGAGGCGGGATACGGCCCGCTGCTGGGGCCCCTGTCCATCGCCGCCGTCTCCGCCGAGGCCGATGACGAGGCTGCGCTCAAGCAGGGCTTCCGTCGGGCACGCACCGGCGCCAAGGACAGCAAGCAGGTGCACGTCAGTGGCGACATCACCGCCATCGAAAGCGTGGCGCTGCCCGCGATCACCTGGTTGACCGGGCATGCGCCAGGAAACATGCGCGAGTGCCTGGCGCTCCTCGGCGAAGACGAGAGCGTGCGCACGGATGTGCCCTGGATGGCCGGTACCGCTGGCGTCGTCCTGCCGATCGGCTCCGAGCCACTCAAGACGTGGAAGATCCCCGGAGTCACCCCGCGCGCACTGCGCGGGAGCCTGATCCAGCCACGCGCATATAACGCCTCGCGCCGCCTGGGCGTCAACAAGGCCGACATCGAGCTGCAGGCGGTCGGCGGATTGCTCACGATGATCAGCGCAACGGACGAGCACGGGATGATCGTGGTCGATCGCCTTGGCGGTCGGCGCTACTACCGGGATTTCCTCCAGTCCCTGTGGCCGGACACCATGGTCCTGGTCGAGGTCGAATCCCCGGGCATCAGCGGCTATCGCATCGTCGCTCCGCTCGCCGAGCAGTCGGTCAGCTTCAGGGTCGATGGTGAGTCGCACTCGCCGCTCACCGCCGTGGCCAGCTGCATCGCGAAGTATGTCCGCGAACTGCACATGATGCTGCTCAACCGCCACTGGTGTGCTGTCCGGGCGGCACTCAAGCCCACCGCCGGGTACGCCAAGGATGCGGTGCGCTGGCTCGACGATCTCGGCGTCGCGGTGGTGGATCCGATCCGCGACGAGCTCGTGCGCGGTGTCGCCACGGAGATCATCGACGTCGGGGAAACCGCTATCGGGGATGCCGCGGCGCCAACGCTACCCGCTTGAGGAGTGACGTACATTGGCTCCCATGCGATTATTCGCATGGCCATAAAATCGTCGGCGATTATGCCATAAATTGTTGGGATACGACCGCTAGGACGCGACAGTGCGCGTTTGAAACATCGAATTTATCCTCGCGTTCATCTTGGGGTTACGTACGCTCCAGTGCTCAAACAGGAGCGTGACGCAGTCCCATGGAAGCTATCGGCCCATTACAAGTTCGCGTGATGCATTATATCTGGAAGCATGGTCCTAGCACCGTGCATGATGTGCATACCGCTCTGAACGGTCAACCGGGGGGCAAGCAGCTCGCGTACACGACCATCCTGACCGTGATGCGCAACCTCGCGCGGCGCAAATTCCTCAGCCAGGCCGCCGACGGTAGGGCCCACCGCTTCTCACCCCTGATCGATGAACGTACCTACAAGGTCGGAATCGTGCGGCAGATGCGCAAGGATCTCTTCAACAACGACGTGGGCATCCTGCTCTCCTACCTCGCCTTGGATGATGAGATCGACGAAGCCAAGCGCGCCAAGATCAAAGACCTCGCCGGTTAGTCTGCGGCGTCGGTGGCCGAACGAGCCCACGCTCCCCTTTCGCCCTCACCAGACATGCCGTCGATCCCCCTGCATGACGACCAGATCCGCTCAGCGCTCGCCTCGCTGCCAGGATGGTCTCTCGAAGAATCTGCCGCCGGAAGTGCGTTGGCTCGCACGTTCCGCTTCGCCGATTTCCCCTGCGCCATGGCTTTCATGGGCGACTGCGCCGAGGACATCGACAGGCTCGCGCACCATCCCGAATGGTCGAACGTCTACGACCGCGTGTCTGTCCGCCTGACCACCCACGATGCCGGCAACCGCCTCACGGCGCGCGACGTCGAGCTCGCGAAACTGCTATCCTGGAAGGCTACCGTGGCGGGCGCGATCACCGGGATGATCGACAAGCCCTGAATCGGCGGCGGCGCTCCGCTCGTCATCCCTGGGCGGGTACGGCGCCGGCATCCGGCTTCGCTCCCAATTGCAGGCTGGCGATGATGTGCTGGCGCAAGCCTTCGGCGTCGCCGTCCTCGAGCTTCTCGCCGCCGCGGTCCACGTAGAAGACGTCTACCGCGACATCGCCCATGGTGTTGATGCACGAGTAAGAGATCTCGCAGCCATAGCTCGAGATGGTGCGGCAGAGCTTGCTGAGCAGTCCGACCTCGTCCTTGGTATGGATGTCGACGATGGTGTGGTGGTCGCTGGTGCGCTGCTCGACCTTCACCGCCGGATCGTCGAAACCGCTGTCGGCCGGCTTGAGGGTCAAGGTGTTGCGGCGCTTCTCGAGCAGCTGATTCGCGTCGAGGGTGCCGCGCGACACGCCCAGCAGATCCTGCCTGAGTCGTTTCCATGAGGCGTCCTCGCGCACCTTAGCGGGGTATATCGAGGACATGCGGTAGTTGTAGATCACCATGCCGTGCCGGCTCACCCAGGTGCGGGCGTCGATGATGTCGAAGCCGTGGCCGCTCAGGGTCGCGGCGACGTCGGCGAACAAGCCGTGCCGGTCGGGAACGGCGGCAGTGAGATGGACGTACTTGTCGGCGAGCTCGTGGAGCATGCCGATACCCTCGCGCTTCGCCTCGGCGAGCATGCGCAGATGCTTCACGGCTTCGCCGGAGCGCACCTGGTGCGCATAGGTGCCTGGAAACTCGTCGAGGAAGGCTTCGGCCTCGCCATGCGGCAGGCCGCCGCTCTCGAGCTCGTGCACCAGCCGGTCATGGCGGCTGAGCGGCGGCTGGGCGCCGGGCGTTCCGAACTGCTCGCTCAGCGCCTGATGCAGTTCGCCCAGGATGGCTTCCTGCCAGCCCGTGAGGATGCCCTCGCCGACCGCCTTGGCGTCGCAATAGGTGAGGCAGTAGAGGGCGTCGAGGTTCTCCTGCCCGCCCATCTTCTCGGAGAAGTCGCGCAGGAAGGACGGCTCGTGCACGTTGCGCATGCGGCTCGCGTCGGAGAGCGAGACGTGGCGCTCGACCAGGAAATACACGAACTCCTCGTCGGCCTCGCTCAGGCCGAAGCGCTCGGCGACGGCCGAGACCATGATCGCGCCGCGCGCGACGTGCCCGCGTCCCATGTATTTGCCCATGTCGTGCAGCAGCAGGCCTAGCGCGAGCAGATCTTTGCGCTTGACCGTCGGGAAGATCTGCGCCATGCGCGGCAGGCCGGGCGATGCACCGGTCGCGATCGCGTCGATGTAGCTCATCGCCAGCAGCGTGTGCTGATCGACGGTGTACTGGTGGTAGCTGTCGAACTGCATGTGGCAGGTCAGATTGCCGAACTCGGGAAGGTAGGCTCCGAGCAGGCCAGCGTTGTGCATGTCCTGCAGGATCGGATAGATGCGACCGGCGTCGCCGAGGATGTCGAGGAACACGCGGCCGAGCACGCGGTCGTGGCGGACCTCGTCGGTGACCACCGCGAGATTCGCCTTGATGGCGCGCTGCAGCTCGAGACTGATGCGCATGTCGCGGGTCTGGGCGAGCCGGCACATGCGCATCAGCCGCGCGCCGGCATCTGGCAGCTTCCAGAAATCCTTGTGGCTCAGATAGACCTGGCCCTGGACCGCGACGAAATCCCGGTCGAGCACCTTGCGGCTCAGGATCAGGATCGGTCTGCGTCCGAGGTGGCCGAGAGCGCGTAGGCGGCTGATGGTGAGATCGACCATCTGGTGCACATGCAGAACGCGGGCGTAGTGCTCCTTCATGAAATGCTCGACGGCGCGCAGGCTGCTGAGATCGGAGTAGCCGAGCAGCTTCGCGACCCGCACCTGGTCGGCGAGCTGGAAGACATCCTGCTTGCGCTGATGGTGGAAATGCAGCAGCGAACGCAGGGACAGGATGTGCCCGTTGGCCGATTCGACGGCGGCGAGATCCTCGGCGGTGATGACATCCAGCTGGGTCAGGGCCGAGAGCTCGCGCGAGCCGAACGCGACGAACGCCATGTTGCGCAGCAGCTGCACGTCGCGCAGGCAGCCTGGGTTGCTCTTGAGGTTCGGCTCCATCAGGAACAGGCTCACCCCAGCCTGCGCCCGGCGCTTCTCGAGCTCGTCGAGCTTGAATCGCAAGTAAGGCAGGGCCTGGCGCTTGCGGAAGCGCGCAATCAGCGCCTGCAATTCGGCGATGACCGCGCTGTCGGCAAGCAGCGGCCGCTGCTCGAGCACCGCCGTCGCGGTGACGAAATCCTCGTCGAGGATGCGCGAGAGCTCAGCGACGCTGCGCTGGCTGGCGCCGACCGTGAATTTGACGTCCCAGAGCAGGGCCTGGAGCTCCGGCCATCCCTTGATCATCCATTCAGGCGCCTTGGCTCCGGCTGACAGCACCAGCAGATCGACGTCCGACGCCGGATTCATCTCGGCACGGCCGTAGCCGCCGACTGCGAACACCCCCACCTGCTGGCGCCAGGTTGGCGGAGCTCCGACACGGGAGAACGCGCGCTCGGCCAGGGTCGCGACCACCGCGTCGGTTACCGCGGTGATGTCCGCGCACAAGGCGGTGCCGTCGGTTTCCTGGAGGTGGTCCTGCTGGTGCTGCGAGATCGCCGCGAGCTCGCGGGTACGCACGGCTCGGCATGCCTGCACGGCCTCCGCGCGCGGCAAGGCGGCAGTGGCCGCGAGTTCGTCGCGCAGACGCGAGAAGCGCGCTGAAGCGGCGCGCGCGGATGCGGCGGATGCTGCGGATGAAGGCCACTGGGCCGGTGCGTCCGTGACCATGCACCCATCCTAGATCCGCGTGCATCGCGACAAGCGCCACGCGTCAAGACGAGGCTCGCCCAGCAGGCTTGCGCCCAGCCAGGAGCGGTCGATCCTGGCCGTCATGCCACCGGATGCTCCCCTCGCCATCCCGCGGCTGCCGGCGGGCATCTCGCGCTCGTGGCCGGTTCCGGGGTCGAAGAGCGTCACCAACCGCGCCCTGGTGCTGGCCGCCCTCGCCGAGGGCACCAGCGTGATCGACAACGTCCTCGCCAGCGACGATACCCAACGCATGCGCGAGTGCCTCGGCTCGCTCGGCATCGGCGTGCGCGATGGCGCTCCCGGTCAGCTGATCGTGGACGGTGGACGCTCGCGGCTACGGGCGCCCGCGCAGGCGCTGTTCGTCGGCAACAGCGGCACCACCGTGCGCTTCCTGTCCGCACTCGCGACCCTGGTGCCGGGGACAACCACCCTGGTCGGCGACGAGCACATGGCTAAGCGCCCGATCGCCGATCTGGTCGACGGGCTACGCCAGCTCGGCGTGCGCGTCGACTGCGCCAGCGGCTGCCCGCCGCTGACCATCCACGGCGGCGGCCTGCGTGGCGGCGTGATGTCGATGCGTGGAGACCGCTCGAGCCAGTACTTCTCCGCCATCCTGCTGGTGGCTGGCCTCGCGGGCGAGGACCTCGAGGTCCAGGTGCAGGGCGAACTGGTCAGCAGGCCGTACGTCGAGATGACCCGGCGCATGGTCACGGATTTCGGCGGCGCCATCGACGCCATCGAACCGAGCGGTGGTGAAGGCGGCGAAGGTGGCGGCTTCATGGTCCGCGCCTGTGCCGGGTACCGGGCGCGCGGCTACCGCGTCGAGCCGGACGCGTCCTCGGCCAGCTATCCGTTCGCGTTGGCAGCTGCTGGTGGGCATCGCATCGCGGTTCCGGGCCTGACCGCTGGGACGTTGCAGGGCGACTACGGCTTCGTCGAGGTGCTCGAGCGCATGGGCGCGCGCATCGAACGCACGCCGCATCTGACCGCGGTCACCGGTTCGAGCCGGCTCGCGGGCATCGACGTCGACATGCACCACATCAGCGACACCGTCATGACCCTGGCCGCGATCGCGCCACTGTGCTCATCGCCGGTGACCATCCGCAACGTCGCCAACATCCGCATCAAGGAGACCGATCGCCTGGCGGCGACGGTCGCCGAGCTTGAGCGTGTGGGCGCGCGCGTCGAAGCGGGCGACGACTGGCTGCGCATCCATCCGTCCGCGGTGTCGCCGGCCTCGATCGCCTGCTACCGCGACCACCGCATGGCGATGAGCTTCGCCATCCTCGGCGCCATCGCCGGCGGCCTGGTGATCACCGACCCGGCGTGCACCGCGAAGACCTATCCGGGATTCTGGGACGATCTGGCGGCGTGTTACCCGGCGAAGCCATGGTGAGCCATCCCCTGTCGACCCGCGGGATGCGAAGACGGAGTGCGCGGCGTGCGGCGCCCGGCGTGCGGCGGAACAGCCGTAGGCGTCGCACTGAATCCACCATCGGCGGACTCTTGGCCATGCTCATCCTCCGCCGCACGCCACCGCCGCGGACGCCACACGCCGCACGACGTGTTCCATGCGGATAATCGCCGGCATCTACCAGGGCCGCCGGCTGATCGCCCCTCCAGGGCTCGAGACCCGGCCTCTGCCCGACCGCATCAAGCAATCGCTGTTCGATTGGCTCGGCCAGGACTTCAGCGGCGCGACCGTGGCCGACGTGTGCGCCGGCTCGGGATCGTTCGCCTGCGAGGCGGCGAGCCGCGGGGCCGCGCTCGTGCACATCATCGAATCCGGCCGCCATGCGCTGCCCGCGATCAGGGCGAACATCGCCTCGCTCGGAAATCCACCAGCGCTGCAGCTCCATCCGCGCGCGTTCCAGGCGGTGCTGCCTTCGCTGCGTGGACTCGATCTGGTGTTCTGCGATCCGCCCTTCCCGTGGTACGCCGAGGAGCCTCAGACCATCACCGAGCTGCTGACCCTCGGCCGTGCCAGCCTGGCATCGTCGGGGCGGCTGCTGATCCGCGGCGAACGCGGCCAGGATCCACCGCCGCTGCCCCAGGGGCTCCGGCTCGAAGAGCGGCGCTTCTACGGCCGCAGCTGGGTCGCGCGTCTGGCGCCGGTACAAGCGCTGGGGGCCCCTCAGCTGGGCTCGCCGACGCCAGCCTGACGGCTCAGCCGGGATCCGCCGCGGCGATTGCCGGACCGGCGCGCTTGCGGCGCAGCCACCCGGTTCCCGCGATGGGCAGGTAGACCACCGCTCCAAGCACGACTGCGGCGACCAGACGCAGCGCGGCAAAGCCCGAGGCGCGGTGCGCGGGCTGCGGCCACCAGTGCAGCATGGCCAGCACCGCGATGCCCATGACCCCAGCCGCCACGGCGGGACGCGCCAGGCCGACGAGGCTGACGACGTGTCCGCAGCCACGTTGCTTGAGGATCACCAGGTAGATCGCGCATCCGACGAAGCTGGCGATCGCGGTGGCCAGGGCGAGCCCCGCCTCGCGCAGCGGCGTCGCGACCACCAGGATGACGTTCAGCGCGAGGTTGAGCGCCACCATCCATAGGCTGATGATCATCGGCGTGCGCTGGTCGCGGTGGGCGTGGAAGGCCCGCACCAGCAGCTTCGACATCGAGATCGGCACCAGCGCGAGCCCCAGCATCTGGGTGACCAGCACGGTGCGCGCGACGCTCTCGGCGCCGAAGTTGCCGGTCTGGTAGATGGTGCGCACCAGCGGCTCCGCGGTGGCGAGCAGCCCCACCGCGGCGGGCAGCAGCCAGAATGACTGCAGCTTGGCGGCCTCGCGCAGGCCCTCGCCGGTGGCCGGCCAACCTTCGCCGGCACGGCGCGCGAGTTCCGGGTAGGCGGCGGTGGTCACGCCATGGCCGATCAGCGCCATGGGAAACTGCAGCAGACGGTTGCCGAAATACAGGAACGATACCGCGCCCGCACCTGGGATCAGCGCCATGGCGATGATGCTGTCGAGCAGCGCGTTCACCTGGTAGATGCCCGAGGCGACCACCACTGGCAGCACCGCGCGACGCATCTCATCGGTCTTCGCCGTTGCTCGAACCGACAGCGGGGGCACGCCGCCGGTGCGGCGCAGCGCCCAGAGGTGCAGCGCCATCTGCAGCACTCCGGCCGAGAGCACGGCGTACGGCATCAGCCAGGCCTCGTCCTCGACGTCCATGCCGATGGTGACGATCATGCAGATGTTGAGGATCACCGGCGCCGCAGCCGGCACCCAGAAGTGGCGGCGGCCGTTGAGCGCGCCAGCCATGATCGCCACCACGCAGACGAAGATCAGGTATGGGATCTGCGGGATCGCCATGGCGGCGACGATCACGATCTTGCCTGAGCCATGCGCCAGCAATAGCGCCGCGACCGCCATCCCGGCTCCAGCGAGCAGGGTGAGCCCGATGGCCAGGCGCGTCACCACCGCGCCGGCGAAGACGTCTGCTGCCACGGGATCGCGTTCTCGCTCCTGTATATAGCGGGGGATGAAGGCCGCCGAGAGCGCGCCTTCGCCGAACAGGTTGCGCAAAAGATTGGGAAGCGCGAACGCCACCAGGAAGGCATCGAGGATCATCGAGCCGCCGAGCGTATGGGCCCACAACCGGTCACGTAGCAACCCGAGCACCCGGCTGGCGAGCGTCCACGAACTCACGGTGAAGGCACGGCGCGCTAGGGACACGGACCACCGTCCATCGTGTGGAAAGCAACGGTCGTCGACATCACGGAGCCGTCATTCGACGACAGCCGACCGAGAAGAGCGGACGGGCAGAATTTCTTTCCGATGCTGTCCGACCCCGGACACGGACGAAGGTCGGACACCATTCAGCCGAACACGATCGTACGATTGCCCGATACCAGCACGCGTCGCTGCAGGTGCAGGCGGACGGCGCGCGTCAGCACCTGGCGTTCGAGTTCGCGGCCCTTGCGCACCAGGTCCTGGACGTCATCGCGATGGCTGACGCGGCAGACGTCCTGCTCGATGATCGGCCCCTGGTCGAGCTCGCTGGTCACGTAGTGGGCGGTGGCGCCGATGATCTTCACGCCGCGTTCCTTGGCCTGGTGGTACGGGCGCGCGCCCACGAACGCCGGTAAGAAGGAGTGGTGGATGTTGATGATGCGGCCGGGCCAGCGCGCCACGAAGCCGGGCGACAGGATCTGCATGTAGCGGGCGAGCACCACCACGTCGATTCCGAGGCTGTCGAGCAGCCGCTGCTGGGCATCCTCTGCGGCCGCCTTGCCGCCCGCGCCAGGATTCACGGCGATGGCAGTGAACGGCACGTCGAAATGCTTGGCCACCGACGCGAGATCGTCGTGGTTCGAGACGACCGTGGCGATCTCGCCGCCAAGCTCGCCGAGCTGATGGCAGAGCAGCAGGTCGTACAGGCAGTGCGGGGTCTTGCTCGCGAACACCGCCACCCGCGGCCGACGCTCGGAATAGGTCAGCTCCCAGTGCAGCTCGAACCGGGTGGCAAGGGCGGTGAGCGCGGCGTCCAGAGACGCCTTGTCGAGCTTGAAGCGCACCAGGTCCCAGACCAGGCGCATGAAGAACAGCCCGCTCTCGTCCTCGGCGTGCTGGTCGGCGTCGAGGATGTTGCCGCCATTGGCGAAGACGAACTCCGACAGCGCCGCCACCAGGCCGGTGCGATCGCGGCAGCTCACCAGCAAGGTGGCGGTCGCGCTCATGGTGACAGCGTCCGCTCGATGCGTTCGACACGCTTCGCGAACTCGTCATCGGCGATGGCGGCCGTCGAACCGTCGGTGGGGACGGCATCGTCGAGCTCGATCCAGCTGCGGCAGCCGGCGTAGCTCGGACGATCCAGGATGTCGACCACGGCGGGCAGGCGCCACGCGCGCAGCGCGAGCAGGAACAACCACGGCTGGCTGCGGTACTGGAAGCGCGCGGCGAGCTCGTCCGAGGTCCACATCAGCTCGTCGCCCAGCGCTTGGATGCGTTCGAGGGAATCGCACTTCCAGACCTTCGCCACATCAGCCCAGGCGCTGATCGGGATCTTGCCGAGCGAGGGATTATCGGCGGACTCCGCGAGATAGGCGCCGGTGAAGCGCGGCTTGAGACGCTCAGACTTCTGGTGCAGGTAGGAGGGCAGCATCAGGAAGCGCTCGCGCTCAGGCGCGAAGGTGCCGCCGCGCGGCTCGTGGATGCCGCCCTTGCGCGCGATCAGGCACACCGCCCCCTCGCGCAGCGCGCGCACGCATACCGCCCATTCCTGGAGGCCGACACGCAGTCCTGGGGTGATCATGGAGCCCACCACATCGGGTACGGATTCATCGCTGCTGCCTCGACAGGAAACGTTCCACCTCGACCCGTAGCGGCATGCTCGGCATCGCGCCCTTCTTCTGGATGCACAGCGCCGCGGCGGCGCAGGCGAAGGTGAGGCGGACGGCCTCGAGTCCGCCTTCGAGCATCGCCACGGTGTACGCGGCGGTGAAGCAGTCGCCCGCGCCGGTGGTGTCCACCACCTCGACGGGGAACGGCGTGGCGTGGATCGGGTCCCCCTGCCGCGGCACCAGCAGAGCACCCCGCGCGCCGAGCTTGACCAGCACGGTGGCGACGCCGCGGGCCTGCAACGATCGCGCTGCGGCGATCACCCCCGCCTCGTCGGCGGTCGGCATCCCGGTGAGACGGGCGAGCTCGGTCTCGTTCGGGCTGAGCACGGTGATCGATTCGAGCAGCTCGGACGACAGCGGGCGATCCATGCCGCCGGCGTCGAGCACCACCGGTACCTGCGCGGCACGGGCGGCGGCCGCGGCGGCGATGTTGATCTCCTCGGGGATCTCACGCTGGAGCAGCAAGGCGCCGGCGCTGGCGATGCGCTCACGTAGGGCGGAGCCCACGCCATTCCAGCGCTGGTTCGCGCCGGCGACGATGATGATCGAATTCTCGCCACCCTGCTGCAGCAGGATGAACGCCTGGCCGGTTTCGCCCGGGATCAGCGCCAGGTGGTCGAGCATCACGCCGGCCTCGCCGAGGGCGACGCGCAGCGGCGCGGCGAAGGCGTCGCTGCCGAGCTGGCCCGCGAACCAGGTCTCTTGCCCCAGGCGCGCGGCGGCGGCGGCCTGATTGGCGCCCTTGCCACCGGGACGCAGCGCGGCGTTCTCGCCCGACAGGGTCTCGCCGCGCGCCGGCAGGCGCTCGATCTCGACATAGAGATCGGCGTTCACCGATCCGACGACGACCAGGGGCTTGGCCATGGTTGGTGAGTATGCTGGCGGCGAGCCTGAGCGCTAGGCGCGCAGCCGGGCGATCGCGACGGCCGCGGCGCCAGCGAGCGGAATGTTCTCGGCCGGGGTGCGGCGTGGCTTGAGCTCGACGGTGCCCTCGGCGATGCCACGACCGCAGACGATGCGCAGCGGGATGCCGATCAGATCCCAATCCTTGAACTTCACGCCTGGCTTGACGTCGCGGTCGTCCAGCACGGCTTCGATCCCCTGGGCCAGCAGTTCGCGGTAGAGGCCCTCGGCAGCCTGCTCGACGGCCGCGTCGCCAGCCTTGGCCGGGACCACCACGCACTGGTACGGGGCGATCGAGGCCGGCCAGCAGATGCCGTCGGCGTCGTGGTGCTGCTCGACCGCTGCCGCGACCACACGCGAAGTGCCGATGCCGTAGCAGCCCATCACGAAGGGATGCAGCTTCTGGTCGGCGCCGGTGAACTCTGCTTTCATGGCCGCCGAATACTTCGTGCCCAGCTTGAAGACGTGTCCGACCTCGATGCCGCGTTTCACCTGCAGCGGCTTGCCGCTCTGCGCACAGGCGTCGCCCGCGACGATGGTGACGATCTCCTCGTAGTGCACGGTGACGTGCGCGTCGCGCGCCGGCACGAAGCCCACGATGTGGTGATCGGTGAGGTTCGCTCCCGCGACCATCGCGCCCGCGTCCTGCAGGTTGCGGTCGAGGATGCACATGCCCACCTTCAGCCCCTTCGCGGGGCCAGCATAGCCGGGAGCGGCGCTGGTGGCGTCGAGCACCTCGTCGGGCGTCATCTGCCTGAGCGTCAGCACCGGGCCCTCGCTCGGATGGGACACCGTGACCAAACGGGTCAACGCATTCACCAGCTTGACCTCGTTGACCTCGCGGTCGCCACGCACGCATGCGGCCACCTGGTGCGAGCCGGCCGAAGTCTTGGCGACGTACAGCACCGTCTTGAGCATGTGCTGCGGGCGCAGCGTCGGATGTCCATGAGCATTCAGGAAAGCGGTGATCTCGGCGATGGTGCCGGCTCCCGGCGTATGGACGATCATCGCCGCTGGCGGCGCCTCCCACTGCGGAGCAGGAGCGAGCCGCCCCTGGGCGCGTTCGACGTTCGCCGCGTAGCCGGACTCGGGACAGAAGAGGATGGTGTCCTCGCCGACATCGGCTGCGACCATGAACTCGTGGCTGCCGCTGCCGCCGATGGCGCCAGAGTCGGCCTCGACGGCGAAGGCCTCGAGCCCGAGGCGCTTGAACGCGCGCTGGTAGGCCTGGCGCATCGCCTGGTAGGTCTGATCCAGGGACTCGTCGGACGCATGGAAACTGTAGGCGTCCATCATGATGAACTCCTTCACCCGCATCAGGCCGAAGCGCGGACGGATCTCGTCGCGGAACTTGGTGTGCTGCTGGAAGAAGGTGACCGGGAGCTGCTTGTGGCTCTTCACCACATGGGCCGCGTAATCGGTCACCACTTCCTCGGCGGTGGGCGCGAGACCGAAGACCATGCCGCCACGGTCCTTGACGGTGAGCATGGTGCGGGTGGCCTGGTAGGTCGCCCAGCGGCCGCTCTTCTCCCACAACGCCTGCTCCTGGAGGATGGGCATCACCACCTCGAGCGCACCAGTCGAGGCCATCTCCTCGGCGACGATGCGCGAGACCTTGTCGAGCACGCGCTTGAGCAGCGGTGCATAGAGGTACAGGCCAGCCCCGCTCTTGTGCAGGAATCCCGCGCGCATGAGCAGTCGATGGCTGGCGATCTCAGCTTCCGACGGGTCTTCGCGCAGGGTCGAGATGTTCATCCGGCTGGCGCGCATGGGTTCTCCGAGGTCGCGGAGTGTTCCGACGGCACGGGCGGTTGCAACGTGCGCTGGCCCCCGGTCCTCGACGGCTTGTACAACTCCCGGGCTTCAGTGCGCCTGCCCGAGCCGGACCGGCTATAATCGCCGCTCCCCGTTTTCTTCTCAACCAACCCAGATCCTCGAGACAGGTGCATCATGAATACCCGACCGATCCTCGCCCTGACCACCGTCATGCTGACCCTGGTTGCGGTCGGCGGATGCTCCCAGAACCATTCCCAACACGCCAAGAACGGCCAGGACGCCGTCGTGTCCTCGGGCAGCCAGTCCGGGTCCAACGCGGGCGCGAACGCCAAGGACCGGGCCAGCGGCGACGCCTCACCGCGCGATGATGCCTCGCTGCGGCAAACGGCCCGAGACGACGTGGCAGCCCCGGAGCCGCGCCAGCAAGAGGTGTCTCCGGCGGTGGACTCCCAGGCGTCCACCCCGTCGGACACGATCGCCACTCAGCTCGAGCAGCGGCAAGCGGACCAGCGCTCGCACCAGGCCAAGCAGGCAGCCGACCAGCAGATGCAGCAGATCGACGATCAGCGTGCGCAGGTCCAGCAGCAGTCTCGTGAGCAGGTCGGCCAGGTGACCTCGGAGGGCAAGCAGAAGAAGTCTGAGATCTCGCAGCAGCGCGAACAGATCAAGGCCGATGCCCGCCAGCAGAAGCAGCAGATCGACGAAGAGACCCGGCAGCAGTTGAAGCCGCTCGATGATCAGGAGCGGCAGGCGCAGGACCAGGCGCGCCAGCAGAAGCAGCAGATCGACGACCAACTCGCGGCCGATGAGAAGCCTGTGAAGGCCCAGCTCGACCAGTTCGAAGCCGATGCCAAGCAGAAGAAGGAGCAGATCGATCAGCAGGACCGGCAGCAGATCCAGCCGCTGATCGATCAGCGCAGGCAGCTCAAGGATCAGGCCCAGGCCAAGAAGGACGAGATCGATGCCAAGACGAAGGAACAGACCTCGCAGCTCGATCAGCGGAAGCGCGAGATCAACCAGGAGACCAGGCAGCAGAAGCAGTCGACGCAGGAGCAGGCGGATCAGCAGTTGAAGCCACTCGACGAACAGAAGTCTCAAGAAGGCGATCAGGCGCGGCGGGACCAGCAGCGCATCAAGGAAGACGCGCAGCGGCAGCAGCAGGCGGCGAGCGACGCCTCGGCGGCGAACGTACCCTGACGGATTCCTGCGCTGATTCGCAACCTCCGATGACGCTCGCCGCCTGGAGCCAGGCGGCGAGTGATCGCGCTTGATCGCGCTTGGAATGCCCGCTGCGCACCTAGCCTGTGAGCCATGCCTGCCACCGATGCGCTCGAAGCCATCCGTTCGCGCCGGACGCACAAGGCGTTCACCGGGCAGGCGGTGCCGCGGCCCATGCTCGAGTCGTTGCTGGAGCTCGCGCGCTGGGCTCCCACCCACCGCCTGAGCGAACCCTGGAGGTTCTGCGTCCTCGAGCAGCCGGCGATCGCCAAGCTGATGGACTTTGTCCGCGCCCAGCCTGACATCGCCGTGACGCCGGATCCCGCGAAGGGCGCGGCCAAGCTCGCCAAGTTGCTCGGGCGGCTGCCGCAGGCAGGAGCGCTGGTCTTCGCCACCTGGATCCGCGCGGCGGATGCGCGCATCGACCTCGAGGACCACGCGTCGGCCGCCGCCGCGGTGCAGAACGTGTTGCTCGGATGCACCGCGCATGGACTCGCCAGCTTTTGGAGCACCACCGCGGCGCTCGCCCACCCGGCGACCCAGCAGTGGTGCGGCATCGACTCGCGGACCGAGGGCTTCCTCGGCTGCATCTGGATCGGATACCCGGTGGCGACGCCTCCCGCGCCGCCACGCAAACCGCTCACCGAGCGGGTGAGGTGGCTCTAGCAGCATGGCCCAGCACTGTACTGACTCGCTTCGTACGTGGGCATCGCCCACGGCTCCACACGCCTCTCGTGGCCCGGCGGAACGCCGCCGTCAGCGCGGAGCCGGGCCATGAGCGCCCTACTGATCGCCGGGCCGTTGGCCATCGACGCGCTTCCCGAGACCATGGGCCTGATTGGCGGGGCCGGCGGCTACGCGGCGATCGCCGCCGCGCCGCTGTCGTCAGTCCAGCTGTGGGCACGCGGTGGCGGTGATTACCCCGTGGCTGCGCGCGAGGTGCTGGGCAGGCACCACATCGATCTCGCTGGCATCGGTTGGGACGGCGCCATGCCGCGCGTCGCGAGTCTGACCGAAGCGCCCACTCCCGGACCGCTCCTGCCGGACATCGAGCCGACCTCGGCCGAAAAGCTCGGAGCCGCCCTGGTGGTGGGCCTGCCCGCCGCCGAGGCCGAACGCGCGCTGGCGGTCATCGCTCCGCTCAAGCCACAGGCGGTGCTGGTGGCGCCCTGGGTATTCGACGCCCGGCATCTCGAACGCTGCTGCACTGTCGCCGATGCCCTGATCATGCCGCTTGACCGCGCGCTGGCGGCGACCGGCACCGCGGACGCCCTGAAGGCGGGCCGTCGCCTACGCGAACTCGGAGCCAAGGCGGTGGTGTTGACCGTGGGCATGCTGGGCGGCGTGATCGTCTACGGTGACAAGGCCACCACCTATCCGGCCCTGCCGGTCGAGGCCGGGTCCTCGACCGGGACGGGGGCAGCCTTCGCGGGCGCGCTCGCCGGTTGGTGCGCGGGCAACGGGGCGGATTTCCGCGCCATCAAGCGTGGCTGCGCCATGGCGAGCGCGGTGGCGGGGCTATGCGCGCAGGGTGAGGGGCCGAAGAAGCTGCTGGTCGCCCATCGCGACCAGTACATGGAACGTTTCAACCGCTTGCGGCGAACGGCGAAATTCTGAGCGGAGCCTGAGCGCTGTCTGAGCAGATGACGGTGGCGATTCCGCCACCAACCCTGCTCCAGGCGGCATTTCGAGGCCCTGGGCGTACCCGTTCCATGAGCCTGCAGGCCTTGATGCTGCGTTGACTTATGGCGTTGCGCCTCAGAGTGCCTGAGCCCGGGGGCGCGCATGCAGGAAATCCAGTACCAGACGTCGTATCAGATCATCCGCAAGCTGGCGACGGGCGGCATGGGTTCTGTGTACCTGGCCGAGCAGCTCGGCGCCGACAGCTTCCGCAAGATCGTCGCGATCAAGACCATCAAGAAGGAATTTCTCAAGAACAAGGAGAACGTCGACCTGTTCGTCGGCGAGGCCAAGCTCGTGGCCGACTTGATCCATGAGAACGTGCTCCAGGTCTACCAGCTCGGGCAGACCAAGGGCATCTACTACATCGTGATGGAATACGCCCACGGCAAGAACCTGGCCGACTTCATCCGCGCCCACAAGGATCGCCACAAGGTCACCAACGTCGACATCGGCGCCTTCGTGATCTCGCGCGTCTGCCGCGCCCTGCACTACGCCCACGAGGCGAAGAACATGGCGGGCAAGAACCTCAACATCGTGCATCGCGACGTCACGCCCTCGAACGTCATCATCACCTACGGCGGCGTGGTCAAGCTCACCGACTTCGGCATCGCGAAGGCCGTGATCATGAACACCCCGGACGAGGCCGAGGTGATCATGGGCAAGCTGCCCTACATGAGCCCCGAGCAGGCGAAGTTCGTCGGCACCACCCGCCAGTCCGACGTGTTCTCGCTCGGCCTGGTGATGTACGAGCTGCTGACCAACACCGTGGTCTACAACGTCAACGACATCGATGACCTGGTCGACAAGATGGACAACTACTCCATCAAGCCCCCTCGCCGCCTGAACCCGCACATCCCCGAGAAGCTCGAGCAGATCCTGCTGCGCGCGCTCGAAGTCAATCCGAGCAACCGCTACCCGACCGCGCGCGAGTTCGGCCAGGATCTCGAGCACTACATGTACGACGGCGGTTACGGCCCGACCAACGAGAAGCTCCAGCGCTACCTCAGCCGGCTGTTCCCAGAAGAGAGCCTGCAGCCGATCACCGGCCCGCAGGATCCCTCGGCCTCCGCGATCGCGCCGCCGGCGTCCCGGCCCGTCTGACGCGCTGTCGCACCGCCGTGCACCCCAACAGCACCGCGGCTTGCGCCCGAGCCCCCTCCGTTACCGTTTCCCTGTCCTGCGCTCGTAGCTCAGCTGGATAGAGCGCTGCCCTCCGAAGGCAGAGGTCTGTGGTTCGAATCCACACGAGCGCGCTGTTTGTGCGGGGGCTTTGCCCCCGGTCCCCCACGACCTTTGTCGCCCTTCGATCTGGCCTTTCGGGCCAGATCGTTTGCGTGATGGGCTGCGCCCATTATTCACGCAAACCAGGGCTCGGCGGTCGGCGGGCTTTCTCCCGCTGGTTAATGAGCCAAGGTGGTCATGCGACATGTTCTGAGGACGACAGGTGAAGTGATTCGGCGAGCCTGAGTCGGCTCCTCTGCTCTGGTCGCGGCGTCGACGGTGTCGCTGAGCGTCAGGAGTGAGTTACGCAGCAGAAAAGCCGTCAGTATTATGTCATTTCTCCCACGACTCAGGCCGATGGCAACAGCGGCTAGAAACGTCGTTGCGCACTACTATGCACCCTATTTCGAAGAATCGCGCTCTTACCCTTATCGCTTCGCCTGCCTTTGGCTCCGCTGCATCCAGCTGTCACTGACGCCTCCCAGGCAACCAGGTCGCCCGCGTACTTGGGCCGCCGACTCGGTAACATGATAAGATATCATGGCGAGGCTCCCATGCTCATCTCTAACCCCTTCATCATTCGCCCGGACCGGAACACCCATCTACTCGGCGCTGGGGCCATTGCCTTACTCATCCTGTACCTGCTCGTTGTGGCAGCGTATGGGTTCCATTACCCACGGGCAGCGCCGACCACGTCGCAGCACGCTGGCACGACGCTGCTCCGGCTACAGGCGCAGCATTGAGGGCGTAGGAGCCGGGCAGGACTCCCTGAGATGCACAGTTACAGATCATCGAAGCCGGCGGACAACACATGACGGTGATTGACGAGAGCACGGCACCGGTGCCGACACGAACCGTCTTAGGTCTCTTGCGGCAGTTGAGCACCTCCGCTCTCGCGGGGCTCCTGCGATAAACGGGCTGAATGGAAGTCTGTGGCGCTGATGAGTTTCCCCCTTCTCTATCCCGCACACTGGCTGCTAGCACTGTTCGTGAGCCACGGCGTGGATGTGGTCATGGGCATGTCGGCGGCAAAGGTTGGCGCTTCGCCGGAATCGAAACGCTTCCTCGCCTCTGGCGCGAAGACCGCCGTCATCGACTGCATGGTGGTTGATGACTGCACCATAACCGTTCGCTTGATCCGTCGCTGTGCTCATCCATCGACCGAGATGCTCTCGGCATATGGAGTTACCGATCTTTCATTCGGGCGACTGCCGAGGAGCCGTGCATTCTGCACGGCGAAGGCCCATTAAAGTCTTGGGAAACAAAGGGTGTTTCCTGAATCTCACGGAGTAAACAGACCACCCGGAGTGGGGTCATCCTCCCACCTGCGCAGGTCCCTTGTTCAAAGTAAGGTGAGCCCATGACCGACGATTCGATGCGAGTAGCAACACCGATTGGTGTGCAGGCGCTCCCCGACAACCAGTCATCACTAGCCGATGAGGAAACCCCCGACCTGCCGCGCAGACTACCGCAGTTTCCGGTAGTGTGCGTCGGAGCATCGGCAGGAGGTCTGTCTGCGTTTTCGAAATTCCTCGCCGGGATATCCGTCAATACCGGTATGGCGTTCGTGCTCGTGCAGCATCTCGCTCCGCAGCACGAGAGCCAGTTGGCGCAGATCCTCGCGAAAGCGACCCGACTGCCGGTAGGCGAAGCGATCCATGGCACGGTCGTGCGTCCGAACCACGTGTACGTGATCCCGCCTAACGTCAACATGGCCATCGTCCACGGCATCCTGCAGATGACCCCGCGCGAGACGACGCACGGCCTGCACCTCTCGATCGATTTTTTCATGCGCTCGCTGGCGTTGGACCGAGCCAGCCGTGCCATCGGCATCGTCATGTCGGGCAACGGGTCCGACGGCACCTTGGGGTTGGCCGAGATCAAGTCAGCGGGCGGCATCACCTTCGCCCAGAATCCCGTATCGGCCGAGAGCGGCGAGATGCCGGCGAGCGCCATCGCTTACGGGAACTCGGATATCGTCCTCGATCCCGCCGAGATCGCCCACGTGATCTGCGATATGAGCCGGCACGCGTATCTGCGCGAGGACCGGGCTTACGATGTCGATCCGTTCCCGGACGACCACCCGAGCTACAGCGCCGTACTGGCGGTGCTGAAGGATACCGCCCACATCGATTTCACCCTCTATCGCGCATCGACGATCAAACGCCGCATCCTGCGGCGGATGGCGATCCAAAACATCTCAGCGCTCACCGACTATGCCCGCGATCTGGCCGGAAACGTTCAGGAAGCGCAGATCCTGCTTAAGGACGTGCTCATCAACGTCACCAGCTTCTTCCGCGACGAGGTCGTGTTCGAAGCGGTGAAGTCCTTGGTCTTTCCGCAGCTGTCCTCGGACCGCAACGCCGATTCGCCGATACGGATCTTGGTCGTGGCCTGCTCGACTGGCCAGGAGGCGTATTCTTGGGCCATCGAGTTGATCGAGCATTCCGAGCGCGTGAAGATTCATCGACCGATCCAGATTTTCGCTACTGACATCAGCGAAGGATCGCTCGTCGTCGCGCGCGCCGGCGTATATCCAGCCAGCATCGAGGGCGAGGTCTCGCCCGAACGCCTGAAGCGGCATTTCGTCAGGGTCCCCGAAGGCTACCGCGTCAACAAGTCGATCCGCGATCTCTGCGTGTTCGCTAAGCACGATGTCATCGCCGACACCCCGTTCTCGAAGATCGACCTGATCAGCTGCCGCAATGTGCTCATCTACCTCACGCCGATCCTGCAGGCGCAGGTGATCCCTACCCTGTGCTATTCCCTGAACGTGGGCGGGTTTCTCGTTTTGGGCAGCACCGAGACCATCGGCCAGTCGACGGACCTGTTCGATCCCCTCGACGCCAAGAACCGGGTCTATGTCAAGAAGGCGGGGGTGGGCCGGGTACACCCAGCGATCTTTACGGCGAGTCGGCACACCTCAGGAGCGTCCACGGCCGCGCAGGTCCGTTCGCCTGCGATGATCGAGCTCAAGCTCGCCGCAGATCGCATCGTCCTCGACCGCTACGCGCCGGCCAGCGTCCTCGTCGATGGAGACCTGAACATCATCCAATTCCGCGGCAAGACCGCTGGAATCCTTGAGCCCAGCCAGGGCCAGGCCAGCCTCAACCTGCTGAAGATGGTGCCCAGCGGCTTGTCACAGAAGCTGGCCATGGTGATCGAGGAGGCCCGTCGGCAGAACGTAACGGTGCGAAGCAAGGGCATCTGCCGACGCGAGGATCAGCGCGAGCACGAGATCGGCTTCGAGGTCAGCCCAGTGAGTCTTCCAGGGTCAAAGGATGCCTCGATCCTCATCCTCTTCGATGAGCCGGAGTCCGTAGAGACTGCGGCGAAGGTGGCATCCGCCCCGACGATCACGGCTCCCCGAGCTGAGGGAGTAGTCTCCACGACACGCGATTCCAGCGATTACGATCGACTGCTCAGGGACAACAGGCAGCTGAAACAGGAGCTGGCAACCGCCAGTGGATACCTGCAGTCCCTGATCGAGCAGAACAATGTGGTCAACGACGAACTCCGAACCGCCAGCGACGAGACCACCTCGGCCAACGAGGAGCTGCGCTGCACCAACGAGGAGCTGCAGACTGCCAAAGAGGAGGTCGAATCAGCGAACGAAGAATTGGCGACCCTCAATGAGGAGCTGCGCAACCGCAATCATGAGATCAGTCTCACCAGCGACGACTTGACCAATCTCTTGGACGGGATCGATCAGCCGGTGCTGATGCTGGGCGAGAATCTGCGCATCCGCCGCATCTCGGGTCCGACGGCCAAGAGCCTGCGCCTCGGGGTCGCCGACATCGGACGCCACGTCAGCACCTTGGAAATCGGCTTCACCGGAGCGGGGCTCGAGGACGTCGCTGGCGAGGTGATCGCGACGCGCACCCCGAAGGAGGTGGAAGTCCGAGACCGTTCGGGCCGCTGGTATTCGATGCGCGTCACGCCCTATCGGACCGAAGGCGACAGCGTCTCGGGGGTGGTGGCCACCTTCATTGACATCGACGTCCTCAAGCGCACCCAGGAGAGCCTGTATAGATCATACGACACCGCCAAGGCGATCATCGAGACTGTCGGCCAACCGCTGATTGTGCTCGACGCGCATCTGCTGGTGCAGAGGGCCAATCGCGCCTTCGCCCAGTTGATTGGAATGCCGCAAGAATCCATCCTCGCCAGCCCCATCAATCGCATCGGCGATGCGGCATTCGACATCCCCGAGCTGCGTCGCCGGCTCGATGGTGTGCTTGAAGGCCGGGCCATGGACAATGTCGAGGTGACCCACGTCTTCGCGCACTCAGGGCCACGCACCTTGGTGCTCAACGCACGCCTACTCGAGGGAACGGCGGAAGGCGTGCGTATGATCGTCCTGGCCATCGCCGATGTGACGGACCAGAAGCGGCTGACCGACGATCTCAAGCGGTCGGCACACGAGCTCATGCGCTCGAATAGCGAGTTGGAGCAGTTCGCTGCCATCGCCTCGCACGATCTCAAAGAGCCGCTGCGCATGATCATCAACTACACCGAATTGTTGAAGAAACGTCTCGCCAACCAGCTCGACGAGACGTCCAAGGAGTTCATGGCATTCGTCATCGATGGCGGCAGGCGCATGCATATGCTCATCGAGGCCATCCTCACCTACTCGAGGGTGGGGCACCAGGGCCTCAATGCCACCCTGGTGAGCTCCATGGAGCTGGCGCGCCTCGCCGCGCTGAATCTCGAACGCAAGATCATCAACGCTCAAGCGATGGTTGAATTCGGTATCCTGCCGCCGGTCCATGCGGATCCGGTGCTCCTGACGCAGTTGTTTCAGAACTTGATGAGCAATGGCATCAAGTTCAGAAGCAAGACCCGCGCTCCGGTCATTACCATATCCGGAGTGGCTGGGGATAAGGAGTGGATCTTCACGATTGCCGACAATGGCATTGGCATCCATATCGAGGATACCGAGCGCATCTTCATGCTCTTCCAGCGGGTTCATGCGGCGTCGGAGTATCCCGGCACCGGAATCGGGCTGGCGACCTGCAAGAAGATCGTCGAGCGCCACGGCGGACGCATCTGGATCGAATCCACGCTCGACGTCGGCACATCCTTCTTCTTCAGCCTGCCGATGCCGTGAATGGTTTACTCCTAAAGCGCTGTCAACGGTCGATGCCAGAAGCCCCCTGCGTGCATACGCCGTCGAGCGGTAGAAGGTTGGAGCGGTATTCCGCCCATCCAGCCCACCCGTCTGCGATGCTCCCCCCATGGAACACACGCTCACCACGGATCTGCATCGTCTCCTCTTCGAGATGAAGCATGAGATCGACCAAGCGCGCGCCGCGATCGGATTGGATGACCGGGCGTTCCGTAAACATTCGGATCGGTGGGTCATCTGTGCCAGGGAACTGAAGCGGATGAGAATCAGGGGGCCTCGCGCGTAGGGATGCCTCCAGTGATTCATGGATATATTCTCATGGGGCCGAGTGCTCGGGCGGCCCAATGAAGCGGCAATCGAACGGTCTTATCGAGCTGAGCAACGCCTACGTGCAATGCCGTTCACTTGGCCTCCCCTCTCTGGATGGACATGCTGCGCAAGGCGCTTGTCACGAGCGAGTCGGTCCTCCGAGCGGCGCTGCTGCAGTTCCAGCGCTCCTTTGTCGACGAGCGACCGCATCAGGGCCTCGACAATAACACCGTTCGGCCACGACCAGTGCCGTCGACGACCGCGGGACGGATCGTTCGCATTCCAAGAGTTGGCGGGATGGTGAACCAGTATGAGTGCGTTGCGTGAGCGGTATGTTGTCTGACGTGAGACGGATTTCCCTGCGCAATCATGCGATAAAGTGATGGTTTCCGAATCGGGCAGTGCACGACCGACGGCCCCCGCGGCATCACCCGGATCCGGCAGCCCTCGCCAGCCGCAGCAACTCCGCGCCGATCATTCCCGCCGGCAGGACGAAATCGATGCAGCCGGTCGCCCGGGCGCTCTGCGGCATGTGGCCGACGCTGGCCGAGCCGTCCTGGGCGAAGGTGACTCCGCCCATCGCCTTGATGCGCGCGCATCCGTCGGAGCCGTCGCCGTCATAGCCAGAGAAGATGATGCCGACCGCGTGCGGGCCCATCGCTGCCGCCAGCGACGTCAGGAAGATGTCCACCTGCTTGTTCATGGTGCGCGGCGAGGCCAGGTGGAAGGCATGGTCTACCACGCGCAGGTCCGCATTCGCCGGGATCACATAGACGTGATCCGCCAGGATGGGCATCGCCTCGGCGGCCACCCGCACCGGCATGCGGGTGTGGGACGCCAGCAACTCGGCCAACAGGCTGTGGGCGTTGGTCGGCAGGATGTGCGAGATGATGACGAACGCCATCCCGGTGTCGCAGCGCAGGGCGTCCAGGAACTCCGAATAGGCGGATAAGCCCCCGGCCGATCCGCCGATGCCGACGATGAAGCGGGGTCGTGAGGCGCTCACGGTCTACGCCTTGCTCGCGGATCCGTTGCGTCGGCTCACCATGGGGCCGGTGCTGACCGCTTTCCTCGCATCGGCAGCCATCGCTTCCAGGGCCAGCCCATCATCGTTGAGCACCAGCTTGTGGATTTCGCTGGAGTGGCTCATGCCGCGCGACTTGACGATGTAGAGCCCGCGGATGCGGCTCCGGCTTCCCTCCTCCTCGATCTCCCTGACCACGATCCAGGTGTCGATCAGGGATGAAACGCCGATCTCGCCGCTGGTGTAGTTCTCGGCCGTCGACGGGACCAGGCTGGTGAAGAACGCGGTGATGCCCCTGGATTTCAGCAGGTCGATCATGCGCGTCACCATCGACTCGATCTCGCGGGGGTTTCCTTCGGACACCAGGCTGGTCAGGGGATCGATGACGACCGACTTCGGCCTGAAATCGGCGATGATCTTGTAGAGGTCGTACAGGTGCTTCTCCAGACCGAACAGCGACGGCCGCGTGGACACGATCTTCAAAAGGCCGCTCTTGACGAACGGATTGAGCGCGAAGCCGATCGAGCTCATGTTCTGGATCAGCTGTCCCGGGGATTCCTCGTACGACAGGAACAGGCAGCGCTCCCCCGCTTCGCACCTCGCGACCGCGAAGGCCGTCGCCAGGCTGGTCTTGCCGGTTCCCGCGGTGCCCGAAACGAGGATCGAGCTGCCCTTGGTGTACCCTTTGCCGCCGCCGAACTTCGAGTCCAGCGTGCGGATCCCCGTCGAGACGCGCCGGTCGGTGCCGGGCCGATCCAGCGCCGCGGAGGTCACCGGGATGACCGACAGCCCGTCCTTGTCGATGATGAAGGGATACTCGTTGGTGCCGTGGTTCGAGCCGCGGTACTTGATGATGCGGACGCGGCGTATGCTGACTTGGTCGGTCACGCGGTTGTCGAGACAGATCAGGCAGTCCGAGATGTATTCCTCGAGGCCGTGACGACTGTAGGCGCCCTGTACCGCCTCGCAGGTGACGATGGCCGTGACCTGCTTCTCCTTGAACCAGCGGAAGAGCCGCTTGATCTCGAGCCGCAGGATCCCGGCATCGGTGATGCCCGCGAACAGCGAGTCGAGGGAATCCAGCACCACGCGCTTGGCGCCGATGGTATCGATGGCCCGTTCCAGGCGGATGAGGATGCCCTCGAGGTTGAAATCGGCTTCCTGGATGTCCTTGCGTTCCAGCACCACGTGCTCGATCGCGATCCGCTTCCGCGCGACCAACGAGCGCAGGTCCATAGTGAGCGAGGCAACGTCCTGGTAGAGCTCGTCGATGGTCTCCTCGAACGACATGAAGATGCCGGGCTCGTGGTATTCGGTGGCCCCCTTGATCAGGAAATCGATCCCCCACAGGGTCTTCCCCGAGCCGGCGGCGCCGCTCACCAGGGTGGCGCGGTTCCTGGGCAGCCCGCCCTCGGTGATCTGGTCGAAGCCCTTGATGCCCGTCGGGCACTTCTGGAAATCGCTGTGATTCACGATGGGTCTCTTCGTGCGGGCCTTCGTGATGCGGGCGGTGGCAGTGGCGATGGCTCTGGCGTGGGCGTTCGGCATGGGGCAGATCCTTCCCAGGTCGCAGCCGATCACCCGCTTCTATTGCCGTCAGCTTAGACGCGGGACGCAGGTAGGATCAGGGGCCATCAGATCCCACGGGTACCAGCGCGGGCAGGGATGCGACGCCTGCGCGATCCCGGCGATCGCACCCGGGTGAAGCGTGTCCTGGCGACGCCGGATCACGCTGATCCGTACCCGGTTTTGCAATCTAGCTCAGGATTGCGTAGCTTTCATTGCGCCATCGGACAGCCTACCCCCCTTCGGTGGGCGTAGTGCCCCCAGAGCCGTGGAAGGCGGGGACATGCATGGCCACTGAACCCGCTGATCCGGCCCTGATGCCCCCAGTCGGATCAGCCGCGGATTCATCCCAATCCATCACCCCTGCATCCGATACGACCGCTCCATCGTCCCCGTTCCCGATCGTCGGCGTTGGCTCATCCGCTGGCGGCTTGAATGCCCTGACGATCTTCCTCTCCAAGCTCCCCACGAATACGGGCATGGCGTTCGTCCTCATCCAGCACTTGGACCCGACACAAGTCAGCCAATTGCCCGGCATCCTCTCTCGTCACACGCGGCTGCCGATCCTCGCAGCCAATGACGGTGTCGAGGTGCTTCCCGATCACATCTACATCATCAAGCCCAACACCAGCCTGGCAGTCGAGCAGGGAATCCTGCGCACCACTCCGCGCGATGAATCGCCCAGGCCGCACCTGGTGATCGACTTCTTCTTCCAATCCTTGGCACGCGTCCGCCCCGGCCGGATCATCGGAGTCATCCTGTCAGGCACGGGATCCGATGGCACCCTCGGCCTCGCTGCGATCAAAACTGCCGGGGGCATCACCTTCGCCCAAGACGACACCGCAGAGCACAGCGGTATGCCGAGCAATGCCATCGACCACGGCTGCGTCGATCTCGTCCTGCCGCCAGATGAGATCGCTCGGGAAATCGAGAAGATCGCATCCAGCGGCTTCCCGGCGATACGTGAGGCGCTCCCCATTCTGGCAGAGAAGGACATGCCAGACGGTGACGGCGACATCGCCGTGCTTCCCGAGGACAGCAAGCCTCTCGTCGCCATCATCGAGATGATACGGACGCAGGCGGGAATCGACTTCACGCAGTACCGGCCAACGACCATCAAGCGTCGGATCCTGAGACGTCTCAGCCTGCTCGATCTGCCGTCGCTCGAAGCGTACGAGCGGTTCATCGTAGGGCATCCAGAGGAAATCGCTGCGCTGGTCAAGGATCTGCTCATCAACGTGACGAGCTTCTACCGAGATGCCGCTACGTTTGCTGCCCTCTCAGCGACCGTATTTCCCCTGCTGATGCGGGACCGCCAGCCCACGGACACCATCCGCATCTGGGTGGCGGGCTGCTCGACAGGCCAGGAAGTGTATTCGATCGCCATCGAGCTGTTGGAGTATCTCAAAGACTCCCCGTCGAGTCCGGCCATCCAGATGTTCGGCTCCGACATCAGCGAGTGGGCGCTGACCAAGGCGCGTGCGGGCTGCTACTCCGTGGCGGCCGCCGCTGACGTCCCCCCTGATCGACTCGCACGCTACTTCACCAAAGAGCCACTCGGCTATCGCATCAACAAATCCGTCCGTGATCTGTGCGTATTCGCCAAGCATGATGTGACCGCGGACGTGCCCTTCTCGAAGATGGATCTGATCAGTTGCCGAAATCTGCTCATCTATCTGGCGCCGGTATTGCAGACCAAGGTCTTTCACACCTTCCACTTCGCCTTGAAATCAAGCGGCATCATGCTGCTCGGGTCGGCGGAATCGGTGGGGCGATCGTCAGACTTGTTCGGAACCGTCGATGCCAATAAGCGCATCTTCAAGAAGATGCAGACTACCCGTCGGGTCAATACGCTCCCTCTGATCACCAAGCGCGAAGTGGTTCCGCCCATGACAGCACCTGCCCAGCCCTCCAATGCCACGGTGACCGACCTGCAGCGCGCCGCTGACCGGATCGTTCTCGGACGCTTCGCTCCTGCGGGAGTGCTGATCAATGAGTCGCTGGACATCATCCAATTCCGCGGTCAGACCCATCCATACCTTGAGCCGGCTCAGGGCGAGGCGAGCCTCAATCTGCTCACCATGGTTCCGTTCGGTGTCGCTGATGGGCTCAGGGCGGCAATCGGCGAGGCCATCGAGCATCGCGTTCCGGTTCGTCGCGAGCGCGTACCGATGCGGCGAGGGGATCATTTCAGAGAAATCGTCTTCGAGGTCATTCCGGTGCTGATGCCAGATGGACATGCGGGTTCGTTTTTGATCTTGTTCGAGGAGCAGGACAAAGCCGTGCTTGCCTCGCCGTCTGCACCGGAACATGCCCTCGCGCAAGACGGCGGGATGACCGCGGATGCCCGTGAGGTTCTTCAGCTGCGCAGCGAATTGACCGCCGCAATGGGTCACATTCAATCCCTCGCCGAGCAGAACCGCACCCTTGCTGAACAACTCCGGGCGGCAACCGAAGAGACCTCTTCCACCACCGAGGAATTCCGCAGCACGAACGAGGAACTGCAAACCGCGAAGGAAGAAGTAGACGCGACCAACGAAGAGCTGATCACCGTCAATGAGGAGCTTCGGAACAGCAATCATTCGCTTGCCAAGACGATGGAATTGACCGCAGCCATCGTCGAGACGATGCGGTATCCACTGCTGGTGCTGGATGCCGAGCTCAACGTCGAAAGCGCCAACTTGGCTTTCCTGAATGCCTTTCACGTCTCTCCCGAGAACACGCTCGGTAGGCGAATCTACCAGCTCGGCAATGGTCAATGGGACATTCCAGAGTTGCGGCGTCTGCTCGAGGACATCCTGCCTCACAACTCGGCCTTCGATGATTTCCAGGTCACCCATGATTTCAGCGACATCGGCCGAAGAACCATGCTGGTCAACGCCCGTCGGCTCCTGGGCGTGCATCCTCTTCCCCGGATCGTCCTGGTATTCGCGGACATCACGGAGCAGAACCGCATTGCCGATGATCTCAAAGAGAAGTCACGGGAATTGGCTCGCTCCAACGCCGAGCTCGATCAGTTTGCCGCGGTTGCCTCACACGATCTGCAAGAGCCGCTGCGCATGATCTCGAACTACGTCAAGATGCTCGACCGTCGCTATGCTGCGACCTTCGACGATAAGGCGCGCGAGTACATGGGCTTCGTGACTTCGGGCGCTGATCGCATGTCCGAGATGATCACTGCCATCCTGGCGTATTCTCGACTCGGACATCAAGGGTCTAATTTCACTGAGACTGAATCCGACGTGTCACTGCACAACGCGTTGGCCATCCTCAAGCGCAAGATCAAGGAGGCGAAAGCATCGATCACCGAGGGTCACCTGCCCAAGGTCATGTCGAATGCCGAACAGTTGACCCAGCTCTTTCAGAACTTGCTGGGAAATGCCTTGAAGTTTCGCAGCGACAAGCGCTCACCCACGGTGCATGTCAGCGCCGTCGAGTCCGAGCACGAGTGGACCTTCGCGGTCGCCGACAACGGCATCGGCATGGAAGCGGAGCACTTCGAGAAGATATTCCAGCTGTTCCAACGCCTCAATGCAGCGAGCGAGTACCCGGGAACCGGCATCGGGCTGGCAACCTGCAAGAAGATCGTCGAGCACCATGGAGGACGCATTTGGGTCGAATCGCAACTCGATGTCGGATCGACCTTCTACTTCACGCTGCCAAAATCAGCGCTCATATCGACTCGGTCGGGGCGGCAGGCGTCGCTGTGACGTCGATCGTATCGTCTACCATTCCGTTCGAGCGGGTACCCCGCCCTTGCCAGCCTGCATGATCCTCACTATCCATGGAGACGCAGGTCTCCAGTAGCGTGGACTTCTGGTTTGGAGTCGGTCGGGGAGGCCTCGGTGTCGTTGACAAGGGCCTCTGCGCTTTTCATCAGCAAGTCACCAAGCGCCATGAAGCCTTCCCAGTCAGATGGCTTTTTCAGAAAACTTTCAGCCGAAAC
>JBBRLJ010000032.1:0-61045 GCA_038231435.1 Planctomycetota bacterium
ACACGCGCGTTGGGGGTGGTGTGGTTGTCGTCTGGGCTCATGGCCCCTCCTTTGGCGGGTTCTCCGCCGCGAAGGAGCAGGCATTCCTCAACTACTTTATCTAATTAATCGTCAGATCATTACTGCAGATAGGACAACCTCGCCACCGGCGCGAAGCGCAAATCCAAGATGATGCCGATCCCGGGAACGCTCGTGACCATGGTCATGGGGCGCTCGCGGGGTGACTTGGCCATGCTGCGCATGTCGGTGGGAACCGGCGCGTTGGACAGCGCTCAGGAATACGCGCTCGACACCGGCAGCTTGACCGAGATCCCGTTCAAGATGGGCAAGGGCGGCTGCAACGGGCTGCGCGCCTACCACATATCGTTCCGTGACTTCGTGCACCAGCGCGCCGACGCCATGCTCACCTCGTTCGCCGAATGGGAGACTTCAGGTTCGCCGAATGGCGTGATGGAGATGCTGCTGGGCGACAAGTCCGCAGACATCCATTACGAGCATGACACCAAGGGCATCCTCATCCCCGGTGACGACGGCCGCATCTACTGTAGCAACGGCCAGATCCTCGATCGCGACCTCGCCGTCAAGTCGACGATCCAGGGACAGCGTCTGATCCCGGCATTCGGCGGCATGCTCATGCTCGGACTCGCCCCGGACGGGGCCATGACGGTGTTCTCGTCGGCTACCACCAGGCCGCTCACCAAGATCGGCATATTCCCCGGCTTCCCGAAGATGGATGCTTACGGCAACGTCCCCGACAACGACCGCTTGTCCGCCTGGAACACCAACCGTTTCCAGCTCGACAAGCAGGTGATGTTCGATGCCGTGGCCGGCCGCCTGATGTTGATCCCGATGACGCTCGACCGCATCGTGCGGAGCACCATCAACGTCAAGCAACTGCTCGACGATTCGGGCGTGGATTACCTGGTGCCAGCATCGGCACCAGGGGTGCTGGCCAGTCGCGGCAAGCCATACCTGTACCACGCCAAGGCGTTGAGCAAGACGCCCGCGACCTTCGCGCTCGAAGCGGGTCCCGAGGGCATGAAGGTCGCGAGCGACGGCTCGCTCACCTGGACGCCAGCGAAGGATGCGGCGGGGAAATACCAGGTAGTGATGAGCATCACCGCCGGTGGCGAAACCTGTCTTCAATCGTTCGAGGTGTTCGTCGCGCCGTGAGGCCTGCTCCGCCGCTGGAGAATATTCCTACGGCTTGTGCTGCGTCGTCCAATCCGCGAAGGCGGCGCTGACCTCGGCCGAGCGGAATCGATCGGCGATGGCGCGCGGCGTCCCGTAGTTCGTCACCAGATCGGGACCGGCGCCGCGTTCGAGCAGCAGGCGGACCATGGCCGCATTCCTGGCCCAGACCGCATCCAACAGCACCTGGTTTGCATTCACGTCGACACCGCGATCGAGGATGAGCGTGGCGATCTCGGACCGACCGAGCGACACGGCGGTCTTGAAGGCGAGGGGATCAGGATGCGTTCCCATGAGCGACGCGGCGACCGTGGGCGCTCCGGCGAAGATCGCGCTGTCGAGGTCCCACGGCGCGCCGGCGGTGGCGAGCGCCTGCGCGAGCGCCACCTGTTCGGCGGTGCACTCCGGCCGCAGCAGTCGGCCATAGCAGCCCCTGAACAGCCAGTTCAGCGCGGTCCGCCCCTCGTGGTCCCGCGCAGCGGGATCGGCCCCGGCCGCGATCAGCGCCTGGCAGCTCTCCGCGGAGCAGCCCCACGCCGCGAAGCTCAGCGGCGTCGCGCCCTCGGGGCCGATCGCGCGCGCCAACTCGGGCTGCTGGGCGAGCATGCCACGCACGGTGGCGGCGTCGCCGGCTCGCGCGCGGTAGAAGATCGAATCGGTGGCGCCCCGGGCGAGCAGATGCTCGGCGATGCGGGCATCGCGCGACTCGATCAGCGGCGTCCACGGATTCTTCGGATCCGCGGCGTCGATGCGCGCGCCGTGGGCGAGCAGGATGTCGATGGCAGCGTTGACGCCGTCGATGCTGCTGCGGATCCCGCCTTCGGTGGAGCCGAAGGCGGGGGCGTGCGCCGGTCCATCCTCGAGATTCACCAGGCTGTACTCGGCACCCTTGACCAGAAAATGGAGCGCCGTGCGTGGGTGCACGGGATCGTTGTCGCGGATGTCCAGCCAGTCAGTCGCGAGGAACGGGTGGCTGACGCAGAGCCGCTCGAGGTCGGCCAGTTGCTGTCCCGGAATCTCGCGCGTGATCGCAATGATGGCGCCGAGCAGCTCCTGATATGCCTGGTGATCGCCAGACCGGCGCGGGCCGCGTCGGTGGTGTTTGGGGCGGAATCACTGTCCTGTCCACATTTCTGTCTTTCTACTCCTGCCGTCATGGCGTCGAACGGAGTGACGCTCTTCCAGCGCCCATGGCAGTGAAGTGTCGTCCTGATCGTGGGTGCATGGTAGGTACAGGGGCACCCTGGAGTCCTCCATGCGCTTCACGTACGTCATCGCCTCGGTCATCGCCTTGGATGTCGCGTGCTGCGGCCTCGCCCATGCCCAAGAGGTGGTCTCGAAGTCCGGCCGCTACGTGCTGACGGTTCCTGATGGCTGGACGGTGAAGACGGCATTCTCCGGCTCGCCCTTGGTGATCGCCGCGCAGAGTCCGAAGGAGGATGCCAATGACGACTTCCGGGAGAACGTCGTGGTCATGGCGCTGCCGAAAAAGCCGGACGCGACCGTGGCCACGGTGGCCGCTCAGCAGGATAGCGAGGCCAAGGAGCGCCGGCCGGACTTCGCGGTGAGCGACGAGACGCCGATCACCGTCGGCGGGCTCACCGGGGTGGTGCGCATCTGCACCATGACCTTCCCCGAGTTCGTCTCGAAGAACCGCCAGTACGTGCTCGACGCCGGCGACCAGATCGTGGTGATGACCTGCTCGGTGCCCACCGCGCGCTTCGCCGACTTCGATGCGGTCATGACCAGCATCTGCCAGTCGCTCACCACGAAACCGGCTACCGCCGCGCCGCTGGCGAAGGACCCGGGCCTCGCGCCAGACGCCAAGGCTATCGAGGCGGTGGTCGCCGCCGCGGTGGCCGCCGGGCTGCCCGACTGCACGAAGGCAGTCATGCTGTCGGGCACCGCGAAGGTCACTACCACCGTGACCGACAAGGCCGGCGATCCGCCGCTGCCGACACGGCTGTCGACGATGCAGACCACGGGCCCGGACGGCGTCGCGTACACCTTCGCGATCAAGGGCCTGCACGCGCGGCTCGCGGACGGCACCTGGTGGCTGGGGATGCGCTACCTCGTGAAGCCCGACGCGCTGGTGCGCGTCGACGAGACCGCGCTCGAGCCGGTGGTGCTGGCGACGCTTACAGCCGATGCCGCGGTCAGCCACCCGTTCACCCGCGACGACGCCAAGGACTGGCTCGAGGGCGTGTCGTCGGACGCGCGCGACGCTGCCGGCGCAGTGCTCGAGGCGACCGCCCCAGTGACCTACCGGCTCGAGCTGAACCGCGACGACCTTCCGCTGGCGGTGGTGGCGCTGTCGCGCGCCGGCTACGCGCACGCGCCGTGGCTCGCGCACGCGCTCGCCCTGCAGCGCGCGCGCGACTACTGGCTGCAGCGCTACTGGGCGCCCGAGGCATTCCCCTTCGACCCCACCGGCGCATACGACGGCATGAAGGAGCTCGAACAGGCTTGGCGCGACGCGCACAAGACCTTCACCTCAGAAGCCTCCGCCGAGGCCCTGCGCCGCTCGTTGCACCGGCAGTACCGTGCGTGGCTGATGAATCCGGAACCCTCGCAGCCGCTGAATGCCGCGCAGGCCGCCAAGGCCGCGATCGGCACCTTGGACCCGAAGGATCCGCAGCACCGCACGGCGGGCATCGAGACCCTGCTCGCCGCCGCGGCCCTACCTGTCAGCCCGGTCAAGGACGCGACCGTGGCGCAGCGACTGCAGGCGTGGGCTGCGCCCTCGCACGAGGCGCCGAAGTTCCGCGTGCAGGGCGGTGGCGGCGCCGGAGGTGCGACCATGAGCACCAGCTTCGTCAGCGAGGTCCCCGCGTACGTGCCTCTCGATGCGGACCTGCCGGCGCTGATCGCGCTGGTCGGCGATGCGCGTCCGTCGCGCTGGAAGGATTTCAGCGGTGCGCGTAGCGTCGGCGACAATGCCCTGCGCGCGATCGCCGAGCTCCTGAAGGAGGATCCGCGCGTCCACGGTGCCACGACTGGGCTCGGACCGTGGAGCGCCAAGGAGCGCACCGCGACGGCGACGGCGCTCGCCGCGTGGTGGAAGCAGGAACATCCGAAACCCTGATTGGACCGGGCGTCAAAACCCCATTCCTATTATTCCAGGACAGGCGCTTTTCGATTCTGGGACTGTCCTGAACTTCGGCCATATGTCGCTCAACCAACCATCGACTCCCATTGTCCTCGCTGATCCTCGCCATAGATCTCCAGGCCACCGTCGGCGCCCGGACCGCAGAGGATCGGATGCGGCCAGCCATCGGCGGCGAGTTCGGCGGTGCGCAGGGCCAGGTCCTGGACGTGGATCGCCAGGCCGGCGCGGGCCGCGTCGGTGGTGTTGGCCTTGGTGCAGTGCGGGACGCCGTAGTTGAAGAACAGCACGCCGCCGGCGGGGATCTCGATCGGCACGGCCAGGGCTTCATCGGGGCGCGTCGCCAGGTGGATGTGGTGGTCGCTGCCCGGATCGCGCTGGTGTGCGCCGGTAGCCGCGAAGGCGCGCGGGATGACGTGCATGGTGCCGTTGGCGAGCGACGCATCGTGCAGCGCGATCCACATGCCGAGACCGCGATGGCACAGCGCATCGGCGCAGTCGCGGAAATAGGCGTTATCCTGATGCCAGCTGGTGCCGGTGCCATGGCGAGCTGGCTTGATGAAGATCTGATCCAGGCGCAGGAACAGGTCCGTGCCGAGGATGGCATGGGCTTGCGTGACCAGCTTCTTGGCGAACGGCAGCGCGCGCAGAGTCGGAGAGCGCGGCGAGAGCGGGCATATCTGCAGGTTCATGGCGGGGCCCGCTGCCGTCGCGCCCGCTCCGGCGGTGGCTTGGGTGGCGACGTTGCGCACCTCGCCCGCAGCCATCAGCCGGTCGAGTTCAGCGCGCATCAGGGCCACTTCACCGGTACTGAAGAAGCGGGGATCGATCGCGTAGCCGAGGCGGCGCTGGTCGGCGAGCTGGGTCGGAGTGAGCATGGTCGGCTCCTGGCGAGTGCGTGGAGGATGCGTAATCGGCGCGAGGTGGGTGCGATCCTGCTCCAGACCGCATGGCTTGGCATCCTGTCGAGCAGGCTCGCGCAGAATCGGTGACAAAGCCCTGGCGGGACGACGGTCACACCGCGACGCGAACGCCGTCGCGTCCTGATCGGATCGACGCCTCGGCCAGGTGCAGGGCGCGCCGCCCCGCGCAGATCGGGATCGGCGGCGCCTCGCCGGCACGGAAGGCCGCGAGGATGGCCGCCAGGTGGCGGTCGAACGTCTGATGGAAGCTGCGTCCGCCGTCATCGAAGTAGCCCGCCTCCCATACCTCGCCGAGGTCGCTGCCGTGTCGGTGGCAGGTGAAGCGCCGCACGGTGTCGTCGACGATCACGCGGCCTGCGTCGCCGCAGATCTCGAGGCGATGCGCGCCGGGATGCGCGTACGAAGCGTCGTAGCTGCCAACCAGCGCGCCGACGGCGCCAGACTTGAAGCCGAGCGCGATCGCCATCGTGCTCGGGCCCTTGGACGGATCCTCGCGCATCTGCGCCATCACCGACGAGATCGGGCCGCACAGGTCCTCGAGCTGGTCGAAGCCGTGGCACTGGGTCTCGATGAGGTTGTCGTGGCGATCGCATCGGCCTCCTTCGCCGCCGAATCGCCAGGTGGCGAAAACCGGGCGGCCGATGCGGCCGGCGGCGATGGCCTCGCGCGCGAGCACGATCGGACGCGCGTAGCGGTGATTGAAATTGATCGCGGCGAAGAGGCCGCGTCGCGAGGCCTCCTCGACCAGGACATCGGCTTCGGCACAGTCGAAGACCAGCGGCTTCTCGACCACGACGTGGCATCCCCGCTGCAGCAGGCGGAGCGTCGGCGCGAAATGCTCGCGATTCGGTAGCGACACCATCACCAAGTCAGGGCGTTCGTGCTCGATCATGGCATCGAGGTCGTCGTACGGGCGGCCGCCGTAGACGCTGGCGCGCGCGCTCGCGCGGGCGAGGGTCCGGCTGAAGATCCCGGCGAGTTCGACGTCAGGGCGCGCGGCGCAGGCACGGGCGTGCTGCTCGCCCCAGCCGCCAGCGCCGACGACGCAGATGCGGGTGCGCGCTCCGGTACAGCGACCTGGATCGACGGGGCGGTCGAGGGAGGCATCGACCGCGCTCATGCGGCCTCCTCGTGCACGGCCACCACCTTGCCGGTGCTGCCGCCCAGGAACATCGCGAAGGCGGCCGCGAGATCGTTGGCCGGGACGCGATGGGTGATGATGCGCGAGAAATATTCGCGGTGGCCGTGCAGCAGCGCCAGGTTACGCGCGATATCGGCTATCGGGAAATACTCCGAACCGAGCACGGCGCGCTCGGGCCCGATGAGATCGCGGGAAACCTCCAGGGAGAGCCCTCCACCATGCCCGACGCAGATCAGCACGCCGCAGGGTGCGAGGGCGGCCATGCCTTCCGAGCGGGCCGAGCTCGCGCCGGTGGTGTCGATGACCACGTCGAAGGCTCCCTTGTCGGCGAGCTCCCCGGCCGTGATCGGCATGCCGCCCAGGCGCTCCACCATCTCGAGCCGGAACGGTACGCGGTCGGTGACGGCGACGGGAACGAGATCGCCGAAGCGCACGCGCGCCATCGCCAGTACGCCGAGGCCGATCGGACCAGCGCCCATGACCGCCACGCGGCGGATGTCCGGATGCACCAGCGCTGCACGGTCGAGCGCGTGTCCGCCGGTTCCCATGACGTCCAGCAGCAGGGTGGCCTCGACGGCAGGGATGCCGGGAGCGGGAACGAAGGCGGACTCCGACATCACCGTGTGCGACGCGTATCCGCCATCCATGCTGAAGCCGAGGTCGCCACGCTTGGCCGCGCACTGGTTGGTGCGCCCAGCACGGCACCAGCGGCAGGCGCCGCAGGCATCCATCAGGTACGCGACGCCTGCCGTTCCGACCGGGAGGGTGGCCCCCGCCCCGCGGGCGATCACCGTGCCCGCGAGCTCATGCCCCGGCGCGATCGCGCTGCCGTTCTCGAACTGCCAGCGGTCGGAACCGCACAGCGCGTTCGCCGCGACGCGCAGCAGGAGCTGTCCTGGGCCGGGAGCGGGCATGGGGCGTTCCTCCCACGAGATGCCGCCATGTCCGGTGAAGAGAGGGAAGCGCATCCGCTCGTCGCGCATGACGTTGCTCCTGTGACCGCGGATTCTGCCGTTGCTGACGCCCGCTTCTGGGCATAATCGCCATCGAACCATGCAAAAACGCCGGACGGTCGAGGGCCTCACCTGCGAGGTCGGCCATAGCCGACATCCGGAAGCGGCGCTCCATCATCACGACCTCCTTGAGGTGGGCTGGTGTCGCGAAGGCCACGGCACGCTCCTGGTTGATGGGCGCATCGAGCGCTTCGCGGCGCCATGCGCGGCGATCGTCCGCCCGGGATGCCGTCACTTCCATCATGCCGTCCCAGGCACCGTCAGCCGCTGGACCTTCGTATTCGTGGATCCGGCACGCCTGCTGGCGCCCGGAGCCACTGCGCTGGCGATCGCCCCGCCAGCGGCAAGAGCGGTGCTGACGCCGTCCGAGAATCCCGCGGTCTGCGGCCCCGCGCGACTGCTCGCCGAGGCGTGGGAGATGCGCGCGCTCGACCCCGATTGGGTCGGTGGCCAGGTGCAATCGCTGCTCGCCGCATGGCGCATCCACGCGCGACGCGAGCCGTCGGGCAGAGCTTCGGGGATGAGCGCGGTCGGCGGCGCGGTTCTCCCTCGCGGCGCCACCGCGGTCGCCACGCTCGACCCGGCGATGCGCCTGCTCGCCGAGCGGGGAGGCGCGGTGCGCGTGTCGGATCTCGCACGTGCGTGCGGCCTCGCGGCCAGCAGCCTGCGCGAAGCGTTCGTGCGCGCCCACGGCATGCCACCCAAGCGGTTCCTCGACCGGTACCGCCTGCACATGGCGGCGGCGGGGCTGCTGGCCATGCCTGAGCGTCGCATCCTGTCCATCGCCATGGATTGCGGCTTCGCGAGCCAGAGCGCATTCAACCGCGCGTTCCGCAAGGAGTACGCCAGCGGTCCGCGCGCGTGGCGGAGGGACGCAGGGCGCGCGTGAGGCATTGGCGCGCGTGGCGGTGGTCGGGGGTGGGGATCAACTGGAGCGGTCCTGAGCGGGCCGAGAACCGGCCGCGCCCAGCAAAAAATGGTAAGTCGATCGTGAAACGGTAACAACACGCCGTTGCGGGGCGTCTCCGCATTCCAGGATCCGATTGCATGGACAACCCCATCGCCGCACGCACCACGCTCATGCCCATCGATGTGAGCAAGACGCCCTTCTCGATGCGCGGATCGCACATGTGCTTCTCGGTCGTCCCACCGGGGTGGGGACACAAGGGTCTCCTGCTGCGTACGATGCACGGCTTCTATGGTGGCGGCTGGCGCGAGGCGTTCCGGCTGTCCCTGGTGTGCGAGGGTCAGGAACGTGAGTACACGGTGCAGGCTGATCCGCATCGCTGCATGCTCGTGGCCGGAAACGCGGGCATCGATGTGACCTTCGCCGCGATCGACTGCGCGCGCGTCCGCTCGCACGGTGGCGCCATGAGGCTGGCGGCGATTCCCGAGAGCGGGCACACCGTCATGGCCGTTGGCGGCGGCGCCTGGATCGTCAATTCCTCCGTCAATGGCACGCAATGGCTGTTCACACCGCTGCGCGGTGTCGTGAGCGTCCACCACGAACACCGCGTCGACAGCCAGAAGCGCGATCAGGAGTTCAAGACCAAGGCCACCCGCCTGGTGGTCGAAGTCACTCCTGGAGCTGACGATATCGCCGAAGTGGTCATCGAGGAGTTCCAGACGACAGCGCTCGGTATCGGCTCGCAGGGCACATTCGACGATTGCGCTGCCGCCATGCGCAAAGACTGGGAGGCGTGGTTGGCGACGATGGCGCCGATGGCGCCCGAGTGGGAGCCGGCTGCGCGCGTGGCGATGTACACGAACTACGAGTCGATGGTCGCGAAGCAGAAGTTCCTGACCCGCGATGCGATGCTGATGAGCAAGAACTGGATGTGCCAGGTCTTCAGCTGGGACCACTGCTTCAATGCCATCGCCCACGCGCACGGCAATCCAGATGTGGCATGGGACCAGCTCATGCTGCTGTTCGATTACCAGGATCCGCACGGCTGCTTGCCCGATTGCGTCTCCGAGGGAGGCGCGCTGTGGAGCTACGTCAAGCCGCCGATCCACGGCTGGACGGTGATGAAGATGGCGGCGGCGAACCCTGCCTTGCTGACGCGCGCACGCGCCGAGGAGCTGTATCCGAAACTGGTGCGGTGGACCGAGTGGTGGCTCACGCATCGCGACCACGACCAGGACGGACTGGTCGAGTACCACCACGGCAACGACTCGGGCTGGGACAACGCCACGGTCTTCGACATCGGGTATCCGGTGGCCGGCGCCGATCTCGCCGCCTTCATGGCCACGCAGATGGACGCCCTCGCCGATCTCGCCACCCGCATCGGTCGCGTCGCTGAGGCCGCCACCTGGCGCGAAGCCGCGAACCGCATGATCGCGCGGATGGTGGACAAGCTGTGGGACGGCAAGCAGTTCAGGTCACGCAAGGCCTTCACCGGCGAATGCCAGCTCATCGGCGACAGCCTGATGCTGTGCTTGCCGATCGTGCTTGGTGAGCGGCTCCCGAAGATTCAGAAGGACGCCATCGCCGCGGCGCTGGCCCCCGACGGCCGCTTCGTCACGGCGTTCGGCCCCGCCACCGAGAGCCCGGCGAGCCCGCTCTATCTCGACAACGGCTACTGGCGCGGACCAATCTGGGGACCGACGACGGTGATCCTGTGCGATGGCTTGGCGCGCGCTGGGTACCGCGAGCAGGCGCGCGAGATCGCGCGGCGCTACTGCGCCATGTGCCGCGCCCACCTGACCTTCGCCGAGAACTTCGATCCCTTGACCGGAAAACCGCTCTGCGATCCCGGTTACACCTGGGGCTCGAGCGCCTACCTGATCCTCGCGCACGAGTTCCTCGGCTGATTCGCTAGTGATTCAGCCTCTGATGTGCGGTGATTCACGAGAGCTCAGATCCGGAGGCCGTAGTCGGCGCCGTCAGTGATTTTTCAAGCTGACCCGCTGCCCCACCGTCTGCGCCAGCCCATTCCTATCACCCATATCGCCACTCCCAGCCCGCCCAATCCACACCCGCCACCTCCAGACGCTGCTCCAGCAGATCCGCTGGAAGCCCCCGTGGTCCCGGTGGCGACTGTGCCCGTGCTTCCGGCTCCTCCACCCGTCCCGGCCGGCGTGGGCGTCACCGCGAACACCTTCTCGACGGCGAGCGCGCCCGAATCCGTCGCGCGCACGCGTATCGAATACGCGGTGCCGGCCGACAGGGGCGCGGTCGAGACCAGTTGAGTGCCACTGATGCCGAACGATGCGTTGTCGCTCGCCCCCGCGCCGGCCACCAGGGTGAAGGCATGGCTGTCGCCGACATCCTCGTCGGTCGCCGCGAGCGTGCCGGCGACGGTCCCCGCGGCCGCACCGGCGACGATGCCGCCGGTGAGCGCGATATCGGTGGGGGCCTCGTTCACGTCGAGCACGTTGATGACGATGTTCCGCCGGTACGAGATCCCCGCCGCATCGAAGACGGCGATCGTTAACGGGATCAACGGCTGCTGCTCGTGATCCAGCGCCGCGTTCACGAGCAGCGCTTGGGATGCCGATTGGAAGCTCACGTCGGCCCTGGGGGTGAAGGAATTCGCCGTGCCGATGAAGTAGGTGAAGGTATCGCCCGTGTCCTCGTCGGCCACGATGAGGTGGCCGATCACCGTGCCGATCGGGGAGTTCTCAAGCACGTCGACGGAGTCGATGGTGATGTCGGTCGGAGCGTGGTCGGCCATGATCAGTGCCATCGCCCCGTCGCCGGTGAACATCGCTGAGACGCCCTGGCATGAGAAATAGGCGTTCGTCTCGTACACGTAACCGCCCGCGGTGCGCGCGAAATGCCCATAGGCGGAAGAAGCGACCTCGACGAACGTCTGACCCACTGGCAGCGCGAAGGTCATGTCCGGCGGATATCCCCAGGTCTGCACCTGGCCGGTGTTCAATAGGGCGATCAATCCGTAGTCCGCGCACGAGCACGACGTGGCGGGGGCATTCTGGCCCGAGGACGCGATCGCGCCCCAGGTCACCAGCGTGCCCGAGGGCGTGATCGCCGCGCTGTGCAGGCGTCCGGCGGACACCTGGCTGACCACCGCCGGCATCCAGAAGGGGGTCACGGCCTCGCCGTAATAGTTCGTTCCCCAGTTCGCGACCGAGCCATCGGCGTGCAGGATGAGCGCGTGCGCGCCGCAGGCGGAGATCGCGGTGACGCTGGTGTAGACCGGTAGCGTCGCGACCGCGCCCCATCCGACGACCGTGCCATCGCTCTTCAATGCCAACGAGAAGCCGTCGCCGGCGGCGACCGCAGTGACACCGTTCAAGCCCGCAGGCGGATCGCACTGGCCATCGCCGTTCCAGCCCCAGCACAGGACGGTGCCACCGATCGTGCGCGCGACGACGTGGCGTTCGCTGATCGCGAGGCTCGCGGGCGTGGCCAGGCCCAGGGGCGGTTCCACCGCGCCGCGCGTGCAGTCGAGACCCCAGGTGACGACCGTACCATCGCTGCGCAGCGCGGCGAGATGATCCAGGCCTGCGCGCAGGTCGGTGACCTGGGTCGCGGCCGGCGGCGGCGGATCGATCGTTCCCCAACATACCACCGTGCCGCCTGGCAGTAGCGCCGCGCTGCCATCGGCGGTCGCAGCGATGGCGATGACGCCGACGAGCCCACCGGGAACGGTGGATTGGCCGTGTCCGTTGTCACCCCAACAGGTGACGCTGCCGTCATCGTGCAGAGCCACCGTATGGGCGCGTCCGAGCGCCACGCGCGCGATGCCGGTGGTGCCTCCCGGAACCGCCGGGACGCTTGCGCCCCACTGCACCACCGTCCCGTCGACGGCGACGGCCATCGAGCGCGTGCTCCCCGTGTCGGTGGCGATCCAACGCGCGCCGCCCGCCGGCATCGGCACCGTCGCCGCCGATGCCGGATCGTTCGGTGTCCAGGTCATCACCGATCCGTCGGCCAGCCGGGCCACGCACGAGTTGCCGAAATTGCTCACCTCGATCTGCGCGACCGCGGTGATCGCCGCGGGCATCGCATCGTAGCCGCTCGAGCTCCAAGTGCGCACGCTGGCGTCGTCAAGAAGGGCGATCACGCGCGTAGAGGCGACGCTGACCGCCACGACGTGGGCCAGATCCGCCGGGACTGAAGGCGCGTAGATCGCCCAATGCACCACCCGGCCGCCGCTGACCGCCGCGGTGCTGTACGCTCCGGCACCGATGGCGGTGACTCCACGTAATCCCTGGGGCGTACGGTTGCCGGCGAAGGTGTGGTTCCCGTCGACCATGACCACGCCGTCGGCGGCCGACAGCATGCACGTGGACACGATCAGCAGCGATGAGCGGAGGAGCATGCCACGAGGATAGTCAGGCACCGCGCAATTCAACTAATGCACTAATTACGCTTCATGCATCCGGGTATTATAGCGATTTATTCATTTGGCGATCAGTGCGGAGAGCTGTGCGCATCGCCATCGCTTCCCGCACCCCCGAGTGACGCCGGTGATGCTGACGCTGGTTCGCCGGCTCACGGCGCGAACTGGATCGCCCCCGCATCACGCTTCCCGTCCTTCGGCTTCTTGCCGGTGAAATCCCGTAGGAACGGTCCATCGAATTCCCAGGCGGTGAGCTCCTCGATGGTGGTGCGCGCGTTGGCCAGGGTGCCGCGACCGATGCGCAGGAAATCGAGGGTGCCGGCAAGGCAGCGCCCGGTGGGCGTGCCGCCGACGTGGAGATCCGCCTCGCTGGCCAGGCTCACCGACTGGTCGATGCCGGGGGCTTGCGCGTCCTTCTTGCCGTCGACATAGATGGTCAGGACCTTGCCCGCGCGATCGCACTCGGCGATGACGTGGTGCCAGCCGCCATCGTTGATCGTCGCCTTGCTCGCGACGCTGGCGGATGCGTCCGCGCCGACGACAGCGAGCGTCACGCCGCCGCGCTTGTCGACGGCCAGCGAGTAGCCCGCGGCGCCGAGCTTCTCGATCACCACGCCACCGACGTGGCCCGCGACCGTCTGGAAGTACGCCTCGATGAGGAAATCGCTGGTCGAGACCGCCGGGCTCTTGAGCCCGTCGCCGCTCGCGACGAGGTGCTGGGTTTCGAATTCCCTCCGGCTCGAAGCCAGATCGTAGGCGAAGGGCTTGGACATGTCCGCGTTGGCGAGCACGGCGTACTGGTCACGCCCGTTCAGCTTGAGGGCACCCGCGGTCCAATCTTCGAGCGGGCCGGGGACGTAGTCCCCTGCCTTGACGTTGACGGCGGTCAGCGAATACATCGGCCGCTCCAGGTAGCTGTCGCGCCCGATGTGGTAGGGGGTCAGGTACCAGTGCTCATCCAGGATGCGGGACGGATCGGCGCCGCTCTGGCAGAAGTTCCATTCGCCGGTGATCCCATAGAGCGCCCAGGGCACGAAGACCTTGACCCCCTTGCCGATGGCCGCCGATCCCGCCCCCAAGCGGAAGTCGTTCTTGGCCGCGCCGGGAAGCAGCGCCGTGTCGCTCATGACGCCGGCGTCCACGCGCATGGCCGCGTGCGCCGCGAGCGTCGTCGTGAATTCGGGAACGCCCTTCAGCCACTGACCGTTCGGTTCGAGGCAGCCCATCTGCCCGGTGATACCCGAGAAGACGTTGGAACCGAACGCGTCGGTGTCGATCGCGTACGAGTCCTGCTTAGCGCCCGCATCCTTGGCATTGGCGGCTTCTGCGGTCTTGGCCGGCTGGGCGTGCCAGAACGTCCAGCCCGAGATCGATGCCCAGACGTTGCCGAGGTATTTGTTCCGTCCCGCCTGCGGCGCCTGCCGGCGCGAGCCTTCGAAGAAGTTGTAGGCGGTGTTGTTGAAGAAGGAGTTCTGGTAGCTGATGATCTCCTGGAAGGCCGAGGTGTTGCACAGCGGGCTGTCGGGATCGTTGTTCTTGCCCCAGGCGATGTTGTTGAAGTAGTAGTTCTTGAAGCCGCCGTCGAGGTAATACGCGTGCCCGAAGCGTGCGCTGCCGCCCGAGAACGGCAGGTGGAAGTTGTTGTAGCCGCCGGGATTGCCCGAGATGTTGTCGTAGACGAAGCACGGCCCGCCCTGCCAGGTCTCGATGCCGCCCCAATCGCAATTGTTCAGCAGGGAATTGGTCACCTTGTTGTGGTGCGCCAGGATCAGTGCGTACGGGCAATCCATCACCGTGCCGTTGGCCTTGCCGCCGAACAGGAAGATGCCCGCGCCGTAGACGCGGTCGAGGATGTTGCCAGCGATCTCGGCGCGCTCGGCGTAGGCGATGCTCAGGGCGTGGCCGTTGCCGACGCGAGCTGGGCGTTGGCCGATCTCGACCATGCGGTTGCGCAGCACCGCCACGTTGTCGAGTCGTCCCGCGGGGTAGGCGTCGCCCCAGCGCCAGCCGTTGTTCAGGTCGATGCCGCCGCCATCGGTGAAGCGGAAATCGTTGTCGCTGATCTCGACCCGGTCGATGACGGCATCCTTCGCGGACGCGTTCATCGAGATGGGCTGGTTGACGTGCTCGAAGAGGCAGTTGGACACGCGCAGGTCGGTGCCCGAGCCCTCGAGCCCGATGCACGACGTGCACTCGGGGATCTTCAACGCGGCGATGTCCCAGTAGCGGTTGGTGAAGCGGAAGCTCAGCCCCGAGATGTGCACGTGGCTCATGCCCTTGCTGTCGATCATGCACAGCCGCTTGCCCGCTTCGAGGTCGACGCCGTTCGGATCGGCATCGCCAGGCAGGCGCAGGTACAGCCGCCCGCCGTCGCCGCTCTTCTCGAACCAGAATTCGCCTTTCGGATCGTCGAGGTACTCCGGCTTGTCCTCGAGGTAGTAGCGGCAGTTCTTGATGATCTTCCGTCCCTCGGTGGGGCCGCCGTACAGCCCATCGAAGGCCAGGCTGTGCTTGGCGACATCGACGCGCTGCACGCTCGACGGGTACGGCGTGCCCATTACCCAGCCGAATTCGCTCCATAGGATCGCGTCCTGGTAGTATTCCTTGGCTTGGGTGATGTGCGCGGTGTCCACGCCGAGTTTCAGGCGCTTGTCGTCGGTGTAGACGTCGAAGGTCTTGCCGGTGGGATAATTCCAGGTCCACCAGCCGCTCTTGACGTCATCGGGATCGTCGGCCGTCCAATTCGGCGTGCGCGCCAAGGGGATGCGGGTGATGGCGCCGTCCTTGGCCACCATCCACAGCGTGCGCGGCGCGAAATCCAATGCCGTGGACCACACCTTGTCCGGTTCGGGGATGCCCTTCGCCGCCTTGCCTTTCGTCCATCCCGAGGTCTTTTCGGAGCCGCAGATCACCGCTTCGCCTTTGCCCCACGCCGGGTCGCTGGTCAAGCGGATCGGCTCTCCAGCCGTGCCGGACTCCTTGGTCACGAGGTCGCCGCGATAGACGACGCCGCGCTTGAACACGTAGGTGTGCACGCCGCCGCCAGCCTTCGCGACCCCGGTCGCGTTGGCGTCCCACGGATGATGCTTCCATGGCTTGGCCTTGACGTCCCCGGGATTGGCGTCGTCGCCTTGCGCGAAGTCGATGTAGCGCACCGACGCGCCCGCCTCGAAGCGGAACGGTTTCGGCGCCCAGAGCAGATCGCCCGTTGGCGTCACCGTCGCCTGCGGCTCCCGCCACGACCAGGCCGTCGGATCAGCGCCCACCAGGCGCGTCCCCAGCGCGGCGCCGAGCAGCATCCATACGGACATCGACAGGGACACGGCGCTAGCCACGGCCTGGGAGCGATGATGTCCAGCGCGGTGCATGAGCATGGCGAGTCCTTGGTTCAGCTGATGATGATGCGTATAATCATGAGCGGACAAGCCGTGTCGGCGTGACCGGATTTTCCTACCATGGGGATATCCAGGGGCGGGGAAAGGGCGGAAGCCGAAGAGGGGAAGACGGAAGGTAGAAGATGGACTAGCAGCGCCTCATCGACGCGCTGCTAGTCCATCTTCCATCATCCAACTTCTACCTTCCAGCTTCCTAATTCTCCCTCATCTCACCGCTTCGCGACGCGGATCCTCGCGATCGCATTCGCCTGCAGCGCCACCCACATGTTCCCATCGGGCCCGGCGCAGATGCCGAACGGCTTGGCGTCCGGAGTGGCGAGCACGAATTCGGTGACCTGGCCATCGGCGGTCATGCGGCCGATCCTCCCCACCTTGAATTCGCAGAACCACATGCAGCCATCGGGCCCGGCGGCGATGCCGATCGGCTGGGCGCCAGCGGTGGGGATGGGGAATTCGCTGATCGCGCCCGCTGGCGTGATGCGGCCGATGCGTCCGCTCTTGTTCTCGGCGAACCAGAGGTTGCCGTCCGGTCCCGCGGCGATGTCGCGTGGGAAGGAGTCGGCGGTGGGGATGGGGAATTCGCTGATGACGCCGGATGCGATATCCAGCCGACCGATCGCGTTACGGGCCGACTCGGTGAACCAGACGCCGTGGTCGGCACCGCAGGCGACGCCGTAGGGTTTGCTCTCCGGATTCGGCAGCTCGTGCTCGGTGATCCCACCGGTGGCCGAGATGCTGGCGATGCGGTTGGCCGCCATCTCGGCGAACCACAGCGGACTATCGCCGCCGCCCCTCGTGTCACCACTTCCGGTGCCGATGCCGGCGATGACGCGCGGCCAGCTCCCGGGAGTCACCTCGTTCTTGGCACTCGCCCGCGAGGGGATCGCGAACGAGCCGGCGAATTCGCCATCGACGGTGATGCGGCGGATGCTGTTCTCCTCGCGCGAGGTGAACCACATCGCGCCATCTGAGCCCGCGGCGATGCCCTGGATCACGCCCACGCCCTGGCCGGGGATCGGGAATTCGCTGAGCACCCCTTGCGGCGTCACGCGCACGATCTCGTGCATGAGCACCTCGGTCACCCACAGATTGCCGTCGGGCCCGACGGCGATGGCTTGGGGACGATGGCCTTCGGTCGGCAGCGGGAAGACGTCGATGTCGTCGGCCCCCGGGGCTGCGAGGGCGGACAGCGCTCCCAGCAGCGTTCCCTGCAGCAGTACGCCGGTGATCACGGAGACGATGTGGGACGCGTGCGGCATGCGGATCTCCAAGGAGGGGCATGTGCCCCGCAGTCCTCTGTCCGCCGCGCGGGCGACAGTACACCCATTCCGGAGCATCGAATCAGGCGATCAGGAGAACTCCAACACCTCGCCCACCGGCCGACGCAGGGTGCGCATCGACTCGGGCATCGCTGGCGACACTCCGGCGCGAAACATCCAGATCGGGCGCTCCCCGGCATCCATGCCGAAGGTCCGGCGCAGGATCTCGCCACCATTGCGGAAGAACGGCGCGGCGTCGGGCTCGATGAGTCCGGTGGCGCTGGCCAGGAAGGCGTAGAGCGACGACAGCGACAACGGCTGCACGCCGAATCCGGCGGTGGTGAGGCGCAGCCACGCGCGCATCGCCGCCCGCCCCGCGTCGACCACCGTGGCGTGGCCGGTGCCGGTCACCGAGACGCACACCAGGCCGGCCGACGAGCGCAGATTGCGCTCGATCGTCCGTTCCTGCATCGCCTTCATGCCGCACGCCGCCAGCGGCCTGACCAGCCATGGCGCGCTGCGCAGGAGGCGCAGCATCGGGACCTCGAAGAAGCGGATGCCGAGATTGGCCAAGGGCATGCCGTCCCGCCGCGCCAGCGCCTCGCGCCGGCTGAAGCGCACCCAGGCCATCACCGCCGCGAACGCGACCGGATCCGCCAGCAGCGAGCTCTCGGCGGCCCGCGCGTAGGCGATCGCTGCATCATCGGGCGCGCTCGCGACGCGCACGCGCGCCGCGCCCACGCCATCGCTCGCGAGCGCGGCGGTCATCGACGCGTCGAACTCGCCGCCGAGGTACGCGCGCCGGTCGGTGCAGCGCCGCGAGATCGCCGCGGCCAGGATGTCGACGTCCACCGTGGGATCCGCGACGAAGCGCACGGTTGCCCACGGCTCCGGGCCATCCACGCTTCCATGCCCTGTCGGAGCGGTGACTCCGGCCGCCCCGCCGATGACGCCCTCGCCGTAGGTGACCCGCGCGCGCAGACCGTGCGTAGTCGCCGTGATCGATGCGGACTCCACCACGCAGCCCAACGTCAGCAGCGATCCATGGTCGCCACGATTGATCGGATGCCGCGCACGTTCGTGGTCATGGCGGATGGCGAGGACGCGACCGTCCCACGCGAACCGCCAGGGCTGGCAGTTGTCGCCGCTGGGCGCCTGCAGGCAGGCGGCGACGATGGCGCGCACCGTGGCGGGATCGACGGCCGAGGCCATCGCCGAAGCACTGTCCGAAGCACTGTTCGGGGCGATGTCCGGGGCGATGTCCGAGGTGAGGGCGGTCGCTTCGCCCACGGGTCTGCTCAGAGGTTCAACCCACGGCACGGCGGCGCTCCCCGGCGGCGTGGCGATGAGTCGCGCGGGTCCCGTCCAGCGCCTCGCTCGCGCCCTTGGCTGCCGCCGGATCCATGGCGATGGATGGCGTCGGTACCCTCGCGATGCCGAACCAGGCCGCCTCCTCTGCTGGCATCGGCGAGGCGTTGCGGGCCAGGGCCTCGGCGATGAGGCCCTCCTCGAGCCACGGGTAGAATTCGGGATAGAGCAGGCCGGCACTCTCGTGGGCGGCCGTGCCCATCCGCCGGGCGTAGTGGGCGAGATCGCAGCGCAGCAGCACGGTGGGCTGTCCACCGACGCTCGGGCAGGCGCGCTGGCCGCCCAGCTGCTCGAATCCCAGATTGCGCATATACCAGCGCGCGCGGCACGGATGGACCTCGATGACCGCGTCGTCGGCGTGGCCGATGCACGCCGCGTGGATGTACAGCAGGTTGATCAGGCGCAGCAGGATCGCGCGGTCGTGGCGATGCCCGTCCGCGATGCACAGGCGGCAGACCTCGACCACCGTACGGCCGCGCGCGCGCAGCGCGGCCATCTCACCTGGGAACAGCCGATCCGCCGGCAGGCCGGATTGCGCGCGGTAGGCGAGGGTCGCGGTCGCGACCGCCGCGCTGGCGTCGTCCTCGATCAGCAGCGTCAGGGTCGATGGCTCGGCATCGTACGGCCACACCAGGCGGCCGTGGTCGTTCTTGGCATAGCCGTGCGCGCTGTAGACGTCGTAGGCGAGGGTGTAGGCGCGGTCGCGCGTCGCGCGGTCGGCGGCGAGCCTCGCGATAAAGTGGTTCGAGGTCTCTGCGGACGAGAACGGCCATGCAAAGGGCCGCTCGTCGATCAGGGCGCGGGCCTCGTCGATCACGTCGGTCAGGCTGGTTCCGGTCTGGGCAGTGGTGAAGGTCAGCATGGCGTCGTTCCTTCTGATGATTCTAGGCTTCGTTGGCGGCGTCAGACGAGGTATGGCGGTCTCAGGCGATCTCAGGTGCACGCTAGGCGACGGTCCAGCAGTTCGCGCTCGTGCAGCGCGCGGAATGCGGGGAAGCGGGCGAAGGCGAGGCGGCGCAGCAGGCGCCCGCGCCAGGTGCGCAGGCCGGGCCGTCGGCGCAGCGAGCGCGTGCGGTTGCGCCACAGGTCGTAGTACACGCCGTGGGGCGAGGCCGCGAGGCGGCCTCGCCCGACCAGCAGCTTGAGGCATTCGCTCGCCGCGCCGGCGGCGCACAGCAGGCATGCCGATACCAGCGCCGGTCCGGTCTCTGCCGCGATATCCACGCGCGAGGGATCGACGTCGCTGACCAGGCCGGGCGACAGCCCGAGCGCGAACGACAACAGCTGCTCGGCGCGCGTCAGCTCGCCGTCCCCGCCGCGTCCCGGATCCCCCATGTTGAAGTACTCGTCGAACGACATGCCGCCGGGAACGATGGTCATGATGGCGGCGCCGTAGCCCAGTGGCCCGGCGATGACGACGGGGATGCGGCGCTCGTGGCAGGCCTGGAAGAGCATGCGCCGTATCTCGATGCGGAAGTAGTCGATGCCGTCGATGACGACGTCGACGCCCTCGAGGAAGCGCGCGATGTTGCCGGGGTTGATGCCTTCGCGCCACGTGCGCGCGTCGATGCCTGGATTGATCGCGCGGGCGGTGCGTTCGAGCACCAGCGCCTTCTCCTCGCCCATGGTATCCGCGGTCGCACCGAGCTGGCGATTGGTGTTCGCCAGCGAGAAGGTGTCGAGGTCGGCGAGGTTGAGCGCGCCGATGCCGAGGCGGGCGATGGCCTGGACGTGCGCGCCGCCGACGCCGCCAAGTCCGGCGATCGCGACCCGCGCGCGGCGCAGGCGCAGCTGCTCGGCCTCCGAGACCAGGCCGAGATTACGCGCGAACGCGGTGGCGTAATCGAAGGGGGGTGCGGCGGCGCGCGCGCGCTCACGGTCATCGCCGTGCATCGCCGGACCCGGCTCGTCCGCGACGCGCTGGTCATGAGCCTGATCCACGAGGTGCGCCGTCGCCATGAAAGTCCTCCCGGGCTACTGGCGAATGCTCTGCGCGGGGCGGATTAGGCGGTTCCTGGCGACGATCCGCGCCACCTGGAGGCCGCCTGTATCACCCGCCCGAGGTGGCTTGCTTGTAGGGCGGGGAGGGGGGGCGGACTGGCTATCGGGCTGGTTGTTCTGGTCCCCATCAGGAGCCGTCGATTCAGGCATCCTGGCCCATCCGATCATCGGCTCGGGCTTGCCCTGCTCGTTCTGCTGGTTAGAACATATTTGTTCCATATCTCAGAACGAACATCGTCGATGAACAACACCCTCGCGAACGGCCTCGCGCTGCTGCGTTTCCTCAGCGGTACCGCCGAGCGATTCGGCGTGAGCGAACTCGCCGCGCGGCTGGAGCTGCCCAAGAGCCATGTGCACCGCCTGTTGCGCACGCTGGTGGAGACCGGCTACGCGGTACAGGAGCCGGATCGCCGCTATCGCATCGGCCTGCGTCCGCTCGAGGTCTCATGCGCGCTGCTCCAGCACCTGCCGCTGCGCGTGGCCGCCGTACCGCTGATCCATCTCCTGGCGAAGAGCACCGGCATGGACGCTATCACCAGTATCCCCTTCGACGGCGCCGGCCTGATCGTCGCCGCTATCCATCCGGATGGCCGCCAGCGCGACCCCAGCGCGTCGATCGGCGGGCGCCTGCACCCGGACCACACCGCCACCGGCAAGGCGTTCAGCGTCCTCATTCACGGCTTCGCCCCGCCGCCGAAGCTATCCACGAGCGAGCTCGCCCGCATCCGCCGCGACCGCTTCGCGATCAAGGATCCGACCCTGGCAGCGCCGATGAACGGCATGGCGGCGGTGGTCGCGGACGCGTCCGGCACGGTGCTGGGCGCCCTTGGACTGGCGGCTCCTGGTGAGGATTTCCGCCGCCATTTCGCCAAGGCTGCGGCGGCGCTGCGCGCCGCCGCCACCGAACTGGAGGCGCGCCTGGCCCGACCCGAGCCGGTGTCCGAGCCGAAGGCGAAACCGATGGAGGTCCGGGCATGAATGCCGCCACCATCCCCAGCCGTCCGTCATTCCTGCATCCCGGATGGGTCGAAGAATATCGCGAGCGCGGCTACGCCGTGTTGCGCGGCGTGTTCGCGCGCGGCGAGATCGCGGAGCTGCAGGCGGCCTTCGACCGCACCTATGCCGAGTGCATGCGTCATCCCAAGACCTGGAGGCACCAGAACCGCGTGGTCTGGGTGAACCACGATGTGACCGTGGGCCGGTTCGTCAGCGGCTGCCAATGGCAGTCGTGGGTGGATCCGGTGCTCGACCGCGTGCGCCACGACCCGCGCATGCTCGCCATGCTCGAGCCGTTGATCGGCGACGATCTCAAGCAGATCATCAACCAGATGCATTGGAAGGTGCCCGGCACGGGCTACACCTGGGGCATGCATCAGGACGTGCGCTCGCGCACGCCACGGCACTGCTTCCGCGAGTTAGCGACGTCCTACGTGCAGACCGGCATCGCCATCTCACGCCACTGGGGCGGGAACGGAGCGATGAAGATCATACCCGGCAGCCATCTCCACGGCGATCTGGCCATCGACGGCGGCGCGCGCCGCTTCGACGCGGCGCGCGACGCAGCGGTCGCCGAGCGGGGCCTCGATCCACGCCTGGCGATCGATGTCGAGCTCGAACCGGGAGACGTCGTGCTGTGGTCTCCATTCGTCGTGCACGGCGGAGGCATCAACACCACCGCACACGATTACCGGCCATTCTACATCAACGGCTACGTCACGTCGGCGATGTGCGACCGCGGACAGCCGGTGTTCGCGCGCGGGCGGCCGGTGCCACTGACCATCCCCGCGCTGGTGCAGTATGAGGATCTCTACATCCGGCCGGAGCCGCACTATCCCGAGGACCAGGCGTCGCTGCTGCAGCGCGACTGATCTTCGAGAAGGAGCGCTGCTCCGCCTGTCGGATGAAGGATGCGCTTCTGACATGGCCCGCCCGTAAGACGCTTGACCCTGGATCACCAGGAGCGGTAGCAGCCCTCCGTGAACGGAGGTTCCGATCAGCCATTGGCCGATGATCCGCGTGGGATATAGAGTAAGGCCATGGAATCGGGCGCGGGCGACGAAACGGAGGCGTTGGAGCGGAAACCGCGGCAGGAAACCGCCTCCACAGAACCGTCGCTCGATCAGCCGAGCCTGGCGAAGCTGCTGAGCGGACGGGTCGGCCTGCTGCCCTGGGAGCAAGCTCGTCGCTTCCGCATCGACGAGGTGCTGGGCGTGGGCGCCAACGGGCGCATCTATGCGCTGCGCGATCTCGATCTCGACCGCCCGCTGGCGCTCAAGACCTTCGTTCCCGGCACCGCCGATGACGACCAGTTCAGGTCATTCATCGCCGAGGCCCGCACCATGGCGGAGCTTCAGCATCCGAACGTGTCTCCGGTCTACGACCTCGGCCTCGACACCAACGGCAACGTCTTCTTCACCATGAAACGCATCGAGGGCCGCTCGCTCGGCAGCATCCTCGAGCTCTCGACGGCCGAACAGCCCGACGCGCGCATCGCCAACACCAATCAGGTGGTCTCGATCGCCATCGCGGTGTGCGGCGCCTTGGCCTACGCACACCACCGCGGTGTGGTGCACCAGGACGTCAAGCCCGACAACATCATGATCGGCGATTTCGGCGAGGTCCTGCTCATCGACTGGGGCAGCGCCGTGCACCTCGCCCAGGAGTCGGAGCGCGACCGCATGTACGCGACGCCCCTGTACATGAGCCCCGAGCAGGCGAACCGGCGGCGCACGGATGCGCGCAGCGACGTCTACTGCATGGGCGCGACGCTCTTCCAAGCGCTGCTCTTCCGCCTGCCCACCATGATCGACGAGCCCGAGCAGTTGTGGGACCGCAAGCGACGCGGCGACATCGACGCGCCGAGCAGCGAGGAGCGTCGCCGCGTGCCGTCGGGGCTGCTCGCGATCGCGCTGAAGGCGCTGGCCGCCGATCCGGCCGCGCGTTACCAGGATGCCTCGGCGATGCTCCAGGATCTCCAGGACTTCCAGGCCGGGCTCGCGGTGAGCGCGCGTGTCGAGCCGCTCTTCGAGCGCCTGGCGCGCTGGTACCGGCGCAACCGCAAGCTGTTCTGGTTGTCGGGCGTGTCCGCGCTGCTGATCGCTGCGATCACCTCGTTGTTCGCGATCGAGAAGGCCAAGGAGCGCGCGAGCTGGAGGGTGGTCTACGACGCATCGTTCGCGGGCGCCTCGCTAGCCAAGCTCGACGAGGCGTGGACGGCGACGATCGCCGAGAACATGCTCGGCGAATTCTCGCCCTCGCCGATTGCCGCGCCGGTGTTCGTTGCCGACGACCGCGGCCTGGTCCTCCACGGCAATCTCGGCTACACCGACCTTACCTACCGTGGCGATCTGGTTGGCGACATCCGCGTCGAGTGGACGTACCGCAGCGACCGGCACAACCTCAACTTCAACTGCTTCATCGGTGGACCCGACCGCTGGAACTCGAACATGTTCCACGTCGGGTCCTGGAACAACGCGGCCTACGTGGCGCTCACCCGGGACAAGGAATACAACGTCATCGACAGCGACTACCTCGCCACTCCGCTCGCTGCCGGCCACGAATACCGTTTCGTGATGGAGCAGGAAGGCGGCCGGCTGCGCCTGCTGATCGACGGCCGCGCGGTGTTCGATGTCGACAATCCGTCTGACGCCTACGGCGGTCACTCGAACACCTTCGGCTTCGACACCGTCGGGTTTACGGACCTGCGCATCGGCCGCGTGCGCGTGCTGCACAAGCCGATGCCGTTGCGGATCTCGCCATTGATAGTCGCGGACAAGCTCACGCAGATGCACGATTATCCGCGCGCGGCGCAGCAGTACCTCGACATCATCACGTCGTATCCGGGCACCGCCCTGGCGCCCATCGCCCAATTCCGCTATGCGGTGTGCTGCCTGCGCGCGGGCGATGCCGAGCGCTCGTGCGCGCTGCTCGAACGCCTGGTGAACGAGCACCCCGACTCCGAGGAGGCGCCGTACGCGCTGTACGAACTGATCGCGTCGAAACGCCGATCCGGCGATCTTCCTGCGGTGGCCGCGCTGCTCGAGCGCTGCGCGCGCTGGAAGGGCCACGCGGCGCTCTCACGCGTCATGGCCGAGATCGCCGATAGCCACATGCCCGAGCTGGCGCCTCTGCAGGTCGCCCATGTGGGCGATCCCGAGCACCGGCCCGACCTGGTCGCGCGCATCGAGAGCACCTTCTCCGAGCTGCGTGGCTGGGGCGATCGCTTCGGCGTTCCCTGGTGGAAGAACACCTACGTGTTCACCGCCGGCGACATGCTCAAGCAGGCTGGCGCGTTCGCGGATGTGCTCGCCTGGTATCCGAGGCAGGCGTACTGCCACCAGATCACCCTGCTCGAATCCGCTCGCTACGACGAGATCATCGCGGTCGCTCCCGAGGGCAGCTGGAGCGGCGGCTGGGCCCTGATCGGCCTCGGCCGCGAGCAGGAGGTCTTGGATCAGGGCCGCTACAACGAAGATATGGTCTGGGACATCCATGCGTCGCGAGGAGATCTGCCGCTGCTGCTTGCAGACCGCGACCTGGCCCCAACGCAATGGGCGCGCACGCTGGTGATGGCCGGACGATTCGACGAGGCCCTGTCCGCCCACCCCGATCCAAAAACCCTGGTCGCCGCGCTGATCGGCCTGGGACGCGCGCGCGAGATCGAGAGCCGCAGCCAGGATCCGATCGCCATCTCTCGCGCGCTCGTCGAGCTGTGCGAGTACGCGCGGCTCGAGCGCGAATTCCCCACCATCTACGAGAACCTCTATCTCGCCGCCGAGCACCAGTGGTTCGAGGGTGATCGCGCGGCGTGCTCACGCCTGCTCGCCGATCTGGAGCGCGCGCAAGTGCCCTTCGCTTCAGACGACACCATGTTCGGACGCTGGGTCCTGCCTGGATGCGTTGCGGTCATAGTGGATCACGCAGATCCCGCGACGGTGTTCGCCCCGGTGATCGCCCGGTGCCACGACTGGTATCAGCAGCGGGTGTGGTACCTGCTATCGTACGTGGTCGGATCGATCGATGACGCAGGATTCCGCGCGCAGAAGGATCGCGACCTGCTTGAGGAGCGTCTGCTGTTCGCGCGGGCCCTGGCGCATGACCTGCACGGTCGCGCAGCCGAGGCCCTGGCTGTCTACGCTCGCATCGCCGAGCTGCCCTGGTTCCACTCGACGATGCGGGATTGCGATCGTGATTTCGTGCGCTTCCGCATGCAGGAGCTCGGGCGGCGCTGAGGTGTCGGTTGGGCGGTGCGTGCCCAGCCACCAGGACCGTTCTCGGCGCGTGATTACTGGCTACCGGCCGGGCGACGATGCAGTTCCATCGAGGGCGGAGTTTCCGCGTTCGCAGGAGACCGCGACGGAAGCGCGACGGGCCTGTCCACGTGCGGGGCGGATGACGTGGCTGAAGGCATGGCCAAAGGGGCGACGATAGTCGGCGCGGCGGGCCGGATCGGTGGGGAGGAGGTGACCGTGGTCCGCGGCGCTGGGGCGATGGTCCGCTCTGCCGGACGGGACGGATCCTGTTGGAATTGCTGCGGTTGATGGTGCGGGGAACGCGTTTCCATCTCCAGAGGGACAGGATGATGGATCGGCGTTGTCGAGGTCTGGGCCCGCTCGCGCGGCGGCGCCGATGTCAGGGCAGTGGGAGGTGAAGGTGATGGAGGAAATGGTGACGATGACGATGCAGATGATGCCGCCGGTGGGTGCTGGAATTCACGAGGCACTTCTGTCGTTGGTGGTGCTGGCGTGGTCGCATGCCCGCCTGGCGACGATTCGCTCACAGGCGCAACCGCCGACGCCGGCTCCGCGGAAGTCCGGCTTCCGGACTGGCTACCAGAAGCTCTTCCCGACGCGGCTGGGCGTGGTCCTGACTTGACGGGAGAGGGGCGCGAATCCGCCGGTTGCGATGGCGACGTTGCGGTCCTCTGCGCGCGCTCGGTGCCCGCTCGCGGAACCACCGTGGCACGATCTGGCTGATGCGGTGGCTGATTCGTCGTGGGAACTCTTTCCACGGCGACCGCGGGCGCGCGCGTGGACGACGGCAAACCGGAGTCCGTACCCGCGACCACCGTGGCGGGCTGACGCAGGGTCGCGGGCGCGAATACGTGATCGTGCTGGCGCCGTCCATCCGGCCACCACTCCCCCTGCTGTTGGAACGCGATCTGCGACGATCCGCACGCGTTCACGCGGTCGAAGAACAGCCGCGGCGGACACGCCCGGTATTCGGTGCTGATGCGCAGCGAGATCAGCGACCAGCAATCCGCGTTGCTGTAGTTCGCATTGCTGTAGACGGCGTCTCGGTAGCTGCCGTCCCAGTATGGTTCGTACAACCGGCGATAGCTCGGGGGGCAGGTGGTATAGGCCGGTACATCGACGAACAGCACTTCGGACGGAACCGTGTACCAGCGCATCAGCTCATCGATGCGGTGGTGGCAGGGGCCGTTGAAATCCTGGACCGCTCCGGCGAATGGCCGATACGCCGCGTGGGCGATCACCGCGATCGACAGGCACTCGTCGTCGCTGATTCCGTAGGTGGAGCGATACCAGGGGATGAGATCGATCTCATCCTGGCGCATGCCCAGATAGCCGCGATAGATGTCGGCGTACGCGATCCCGCTCGCGGAGTCGGAGGCGGGATCCGCAGCTGGTTGAGCCAGGGCGTGGTCGACATCGGCGTCAACGGCTCGGGCGGACGCCGCGACGGACAGCGCCGCGGACGCAGCGCACGCCAGCGCGATGGCGCGGTGCCACCCGTTCCCACGCGCCCAGACCAAGCGGAGTATTCCAGGGAATCTCATCCCGGCATTGTACCCGGAAGGGGCCTGCCATGTGTCTCCGCGTCGACCAACCTTCCTTGCGAGAGGAGGGCTGACATCGAATGCGGGAACGGCGATGACTGGCGATGCCTAGAAGCGCTGGCCAGAGGCCAATCTAGGGATCAAGGCAGGGAAATCGCACGGCTGCTGCTACCCCAGGCATACGCGGGGAGCCATCCTCGAGCGTAACAACCCGCGCTCGTCAGCGGATACCCCTGTCTGCGCATCAAGAGCGACGAAGCCACCGGAGCACCATGGACCGCATCCCCCTCGACCGTGCCTGTAAACAACGCGCACTCGGCGTCATGTTCGCCATCGCGATCGTGCTCGCTGGATACGGAACGCCCGTTTCGGCAGCTACATCGGGTTCGCTGACCTTCCAGACCACCTGGGTCGGCAACGGTCTCCCGGGCCACGGCCAATGGGTGCAGGACGATGTGGCGGACGCGTGGATCGCTCCCGATGGGGGCGTGTACACCGACAGCCCCTGGGACGAGGCCGGCGCAGACGGCGCTCTCTATCGCGACGGGCGGATGATCGCCTCGGCGAAGCACATGAACGGTTGGGGCCAGTACGGCGGCCGCGCGGTCGCGGGCAACGCCACCTACGTGTGGCTGGGGATGCGCTTCGACAGCGAGAACGGCGGCTTGGTGGATGTGGGCACCTGGCCGCCCAAGGGGACCTGGTGGTTCGGCGTGACGCGGCGCAAGCGCTCCGACATCACCCAGGGCGCGCCCTTCACGGGCGGCACAGGCGGGGCGGGCGATACGCTCGTCGCCAGCTTCAAGACCATTGAGGTGGTCCCGGACGGCGTCGACGCGTCGATCAGCGGCCTCGCCGCCACCGAGACACGGCTTTTCGTCAGCGATCCGCGCGGTTCGCGCATCGTGGTGCTCGACGCCGCGACGATGGCGCAGGTCGCCAGCTTCGCCTTCACCGCGCCGGGCAAGATCGCCGTCGATAAGGCCGGCGACCTGTGGATCGTGCGCACCGACACCAACCGCATCGTCCATTGCTCCGCCAGCGGGGCGCCGCTCGGCGGGGATATCGTCGATGCCGCGCTCCCGACCGGATTGGCGATCGACAGCCATGGGCGCCTGATGGTGTGCGACAGCGGACCCGACCAGTGGATCCGTGTCTACACGCTCAGCGGCACGCCTTCCCAGACGCCCGCGCTGGCGTCCACCATCGGCATAAAGGGCGGCATGATCGGCAATGGCGGCCGGGTCACGCCGCTCGCGCTCTGCGGCCCGGTCGGCTGCGGAACCGATGCCAACGGCAACGTCTATGCGGTGTGCGCGCTGCCGACCGGCGGCACCGTGATACGCGCCTTCACTCCGGCCGGCGCGACGCTGTGGCAGCTGCACGGGCTCGAATTCCAGAAGGTTGCCGCGGTCGATCCGGCCAGCGACGACATCATCAGCGCGCGGCACCATTACGCGATGGACTGGAGCAAGCCCATCGGCCAGGAGTCGTCCTGGAATGGTTTCAACCTCGATCCACTGCGCTATCCCGAGGATCCGCGCCTGCACATCAACGCCTATAACGCGCGCATCATCCATCTCCAGGGTCACCGCTTCCTGGTCTGTGACGCCGACGGGCAGTCGCTGTCGATCTACCGCTACGACGGCGAGGTCGCGGTGCCGTCGGTGGTGATTTCGAACTACGCGTCGTTCCTCGACATGTATCATCCGCACGGCTCCCCGAATTCGCGCTTCGTGTGGCGCGACAAGAACGGAGACGGGAGATTCTCCTCGGACGAGTACGAAACCGATGGTCAGGCATCATCGGGCTGGATGTGGTCGATCGATGCGAACGGCGACGTCTGGCAGGGCGAGAAATCGATCCACCACTGGCGCATGGAGGGCCTCGACGCGATCGGCAATCCGATCTACGATTTCACCGCATCGGAGGAGATCCCGCTGCCTGCGCCGCTCACCATCATCGAGCGCCTGCATTACGAGCCGGCCTCGGACAGCATGATCGTCACCGGCTACACCAGCGCGCGCCCGCAGACGCTGGCGTACTGGGGCATGACCGGCACCGAGTTGATCCGCTATGACGCCTGGAAGGGGACGCGCGCTATCGCCTACCGTACCCCCCTGCCGTATGCCGACGATTGGGCGCAGCAGTGCAAGGGCTTCGACGTCGCCGGCAACCTGGTGTTCATCGGCGTGGTCGCGACCTCCGAAATCAAGGCCTACGACCGCGCAACCGGGGCGTACAAGGGGTCGCTCGTTCCCGAGGGCGCATGCGCTTTCGAGGGGGGTTGGCTCGACATGACCGAGCCGCTGCGCGCCCATCGCCGCGCCAACGGCGAGTACATCGTGCTCTCCGAGGAGGTGTGGAAGAACAAGATCCTGGTCTACCGCATGACCAATGCCGGCGATCCCGTGCCCGCGCCTCCGCCGGCACCGACGCCGCCCGGCCCGGCGCCTGCGCCTGCTGGCGGCTCCGCGCCGGCCGATTCGGGCGCCGCCGAGCCGGACGGCGGCACGCATCACTGCGGACGCGGCACGGGTTCGGCGCTGGCGCTGGTCCTGGGCGCGCTGGCGGCGTTGGGGGCCGCGCGGCGGATGCCCACCCGGTTCGGTTCCCGGAGACGCCACGGCTGACCCAATCCTTCACCCGGGATGAGGCTTGGCGACGAAGATTCATACAGGTGCAGCCGGCGGCCAGGAAGGACGGCGACTTTTCCGCGCGCCCGCCTCACGCTCGTCCTCGATGACTACGACCCCCCGCTTCCAGCTGATGGTGCTTTACGATTGGAAGCCGCACATCGGTGCCGAGCGCATCGCACATCACGCGCGCAAGATCCGCGCTCTGCCCGCGTTGGTCCCCGGACTGATCGAGGTGCGCTTCGGGCCGCGGCTGTGCGGCCATCCCGAGGACGATACCCGCAGCTGGGACCACGCGGCGGTGATGGTCTTCGCGCGTCACGAAGATTTCATCGCCTTCGGCCCCACCGCTGCGCACGACGACGTGGCGATAGAGCTGGTCGCCGACCTGGAGCGGATCTCCTACGTGGGCTTCGCGGGCTGACGGCACGGTCGAGCCGGGCGTCAGCGCTGCGGGGGACGATGCATGCGAGAGGATGCATCAGGAATCTCCGTCATACCGCTCGCTTGCGCGGTCGAGGCGACACGATGGGCGCATGCGCATCCACCACGGGCTCCTGGTGCTGGTCCTCGTCCAAGCGGCCGCCGCGCTGATCGGCGTGCAGAGCGGCTGGACGGCCGAGACCCTCGCCACCAAGGACGGCCGCGCGCTCGCCTACGAGACCATCGAGTTCGAGCCGAAGACGCCGAAGACCGCGATCCTCTTGCGCACCGGCTCGAAGCTGACCACCCTCAAGCTCTCCGAGGTCGAGTCGTCGGCGCTCCCGCCTGTGGAGCGCGATGCGCTCGCCGCCTTCGCCAAGGCCGAGAAGCAGGAAGGGCTCATCCTCTTCGACGACGAGTGGATCAACCGCGACGAGCATCTGCTCAAGCTCGACAAGCGCTTCACCTACGAGAAGAAGATCCATCGCAGCGGCAAGAACGTGCTGAAAGTAGTGAATCCGGGAACGACGCGCGTCACCCTCGGACTGCGCAGCGGCGGCAAGGGTCTCGAGTTCAGCGTGGAGCCGGGCAAGACCAAGGCACTCGGAGGCCTGAGCGATGGCGAGTACTCGTTCTACTTCGTCTTCGAGACCGAAGGCGACCAAGCCCTCGACATCCACCAATCCGAGAAGATCGATTTCAAGAACGTCGAGTATACCCTGACCATGGCCCCCGACGCCAAGAACGGCTTGAAGACCACTCCCGCAGGCACCATCGAGATCCCCAAGGAGATGCGCCGCGACGAGTGACGTCGCTGCCGCGTGCGCGCCGGAGGGGTCGGTCCGATGGCGGCGATGGCGAGGATTCGATGGCAGGATTGCGATGGCAAGGCTTCGATGTCGCCTCGCGTCAGTTGAGTCGACGGAACACGCCGGGCGTGGTTCCGAACACGCGCCGGAATGCGCGGATGCCAGTGCCGGCATCGGCGTAGCCGCAGGCGCGCATCACTTCGGCCACCGCCGCGTCCCCAGCCGAGAGCATGCGCCGCGCGCGCTCCAGGCGGATGCCCTCGAGCCATGCGTGGAAGCCAGCGCCGCCATGGTGCGAGCATAGTTGCGAGAGATGCGACGGATGGATGCGGAAGCGCCGAGCGACGGAGTCGCGCGACAGGCCGGGATCGTGCGCATGGTCGTGCAGGTGTTCGCCCACCGCCTGCCAGGTGGCCAAGCCCCCGCCATTGCCCCGTGGTGTGTGCGGTGACGGTGCGCTTCCGGATGTGGATGTGGATGAAGCCAGGCAGTGCTCGCGCGCAAGCATGAGCAGCGCCTCGGCCAAGCGCGCGTCGATCGGTCCGGACGCGCCGCCAGCCTCAGCGCGCTGGCAGAGCGCGGTGACGACGTGCAGGCCAGGCCCGGCCAGGGGCGGGGCGTGATGCCAGCGCGCGGCCGCACGCGTGCGCGCGCCGCCGGGGTGGAGGTTCTCGAGGATGCGCAGGTACCCGCGCGCGAACACCAGTCCGGCGAAGCGCGTCGGATCGGATGCCAGGCGCACGTTCCAGCCGTGCGGGGGGAAGAACAGGACGTCCCCAGGCATACCAGGGAACTCGATGCGTTCACCGCGCCGGGCCAGCACATGGCGGCAGCGGCCTTCGAGCACCACCGTCAGTCGAGGCGACGGATTGCTGATCACGGGGGGCTCGCCTCGGAGGTGTCCCGCGGGCCGGGATCCACCCAGCCATATGTGCCCATTCCAGGAAGGATCCCGGAGGGTAGCGAGGACCTGATCGATCAGTGCACCTGCCCACGCGCCATCCGAGCGACCGGGTTCCATGGCTCCAGGATCCGACGGATTGCGCATTTTGCCACGGAATGCCGCTGGCCGGATGGCGCGCGGATCACCACCATCACGGTCATGGAGACGCCGATGCCCTACGCCTACCGCGCAGATCTGCCCATCAACGAGCCCGTCGACGTCGCGGTGTGCGGCGGCGGGCCCACTGGCGTCGCCGCCGCGCTCGCGGCCGCCCGCGGCGGCCTGCGCGTGCTGTTGGTCGAGCAGGCGGGACAGTGCGGCGGCATGGGCACCAGCGGCGGGGTCTCGCACCTGCTCGGCGGCAGGACCAACGACAACCGCACCTGGTGCGTGGCGGGCATCTTCAAGGAGCTGGTGGACGAACTGGCGGCGCGCGGCGACGCGGTGCATCCGGAATCGATCCGCATGGAGCCCGGGAAGGCGTTCAGCCCCTACGGATGGACCTGCAGCGTCTCGCCCATCACCTACGGGGTGCCGATCGATCCGCACGGCATGGCGGCGTTGATCGACGAGAAGCTGCTCGCCTCGGACGTGTCGGTGCTGTTCAACACCGCGGTGGCGGACGTTCGGCGCGAGGGATCGCGCATCACCGGTATCGTCCTCTTCAACAAGAGCGGCTTGCGCCTGCAACCTGTCACCGTGGTGGTGGACGCCACGGGTGACGCCGACATCGCCTTCCGCTCCGGATGCGAGACCGTCACCGGGCGGCCGGCGGATGGATTGATGACCCCGGCGACGCTGATCTTCCACGCCGAGGGCATCGACGAGGCCGCGCATGGCGCCTACATCGAGGCGACCCGCGAGAACCGCTTCCTGGCCATGATCAAGGATCTGCGCGCGAAGGGCATCTGGGATTTCCCCTACGAGCGCCTGATCACCGTGCGCATGAACCAGCCAGGCGTGTACATGATCAACACTTCGCGTCTGACTGGCGTCGACGGCACCGATGGCGCGTCGCTGTCGCAGGCGATGATGCGCGGCAGATCAGAGACCCGCCGGCTCCTGAAGATCCTGCGCGAGCACGTTCCGGGATTCTCGCAGGCGCGCATCCGTTACGTGGCTCCGAGCCTGGGCGTGCGCGAGACCCGGCGCATCGTGGGCGATTGGGTGTACACCGTCGACGAACTGGTGCGCGAGGGGACGTTCGAGGACTGCATCGGCTTCACCGGCTACGGCTGGGATCTGCCCGACCCCATCCGGCCCAGCCACCAGCCGATGGATCACGATCCGCGCGCCAAGCGTACCCGAGATTACACGCCGATCCCATACCGCGTGCTGCTGCCGCGGCCGATCGAGAACCTCATCGTCGGCGGGCGCTGCGTCAGCGTCGAGCGCGACGTGCTCGGGCCGATCCGCGAGCAGGCGCCATGCATGGCCATGGGCCAGGCGTGCGGCACCGCAGCGCTGCAGGCGGTCCGCGACGGCGTGGCGTTCCGTGATGTCGACGTGCCCCGGCTGCGCGACGATCTGGCCGCCGCCGGCGCGGTGGTCACATGGCGCGAACCGGCGGAGGCTCAGGCCTGATGGCTCAGACCTCATGCGCCAGGCTGATGGACCGGCTGGCCGCCTGAGCGGCCAGCCGGCGTCCGTTTAGCTCTTCGCGCCCCGCGCTTCACGCTTGCCGGCCGGTGCATCGGCCTTCGACCATTCGCCGCCGCCGCCGCCGCCGAAGCGCGCGGTTGCGGCCGCGCCGTAGGCGGCGCAGGCCTGGTCGATGTGCGCGAGCGCCTGCGCGCGCGTCATGCCGGCGGCTGCCTCGCGCGCGCCGGGGATCACCGTCGAGCACTCGAGGCTGTCGAGGAAGCGTGACGCCTCGAGCAGCCGCGACTCGTCCTCGCGCGGGACGGCGAGGAAGCCGTGCTTGTCGGCGTGGATGAGCTGGCCGGCCTCGATGCGCTGGCCGAAGACCTCGACCGGGCAGCCCCAGCGTACCGGCGTACTGTGGGCGTGGCTGACGCACATGCGCCGCGCCAGCGCCTTGAAGCCAACCGACTTCATCTCGTCGAGATCGCGGATCGCGCCATCGATGATGGTGCCCACGCAGCCGAGGGCGCGGTGGATGCCGCTGTTCACCTCGCCCCAGAATGCGCCGATGGTGCGCGGCTTGTCGAGATCCTGCACCACCACGATCGATGGCCCGGGCTGGGCCGCGACGTAGCGGCGGTATTCCGACCAGGCGTCTGGGTTGGTCTTCGCATGCGCGGAGTTCGAGGGTTCGAACACCACCGTGACCGCGTATCCGACCATCGGCCCCATCTCGGGCATGAAGTCGACGGGTTGCTCGAGATTGATGCCCTCCGCCGTGACGTCGTGACGGGTGATGCGTTCCCAGCCGTTGTAGATGGTCGGCGTGTTCCAGCGGCGGAGCTCGAGCAGCTCTCCGTGCGAGAGGCGGGATGGTTCGATCATGGAGGTGTCCTCGTGGTTCCGTGGTGACGGTCAGTGGTGGCGACAGCGGTCGCGATTCTGTTTCACGAGCGCTGGGCAGCGCAGCGCTTTCTCCACGCCTGGAAGCTCTCTGGCCCGCCAGCGCCCGAGACGGCGAATCCGGGCGTGCGCGGATTGGCGAAGTACTGGGCCAACGACGCGCGCTCGCGCTCGTCGATGTCTCGGCCGGCGGGATCGGCGGTGTAGCGCAGGTCGATGCTCCAGCGCACCCGCGGGGTGCGGTTGATCTTGCTGCCGTGGACGGTGAGGTTGGTGAAGAACAGGATGTCGCCACGGCACATCGGGATGGGGATTGCCTTCGCGCGCCGCTCGACGTCCTCGAAGGTGCGGATGTTGAGGTCGGCTCCGCGCGCGCCGCCGAGCAGGCCCCAGCGGTGGCTGCCCGGGATCAGCCACAGGCAGCCGTTGGCCTCGTCGACGTCAACCAGCGGCACCCACGCCGAGACGATGTCGGCGTGCTCGGTGCCGGCGCCGTAGTACTGGCTGTCCTGGTGGAACGGGAACGAGGTGAGCTCGCTGTCCGGCAGCTTCGGCCGCACATGGTAACCGCCGTCGAAATTGATGCGCTCGCCCAACAGCGCGCGCAGCCTCGAAACGATCGCCTCGTGGGCGATGAGCGCGTGCAGTTCATGGCCGAACACCGGCTCGTCCCAGCTGCGCCCGAGCTCTTCGCCGGCGAGCAGCTTGACCAGACGGGTCTCGATGGATTCGCCGGCGTGGCTATCCGTGCTCTCTCCCCGAGCCACCCGCTGGCGTGCCAGATCGTCGATCGCGCGCGCGATGGCAGCGCGCACCGGTTCGAGATCGGAGGCAGCGAACGCGCCGCGCGCCAGCACGAAGCCGTTGTCGCGATACCCGCGCGCTATCGCTGGCGCGTCGAGGGTGGCGGCGCTCACAGGCCGAGCTCGCGGGCGGTGGGCAGGCGGGCAAGATCCGCCGCGCGCAGGCGCAGGTGCAGTGCGCGCTGCCAGCGGTGGGGCATGAAGATGTGCAGGTCGCCGTGCGCCGCGATGACGTCCACGTACGAGCATTGGTGATCGAACCACGCGTTGCCGTTCGCGGCTGGATCCGGAGCCAGCGCGTTGGCGAGCAGCAGGCGCGGCTCGTTCCAGGTTCGACCACCATCTTGCGACAATGCCACCCACAGCTGTCCGCGGTCGCTCATCGCCGAGCTGTTGAAGTGGTCGCCGGTGTGCGAGTTGTGGTGGAACGCGGCGAGGGTCTTGCCGTCCTCGAGCAGGAACAGCATCGGCGGCGCGTCGGGGTGCACCAGTGGGCTCGGTTCGGGCTCGCTCCAGGTGCGGCCGTCGTCGAGGCTCCGGGCATGCCAGACCCTGCCGGTGGTGGTGCGTGCCTGCGCGTACACCTCGTCTCCGGCGAGCGCGATCGGCCGCATCTCGTCCATGCGGTCGGATGCGGGCACGAACCAGCCATCGGGGCGCGGCTTCGGCGACACCGTCCAGGTCGTGCCGCGGTCCTCGCTGCGCAGCAGGTACTGGCGGGTGCGCGTGCTGTGCGTGCCGTCGTCGCGCTTGAACCACTTGGTCCCGGTGTGCGCGCCGATCAGCCAGGTGCCGCGCGAGGTCTCGGTCATGCGCTGGACCGACATCCCCTGGAATCCGGGATCGTCGACCGGTTCGATGAAGCGCACATCCGACCAGGTGCGGCCGTCGTCGTCGGACCTGCGCCAGCCGATGGCCGCGTTCTCTACGCCGTTGAAGCGGTCGAGGGCGGGCTGGGTACCGAAGCAGTACAGGCTGGCGGTGCCTTTCGGCTGGAGCGGCACGAACCCGTGCTGGTTGAAGGCCTGGTCGAATGGCACGAAGGGGGCTGACCAAGTCGCGCCGCGGTCGCCCGAGCGCAGGGCCAGCATGCGGTTCACCTTCTCGGTGGTGCTGCCGTAATGGCCATTCGGCCCTCCTCGACGAGTGTTCGCGAGACCGTCGGGGAACATCAGCAGCAAGTCTCCTCCGGCGGTCAATGCGGCGCGCGTCTCGTACAGCCCGCCGTGCGGATTGCGGTAGAGCAGCGAGCCGCGTATCGACTCGTGGAGCAGCAGCCCGACGCGCTCGTCGACGCGGAAGCCGCGGGGCGGCTTGGCCGCAGACACCGTGGACAGGCCGAGGCGGATGGCCGGCAGGATGGGTTCGGTGGCGGTGGCTGACTTGGCGGTCATGGTGCCTCGGAGGGGGTAAAGCTCAGGTCCTGAGCGTGCCGACAGGCCACATTTTCTGATAATGGAATGGTTTTCTACGGTAATTACCACGACCGATGGTACTTTCGTAAGGCATGGACCCAGCCGAGAGCCGCGTGGTGCTGCTCGCCCGCTTCGCTGGCCTGCTCGCGCGGCCGCTCGAGCGCGTGATCTACGCCCATCCGGGCCATCGGCCGAGCGAAGCGCACCAGTGCCCGGCGGTCCCGCGCATGACCTTTGTCACCGCCGGCTGCAAGCACATCGCACTCGGCGACGGGCGGCGCGCCATCGAGGTGCGCGTGCCGGCGGGGTCGGCGATCTTCATGCCGCCACTCGGCTGGACGGCGCCGCGCTACGATTCACCGCGCGAAATGGTCGCGGTGGTCTTCCATCGGGATCACACCCGCTACCTGTGGAGCGTCCACGACGCGCGCGGCGGTCCGCGCGCGCCCGATGCGTGGTACCACGCGCCGGTGACGATGCGCGGCGCCGCTGCGCATCTGATCCAGGCGTTGTGCGCTCGCTCACGCGAGATGCGCGGACGCGAGCCCGGTGAGACCGACGCCCGGTTGCTCGATGTGCTGGTGCGCATGGCGCGCGACGAGCTCGAGCTCGCTCCGGTCGAGCGCACCGGGCGCGCGCGCGCCACCTGGCAGGCGCTGCGCGAGTATGTGGTCGAGCACCACCACCGCGCCATCGACCGTAATGTCGTGGCCGAGTCCTTCGGCCTGCATCCCAATTATGTCTCGACGCTGTTCCTGGAGCAGGGCGGCGAGACCTTCGCGCGTTTCCTGACGCGCCTGCGCATGGAGCGCGCGGCTGAGCTGCTGCGCGCCGGCGGTCTAGGCGTGTCCCAGGTTGGCAAGGCGTGCGGATATGCCGACCCCGGCTACTTCATCAAGGCCTTCCGGCGTTTCCATCGCACTACACCCGGGGCTTTCGCCCGCGTGGAATGAGCTCGGCCGGCACGCGCAGTTCTCAAGCAGGTACGTGCTTGGGCCCTCGCATCAGCCCGCGGACATCGGCGGATCAACTTCGAGATAGGGCTCCAGCTGCTTGAGTAAGTCGAGCAGCGCGTCGAAGCTCGCAGGCTTGGTCACGAATTCCCTCGCGCCCAGGCGCAGGCAGCGATCACGGTCGTTCGGAGCGTCGGATGTGGTCATCACCACCACCGCGGAGTTCTTGCACAGCGCGCGCTGCTCGATGAAGCGGAGCACTTCGTAGCCGTTCGCGCGCGGCATGTTGAGATCGAGCAGGATCAGGCGCGGGCAGTCGCCCGCGTCGGCCAGGGCGCCGAGCACCGCCTGGGCCTGGATGCCGTCGCCGGCATGGTCGAGCCGCACTGGCACCTCGTTGGCCGAGAAGCCGAGCTCGATGAGCTCGATGTCGCCGGGGTTGTCGTCGATGACCAGGATGTGCGCGGGTTCGCGGATCATGACGGCTGTGCCAAACGCAGGCCGGCGACTGGGGCGGCATCGGGCAGGACGGGCTGCGCGGCCGCTGGAGTTGGATCGCAGGGTATCCTGAGCATGAACACCGAGCCGCCGGCTGCGCGCGATTCGACCCACAGCTCGCCGTGATGCTGGTCGACGATCTTTCGGCAGATGGCCAGGCCCATGCCGTTGCCGGGATATTCGTCGCGGCCGTGCAGACGCTGGAAGACCGCGAAGATCTGCTGCCGGTACGCGGGATCGATGCCGATGCCGTTGTCGGCGATCGAGATCACCCAGTCGCTGCCGATGCGCTTTGATGTCACATCGATGACCGGATCGCGATCCTTGGCGTGGAACTTCAGCGCGTTGCCGATCAGGTTCTGGAAGACCAGCGCCAACTTGGTGCGCTCTCCGGAGATGGTGGGCAGCTCGCCGATGCGCATGGTGGCTCGGGTCTCAGAGATCCTCTCCTGGAAGGTTGCGAGGACCTCGTTCACCACCTGAGTCAGGTCGACCGGCAGATGGTTCTCCTGCACGTGGCTGGTCCGGGTGAACGACATCAGGTCGTTGATCAGTGTCTGCATGCGCGTCGCGCCATCGACGGCGAAATGCAGGAAGCGGCGGTGCTGATCGGAGAGGTTGGCTCCGAGCTGGCGCTCGATCAGGCCCATGTACTGGGTGACCATGCGTAGCGGCTCCTTGAGGTCGTGCGACGCGACGTACGCGAACTGCTCGAGCTCGGCGTTGGTCGCCGCGAGCTCGTCGGCACGCCTGGCGATCTGGGCGAGCATGTGGTTGAAGGCGTCGGTGAGCATGGCCAGCTCGCCAGTGCCGCCGTGCGTCGGAGCGCGTACACTGTAGTCCTTCTTCTCGGCCACGGCGCGCGCGATCTCGGCGAGCGCGAGGATCGGCTCCGAGATCGGCCGCTGCAGGCGCGACGAGAGAGCGAATGCCAGCGCCAGCGACACCGCGAGGACGATCAGCGCGATCCCCGAGAAGAGCTTCAGGCGGTCGTACATCCGCCGCAGATCCGTGCGCAGGTAGATGGTGCCGATCGTCTTCCCATCGAGGACGATGGGCCGGTAGATCTCGAGCGCCCCCACCGCGAACTGGTTGCCGCTGTGGGCGACGGCCAACGGCAACTGCGGGGCCGAGCCCGAGCGGACGAAGTCTGCGAACGGCTGATTCGATGCGCCGAACACCCGCGCAGCGATCACGCCGGGCTCGGCCTGCAGGGCGCCGAGCACCTTCCGCGCCGCGTCCGCGTCGTCGAAGGTGAGCGCCGCCTGGGTGTTCTCGCCCAGGATGTCGGCGAGCACCGTCGCGTCGCGCACGGTCGCGCTGCGGAAATCCAGCAATTCGTATACCGCGAGGGCGGTGCAGGCGAGCAGCAGCACCGCGGAACATGTGACCAGGATGATCAGCGTCAGCTTGCGCTTGATCGGCAGGTTCGTGACCCAATCCATCACGGCTGCTTCTCTGGGTCGTCCGGCGCGTATGGCTTGCCGACGCTCAGCAGCTGCGCGCTGAGCTTCAACCCGAGCCCCTGGGCGATGGCCTGGTTGATCCGGAAGCGCACTTTGTTGGCGTCGAGATAGAACTGCATGACGCCGCCGAGCTGGCAGAAGCCGTCGACATCGCTGACCGTGAGCGTCGGCGACGAGCGCAGCACGGCCAGGATATCGTGCAGATGCGCGCTCTCCGACTTGCTGACGAAGACCAGCTGGCAATCCTTCAGGTCTTCGGCTTTCTGGGAGCGCAACACCGCCAGCTTGCGATCGCGGACGCGCTCGCCGCGGACGGTCTCGTCGAGAGAGGTACCGAAGGGATCCTCGCCGAGGATGCCGATGGTGATCGGCGTGTCCGATTGGGCGAACGCCGATGCCGGCCATTCGACGAATTTCGCAAAGTTGAAGAGGAACGCGGCCTTGATGCGGTATTCTTTGTCCTTCGCCTCGCGGGCCTCGCGCGTGTCCTTGATACCTGGCGACTCGCTCGCCGAGAGCTCGGCCGGAAACCGCGCCATGCCTGCCACCATCAGCAGGATCAGCAGCATTGTCCGCATCATCCGCACAGAGAACGCCGCGATGGACACGCGCCCGCGGCGCCGCGCGCGTGCGCAGGGTCCAGGCAGGCCGCAGCCTGCGGGGATCGCCATGCCGCTCAATGTGTCCATACGATCTTCAGGTAACCGCTGCGCTCGATCTCCTGGCGGGTCGCGGGCGGTCCGAATTCGGAGTGGTGGTCATGGAGTAGGTTCTGGCCGACCAGGGACAGTTCCACGTTCTCGGTCGGCGACCAGCCCAGGCGCAGATCCAGTTCTCCATAAGCGGGCACGCTGTTGTTGGCGATGCTGCTGACGGCGCGGAAACCGGCGTCGAATTCCCACTGCCGTCCCAGATCGAACGACGAGTGCAGCTTGAGTACGTGCTCGGGGTCGTGCGATTCCGCCGAGCCCTGGCTGGTATCGTTGCTGCCGGGCTTGGCTCTGAGATGGACCCGCAACTCGGTGTAGCCGACGCGCAGGCGCCACCAGTCCGCAAGACGGCAGTCGCCGGTCGCCTCGACACCATACGATTCGCCGCGCAGGCCGTTGGCGATCGTCTGCGGCACGGGAGCCGGCGGAGCGACCTGCTCGACGCTGCGGATGTCGTGGTAATCGTTGTAGAAGGTCGAGAGCGCGAACGACATCGCCCGGTCGGGCTCCACGCGATATCCGAGCTCGTACGCGTAGAGCTTCTCGGATTCGAAGCCGGGGCCTCCTTGGAAGACCAAGAACGGCGGGGTGCCCGGCGCGTAGAGCTGGGTGTCCACACGCGAGGGGGTGCGCACCGCGCGCGACACCGCGCCCCAGACGGTGTTCTGTGAGTCGACGCGCCACGCCAGGCGTGCGCTCGGTTCGACCTCGAAGCCGCTGTAGTGGTTGTGCTCGACCTTCGAACCGATGGTGAAGAAGACCTGATCGCGGACCACGGTGATTTCATCCTGGGCGAAGCCGCTGAACACCTGGTAGACGACCTCGGGCGGCAGGAATGCGAAGTTCGTTGGGCTGCGGATGTCATCGTGGAAAACACGGTAGCCGAGCCCCCAGACCACGTCGTTGCGTGGTGCCAGCGGGAAGCGGTGCTGGAAATCCAAGTCCCAGGTATCGAGGTCCTCGATGATGGAATTGGGAATCGAGCGATGGGTGCGATCGTAATAGATCTGCAGCCTGAGGTTCGAGTCGTCGGCGATCGGATGCGTCCAGCGTCCAAGGGCGTTGCCGCCAGCGGCGCTGGTTGCCGAGGTGTTCATCTGGCCGATGACGTCCTTGTAGATGTCGCCTTGGAGCGTCAGCAGATCGGAGCCCAGCCCGTCGTAATCCATACGGAAGCCGCCCTGGCCGCTATCCCAGGCGCCGCTGCGGTCCTGGCCGTAGGGATCGACCAGGTCGTCGCGATGGAAGGACTTCTCGTAGACGCGGTAGAAGAGGTGCGGCTGCAGTTGCCCGCCGTAGCGGACGCCCTCGAAGCCCCGCACCGTGGTGCCGCCTCCGCCTTCGACGTACAGGCCCTGGGTCTGCATGGCGTTCTTGGTCGTCACGCTGATCACGCCGTTGACGGCGTTGGCGCCCCACAGCGTCGCCCCCGGGCCGCTGATCACCTCGATGCGATCGACGTCGGCGAGCAGCGTGTCCTGAGTGTCCCAGAAAACTCCGGCGTAGAGCGGGGTGTACACCGTGCGCCCGTCTATCATCACCAGCATCTTGTCGGCGAGCGTGTTGTTGAATCCACGCGCGCTGATCGCCCAGCTGTGGTTGTCGACCTGGGCGACCGACAGGTTCGAGGCGATGCGCAGCGCCTCGGGCAGGTTGGTGGCGCCCGAGCGGCGGATCTCGTCCGAGGTGATGACCTGCACCGCCGACGCGGCCAGCGAGAGCTTCTCGGGCCGGCGAGACACCGAGATCACGGTGGCGACCTCGACGTTCATCAGCTCCTCGAGGCTCAGCTTCTTGTACGATGCGATGTCGGAGTCGTGGGTAGACTCGCCTTTCGCCGGGTTGGCCGCCGGCTCTACCGCCGGATGTTGGCCGGGCTGATCGGCCGCATGCGCGGCGCCCATCGATGCGAGCAGCGAGGTGAGGCAGGCGAGGAAACGCATCGGCGATGGAACGGGGAACCGAGGCGCCGACGACTCTGGCGGGAGCATGAGGGGCTCATCGCACATGCGCGCCGCCTTGTGCCTGGCGCTGCAGCACGTCGAGATCCTCGATCGAGACCAGCGCCGCGACCGCGCGGCCGCGACGCGTGAGGACCACGCGTTCGCGTCCATAAGCGACGCGGTTCACCGCGTCGGCGATGTTCGCGCGCAGCTCGGCGGTCTTGACGCTATGGATAGCGCGGGGTTGGGGTGCCGCGCAGGGTATGGGCATGGCAGGAATCTCGGTCGACATGTACAACTGGAACGGCTCTCCGCGTGAACCTTGAACACTCGCCTAGAGATGTTTTATCACCTGGCGGTTAGTTCCCAATCCCGGAGCTCTTCTGTCGTCGGTGGCTGTTTCCCGAGGCCTATACTGGGCTTACGAGATCCTAGGGACCCGCGGAGCGGCAGTGCCGACGCGCCCGGCACATTCCTGGGCCGTGCGCGGTCCGATCGCCGCCCCGAGAGGTAGCTCAATCAGCGCCCGCGCCGCACGCGCTACCCGCACGTCGCCGATCGCGGCGCCGTCGGCGTGCGCACCATGTGTGGGCTCGAACCGTCTACTTCTTTTTCGCGTAGACCCGGACGTAATCCACGTACATGTAGGTCGGATTCTTCACCTGATCGATCGGCCAGCCGCTGCCGAGCGCGAGATTGAGCAGCAGCATCAGCGGGCGTTTGTGCTCGGGGGGCGTCTTGGTCCTCCACACCGCCACGCCGTCGGCGTACATGGTGATCCAATCCGGTTCGACCATCACGCCATAATCGCGGAAGGAGTCGGTGCAGAAGCCGCGACTGGTGTAGGCGGTGTTGCCCTCGGCGTGGTGCGGCGCCGGCTCCCATACATGCACCACCGATTGGTAGGTCTCGGGCCGGCCGTAGTACTCGATGACGTCGATCTCGATCGTGCCGTCCTTGCCGGCTTGCGCATCGGTGCGGTCGAAGCTCGAGGCCAGCCAGAACGCTGGCCACACGCCGACGCCGGATGGCAGCTTGGCGCGCATGACGAAATATCCGTACTGCTGCGCGAAGCCGTTACCCTTGCGGTCGTTCGAGGCGAGGCAGCCCGCGCCCCAGAAGCGTTTCCAACGGTCCGTCGCGATGAAAGCGTCGTCCTTGCGCGCCTCGATGCGCAGGATGCCATTGTCCACCGTGAACGGGAAGCCCGGCTGGGGATCCATGAAGGCGGCGTCGCCGAAATCCCCGTCCCATGGAGTATGCGCGATCCAACGCGTGCCCGGACCCCATGGCGAGACGTCTGGCACGGTGTCGAATTCATCGGCGAAGGTGAGTTCGTAGCCATCGAGGTTCAGGGTCTTGGGGCCGTCGGTGTCCGGCGTGGCCGGACGCGGCTTGCGGTTCGAGGACTGGTCGAGGTTCAGCGCCGTGGACGAGACCTCAAGGCGCACCCACGTGCCGGTGGCAGGCAGCGGGCCGACATGGACGGCGTGCGTGTCGGGATTCTCGTCTCCCCAGTAGGCGGCGTGATCCCAGGTGCCGTTCTGGTTGCAGCGCAGCATCACCTGCGTCGGCGGATGCACGGGATCGAGGTAGACATAGGCGAAGAGTGTGCTGGCGCGCGTGAGCGGCAGGCCTTCATCGAGGGTGAAAAGGTGCTCATGCGGGCCCTGCGCGATCGCCGACTGGTGCGACGCGCTGCCCGAGAACGGCGCCGGATCGCTGGTCACCCACGTCCAGGTATCTCCGCCCGAGCCCTGGGGGATGGCGTCGGTGGGCAACTTGTCCTCGATCCACACGGTCTCGATGCCGGCCTTGGCGGCGCCGGTCCTGCCCCAGGTGGCGCGTCCGTCTCGCAGGGAAAACGCCAGCTGCCAAACCGGGGCGACCTTGTCGCTCGCCGCCGCGCCAGGAGCAGCCGCAGGCGTCACCGGAGATCCGGTGGTTGGCCTGTCGCCACCGCACGACGCGCAGGCAAGCGCGAGCGCGGAGATCAGGATCAAGAGGCGCATCGGATTTCCTTTAAGTATATCAGATTTGATATAGTAAAATGCGGGCCGTGGTGGGACGTGACTCTGGAAAGTGGAGGCGAAGAGGGTGCTGGGCGGGCCTCTTGAGGCTCGCACAACACGCGGAAAAGTCCAGGGCTTCGACTCCATGATCCCGATCAGCCCGATCACCACCGGCATCCAGATGCCCTGCCTGCGTGCCCTCGGGGTATCTCCTGATATACCTCTTGGCGCTACCCACGCGCCATTCGTGGCCGGACTCTCTTCCCATGGCGAGCACGTGGCCAGGGCGGGTTGATGTCGCCGATGCATCATGTATCCCCTGAGCACCAAGCCACCACCACACGGTCTGGACAAGGAAAACCGCATGCGCACCGTTTCGATCCTGGCGTTCATGGCCACGCTCATCCTGTTCGCTGGATGTGGCCCCGATGGCAAGGCTCTCGTCGCCAGCGCCCAGGCTTCGATCTCCGCCAGCAAGACGGCGGTGGCGGCCGGAGACCTCGCCACGGCGCGCGCGCGCTGGGCGGACGGTGACGCCGTGTTCGCGGCCAACACCGCGGTGATGCTCGATGGGCAGTCACTCGGCGCGCACCGTGCCGCGGCGCGCGCCGACATGGTGGGCTTTCTCGATGGCCAGCTGCCCCATCTGCGCGAGGTCGCGGTCACCAGCCGCTCGATGCTGCTCGACTGCCAGCTGCTGCTCGAGACCTGCGGCAGCGATGCCCAGGCGGCCGCCTGGCGCGACACCGACAAGCCGACGTTGACCAAGCGCATCGACGATCAGGAAGCGGAGGATAAGGCCGTGGCGATCGCGGCAGCCGCCAAGGCCGAGCACGAGCGCGAGATCCGACTGTCGACGTCCTACCTGTTGTGGGTCGAGCCGGCGATCCGCGCCGGCGATCGCGACGAGATCCAGTTCCGCAAGCAGCTGGTCGAGGCGTTCTCCGCCGCGCTGGCGCCACTGCCGGTCGAGGTCGTCGACGCGCGGCCGAAGCGCGCGGTTGGCGCCGGCACCATCCGCGTACGGCTGCTCTGGGAGGCGACGAGTTACGGCTCGGGATCGATGGCCTCGATGGGCATCGGAGACGCAGGCTCCATCCCCACTCGCCTTGACGCCACCGCCACCGTGGTATCGCGGCATCGCCCGACCAATCTCGACGGCGCGCACGCGTGGACTGCCGCGCATGAAGCCCCTACCAAGGTGAACCAGTTCGAAATCAGCACCCAGGCCGAGGGCAATCGCAGATTGTTGCGCAAGGCGATCGTGGCCCAGGCGACGGCGCTGGACAAGCTCGCCGATGCGGACGCGGTGGCGCAGGCCATCGCAACAGCGAACGCTGTCGCCGCGGCGGCGAGCGGCGCGGTGTGGACCTACGCCTTCTCATCCACCACCGACGGCGACAAGGACCAGGGCTCGTGGAACAGCTACGCCTACTGCGGCCCGGATATCATCGACGCCATCGGCCAGCGCCTGAGCGGCGCGTCGCTGGTGGACGCCGCCGAGAAACCGCCCAGCCCGGTCGGCCACATCGAGCTGCGCCTGCGCGTGAGCGAAGCCTCGTTCGGCACGTCGACGCGCACCATGAAGACGCTCAACGGCACGCTCCCCGAGGCGATGACCCTGACCGTAGCGGTGAAACCGGCGGCTGGCGCCACCACCTGGCCCGCCATCAAGATATTCTCCGCTGAACTCGCCGCCCCGGCCGAGGTATCGAAGAACGCGATGATGGCGGCGATCCGCCGCCAAGCCGACGCGATGATCGAGCAGCTGGTGGAGAAGATCGCAGCGGAACCCGGGATCACCTCGACGCCGTGAAGCGGAGCTCGATGGATCTGTCGTTGCCCTGGTTTTCCCGACTTCTCTCGGCCCCATTCCTCCTTCGCGCTTTCCTAGGCCGCGCCTGCCATCTAGGCTATATCCGCCATGCCAACCCTCCTGCCCGCGCTGCTGTGCTTCGATGTCGAGGACCTCATCTCTCCCGAGTCGGACGACGCGGTGCTGTGGATGGCGAGGATGCTGACCGAACACGGCCTGACCGGATCGTTCATGGTGGTCGGAGAGAAGGCGCGCCTGTGGCAGCGGCGCGGTCGCACTGATGTGATCGAGGCGCTCAAGCGCCACCACCTCGGCTACCATTCGACGTGGCACTCGGTCCACCCGACCACGGCCGAGCATTGCGTCGCCAGCGATTTCGCCCAGGGCGCCGATGCGATCTGGGCATGGGACCGCGAGGGCTGGGAGGATACCGAGCGCATCCTGGGCCGGGCGCTGCTGGGCTGGGCGTGCACCGGCAGGAGCTGGGCGCCGTCGATCCAGGGCTTGATGGGCCGCCTCGGCCGCGCGTACATCTACAGCCCCGTGCGCCTGCCCGGGACCAACGTGTGCTGGTACGGCGGCTGCCTCGGCTTCCATGATGACGGCGTAGGGCCGTTCGACGACAGCTTCGTCGACGACGCGCTCTTCGCGCAGCGGCTCTCCGCTGCCGAACGCGGAATCGACGAACGCACTCGCTGGCCTCGACGCGGCGCCCATTGGACCGACGTGTTCATGTGCCATCCCACGCGCGCGATCCATACCGGTTTCTGGGACGGCATGAACTTCGTCGACGGCGCCAATCCTCCGCGCAGCCAGTGGAAGCCCGCGCCGCTGCAGCCGGCGGCGAAGATGCCCACCATCCAAGCCAACTTCCGCCGGTTGTGCGTGTGGCTGCGCGACCAGCGCCAGCTGGAGATCGTCGGCTGGGGCGACCTCATCCGCCGCTATGATGGCCAGCGGCCCGATGCCACCCACGCCGAGCTGCTGGCCGCCGCGCGCCGTATCGCCGACGAGGAGCGCGTGCTGTTCACCGACCATTTCACCGCTGCCGAACTGCTGCTGATGCTGTGCCGTGGCGTGTGCGCGCCGAGCGAACGTTATTCCAGGCCCAGCGTGCTCGGTCCGCTCGCGATGCCTCCGCGCTCATCCCAGCGGTCCTGGTCCGCGGCCGCACTGCGCGCCGCGGCGCAGCGCATCACCGACGATGCGCTGCGCGAGGGGCATCTGCCCGCGGCGGTCGCGATCTCGGGCGATGAGGTGGGTATCGGCACGGCGATGGTCGCTCTCGCGCGGATCCTGCTCGGCGAGGCCAGCGCCGGCGGCCCCGCCGACGCGCCCTATCCGCGCGAAGCCGAGGTGATCGCGAAGGAGGTCGCTGAGCAACTCCCGAAATGGGTGATCCATCCGCGCGCGATGGACCTGTCGAGGATCCTGGAGCAGACGCGTCTGCAATGCTGGACGCTGAAGCCGGCGTGGCCGCGCGCCGATCTCGGGCTCTAGCCGGCTGCTGAAAACAGCAGCCGGCCAGCATTCCTGCTCCAGGAGTTCACATGAAAAACGGGCCGAGCACGTGGATCGTGCTCGGCCCGTGACTCGCGGTCGCTGGCTAGGCCGGCGTTACTTGTCGCGCGGCTCAGAGTGCTCGTGCTTCTCCTTGTCCTTGGCGTTGTCCTTGAGTCCACCTTGGCCGGCCTTCTCGACCACAGTGATGGCGAGGATGCGGCGGTGCTCCTCGAAGGACCACTCGATCTTGACCTTGTCGCCGACGTTCACCTTCTCGAGCTTGCCGGCCATCTCCTTGTCCGGGCCGCCGCCGTCCTTCGGGGCGCCACCGATCCATTTCGGAACGTAGGTCTCGGTCTTGCCGTCGGCGTCCTTGACCTGGAGCTTGTTGTGCTCGTTGGAGATGACGATGCCGGTGATGGTGCCGTGCTCGGCGGCCTTGGGCGCGTCGGCGTGCTTCTCGGGCTCCTTGGACTCGGCGCGCGCCGTGGCCATGGGAGCGAGCAGCGAGGCCGCGACGGTGAGCGATGCGGCGATGATGGCGAACTTGGTCATGAGCGTGAATCCTTCGGTGAATGTTGTTGCTGAGACGGCGCTGATGGCATGAACGAGGGCGAGTCCGAGAGCGTTCGCATCTGCCTGGTGACGTACGCGACGGCTTCGGCGGCGGCAGGGTCGCTCCTCAGGTCGAGCGGATGCGCGGCCAGGGCCCGATCCACGGATGTCCGCTCCACGCCGTAGTCCAGCGGCGGCGCGGCCGGAGCCGAGGTAGGCTCATCGCCAGCGATGCAGGGCATCATGGTGGCGGACAGCAGCAGGCTGCGCATCTGGGGTCTCCGCCCACGAGTGTGGCTGGTGCGGGAGCGGGACAAGCCGCACGTGGTTCACCCAGGCGGCTTGAGGATGCGATCGAGGAACAGGATCGTGGGGCCGATCGGATCCGCGCCCAGATCGTGATCCTTGCCTGGCCAAATGGTCAGTTCGCAGGAAATCCCGGCGGAGAGCAGGGCGCGCGCGAGCGCCTGGCTCTGGGCGACGGGCACCAGAGAGTCGGCATCGCCGTGCATGATCTGGAACGGAGGAGCCGCGCGCGTCCCCACCCAGGTGATCGGGCTGGCCATGGCGGAGAGTTCCGGTCGATCTGGAGGCGCCGCGCCGCCGACGAGCGCGCGCATCATCGGCCCCAGCAACGGATCTCCGCCCTTCGCGGCCCACAGGGCGATCAGGTCGGCGGGGCCGGAATAGTCGACGACCGCCTGCACGGCGGAGGAGGCGCCGGGATTCCCCGTCCCGGCGATGATGGCGTCGTGCGAGGCCAGGCCGATCAGCGCCGCCAGCTGCGCCCCGGCGGAACCGCCCCACGCGCCCACGCGCGCGGGATCGATGGAGTAGGTGGCCGCGTGCAGCCGCAGCCAGCGGATCGCGGAGCAGCAATCCTGGATCTGCGCCGGGAACGGCGCGACATCCGTGAGGCGGTAGTCGATGCTGGCGGCGACGTAACCGAGGCTGGATAGCCCGGCGAGATCAGCGTCGGTACGCGAGCCGCTGCTCCATCCGCCGCCGTGGATGAACACCACCACGGGGAACGGACCACGTCCGGCGGGCACCCACAGGTCGAGCAGCTGCTCATGGCCGTCCGGACGATCGTACGCGAGCGCGCGGTACGTGCCCGGAGCCACCGGTGTCTGATCATCGACGGGAGTGGTGGTGGCGGGAGATCCACCGACTCCGCAACCAGCCAGCGCGATGACGGATGCGATCAGGACGATCTGGGTGTACCACGGCAGGCGCATGCGACCTCCACGACGGCGATGACGGATGGAGGAGGGATCGTGTCCGTCGGCCCGCGCAGGCGGTGTGGAATTTCCAGACGCGCCCCACGTGGGCGCGGTGCGTGGATCGGCTCGATGTCCGTCAGCGCCGATCGCCAAGGAAGCGCAGCACCTCGCCTGTGAGGACGGTAGCGCCGAGCGCCGAGGGGTGGGCGGATACAATCGGCGTAGCCCATCCGCCCACGATTTCGTAGGCGCAGCCGGAGAACAATCGAGCCGCGACAAAGCCCGTGGGTTGGACCCAACGAGCCTTGGCGGAGCCCTGAAGTAAAAAGCTCAGTGCTTGGCGGTGGCCGAGCGCGCCGGCACCTTCTTGAGCGCGGCGATGTCCTTGGCCAAGCCGTCCATCGCGTCGTCGTTCTCGTATTCGTAGACCGCGTAGCCATCGAAACCGACATCCTCGAGCGCATGCACGAACTCGGTCAGCTTGAGGTTGCCCTCGCCGATCACGGTCTCCTGCCACGCACCGGCGCGGTCGAAGACGAAGTCCTTGTAGTGCACGCCGAAGACCTTGTTGCCCCACTTCCTCACCCACTGGACGGGATCGGCGTGGCCACTCTGCATGCACCAGGCGGTGTCGAGGCAGACGCCGATATGCGGGCCGCCAATCTTCATCAGGTGGTCGATGACGTCGAACGAGCCGCCGAACATGTAGCCGCCGTGGCAGTGGATCGCCACGCGGATGCCGGTCGATTCGCTGAGACCTTGGCAGACCTTGACCGCGTCGCGGAAGCTATCGACCTGGAAGTGCGCGCGGATGAAGCGCGCGCCGGCGGCCTTGGCGAAGTCGAACCAGCGCTTCTCCTTGGCCACGTCGCCGGTGAAGGTCTGAACGCCGATCGAGTCGATGCGCAGGCCGGCGTCGCGGTACTGCTTGATCACCGGCGCGTGGTCGGCCGGATCGTCGAAGCGGCAGTGCGCGCCGCAGAGCTCGAGCGAGGTCGCGCCGAGGGTCTTGAGCTGGGCGATGACGCCGGCGTTGTCCTTCCACTGACGCAGGGACCAGCTCTGGACTCCGGCGGCGCGGGCGGGGGAGGTGGGCATGGGCAGATCCTTCTCGTTGGTCGTTTGGAGCGGGGTGGGATGAGCGACGGGAGGCCTAGAGTAGGCGAAACGTCGGAAATCGATGCGGTAGGACGATGGTATGATCGATTCTCATCACATTCGCAATTGGCAAAAACTCGGTAATGTTGTTGAATCCTGAATGCTCTCGACCGCCCACGTTCATGAACTGGTCAATGCCAGCCACTACCATCAACCCCCGGGTCGCGACCCGATTCCCCGCATCCTCGATGCCGGGCGCGAGAGCATCGAGCTGGTGACCGGCGGCCGTGGCTGGGTCCTGCACGAGCGCGGTTGGGTTGAGGTCACGCCGGGGACGATGGTGTGGCAGGCACGCGGTGACCAGACCATCGGCCGCAGCGACTGGTCGGACCCGTACCGTTGCCTCGCGGTCAATGTCGTCGTCGATCCGGACAGCGTGCGGCGCGTACCGCGGCTGACGCGCTGGGCGGATCTCGAGGAGGTGCGCTGGTTCACGCGCGAGGCGGTGCGCTGGGCGATGGACGACGCCATCGATCGCGGATCAGTGCTGGCGTGGATCTACGGGCGCCTGCTGTTCCAGGCCTCGCTGAGCGTGCGCCAGCAGCAGGCCAGCGCGCTGCCCACGCCGCTGCGCGACGCGCAGGACACCATCGACACGCGCTATGCCGAACCGCTGCGCCTCGCCGAGCTCGCGCGCCGCGTCGGCTGGTCTCCGGCGCATCTCCACGCGGTGTTCCGCGCGCAGCTGGGCACCTCGCCGCATCAATACCTCATCCAGCGCCGCCTGCGCGCCGCGCGCGAACTGCTGGCGACCACGCGCAATCCGGTCGGCGACATCGCCATCGCGTGCGGCTTCGCGGACGCGGCCGCGTTCTGCCGCACCTTCAAGCAGGCGATGCGGGTGACGCCGGCGGAGTACCGGCGCAGGCAGGCCGCGTGAAGGGGAAACGGGTCGCGCGCGCGACAGCCGCGACCACTGTCAGCTACCGTTTTTCCCGCAATCGCTACCCTCGCGGCGGAGGGCCGGTCGTGGAGTCGATCATGAACCGCGCGGCTGAGCAATGATGCGCGCCGACGCCGATTTCCCGGGCGGCAACGCCATCGTCGAATCCTGCGCTGACGGCGAGCTCGCGCTGCGGCCCGATCTGCGCGATACCGGCGGCGACTGGTTCTACTGGTGCGTGCGCGTCCGCGGCGCCGCGGGATCGCGGCTGCGGGTGCGCCTAACGCGGCCCGGGTCGTTCGCCGCGCGCGGCCCCGGGCTCAGCAGCGATGGCGGCGACACGTGGAGGTGGCTGGGCGCGGTGGTCGGAGACGCGTTCACCGTCGAGGTACCGGAGGATTGCGACGACCTGCGCCTGAGCATGGGCATGCCGTACGTCCCCGAACGTCTCGACCGCTTCCTCGCGCCGTTCGGACCTCGGATCCGGCGCTCGGTCCTGTGCCGTTCGCGCAAGGGGCGGGACGTGCCGTTGCTGGGGATGGGCCACGTCGGCGCTCCGCGGCGCGTGCTGGTTACCGCGCGGCATCACGCCTGCGAGATGATGGCGAGTTACGCCGTGGAGGGGATGATCGCAGCCGCGCTCGCGGGTGACGACGTGGGCCGCTGGTTCGGCGAACGCGTCGAGCTGGTGGTCGCGCCGTTCGTCGACCGCGATGGCGTCGAGGATGGCGACCAGGGCAAGAACCGCTCGCCGCGCGACCACAACCGCGATTACTCGGGCGAGTCCCTCTACCCCGAGACCGCCGCGTTGCGCGCGCGCATCCCGGCGTGGGGCGCCGCCGGCATCGATGCCGTCCTCGACCTGCACTGCCCATGGATCGTCGGCGGGCGCAACGAGTCCGCGTTCCAGGTGGGGGCGAAGAGCGAGGCGGCGTGGCGCGAGCAGCGCGCCTTCGCGTCCGCGCTCGCGGCGCTCGGTGGAGCGGCATTGCCGTACGACCCGGGCGACGACCTGCCGTTCGGGCAGGAATGGAACGTGGACCACGCGTACGACGCCGGAGAGCATTCGAGCGCGTGGTTCGGATCCCTGCCGGGGGTGCGGCTGTCCACGACCATCGAGCTGCCCTACGCGCTCGCGCGCGGCGCGGTGGTCGATCAGCGGTCGGCGCGGGGCTTCGGCGATGACCTTGCGCGGGCGCTGCGGGCGTACCTCGGGTGACCGGCGGTTCCCGCCCGAGGGCGAGTGCGCATGTCGCAGGGCCCACGGACGGGAGCAGCCTGCCCGGTGGTCACATCGGCCCCGGTCGCGACAAGGAAGCCCATGACGGCCCCCGCCATGCCCTCCGCCCCGGACGGACCGACATTCGAGCGCTTCTCGCGGCACTGGACGGCCGCGATGCCGCCGCTGGCGGCCTACGTGCACAGCCTGATCCGCGACCGCCAACTCGCCGATGACGTGCTCCAGGACGTGGCGGTGGTGGCATTGCGTCGATTCTCCGATTTCGACCCGCAGCGAATCTTCCAGGCGTGGGTCTTCGGCATCGCGCGGAACTTGGTCCATGAGGCGTTCCGGCGCTCGAAGGCCCGGTCGCACCTGCCGCATGAACTGATCCACCTGCTCGCCGAGGATGCCGAACGCGGCGTCGACCACCTGGCCGACGTGCGCGAGGCCCTGCGCGAGTGCTTGCGCCAGATCCAAGGCCGCGCGCGGGACGCCTTGCGCCTGCGCTATACCGAGGGCGGCGATTACGACACCATCGCCGCCAGCCTGCGCACCAGCACGGTGGCGGCGCGCAAGCTGGTGTCGCGCCTGCATGCGCGTCTGCGCGCGTGCATCCTCGAGCGGATGGGATCGACGTCGTGAGCGCGTCCGATCACCCCGTCGAGACACCGAGCGATGACGGCGTCGACGATCTCCTCGATGGCTACTTCGCGGGCGATCTCGATGAAGCGGGAACCGCCCGCCTCGGGGCATGGCTGCTCGAGCGTCCGGCGCATCGGCAGCGTCTGCTGGTCGAATCGGCGTGGCGCGCGGAACTGCGCGCCACCCTCGCCTGCGATGTCGTGCCGAGGGCCTCGGGCAGGCCGATCCGGGCAGCGCGATGGCGCTGGTTCCGGCCGGCGGTCGCGGCCGCTGCGTTGATGGCGGTGGGCATGATCCTGGCCGCGCTTCGCGCCCCCGTGGTCTCGCAGGGCTCCGTAGCGACCGCCCGCATCGCGTCGGTGAGCGCGCCGGCGTGGCTCGTCCACGGGTCTGATCGACGTGACGCTGTCGTCGGCGATCGACTCATGTCCGGATCGCGGCTGGTGACGGGCGAGGGGGGGGGGCGCGACGGCATCAGCCGACGACGGCACGGTCCTGGAGATGGGCGGGAACGCCGACCTGTCCTGGCTCGGTGCCCACGAGGGTCAGCGCTGGCGGCTCGATGCCGGCACGATCGATGCGCGCTTTTCGATCCAACCCACCGGCAAGCCGGCGAAGATCGCCACCGCGCACGCGATCGTCGAGGTGGTGGGCACGATGTTCACTCTCGCGACCGACCGCACGTCCACGCGCCTGGCGATGCGCGAAGGGCGGGTGGAGATCGTGGCGGCCGATCACGCAGCGCGACTGTCCTGCAAGGCCGGGGAGAGCGCGATCGCGGACGCCACGGGCGCTCGACTCGACGTGCTGGCGACGAGTCCATTCAGTGGATTCAGCCTGGTGGACGCCGATGCCGATCGGGCCCTCGCCGGGTACGACCCGATGCCCGACGGCACCATCGTGAAGCTGTCCGCCTTGCCCACGCGGTCGATCACCATCATGGTGCGTTTGGCCGAGGGAGCCGCGGCGCCCGCCAGCGCCCGGTTGCTGCTCGATGGCCATCTCCACCGCATCGAGCGCCCACCCTACTCGATGATGGGCAACCGCTTCCTCGATGCCGCTCGGTCGGTGCCGGATTTCCGATCCTGGAAACCGCCGCTGGGGAGGCCGGTACGCATCGAGGCGGTCCCGTGCTCGGATCCCGTGGGCGCCAAGCCGTCGGGGCCGCCCGTCGCGGCGACCTTCCGCTTCGAGCCGTGAGTCACGCGGTCCGGGCGGTCGACCGGGCAGCCGCGTCACGTCGTCCGATCGCCCGCAAGTACCTGTGATTCCATCACCGCCGTCCGGCGCCTGGCGACCGGGCTCCATCGGGGATCCACGGGGATCCACTGGGAGAGGTACTCATGCTCATCTCATCCATGCGCGTCTCGATCGCGATCTCCGTCATCCTCGGATTCGTGTCCTTCGTGCCGGTCATCGGAGCCGCCACCGCGTGGCCCGGAGCCGACACCACGGGACCGGTCCATCCCGAACTGCTGACGCCGTCGGGATCGCTGACCCTGAGCGTCGCCGGGGCGGTGATCCAGGATCTCGACATCGCGGGCAAACTCACCGTCAAGGCCGACGGCATCACCATCCGCAATTGCCGGATCACGGGTGGTTCGCCCTACTGCATCACCATCGACGCGGCGGTCACGGGCCTGCTCATCGAGGACTGCGAACTCGATGGCGGCGGCGTCAGTTCGTCGGCGTTGCTCGGCGGCGGCTTCACCGCCAGGCGGTGCGACGTGCACCATACCATGGGCGACGGTTTCAAGCCGACGAGCGATCTGGTGGTCGAGGACTGCTGGATCCACCATCTCGGCATGGGCGTCGGGTCGCATGCCGACGGCATGCAGATGGCGAAGGGCGGGCGGGTGATCTTCCGCCGCAACAACTTCGACATGCCTATCGATGTCGACGGATTCCACAGCAACTCCGCCTGCTTCATCATGACCGACACCGGGCCGATAGACGACGTGCTGATCGAAGGGAACCGTTTCGACGGCGGCAACTACACCATCTACCTGGTCGACAAGCTGAAGGGCTTCGGTCCGCCCACCAACGTACGCGTGATCGGCAACACCTTCGGTCCGGATTACCGTTACGGAACCTCGCATATGGACGGTACTCCGGTCTGGACCGGCAATGTCTTCGAAGCCACCGGCGCTCCGGTCTCCACGGGAACGAATTCGCCGTCGACGGGCACGACTACGTCCGGCGGCACGTCCGGCACCACCGCCACGGGCACATCGGCTTCCGGTACCGCGTCGGGAGGGAGCGCGGCCGGTACGTCCGCCTCGAGCGCCACGACGTCCGGATCCACCACCGGCGCGCCGGCGTCCACCACGGCTGCCGAGGGCGGTTCCAGCACCACGCGCTGCGGTCTCGGCAACGCACTGGCGGCATCGGCCGGGCTGGCGGCCCTGCTGGCACGAGGTCGGCGCGAGCGACGGTAGTGGACTGGATATCAATCCGGTCGGGTCAGGCGCGCGCGGCCATCGCGCGCTCCCGGCCGCGCAGCGTCAACCAGGCGCTGGCGCATGCCAGCGCCCCGAAGGCGGCCGTGCAGATGACCACGTGCGCGCCAGATGCTCCGTGCGTGGACATGCCGATCCAGCCATGACCGACCTCGATCGTCGCGGCGCCGGAAAGTCCGAGCGAAGCCAGGTAGGCGACCGACGCCGCCGCGACCGCGGCGGCCACACGCAGCCGCCGGCCCCGCACCGTCCACTGCTCGGGAGATGCCAACAGCGCCGGCCCGACCGTGATGCCGAGCGACACGATCAGCAGCGAGGCGAGGGTGGTGAGCACGACCGAGATGAGCGAGTACGAAGCGGGGCCATTGCAGGCGAGGGCCCCTCCCATCAGCATCGTGACCAGCAGCGCCGGCCACATGCCGATCATCACCACGTGCAGCGGATGGATCATGCGTCGCGCGGCCGCCGCGGTCGCAACCGCGATCGCGCCCACGTCGGACCAGCTGATCAGGTTGGCGAGCGTATCGGCATCGTGGCCGCGCAGGCAGATCTGGGCCATCAGACCCACCACCAGGTAGGCGAAGAGGTACACGGTCGGGCGCCATGGAGCGGTGGTCTGCCACCAGGGGCGCTCTGCGGCGATCCGTCGCGCCAGCAGCGCGGGTTCGCCGAACTCTCGCGCGAGCGTGTCGGCATCGCGACGAGCGGTTTCATCGAGGGTCTCGAGGTGCCCGCGCAGCTCCTCGAGCACGTCGCGGCGAGCGCGCCGCCTGAGCCACAGGGCTTCGTCGACCCGCGCCAGGTAGGTATCGATCGGTGCGGGCGGGCTCATACCGCGCCTCCGAGCATGAGCTGCAATGCCGATGCCAGATCGAGGCAGTTGCGCTTGCCCTTCGCCAGCTCGGCTGAGCCCTTGGCGGTCAGCGTGTATTCGCGCATGCGCCGGGTGCCATCGCTGGCGCGCCATGCCGATCGCAGCAGCCCCTGGCGCTCGAGCCGGTAGAGGAGCGGATACAGGGTGCCTTGGGGCATGGCGAGAGCCTCGCCGCTGCGCGCGGCGATGTCGGCGAGGATCTCGGGGCCCGAGCGCGCCTTGGCGACGACTGCCTGGAGCACCAGCACGGGCGATACGCCCTTCATCAATTGGGAATCGGTCATGTCCCGGAGCATGATGACTTGTCTTGCAATGCAAGACAGAATCGGGCGACCGTGCTCCGCGCGGTCCATCCCCTGCGACGGATCGTCACGCCCGATCCGTCGCGCGCCGCGCGGACTGTCGACCGCTGGATCACCGTCGCGCCCTTGTCCTGGGTCCGTCCGTCCATCGAATGTCCGCCCGGAGATTCCATGGACACCGTCCGCAGCCTGGGCCTCGACGCGGATGGCCGCAATCTCATCCATGACCGGCGCAATCTCGTCCGCTACATCAACCTGAAGTTGGCCGCGCTCGGCCACGAGCTGCCGACCGATGCGTCGAACCGCGACTTCCTGGCGGTCGCGCACGATCTGCTCGCCAACCATCGCGAGCAGTCCCGCCTGCTTTCCGGGCACCTGTGCCCGGCCGATCAGCGCATCCAGGATTTCCTCGACCGCCATCTCGCGGGCGAGCCGCTGGTGGGCCCGGTACGCCTGCCCGCGTCGACTTTCGTCCTCGACCGCCATGGCCTCGCGCGCGAATTGTCGCTGCCGGTCGGCGGCGACGATCTGAGTTCGCCCGCGCTCACCTCGTACCGCATCCACCAGGGCATCCTGCACAATCCGCGCAACGACCGCCGCACCACCAAAGGCGTGTTCCATGTCGCGGAAGGGGGCTTGCCGATCCCCGCCGACAAGCTCGCGGTGCCGCGCAAGGTGTTCGGCAACCTGATGCACCACGCCATGCGGCCGCCGGCCGAGCATCTGCGCCTGCCGTTCACCGCCGGTACCGCCGGCACCACTGCCACCGCTGGCGGGGGCGAGCCGGTCGAGCTGTTCGTGTCGCTGCTGCTGCGACCACTGGTGCGCCCCGAGATCCCCGGGATTTCGCCGGCGAAGACCATGGAGGTACGACTGTTCGCTCCCGGCTCGCTGGTCAGCAACCTGGACTTCGTCGAATCGATCTTCGGCAATGCCGGCGATCCGTCGCTGCCCGAGAACGACGCCGCCCTCGATGCCGGGGAATGGACCGGCCACACCGGCTGCGTGATCCTGGCGCCGCATCTCGTGACCCTGACCAAGCGCGAGCTCGGGCTGCCCCACGTCGATCAGGCGAACGAGCGCCAGCGCAAGGATGGCATGTGCTGGTCGAAGCCAGATGAGCCGTACAATGGTGGCTCTCCCTTCAAGATCGCCTGCCGCACCACCGACGGCGTCATGGTCACCATCCTCGCCGACAATTATTACGGCTACTGCAAGAAGGAGGTGAAGACCCAGATCTCGTTCTCGGCGAACCTGTCGGGCGGCTGCGAGGAGGAGCACGCTGGCGGCGCCATCGCCTTCGCGTCGTTCAATCTCGGCGAGGAGTTCCACGGCGACAACAACACCGTGCTCGGCCGCGGCCATTCCTTCGCCGAGGCGTGCTCACGTTATGCCGGCAAGCTCTTCGATCTCATGCCCGACGGCCACGGCGTGGATCGGGCGTATCCGGACGTGCTCTACATGCCGGAATCGGTGCGCATCGAGCTCGCCAAGAGCCGCGTGACCTGGACCCACGGCGGCGTCGAGCGATCGCTGGCGCTGCGCCCGGCGACCACCTTCGTGCATCCGTCGGGCTACAAGGTCAGGCTCGAAAAGCATCCCGGCGCGCCGACGTGGCGCCTGGTGGGAACGGTCGCCGAAGGCGTCTACTGCCACAAGCCCTGCACGGTCTCGGGCGGCGGCAAGTCCGAGATCTCGAAGTCGATCAACGATGCGATGCTCTACGGACCGATCTTCATCAGTGACGTCGAGCGCGATCTCAAGGCGGTCGCGGAGATATTCGAGCACGATTACTCGACGCGCTTCCTGCCGCATGTCCGGCCGGATTACGTGAAGCGGGCGAGCCGCTCGGTGCTCGATCCGCAGCGCTCGCTCGGATCGCTGATCAAGCTGCTCACGCCGTCGACGACCGAGTTCACGCCAGAATACAACCGCTGGCTCGGATCGATCGCGCCGGACATCCGCGCGCTCGCCTTCATCATCAAGCGCTTCTACCGCCCGGAGTGGGGCGAGGACTGGCGCAAGCATTTCAGCGTGGACATCGTCAACGGCCAGTCTGGGCACGAGTTCAAGTACCGCGGCCGCAAGCTCGTCGGTTCATACCTGCGCGTCGGCCAGCTCGAAGGCTCGTGGCGCACTTTCAAGCTACGCCAGGATTTCATCGCGGCGATGAAAGTCCCGGCCGAGGACGACATCAGCGTCTCGGCGGTGGTGCGCTCCGACCTGCTGCCAGGGCTCAACCGCGAGCACTGCGGCGACAGCGTGAAGATCGTCGCCAACTGCGAGTACCGCTTCTTCCAGCGTCCCGACGACGCGATCCACCGTGGCTACGACAAGCAGGCAGAGGCCGACATGGCCGGAGCCGGACTGTTCGCCTCCAACTACCGGCCGCTCAACCTGGACGACACACGCGAGATCGTCGAGGACGCCATCGGCTTCTCGCAGTACAGCGAGCCCATGCGCGCCCGCCTGTCCGCCGCTCTCGCCGACAAGGCGCCCTACGTGCTGTCGTCGGCGCATCCGCGCATCGTCGATGGCAAGATCACCAAGAATCCGCGCTACTTGCAGGTGCGCCCCGATCTGGTGAACCACCGCGAGAAGTATCTCGCCGTGGTCGGTGCGCGGCTCTTCAGGCGGCTGCCGATGGAAGTGCCGGTGGTGTTCCCGGTGCACGCGGTGCTGCCCGGGCGCCGCAACAACCCGCCCGAGCCCGAGCAGAACATCCGCGAGCTGGCGGTGTATGGCCCGCTGCATTACCAGGAGCTGCCCGAGCTGTTCGTCGATCTGATCGCCAGCCTGTCCGGGAAATCCCCATCGACGACCGGCTGGGGATCCGAGGGCGCACTGACCAAGGGGCCCTTCAACGCGGTACGCGCCACCGCCGATCTCAACAACGCCATCGTCTCGGCCATCCTCACCGGCGGCTGGGGCTTCACCACTCCGGCTGGGCACATCGGGCCGCAGGTGCAGATCGACCACGACATCAGCCTGCTGGTGCCCGAAATGTGGTGCCGCATGACCATGGCCGAGCGCGACCCGGCATACCTCATGCGCGAGGGACATCTCGAGCGCATCGAGGATTTCGATCACGGCGGTCGGCGCGTGCTCGCCAGCCGACTCGGCTGGAGGGTGACCTCGAAGTTCGTCCACACCTTCCTCGGCCGCATCTTCGACACGCCCGCGGTGGTGTTCTCCGAGCAGCTGCTGCGCCCCGAGACGCAGGACCGCGAGGCCTTCGCCGCGGGTATGGAGCTGATCGTCGAGTCGCAGCGCCAGGCGGCGCAAGCGTACCTCGACGACGGCAGCATCGAGGAGGCATGCCCGCCGCTGGCCGCCATCCTGCAGGTGATGGCGCGTGGCGACTGGCAGGGACGCGGCCTCGATCATCCGGAACTGCGCAAGCTCTTCAGCCGCGATCAGCTTCTCGCCAGCACGTGGTACCGGCATCGCCTGCAGGTGCAGCAGGGCCGAGAGTCCGCGCTCTGGCGGCGCCACGTCGCCGATCTCGAGGCGTTCATGGCGCGGCCGAGCCACGCCGACGAGGCGACGCGACTCGACCTGGTCGCGCGCCTCGCCAGCGCGAAGGAGATGCTGGCGACGGTAGCGGCGCCCGAGTACGCAGCGCGGCTCGAGGGCACGATCGGCGCCGATCCGATGGGACAGGCTCAGGTCCAGACGGCAGCGCGCGCGCGCTGACGGCCCGATCCCAGGCGCGCGGGCCCGGGGGCAACGCCCCCGAAGCTCAACCTCCCGAGCGGCGCAAGCCGCGAGCGTCCGCCGAGCGCCGGTTTGCGTGAATAATGGGCCC
>JBBRLJ010000033.1:0-57039 GCA_038231435.1 Planctomycetota bacterium
CAGGGGCTTCGCCCCTACGGCCTGCGGCCTACCCCACGGGCTTTGTCGTGGCTCGTTTTCGCCGGAGCCGGCGAAAACGTGGGCGGATCGGCTACGCCGATTGTATCCGCCCACCGCCACTCGGCGCCCGCCCCATCGCGGAGCGATGGGGCCCCCGTTAATCACGACCGCGGCGAAAGCCGCCGAGCGCCGAGCTCCGGTTTGCGTGAACAATGGGCGCAGCCCATCACGCAAACTTTTTGACCGCCCGGCGGGCAAAAAGAGGAGCGACAAAGCTCGTGGGGGCCTGGGGGCAAAGCCCCCGCAAAAAAAGTCAGAACCAGATGCCGGCTGAGAGCGTGAAGCCGCTGGTGTCGACTCCGGTCTTGCCGCTGTAGAACCATGCGCCTTCCAGGATCATGCCCGCGCCGATGGCGTAACCGACCATCGCCTTGCCGGCGATCTTCCAACCGCGATCGACGCGGTTGAATGCCGGGGTGTGGAGTTCGACGCGGTTGTAGACGCTGCCGACTCCGTAGCCGATGTAGCCGTCGCCCAGGATCCCGTAAGCACGCTCGCTGTAGCAGGTGCTCACCGAGTCGATGCGACTGGATCCGCCCAGGGTGTGCCGCCAATCGAGATCGATGCCGGCGCTGCCGATCAGTCCCTGGTCGCCGGAGACGTAGCCGAAGCCGCCGTGGATGCCGTTGTCGGCGGTCAGTTGGCGGGACTCGGAATGGCTCAGGCGGGCCAAGCCGCCCATGACATAAAACGGCTGGTGCGCGAAATTGTCGCCGAGCGAACCTTGTTCAGCCGCGGCGGGGACGGACATGCCGATCACCGTCAGCAATGGGAGCAATGGCAGCAATGGTCGCATCGGTTGCCGGCCCATCGGGAATGGCTGACTGATCATGGCTGAGGGCCTTCCGGCGCCGGTGTCGTCTGGGGCGCCGTGCCGGGCGGTGGGGTGGAAACGGGGGGTTCCGGCGGCGACACGTCCTCGGCAGGAGCGGGCAGTGGCTTCAGCGGCTCGGCTGCCGGCGGCGCGTGCACTTCGGCGGAAGGTTCTGGAGCCGGCGCGGATTCGGCCGGCGGCGCCGGCGACACGGTCGCGCGGACGGTGGTCGGATCGAAGGTCAGCCACGCCGGCGCCAGCAGCGACACCGGCACTTCGTGGGTTCCCGCCTCGAGCGCATGGCGCAGATCGATGTAGGCGGTGATGTCGGTCTCCGGCTGGAGCTTCTTCAGCAAGTTCTCGGGCCCACGCACCGTCAAGGTCACCTGCGGCTGCGACAGGTCGACCTGGAAGCGCCCGATGGCGTCGCGCGGAATCAATATCTGCAGTGGCAGCGATGAGACCGGCATGCTGCTGGGCACCGGCCTGAGCGTGATCGTCGCTGATGGACTGCGTTGAACCTTGTACGGCAGGTTGGGTACCGGGCGCAACGCCACCGTCTGCACCTGCTCGGTGGCCCCCTTTGGATCCACGAATCCGAGGTCCACCGGCTGGAAGCGCACCCGGTTCTTCATCTGGTGCTGACGCTCGACCACGTCGGCTGCCGCGCGAACCCTTACCAGGCTCACGTCCAGACGCGCCTCGGCCTCGAGTCCGGTCGGTACGTTCGCGAGCACCGGCGGCTCGGCCGGCATGTCGTCCTCGACGATGTAGTCCCAATGGACGGTGATCTCGCGCAGGTTCTCGGGCTCGGTGCGGACGATGCGGATGTCACTGGGCAGACCGAGGGTGGCGCTGGTGACGGCGAAATCCTGCTGTCGGTTCTTGAGCGCGTCCTGGCGCACTTCGATCCTCGGGAGCAGCAGATCGTTGGCCGGCATGTCGCCCCAGCGGCTCGACGGAACGCTGAGCGTGACCCTGAACTCCTTCGGGCTGATCAGCGTGATCTCGTAGTTGTCGCCCAGTCCTGTGACCGAGGCCTCGCGCAGCTGCACGTCGACGGTGCGGTCGCTGCGCACCTGGCCGCTGGTGTAGATCCACAGCGCGACCGCCAGGACCAGCGCCACCAGCTTGAGCTCCCAGTGCGAGGTGATGAAGCTCATCGCGCTGCTCTCGTGGCTGGAATCGTCGCTGGACTCGTCGCTGGATTCAGCGCAGAGTTCATCACAGGTCTCGTGGCCAGACTCATCCCAGGGCTCATCGTGTCGCCTCGCGGCGGGCGCCGCGGAAGATGCGGCCGAGCAGGATCTCGAGATCCTGGCGCGACAGGCCGCGTGTGAGCCCACCCTTGTCAGCCATGCTGATCGCCCCGGTCTCCTCGGAGACCACCAGGGCGAGGGCGTCGGTATCCTCGGAGATGCCGATCGCCGCGCGGTGGCGGGTTCCGGACAGCGACTTGAACTCGACGTTGTTTGTCAGCGGCAGGATCACGCCCGCTCCGGCGATGCGCCCGCCACGCAGGATCACCGCGCCGTCGTGCAGCGGCGAGTCCTTCCAGAACAGGGCGGTCATCGATTTGGCGGTGAGCTCGCAGTCGAGCGGGCTCGAGAGGATGTAATCGTCGAGGTTGTCGTTGCGCTCGATGACGATGAGCGCGCCGATGCGGCGCGACGACATGTACACCAGGGCGTCGAGCAGCTGCGGAACGGCGCCGTCGCCGCCGGTTGATTCCTGATGCGGGAAGAATCCGCCGAGGCGCGTGAACAGGCGGCGCAGCTCGGGCTGGAACACCACCACCAGGATCAGGGCGCTGAAGCCGATGGACGCCTGCAGCAGCCAGGTGATGGCGTGCAGCTGGAATAGACGCGCGATCATCCACGCGGTGACCACCAGGGCCAGGAACAGCGAGATGCCTTTGATCTTCCCGCCCGCGCTGATGCGTTCGAGCGCGAGCAGCAGGAAGTAGATGAGGACGGCGAGGATGCCGATCTCCAGCGCCGAGCGCAGGTAGAACGGGAGATCGGAGAGATCGACGCGCTCGAGCATCCTAGACGTCCTCGCCCCGGGCGTCGGGGACGCGCAACGCCATGCCGGTGGACTGCCCGCCCGAGCCGGAGTGCGCTCCAGCGAGCCGGCACGCCGCCACCGCTCCTGCCACGTCATGGACGCGTAGCAGCGAACAGTCCGCGGCCACCAGGGCGTGCAGGATATGGCTGGCGGCATCGCTCGAAGCTGGGCCGCGCTCGCCGAGGACCTTGGCGATGAACGATTTGCGGCTCAGGCCGACCAGCAGCGGGCGATCGAACGCCCGCCCGAGCCTGGGCAGCGAGCGCAGCAGCGCGAGGTTGTGCGCGACGGTCTTGCCGAAGCCGATTCCCGGGTCGAGCAGCAGCATCTCGGTGGTGACGCCAGCCGCCGCTGCGGCTTTCATGCGCTCCGCGAAGAACGCCTCGACCTCGCCCACCAGGTCGCGGTAGTGCGGGGCCCGCTGCATAGTCGCCGGGTTGCCCTGCATGTGCATGAGCACCAGCGGGCATTGGGCCTCGGCAACGACCGCGAACATCGCGGGATCGGCGCCAGCGCGGATGTCGTTGACCATGCTCGCGCCCGCCGCCAGCGCCTCTCGCGCGACCTCGGCCTTGCAGGTGTCGATGCTGATCGGAACCGTGGGCAGGCGCTCGCGCAGCGCGCGGATCACCGGGAGCACGCGCGAAAGCTCCTCGGCCTGCGACACCGGCAGCGATCCGGGCCTCGAACTCTCGCCCCCGACATCGAGCCAGGCAGCGCCGGCGGCGACCATGGCCAAGCCGACTGCGACCGCCGCCGCCGGCTCGTCGGACAAGCCGCCGTCCGAGAAGCTGTCAGGAGTCGCGTTGATGATGCCCATGACTTCCGCCGGCAGCCGCAGCGTCATCGGGCGCCGCGCTGGAAGCGTCCACGAGCGCGCGGCATCCATCGGGTAGGAGTCTACCGCCATCGCCACAAATGATGGCGGACGCCAAGGATAGGAGAAGCGGGGAATTGCGCCGCGAGGTCAAGGCTCGTCACCTACGCGGCGTGAGCGCCGCCGGCCGCCGCTCGCCGCGAAGAAGTGGTCAGCGCAAGCGGACGACCGCGACGATCATTTCGCCTGCTGCCAACACAGCGAGCCGCTGGTGCCATCCTCGTCGAGAAACACATAGATCACGCCGCCGTCGCCGAGCTTGAAGTCGACCACGTCGCCGCTCAAGCGGTGATGGAACCGCTGCGGCCGACCGACCAGCTTCTCGACGTCCATGGGTGCGTTCGCCCACAGCGGGAATCCGCCGAGCTTGCTGCAGTCGCAACCGAGCTCGTCCACCAGATCGACCCATTGGTCGGAAGCGGCCAAGTCCAGGCCGGTCGGATCGACGTCCAGATCGATCGGCTCGTCGATCTGGGCGCCGATGGCGATCTTCGCTCCCTTCCAGTCGCCCGGGCAGACGCCGTTGATCACCGAGAGGCTCAGCGCGTCCTTCGCCACCACCACCACGGCGTTGTCCCCCTTGTGCGGCAGGTAATCGAAAGTCTCGGCCGGATCCGAACGATCCATGAACGCCAGGACCATCTTGTCGGAGCCGATCGCGAGCGGCACGGCCGACACCAGCGCCATGGTCTTGCCCGTGCGCTGGCCCTTCGGATGCGCGTATCCGCGCTTGACGTGGCCGCCGAGCTGGCCGACGGCGAGCTGGGGGTTGGGAGTGCGGACGATGGTATGGCTGATCATGACGGGCTCGTGGGAGCCCCCAGTGTGCGCGCGCGGACGATCCTGCAATCTGGCGACGCACGTCCTTGCTCAGCGTGCGGACGCGAGCACCGCGTGCTCGGCCACGCATCGCTTGCACCGTCTCTCTCTCTTTCTCGTCTCAACTCTTCCCGCGCGCGCGTCGGCGTCGCGCGGCGACGTCGATCATCACGGACGCCGCTCGATGATGGTCGCGACGACACTGAGTCGTTGTCGACGACGCATGCGCGGGACGAGTGTCGGAGTGCTCGGAGCGCTCGACTCGCACACGCATCACGCAGGGAGTAAAGAAAGAATTTGCGATTTCACATAAACCGAGTTATCCTCGCCATATCATCCTTACTCCAGAAGGACTCGTCCATGCCTCCGAAGATGCCTCCGAAGATGAAACGCTCCGCCAAGAAGAAGACCGCCCGCAAGTCGGCGAAGAAGACGGCGCCGCGCCGTTCCTCGAAGAAGAAAAAGAAGGCTGGCAAGCGGAAGTGATCCGCTCAGCGCCTCGCGCACCGCGCGAGGCGCGCTCGTTGCCACACGAGCGCGTCGGTACCCGACGCCACCCGCCAACACCAAACACTCTCAGTCGTCTATCACCCGCGGCCTCACGGCCGCATACCGAAGGAGCCTCCATGGCCGTCAAGAAGTCCAAGAAGTCCAAGACCAAGGTCGCCAAGCGCAAGGGCGCCAAGAAGAAGAAGAAGTAGTCAGTCCGTCCGCGGGATCCTCTCGCGGAACGGCTTCGAGCCGAAGGAGACGCGCCGCCCGCGGGCGCGTCTCGCTGTTTGTCCAGCGACTCCCGCACGATTCGGCATCGCTTCGGTCGCGCATCTCCAGCGACCATGCAGTCAGGCGCCTGTACACGATCGATCGCCAGCAGGGCTGATCGACGCCTTTTCTGCCCCACTCCCCAATCTGCCAATGTCGCTGCAAATCCAGGGCTTTGCCGTGGAAAAGCCCCTCCTCGTCGCGCTTCGCCGGCCCACCGACGAAGCAGTGGCCAGCGACCAGCGATCGGATATGGTGCGTCTTTCCCATTTCACTCCACCGATCCGCGCCGCCTACCGCTGCCTCAGGGTCGCCATGGCGTCGCGGGCGGGGTGGCGCCGGAAACAGCGCCGCCTCCCATGACACCAGGCCCGCGGGCCTGGCCGAGGAAAGGTTGGCCATGTACCTGCGCGTGTCCCTCACGGACCGTTGCAACCTGCGCTGCGTCTACTGCCTCCCCGCGGACGCGCGGTTCGAGGACGGCCGCGCCACCGATGCCGAGCTGATGCGCCTGACAGCACTCGTCTGCCGAGCGGCTGGAGTGCGCAAGATCCGCCTCACCGGTGGCGAGCCGACCCTCTGCCCCGCGCTCGCCGACCACGTGCGCCATGCCCGCTCGCTGGTCGACACGGTCGGACTGACCACCAACGGCGTGTTGCTCGAGCCCCTGCTGCCATCCCTGCGCGACGCCGGACTCAACCGGCTGAACATCTCCCTCGACGCGATCGATGCGACCGGGTTCGAGCGCCTCGCCAGGCGCGAGGGCTTGGATCGGGTCGTGTCGTCGATCCGGGCGGCCAAGCGCGCGGGCTTCTCGCCGGTCAAGATCAACGCCGTGGCCATGCAGCTCACCGATTACCCCTCCATGGTGCGCTTTGCGGCCTGGGAGGGCGTGCACCTGCGCTTCATCGAGTTGATGGCGATCGGCGAAGCACGGCCATTCCAGCCCCGCGAGCACGTGTCGGCCGGCGAGATGCGCCAGCGCATCGCCGTTGCCGGAATCGCTCTGAGCGAGGCCCGCGAGCGCGACGAACCCACGTCGCGCGTCTGGACCATCGACGGCCAGGATCCGATGGACTGCAGCGTCGGCTTCATCACCACCGTCAGCGCCCCCTTCTGCGCCACCTGCGACCGCCTGCGCCTGTCCAGCCGCGGCAAGCTGCACACCTGCCTGATGGACGATCACGGCCACGACCTGCTCGCCGACCTCCGTCGTGGGGACGACGACGCGGTGCTCGCCACGGTGCGCCACGCGGTGGGGATGAAGCGCCCGCCGGCGCTGATGGAACGGATCGGCGTCATGGCCGGCATCGGCGGCTGAATGCCATCGGCCACCGTACTGTACTTCGCCGGGCTGCGCGAACGGGTCGGGTGCGCCTCGGAAGAGGTCGAACTGCCCGCGCGAGCGACGCCGGCGGCCATCCTAGCCGCGCTCAGCGACCGGCACCCCGCCTGCGGCGAGGCCTTCGCCTGCTGCCGCATCGCCGTGGATTGCGACTTCATCGTCGGCGAGGTCGACATCCGCGACGGCGCCGAAGTCGCGGTGATCCATCCGGTGAGCGGCGGATGACGTCGCTCGAGGCCGCGGGCGCTCCGCTACGCGACGCTCGCATCGTCGCCGGCCCCGTGCCTGGCGATTCCGGCGCGGGGATCGCACTCGCCAGCCACGGCGCTGTCGCCTCGTTCCTGGGCATCGTCCGCGACCACAGCAAGGGCAGGGCGGTCGCCGGGCTGCGCTACGAGTGCTATCGCCCGATGGCCGAGAAGGTTCTCGTCCAGCTGATCGCCGAGACCGCAGGGCGCTTCGACCCGGGAATGGCGGCCGCCGTCGCCCACGGCACTGGCGAGATGGTTCCGGGCCAGGCCGCGCTCTCGATCCATGTCGCCTCGGCGCATCGCGCCGCGGCCTTCGACGCCTGCCGTCATCTCATCGAACGCATCAAGCACGACCTACCGGTGTGGAAGCTCGAGCGCTACGCCGACGGCACTCAGGCTTGGCTCAAGGGCTCGTGAACGCCTCCTGAACACTGTTCCTACCGTCCATGGGGACCGGCTAGCCATCCACCTGCCGGCTCCCTGCTTCCCAGGCGCGGCGCGGCCTTATCAATCCACCACCGCCTTCCTCATCACCCACCTTGTCGCGCATCTGCGCCATCATCTCGACTAGATAGCGCCGCCCGGCGGCGAGTGACCCGTTCGAGCTCCGTCCACCAGAGGAATGAGATGCCATCCCCCCGCCGAACGCGTCGCGTCCCACCGAGCGGCCCTCGCGGCCTCAGCCACCTGGATGCGCGCGGCGAGGCGCGCATGGTCGATGTCGGGGCCAAGGCCGTGACCAAGCGCTCGGCGACGGCCCGCGCGGTGGTGGTGCTGCCCGAGAGCTGCCGCGCCGCGCTCGCGGCCGGCGGCGACACGCGCAAGGGCAACGTCCTCCAGGTCGCGCGCCTGGCCGGGATCATGGCCGCGAAGCGCACCAGTGAGCTCATCCCCCTCTGCCATCCGCTGCCCCTGGACGGGGTCGACGTGGCGTTCGCGCTTACCGGCGACCGCCTGCGCATCACCGCCAGCGCCCGCTGCTCGGCCAAGACCGGCGTCGAGATGGAGGCCCTCACCGCCGCGTCGATCGCCGCGCTGACCGTCTACGACATGCTCAAGGCCCTCTCCCACGATCTGGTGATCGCTTCGATCGAGCTGGTGGCCAAGGACGGCGGCCGCAGCGGCCGGATCTCGCGGCCATGATCTCGTACGCCGAGGCGGTGGCGGCGATCGCCGGACTGGCGCCCTCCACGCGCGATGAGCGCGTGCCGATCCATGACGCCCAGGGCCGCATCCTGGCCGAGGATGTCCGGCTGGCGGGTGATCAGCCACCGTTCGACCGCTCGACCATGGATGGCTACGCCGTGGTCCTCGGAGCCGGCGGGGACCGCTTCCAGGTCGTCGCCACCGTCGCCGCCGGAACCACCTACGCCGGCGAGCTGCGCCCCGGCCAGGCGGTGCGCATCATGACCGGCGCGCCCTGTCCAGGCGGCGCCACGGTGGTGCCCATCGAGGCTACTGACGGCGGCGAGCGCGAGGTCCGCGTCACCGACCCACGGGCTCTGACCCCTCGGCGCAACATCGCGATTCGTGGCGAGGACGGCCGCGCCGGCGCGACCGTCCTCGCGCGCGGCACGCGCCTCGGCCCCGTGACCGTCGCCGTGGCCGCCATGGCTGGCCTGCGCGCGCTCACCGTCCGCGCCCGACCGCGCGTGGCCTTCGTCACCACCGGCGATGAGGTGGCACGCTCGGCGAACGGTCAGGACGACGTCCGTGGCGCGGGAGCGCCGTCCGCTGCCGAGAGCAGCGAGAGCGCCGAGATCGCCGACTCCAACGGCCCATTCCTATCGGCGTTCTGCTCGGCATGGGGTCTGCCGTCCGTGCATGCGCACGCGGCCGACGACGCGCTGTCCCTGCGCGTCGCCCTAGAGGATGCGTGCGCCGCTGCGGACATCGTCGTCACCACCGGCGGCGTCAGCGCGGGCGACAAGGATCTGGTTCCCCCCACCGCGTCCGCGCTCGGCTTCACCACCGTCTTCCATCACGTGGCGATGCAGCCGGGCAAACCGGTATTCCTGGCGCGCCGCGACGGCTGCGTGCTGGTGGGCCTGCCCGGCAACCCGGTGAGCGTGGTTGCGACCGCGCATCTGGTGCTCGGGCCGGTGATCGCACGCCTCGGCGGCGGAGCCTCCTCCGCCTGGCGGGGGCTACCGTTGGCCATGCCATGGAAGCACACCGGCAAGCGCCAGCTCTTCCTGCCCGCGCGACTCGTCCGCGATGCGGGCATTTCTGCTGATGGCGGCGAGCGCATCGAGCCGATCCGCTGGAACGGCAGCGGTGACCTCATCGCGGCCGCCGCGGGCGATGGCCTGATCGATCTCGCACCCGGTTTCGAGGCCCAGGCGGGCCACGTGGTGCGATTCCTGCCGTACGTCGGCATGGCGGCGGGCCAATGGGGCCTGATGCCCGGACGAGCGCCCGCCTGAGCTGGTCAGGCCATCATGCCGATGGTCTGTCAACCTCCGCCCTGCCGATCGTCATGCCGACCGTCATGCCGACCGTCGTGCGCCCTTATCGATCTCAGGCTGAATGCGGCCTGCGCTGCGGATGCGCCGCCACCCTCGGTTCGTCGGTGGCGGGATCATGCCTGAGGGTCAATGCCTGGCCTGGCCTGGTATCGAGGTGCAGGATCTCACCGCTGCAGGGAACGCCATCGAGCAGGAAGTGCTCGCCCAGGCCGTGCTCGATCACCAGCGCGCCACCCTTGGTGCAGACCACGCGGATCTCGACCAGCCGCCGGCGCCGGGCGGTCGCACCGATGGTGAAGGCACCCTCGACCAGCACGCCGTCGAAATCCAGCGTCGCCCACTTCTCGGGCAGCGACGGTAGCACCACGATGCGATCGCCGCGGCACTGCACCAGCAACTCGAGGATGGCGGTGACCGCCCCGAAGGTGGCGTCCATCTGCATCATCTCGTTGTGTACTGGCCGCAGGCCATGCAGCACCGTGCGGTTGGAGAGCATCACCGACGTGCCCGGAGCATCGGCGTTGTGCAGGGTACCATGCCCGAGATTGGTGAACACGTCCTTCATCCAGTGCAGCCAGGCCACCGCCGCATCGCCGCTATCGAGCCGGGCGCAAATGATCGCCGCCCATGGCACGCACCAGCCCGACCACATGCCTGCGCCGGTGCGCACCCAGTGATCGATGGAATGGCGCACCGCTTCCTGGTGCGGCACGTCCGAGGGCTCGATGGTGCGGAACGGATAGATGGCGGCGAGATGGCTGTGGTGGCGATGGCTCTCCTCGAGGTCGGTGCCCTCCCACAGGCCGATGCGTCTGATGGCGGTGCGGTGGTGCCAATCGCCCTTGCCCCCGACCAGGGTGTAGGGCGGCAGTTCGGCGCGCACCCGGCCCCAGCGCGGGTCCTCGGGATACCCGAGCAGCGCCGCGGCGCGCGGCAGCGCGCGGGCCACGGCGTGCAGCGCAGCGAGCTGGAAGCTCGCGTCGCGGCCCCAGGCATCGATGTTGTCGCCGCGATATTCGGGACTGACCGAGACCGGCAGCGAGAGCCGGCGCTTGCCGTCCGTCTCGAGCTCCTCGAGCATCGCCCAGTAGCCGTTGAAGGCGCCGACCAAGAGCGGCCAGGCGATGTCGCGCGCGACCCGCAGCTCGAGCCCGTGGCGGTAGTGCGACCACGCCAGCAGAGCCATCCAGGCGGTGCAGCCGTGGTCGATCATGCCCGTCCAGTACGAGCCGACGGCGGCGCACCGGTCATCGACCGCGTGCGGCAGCATCAGCGCGTCCTTGGCGCCGAAGAAGTGCTCGGCATTCTCGCGCAGGCGCGGCATCCAGCCTGCGATCATCTCCCACAGCGGCTCCAGATGTGCGAGCCGGTTGGTGCCCAGGCATGGCCAGTACACCATCTGCACATTGATGTTGAAATGGTAGTCGTTGGACCACGGCGGCAGCTGGTACTCCTCCATCCACGGGCCTTGGAGCGTCGCCGCCACGCCGCCGGGCGTGGTCATGCCCGCCTGCTTGTAGACACCGTAGTCCCACAGGTGCTGGATGCCCGCGTCGGGCACGCGCACACGCGGGACGTCGTGCCAGTAGTCGGCCCACCATTCGTCGGCGCGGCCCGCGAATACGCCGACCTCGGCGGCGCGCGCCAGGGCGACGGCGCGCTGCTCGGTATCCGTTCCGAGCGCGGTCGCGACGACGATGCGGTGACCGTGCTTCTCCCATGCCAGGGCCAACGGCTGATCCTCGGGAAGCTCCTGGATGAAGCCCCCGCCCCGCGGCGAATCGAAGTGCCGCGGCGGCGAGACGCCGACTTTCTCGAGTTGGCGGGAGACGTGATGCCAAGTGGGGAAGATCTCGACGGCCACTCCACCAAGCTCGGCGTCGTCGCAATCGAGCCATGCCATCTCGGCGTCCATAGCCTGGCGGATGGTGACGCCAGCGGTGGCCCCCGCCTGGTTCTCGAAGGTGACGCGCAGCGTGCCGGTGGCCGTGGCCAATTCGGCGCGCGACGGCCGGAAGCCCTTGCCGACGACCAGTTCGATGCGTCCACCGCCGAGCTGCTGCGGATGCTCGGGAATGCCGTCCCGGCGTTCATCGCGCGCGAACACCTTGCGGATGCCGGCCTCGTCGTGCGACTCGAGCAGCCGGCGCACCTCGGCGTAGGTGGTACGCGAGGCGAAGAGGTTGCCGCCGCGGTGATCCCAGAAGCCGGCGCGGCTGACGGTGATGCACAGCCGCGCATCTCCCCACACCATCAGGCCCTGGACGCCATTACCGATGAGCACGCCACAGTGGGTACGCGGCAGGGGGAATTCCCAGGTCAGGATTGGCGGCGCTGACGTCGGGGACGAGGTCGGGTGCGGGGCGTCGGGCATGACGCCGAGCATGCGCCGAGCGCGATGATGGCAATGCGGCGAAGCACCAGGCCGGGACACAGCGTGATGCCGCGAGATACACGCCGGACCCACGACCGGCATACGGAAACCGCTGTCAGCCAGGCCAGGGCTCGGCTGTCCGCGCAGCGTTATGCCGCATTGCGCTACGCCGCACTCCGTTACGCAGGAACCTCGAATCTGGGAATGTCGGATGAATTTCCCGGCGCGGGCGCCACGCCCGCGCTCCAGGGCGCCCGCGCGGGGGCGACGCGGCCCCCGACCAGCAGCGCGTACAGGCGAGGCACGTACACGCGCATCACCCAGGCGACGATGGCGAGACCGACGATCATCGCCGTCCCCGTGCCGAGCCAGATCGCGAACAGGGCGGCGCTGCCGTTGCCAGCGACCTCGATGAGGATCTTGCGGGTGATGGTCAGTAGCGGCTCGTGGCCCATGTAGATGAACAGCGCGTAATCCGCCATCGCAAGCAGCGTCGGGCCGCGCAGCCAGCCGGCCAGGTCGTCGTACACCAGCCACAGCGCCGGCAGGCCGATGAGCACCGCGGTGTTCATGATCCACTGCGATTCCTGGAAGCGCGTGTCGACCCACCAGCAGTGGTAGGCCATCAGGGCGAGCGCGACGCCGAGCATGCCCCAGCGCAGCGGTTTGGGCACCGCGGGGATCGTCGGCTGGCGCACCGCGAGCGCGACGCCCGCGCCGAAGAACAGTAGGTCCTGGGCCTCGCGCAGCTCGATCGAGGGCACGGAATAGTACAGGGCCGCGGCGCCTGCGAAGTAGAGCACCATGCTCCAGTTCCGCTTCATGGCGGCCACCACCAGCGGCGAGAGCAGGGTGAGCAGGAAGAGGTCGCGCATGTACCACAGCGGATGCGGGATCGGATCGAAGGTCATCAAGTCGAGGACGTGCGGCACGTCGGCCAATACGATGTGGTCGCGGCCGAAGTACGGGGACAGGGATGGGATCTTCTGCAGCATCCACATCACCAGCAGCCACCCCGCGCTCCAGATCAGGAACGGCACCAGCAGCGAGCCCACGCGCTTCCCGACCTCCTTGGGCCAAGCCGCCAGGAAACCGGCGCGCGCGCAGAGGAAGTATCCGGAGGCGATGAAGAAGAACGGCACCGACAGGCCGCGCAGCCCGTAATGGAAGAAGGACTCGCTGTAGCGCACCCAGCCCGCGGCCGGCGCGTCGGCGAACTGGAGGTTGTGCGCGTGATGGAAGACCACGGCCACGGTCAGGATCAAGCCGATGATCTTGATCTTGTCGCTGGTGTACGCGCTGATCGCCATGGCTTGTCCCCTACCCGTACGCCCAAACCCAAAGCGGCGACGCGGTGATCCGGGGATTCTAGCTAGCGGAACATTCAGGACCAAGTCCGATGGACCATGTTCTCCACACGGCGGACGGGCGGAGCATCGCGGCCCGACCGGAGCCGGGGCGGAAACGCAGCCGCACGGAGATCCATCGGGAAAAGTCAGGGCGGCATCGACCCCAGCTGACGCCAGCTACGTGCCACCGCCATCCGGTGATGTCGCGGCCTGCGATGGATCGCCAGAAGACGGATCGTCCGGGGAAGATTGACTCGGCTCGCGGTCGACGACCGGCCGTGGCGCTCTACCGTTCGACGACCAGATAGATGGCGTTCCTCGGCAGGACGATGGTGGAACCCTTGGCCTCGACCGGCTTCAGGGCGTAGCCGTTCTCGTCGAGCTGGGTGACCTTCGCGAACGGGGCCTTGAAGGACACGGTGGCGTCGACCTCGCGCAGATTCAGCGGCGCGCCGCCCATGTCGGTCACCTTGTACTCCTTGGCGTCGAGGTCCCCTTCCTTGGCCACAGCGAATTTCCAACCGTAGGCCTTCTCCTCGGTGAACGCCTGGACCAGGATCTTCCTCGAGGTCGCGAGCGGGAGGTCGTCGAGGCTGATGACGTGGACAGTGCCGTACTCGTTGCGGGATTCGATGGTCACGTCGCCCAGCCGATACGTCCCGACCTTGGCGAGGAAGCCGCAAACTCCCTGGCTTTTTGCCGTATCCACCGTCGAGACGCCGTTGCCCCAGTCGAACAGGGTCTCGCCGGTGATCGAGCGCGCGGTCTTCTTGTCTCGATCGATGTACCTCGAGAGATCCTCCGCCTTCGGCACGTCGCCCTTGGCGATCTTCGCGGCTGGAGCCACCGTGCGCGTGACCTTGCCGACGAACGGCGCCATGGGATCGACCGCGCCGTTCGCGTCCGGCGGCCCGGCCTGGCGCGCGGCAGCATCGGAATTCGAGCCGAACTTGGTGCAGCCATCGAGCGCGAACTGGCTCTCGAGCGTCAGCACCTGGTGCACCACCGCCGGCGCCTCCTTGACGTCGCCGCGGCGGAACTGGAGCGCGTAGGCCGGCGACTGCTCGACGACCGACGGCACCATTACCGGGATGTTTGAGGTGATCGGATCCCAATACGAACTACCGACGCAGAAGAAGTACCACGCGTCCATGCCCTGCAGCGCGCCGTAGGTGCTGCAGAGGTATGCCATCTCGGCGGTGCGCGGGTTCGGCTTGAACCAGTTGATCTCGGTCTGGGTATGCGGGAAGCCCTCCTCCTGGATGAAGGGAATGCAGGAATGATTCGGCGAATACATCGCCGTCTGCATCCGGAAGGTCGACCCCACGGCGGTATCGCCGTGGCCGAAGTACCCATGGCGGTCGATGATGTCGCACGCCTGGTAGGTCCAGCGTTCGATGCCGTCGAGCAGGCGATCGTCGGCGGTGCACCAGCCGGTCGCGGTCATCAGGCCGCCGTAACCGAGCTCCTTCTTGAAGTAGTCGCGGCCCTCAGCGAACCAGTCGCGTTGCAGTTCGGCCAGGAACTGCACTTGGTTCTGCATGCGCTTCTTCTTGTCCGGGCCGAACTTGAGGGCGCCATCGGAAGTCATGCTCCACGCCGCCATGACCTCGGCGGTCCCCTCCGCGGCATTGTCGTGGGGATTCTTCTGCCCGGGGAAGTCGGCGAATGCCTTGTCGAGCGAGCCGTACTTCCTCGTGAGCCAGGTGCCGAATTTCTTCTCGAGCTCGGACCAGTACTTGGGCGGGATGTTGTCGGGATTGAGCGTATGGAAGAACAGGTTGTCCTCGTTGTTGATCTCGGCGATCATCACCGCCGGATCCTTGGCCATCGGCAAACCATCGTAGGGATTCTTCGCCGTCATCATCGCCTTCGCCCAGGCGCGCCACATGTCCTGCATGCGCGGCTCGAAGAACATCATCGCGAACGGCGGATGATGATCGCCCTTCAGGTTCTCGTATCCCTCCAGGCCGTGCCTGGTCTTGTCCTTGTCGCCGTAGCCGAGCACGTAGTACCACGAGATGTCGCTGTAGATGCCCTGCTTCTTCAATGCGGCGATGCAATAGTGCAGCTCGTCGAGATATTTCACGTCGATCGCGAACGCGTCCGTCGCTTTGGGGTCGAATATGTTCTGGTGGAAACGCACCAGGTTGACGCCGGACTTGGCCATGCGCGCGGCCAGGTAGTCGATCTCCTCATGGCTCTGGCTGGTGGTGCCGCGCACCCAATTGACCGCCCAGAATCGCACCGGCTTGCCCTTTCCATCCACGAAATCATCGCCTTTGGCCTTCACCCAGCCGCTGTCGCCCGCGCTCTTCTCATTGAGATAACGCAGGTCGAGGATCGCCTCCTTGCCCGGACCATGGGTGAACTGGTCGAGATCGGGCTCGAAGGGGAACCAACCGTCGTCGTGCTTGCCGCTCTTCTCGCCCGGCTTGGCCTTGCCGGCGGGGACGAATGGTTTCGGGGTGAGCAGGAAGCAATCGAAGCACGCGGTCCCCTCGTCACCCTGCTTCACGTCGGTCAGCTGCAGTTCGAAGACGTGTGTGCCCTTGGTCAGCTTCACCTGTCCGAGATTGCACCAGTTGGCCTCGACGAATTTCGCGAGCGTGTAGCGATCGGCGAGGGCGATGCCGCGCGGGCACTGGGCCCATTCCTGGCTGTCGAAGCGCCACTTGAACGGGCCGTGCTGCCAGAACTTGCGCGCCCAGAAGCTGTAGGTGCCGTCCGCGGGGACCTCGACGTCGTAGGTCGCGAACAGGGGATCCGGTCCCTGCTTGGCGTTGTTGGCGAGCCAATCTCCGCCGCTCAGCCCGTCGCGAGTGGTCGGATAATCCTTCGCGGGGAAGCCGCCGTTGTTGAAGTTGGTCTTGGCTGGCGCCTCGCCTTCCCACCACGCGAAATCCTGGGCGCCGCGCGCCGATCCCGCGCATGCGAACAGCGCGCACGCGAGCACGGCCGAGGTAAGCAGGCTTGGGCGTTCGATCATGGAAGTTCCTCGGGGTGCTCGTCGGGGATGTTTGTCGGGGATGGTCAGGGACGCATGGCACTCGCGCGTCTGCCATCGGGAGTGGTGTCAGTCTAGAATGCCAGAACATCGCACCTGTGACGGATTCACGGATTTCAGCGGCTGATGCGGCGATTATCGGCGCTTCTTCGAGCCTCGTCAATCTCCACCGCGCCGCCTTCGACGAGGTGTCCCATTCGTCGGCTTATCACGAATTGTCACGAACGCGCGGAAGACGTCACCTTTTGTCCTGCCTCGGGCACGGCGGCATCACGCATGTGCTGGCGGCGGACTTTTTCACCACTCGTGCTCATCCGTGCGTTGGAATCGAGCCGGCATTACCGACCGCCGGGCGATCAGGCGCGCGGGCGACGTCGGCGGCCGACATCCGAAAGCAGGACCAGCAGCTCCTCGAGCGTCTTCGCGATCCCTCGGTATCCGTCCACGTCCATCGGCTTGATCAGGAAAGCATCCGCCTTGCGCGCGAGGCAGAACGCCCGTCCCTCGGGATCATCAGTAGACGTGAGGATGGCCACGCGCAGATCCGCGAGGCGCTCGCGCCTCGAGATTTATCTTTCTGGACTTACGGGTGCCTGATTCGGGTTGGTATCTTGCGCTAGGTCGCGCAATGACTGCTGTTCGTGGATCTGGCGTACGAGCTCGTCCAGCACCGGTCCAGAGACCGCGTCTCGGCCTGTAGAATTCCCCGCGGACCCGGAGGACCTGGCGGCTCCCTGCCGTGCGGACGAGGCCAACGCACCTTTGGCCGCGGCTTTGATCGCCACCGCCGAATCCGGACTGAGCACCAGCGCTATCGCGATGATAGCGTCGGCCGCCGCTGGATTCGCGGAAATGGCCGCGGCGACGATGTCGGCCGCATGTTCAGGAGCTACGGTCAATGCCGCCACGGTGAGATCGGTCGCGAGGTCGGGCTGGTTCGCCACCGCCGATGCCACCATTTCGCCGATCCGGCCCGGAGCCGCGGTGATCGCGGCGGACATGATGTCCACCGCATGATCCGGCGATGCGAACACCGCCTGGCCGACGATCTCGGACGCCGCCTCCGGCGATGATCCGATCACCGCGCCCACGAACAGCGCGGCATTTTCCGGATTCGCCAGCACTACCGCCGCGACAGCCTGGCCGCCGGCGATCGGGTCGGCGCGCGCCACGTCGGCCGCCAGCGCCGCGCCGGCGCCGAGATCCTCGGCCGCGGCCAAGACCACGAGCCTCTCGCTGATGTCGTCGCGATGCCAGCTGCGCTCGCCCAAATCGGCGGTTTCTCCGGCCTTTCCCGCAAAGGATGCGCCGCGCAAGCCACTGGTGAATTCACGGGTCTCGGCCGTGGTTCCGTGATTGAGCTGGGTTAGCAGGCTCTGACGCGAACCCACGGGCAGATCGATCTGCGGACGTTCCGACATCGATAGGATCGGGCCGAAACCCGCGCCGATCCACGACGACGCCTGGCGGGAATTCAGCGCCAGCCATTGTCTCACCGAGCGCGCAGCGGCCCTCGCCCCGACCGCGATGCTACCATGGACGAGCGCGGCGTACGATTCATCGCCCTTCACGTGCTCGACCACCAGCAGGGTGCCGACGATCCGCACCGCCATTCCGCCTGATCGGATCTCGACATCGCTGTACCGCGCCTTGTCGGCGAGATCGATCTGCACCGCGCCGTGGTCGAGGACGATCACCAACTCGTGCGCTCCGTCGTGATCCTCGACGCTCAAGGACAACGAGGTTCCGGGCGCGAGCGACAGCACGCCAGAGGCCGGCGCACTGAGCTCGATGCGCGCCGGCTTGGTATCCTCGCTGGTCACCGCCTGGCCAGATGCCACCGACGTCCCGGAGTGGGCGACCGCCCCGGCCACCGAAACGCCGCCCGCGCGCCATGATGCCAGGGCCGCGTCAGCGGCCGCGAGTGGCGACAGTCCTGAGATGATGATGGCAGCCAGGGTGGCGACGACCGGGCCGCCCGAGGTGATGGAGGTGCGCATGATTAGAGGTTACACCACATACAGGCGGTGGCGCCAGATCGACTCGTGGAGTCGCCGGCCCCGAGCGTGCCCGTTTGACGCTGGAAACGAGCAGATCGTGCTGCATCGGCCTGGATCGCTCCGCTCCAGGCCTCACCCGCCGGATCGGCGCTGGCGCTCCAGCCGGCGCCATTCGGCGATGCGGGCATGGTCCCCCGAGAGCAATTCCTCGGGCACCGTCAGGCCACGGAATTCGCGCGGGGCCGCGTAGCAGGGATGATCGAGCTCGCCCGCGGCCGAAAAGCTCTCCGATACCGCGCTGTGCTCGTTACCGAGCGCGCCGGGACGCAGGCGCGTGACCGCGTCGGCGAGCACCAGGGCCGCGAGTTCGCCGCCAGTGATCACCAGGTCACCGATCGAGAACAGCTCTGGCTTGTAGAGCTCGACGACGCGTTCGTCGATGCCTTCGTAGTGGCCGCACAGCACGATCAGGTGCCGTTCCTGCGCCAGCTCGCGCACCCAGCCCTGATCCAGGCGGCGTCCCTGTGGGCTGGTCATCAGTAGGCGGGGCCGCGGGCTGGTGGACAGCAGGAAGTCGATGCAGGCGGAGATCGGCGGGGCCAGCAGCACCATTCCTGGACCGCCTCCGAACGGACGGTCGTCCACCTGGCGATGGCGACCCCCCGCCCAGGCGCGCGGATCCACGGTGGAGATCTCGACCAGCCCGCGTCGACGCGCCCGCCCGACGATGCTGGTGTCGAGGTAGCTCGCGCACGCTTCCGGATGGACAGTGATGATGTCGATCTTCATGTGCGTGTGGTGCGTGGTGCGTGGGTGGTGACTTCCACCACCCACTGAACGCCAAACACTATTCCAAATGGAAGACTTCGGAGAGGTCGCGGGAAATTGGGCTGTTGTCAGCGTTGGAAGGCATCACGTCGCGCATGTGCTTCCACCACTTCTGGCACTGGGCGGTAGCGGCGATCGCGCGCCAGCGCTCCTCGCTTTCGATCTCGGCGTAGGCGAAGAGCTGGTGGGTCTCAGGGTGCAGGAAGATGGAGTAGTTGTGCACACCATGCGCACGCAACAGTTCGAGCATCTCGGGCCACACCGGACTGTGGCGCCGCTCGTACTCGGCGTGGCAGTCGGGATTCACACCCATGACAAAGGCTTTGCGGATCATTTTTTTTTCGTGTGTGTGGTGTGCAGTGTGTGGTGTGCAGTGTGTGGTGTTGGCGACATCCGTCGGCGCGTGACGCGCTGACGCAATATCCGTTATTGGACAGGAAGAAAAGTGATGACCGGAAGCCTCTCGCTGCGCATTCCCTCAACCACAGACCACCCGCCCCACACCACCCACGCGCGCGTCACCGCGCGCCCAACGCCCGCCGCCACCGCGCCACCCAGGTGCCTGCCACCGGCGTGATCTGATCCTCGACGAGATTCCCCCGCGCGCATTCGAAGCCCTGGCGCATCTCCTTGATCTGCCCGCGCGAACGGTTGAAGCGTGTCGCCAGATCGACGTCCTGGCCGCCGTCGAGGAACGCGTCGGCGAGGGTGCGCAGATCCTCGTCCTTCCATGCGCGCCCGGGCGCGCGCGACGCGCGCATCGGTCGCTCGGCCGAGGTCGGCTTGGGCAGCGCCTCGAGCGACTGCTCGGCGTCCTCGGCATCCTCGCTCGACGCCTCGTGCGTGATCACCGCGACATGATCGAGGTTCAGCAGCAGGTTCCCGCCCTCGGTCTCGAGCAGCACCCACCCCTCAACCGTCCGCCGCACCGCCCCTCGATACACCGGTCCCTGCGCCAGCTGCACCGCCACGCGACGTCCAGGCGGCAAGAACGGTCTGAGATCCGGCATACGCCAGCGAGCGTGGCGCCTCACCCGACTCTTTCCAGGACCAGCCCCCGCACGTGATTCATCCGTACGAAGTACCGGAACCCCCGCTCACCTGCCCCGTCTACCCATCCTTCCCCCTGCCTCCAGGGGGCAGCGCGGTCGCGCGTTGTTGGGGGGCCACAGCCCCCCCAACAGAGAGTTGACATCACCGCACCGCCCCCCACGCTTTGCGCACGATTTCAGCAGAGTCTCCCGCCGTTCGGGAGCCTGCGCCCCCCGCCTGACTTTCCCGCCGTTCGCCGCATGCGCGGAGCTCAAGCATTGAGCTGGGAAAGCCTCGCGGTCCCCCTCCAGGAAGCTCCCGCCCCGCTCGTAGCGGACCCTTTGCGAATTCGGACCCTGATCCGCCCCTAATTTTCGGATGTGAATGCCGGCTGAAACCCTGGCCATCATCGATGGCCATTACTACGCGTACCGATTCTTCTTCGCGATGCCGTTCCTCTCGGGACCGGGAGGGCGCCCCACCGGCGTCACCTTCGCGTTCGCGAACCTGTTCCTGAAGCTGCGCTCGAATCCGGCGATCTCGCACTGGGCCTTGGCCTTCGACCACTCGGACGCCACCTTCCGCGACGCCATCGCGGCCGACTACAAGGCCCACCGCGACCCCATGCCAGACGACCTGCGCCAGCAGATCGCCGATGTCGAGACGCTGTGCGCGGCGACGCGCGTGCCGCTGATCAAGGCGGCGGGTTATGAAGCCGACGACGTCCTCGCCACGCTGGCCAAGCAGGCCGCCAACACCGGGCTCGACGTGCGCATGTGCTCGCGCGACAAGGATGTCGACCAGGTCATCACCGACCGCATCTCGGTCTGGGACACCTTCGACGATCGCGTCATCGGTCCGCAGGAGCTGCTCGCCGACAAGGGCCTGACGCCCCAGCAGGTGATCGACTACCTGTGCATGGTCGGAGACAGCTCGGACAACATCGAGGGGATCAAGGGCGTTGGCGCGAAGACTGCGCTCAAGTTGCTCGGCGAATACCAGACGCTCGACAACGTCCTGGTCAATGTCGGCAAGCTCAAGGGCAAGCTGCGTGAGAACGTCGAGGCCTTCATCCCCAACCGCGAGAAGACCCGCGATCTGATCACCCTGCGCGACGTGCCGCAGATGCCCACGATCGAATCGCTGCGCATCGATCGCGACTATTCCGGTGACGAAGCGGTCTACGCCTCGTTCGGATTCAGCCGCGCGCGCTTCTTCCCGGCGATCGCCGCGCCGCAGGTCACCAAGACCCGCTTCCACATCGTCTCGCTGGCCTCGTTCGAGACCTGGCTCGCCGGCGTGCGCGCGCAGGAGAAGCCGCGGCTGGCCATCGGCATCGAATGCACCTCGGCGGATCCGCTCAGCGCGGAGATCGTCGGCATGTCCTTCGCCGCTGGCGCCATCCCCGGCAAGGATAAAGCCGAGGTGGATGGCGATGGAGCTGTCGATGTGAATAGAGAGGCGGTCTACCTGCCCTTCCAGGGCATCGACCACCCGCTGGTCTCATGGGAGGCGGCCTTCCCGATCCTCGAGCGCCTGTTCGCCGATCCGTCACTCGGCAAGATCGCCCACGACATGAAGCACCTGGTGCGCGTGCTCGAGCGCAACCGGCTGCGCATCGAGGGGATCGCGGGCGACACCATGCTTGCGAGCTGGCTGCTCGATCCGTCGCGCGAGAGCCACTCGCTGGATTTCCTCACCAAGGTCTTCCTCGGCGAGGAGAAGGCCCCCTCGACCAGCACGCTCACCCCGCGCAACCATCCCACCCTGGCCCAGGTGGCCGTCGCCGCCACCGCCGAAATCGCCTGCGAGGATGCGCAGTGCGCGTGGCGCCTGACGCGCGTGCTCGAACCGCGGCTCGAGGAGAACCACCTGCTCGCGGTCTACCTCGGGCAGGAGCTGCCGCTCGCGCGCTGCCTCGCGCACATCGAAAGCGCCGGACTGGGCACCGATCGCGCCACCCTGCTCGCCACCCAGCGGCACCTCGAAGCCTACCTCGAGCAGGTGATGGCCGCGATCCGCGGACACGCCGGGGCGAGCTTCAATCCGGCGAGCCCCAAGCAGATCGCCGAGCTCTTATTCGAGAAGCTCAAGCTGCCGGTGCTGCAGAAGACCAAGACCGGCCCCTCCACCGACGCGTCGGTTCTCGAGGCCCTGCGCCACCACCACGAGCTGCCCGACCTGCTGCTGCAGTACCGCGCGCTGTCGAAGCTCATCGGCACCTACCTCACGCGCCTACCGGACTACATCAACGCCAAGACCGGCCGCATCCACACCCGCTTCAGGCAGACCGGCACCGAGACCGGGCGCCTGAGCTCCGACCAGCCCAACCTCCAGAACATCCCGAAGAAGAGCGACCTCGGCCGCGAGATCCGCGGCGCGTTCATGCCCGGCCCGGGACGGGTGTTCATCGCCGCGGACTACAGCCAGATCGAACTGCGCGTGCTCGCCCACCTCTCTGGCGACGCCACCCTCAAGGCAGCCTTCGCCGGGGATGTGGACATCCACCGCTTCGTCGCCGCGCAGGTCAACGGCGTCGACGAGGCCTCGGTGACCCCGCAGCAGCGCAACGCCGCGAAGGCGATCAACTTCGGCATCATCTACGGCCAGAGCGCCTTCGGCCTCGGCCAATCGCTCGGCATCCCGCGCGGCGAGGCACAGCGCTTCATCGACGGCTACTTCGCGCGCTTCTCGAGCGTGCGCGCCTACATCGACGGCGTCATCGCGGCGGCAGCGGCCAGCGGCTGGGCAGAAACGATGGCCGGACGCCGCCGCTTCATCCCCCAGCTCGGCAGCTCCAACCGCAACGAGCGCATGCAGGGCGAGCGCATCGCCCTGAACAGCACCATCCAGGGCAGCGCCGCCGACCTCATCAAGAGCGCGATGCTGCGCGCCGAACGCATGCTGCCCGCCGGTTCGATGCTGGTATTGCAGATCCATGACGAGCTCCTGGTCGAAGCCGAAGCCGCCATCGCCCCAACCGCGGCGGAAGCCCTGCGCGAAGCCATGATCGGCGCCTGGAAGCTCGATGTCGCCCTGGTCGCGCAGGCGCGTACCGGCAAGACTTGGCTGGAGGTCTCCTGACCAACGAGCCCTCGCCAGCACCCGTGCAGCCACGCGGCGATTCCGCTTGGACCGCCGCGTTCGACGCCGAACGTCAATGTCGCGCACGGTTTCCATCGCGGTTGCGGCATGATGCCGCCCGTGATCGAACGATTGGTCGATCGATCCGCGCGCACGCCCCCCGCCAGCCCGCATCCGCGTCCGCCCAGCCCACTCGCGGCGGCGATCGCATTCCCGAATCCAACCTCTGAACCCCATTCCCTGAACTTCCAAGCCCAGACTCACCTGAACCGACTCCCCAGAACGACAAGCACACCATGAATCCCAAAATGCAGCCTCTTCCCTCCGATAATGCCGATCCGCGCGGCTCGCACGCCGATGCGCCCACCGCCGCCGGCCGTGGTGGCCGCCACCGCCGCGGTCGCGGACGTCCGCCGAAGGAGCGCACCGGCTCCGCGCCTGCCACCGACGAGCCAGTCGATGAGGATGTCGACGGCGATGGTGGCGATTCCGATGGCGCCTCCTCCGCGGCACCCACCGCACCCCAATCGTCCGATGGCTCGCTCGTAGTGCCACCCGGCAAGAACGTGGTCATCGGCATCACCGGCGAACCCGGCGCCGGTAAGAGCGCGCTCGCCCGCCAGCTCGCCGGACTCGGCGCCTCGCTCATCGACGTCGACGAACTCGGCCACGAGCTGATCGAGACCACGCCGGTGAAGCGCCGGCTGGTCGAGGAATTCGGCGACGACATCGTCAGCGATGAAGGCGAGATCGACCGCCGCAAGCTGGGCAAGAAGGCCTTCGCCAACGCCGCGAGCACTGCCAAACTCAACGAGATCGTCCACCCCAAGCTCGCCGCCAAGGTCAAGACCCTGGCCAAGAAGGCCGGCAACTTCGTCGTCATCGACGCGGGACTGCTCCATGAGCTCGGTCTCGGCGAGCTCTGCACCACCACCATCTACGTGCGCGCCTCTCGCGAGTCGCGCGTCGCCCGCGTTGCCGAACGCGGCTGGGACGAAGCCGAGCTCGCGCGCCGCGAAACCGCCATCGGCAACGCCGACGTGAGGCGCAAGGCCTGCCAGCTCGCGGTCGACAATTCCGGCGATCCGGCGCTCCTCGCCGGCTACGCCAAGACCATCCTCGCCCGCCAGCTCGGCATCGACCTGTCGGCCCTGCGCCGTCAGAAGGAATCGTCGAATCAGGATCGCGGCGCTGAAGACCAGGATGGTGACGAGGACGATGGCGGCGACATGGGCGGCGACAGCCAGCCCGCGCCGGTGCAGCGCAACGAGCCGCCGCGCGGCGACCAACGCCAGGGCTTCCAGCCGCAACAACGCGATCAGCGCGATCAGCGCGATCAGCGCGAAGGAAATCGCCCCGACCAGCGCGGCGACGGCCAGCGCGATGGCGACCGCCAGCGCTTCCAGGAGCGTGGCCCTCAGGGCCAACAGCAGGGCGGCCAGCAGGGCGGCGGCCAAGGCGGTGGACAGGGCTTCAACGATCCCAACCGTCCGGCGATCAAGATCATCCTCGACGACTACCTCAAGCGCATCCTGCCCGATCTCCAGGCCGAGGCGGACAAGCTCGAGGTCCGCGACGTCAAATGGCAGAAGAAGCACGATCTGATCTGCGAGATCCTGCGCCGCGTCGGCAGCGGTCGCGCAGACGAGATCGTGGTCGAGGGCTACCTCGAGATGGTCAAGGACCAGCACGCCTACATCCGCAGTCCGATCAACAACTACCTGCCGGTGAACACCGACACCTTCATCGCCCTGGCGCAGCTCCGCCGCTACGGCCTGAAGGAAGGCATGCACGTCACCGGTACCGCCCGCGTGCCGCGCGGCAACGAGCGCTGCCCACAGCTGCTCGCCATCCAGACCATCATGGGTGAGCCGGAGAACAAGCGCACCGCGGTACAGGATTTCGAGCACCTGGTGCCTCTGCACGCACACGATCGCCTGTTCATGGAGCTGCCCAACGATCCGACCGATCTCAGCCTGCGCATCATCGACCTGGTGGCGCCAATCGGCAAAGGCCAGCGCGGACTGATCGTCGCCCAGCCCAAGTGCGGCAAGACCGTCTACATGCAGAAGATCGCCAAGGCGATCACCACCAACAATCCCGAAGTGGTGCTGATGGTGCTGCTGGTGGATGAGCGCCCAGAAGAAGTCACGGACATGCAGCGCTCGGTGAAGGGCGAGGTCATCGCCTCCACCTTCGACCAGCATGCTTCACGCCACGTCCAATGCGCCGAGATCGTCATCAACAAGGCCAAGCGCCTGGTCGAACGCGGCAAGGATGTCGTCATCCTGCTCGACTCGATCACCCGCCTGGCCCGTGCCTACAACACCATGGCGCCGAATTCAGGCCGCATCCTCTCGGGCGGCATCGACTCGAACGCGCTGATCAAGCCGAAGCAGTTCTTCGGCGCGGCGCGCAAGATCGAGAACGGCGGCTCGTTGACCATCCTCGCGACCGCGATCGTGGATACGGGCTCCTTGATGGACACGGTGATCTTCGAGGAGTTCAAGGGCACCGGCAACATGGAGCTGGTCCTCGACCGGCGCTTGGCGAATCGGCGGGTCTTCCCCGCGGTCGACTGCGCCCAGTCGGGCACGCGCAAGGACGAGCTGCTGATCAAGGATCCCGAGGAGCTCAAGCGCGTGTGGGCGCTGCGCAAGTTCCTGGCCGACCGCAATGGCCAGGACGCGGTGGAGTTCATGCGCTCGAAGCTCAAGAACTTCCGCACCAACGTCGAATTCCTGATGTCGATCGATCCAGAGAAGATGTCAGGCTGGTGATCAGCCCGCTCCGCGGCGTCAGGGCACGAGCACAGGTGGATCCGATGGGATCCACCCTGCCGGATGCTCGGCGCTGTCGATCCGTGTGCGCATGAAGATCGCCTCGACTTCGCTTGGCCGCCGGTCGAAAGACGGCAGCGCGAGGTATTCGCGGTAGCAGTCGGCCGCTGCCGCGGCCTCTCCGGCGAATTCGTGGTGCAGGCCACGGCCGAAGAGCAGCTGAGCCCGCACCCTCAGCTGGGCCGGCTGGGCCATGAACGCCGGCTCATCGATGTCGCCAGCGATGAATGCCGCCAGATGCCACAGGCGCTGGCCGTATACGTGCTTCAGCGAAGCGATGATGTGCGCGTACGCCACACGCGCGTCCACCCTCGCCCCGCCGATGCGCTCGAGCAGCGCCGGCATGAGCCAACGTGCGAACATCTGATTGCCGTCCTCCATGTCGGGCTGTGCGCGCGCGAACCTGGCGAGCACGCGGGAGCAGCCGTCGGGGTCGCCCTTGCGGAAATAGGCCAATGCGATCGTGGCGCAGCATCCGGAATCGAAGGGCGCCGCACGCAGCGCGTCCTCGAATCGGCCAAGGCCGATCAGCGCGCGGGCGCGCGGGGACCCATGGGAATACTCGGCGAGCACCTGATCGTAGCGGCGCAGCCCGAGGAGCGCCCATGAGCGCTGAGTCGATCCGAAATCCGCCCTATTCGTTTCGACCGGATGGGCGTCCAGGAATTCCTGGAAATGTCCTGCTCTCAACGCGTCATCGTCGAGCAGCCAATGGCGCGGGTCTTCGGCACGGATCGCTGCATAATCCCCGATGTTGTCCAGCGCGTACAGGCGATCCTCGGTGGAGAAGCGTGCATCGTAGGCGATCTCCCTCGACTTGCCCATCTCGCGCATGGCCTGGGCGACGATATGGAGGTCTAGCGGGAAGCGGGCGACGACCTCCTGGAAACGTCCCTGGTGGAACAGGGCATGCGCCAGGAATACACTCTCGTGACCCGGGCACGTATCGAGGATGCGCTGGTATGCGCCCATGCGCTCGAGGACCGGATACGACTTGAGCATGAACGGATTCTTGTCGAGCGTCGATCCGTAGGCGTCCGCCCAGCCCTGCAATTCGTCCTGGTTGCGCCGGATGATCTCGACGATGTCGTCGGCATAGAGTGAATCGCCCAGCTCGCGGATGATCCGGGGTTCGAGTGCGGGAAGCCGCTCCGCTCCCATCTCCATCAGGACCTGGCGAAGGATGGGATGTCCCGAGAACGCCTTCAGCTGCGCGCGCAGCTTGGCCGCCAATGTCGCATCGGAAACCTTCAGAGCATGCTCGAGCCGCTCGTACATGGCAAAGGGCGCCAACTCGTGCCGCGGATGCTCAAGCGCGAAGCGTTCGAGCAGGGCCATGCCGTCATCCGCCAGTCCGGCCTTGAGATCGGACACCGCGAGTCGGAAGAGCGCGATCGGAGCGAGATCGGTATCGGGATAGGCTTCGAGGATCTCGCGGTATTGCACCGCCGCCTCAGCGTAGTCCTTGAGCTGGTATAGCCGGTCGCCGACTTCCATGGGCGAGATCTTCTGCGCCAACGGCTGATGGCTCACGACCACGTTGTCGATATCGAGCTGATTCGTCCCGTAGGTGTCGAATCCGAAGGACTGGCCGATACCACCGCCGAAGTTCTCGGCATCGATGTAATCGATGACGGTCTCGCCATCGACCGACAGGCGGACATGGCGGTCCTGGCGTTCCATCGCGAAACGGTACCAGCGATCGGGGGCCAACGGCTCGCGGCCGCTGACGAAGACCAGGTTCACGAGGTTGCGGAAATCGCCCTTGGTCAGCGCGCAGCTGCCCGCTTCGCCGAAACCCCCGATGTGAAAGGTGAATCCACCATCGCGGTCGTCGCCGCCAATGAAGCAGTTCAGATCGCGGTTCCGGCCTACGCAGCGGTAGTCCCAGGCGACTCGGATGTTGCCGCGCAGGCGATGCCGCCAGGCCACATCGAGCAGTGTGCCATTGCTGAGCATTGTGAAGGTTCCGCCTCCAACTCGAAATAGCCCCCTGTCGGTGATCTCGATCGACTCGAATTGGGCGTCCAGTTTGCTCGCGGATTTCACCCGACCAGTCCAGCGATTCGAGAGTTCTCCGAGCGATGCGCTTTCGAAGTCCTCTCGCGCCACCTCTTGCCACCCAGATCTCTCCTTTCCCTTTTCCTGCCATACATACGCGCCGGCGCCAGCCAACGCGATGATCGACGCAGCGGCCGACCAGAACACTTTGCCGTTTCGGCGGTGCCAGCGCCGGAACCGGCGCCACGGTGAATCGCGGTGCACGCTGACCGCGAGACCTGCCTGGTAGTGCTCGAGATCGCGGCGCAGCGCGTCGACCGAGGCATATCGACCAGCGGGTGATGGAGCCAGCGCTTTGATCGAGATCTCCAGCAGTTCAGCCGGCAGCGCCCGCCTTTCCTGCTCATCCGGTAGCCGGATTCTCGCTCCGCGCTTCATCTCCCAGAACTTGTCCGGATCGTCGGACCAGGTCGGCAGGCGCAGGGTGAGCGCGTGGAAGAGGGTCGCGCCGATCCCGTACACATCGCTCGAACGGTCCGCGAACTCGTTGCGGGCCTGTTCCGGGCTCATGTACAGCGGCGTCCCGTAGATGCGCGCGGTGATCTTTCCCTGCGCGTCGACTCGCACCGCGCTCCCCCAATCCAAGACCAGTACCTCTCCGAAATCGCCGAGCATGATATTGTCGGGTTTGATATCCTGATGCACGATGCCCTGGTGATGCGCATACGAGACGGCGTTGCAGACGTCGATCATGATGCTGACGATGGCGTTGAACGATGGGAGTTTAGCATGCCGCCGCTCGGGCGTCGAAGCGGCGATTGCCGCGCCTAGGGAGACGCCGGCGATGCGGCTCATGCTGAAGTACGGCTGGCCCTCGTCGGTGACGTCCATCTCGTACACCGGCAACACGTTCGGGTGCTGCAATGAGGCGGTGATCCTCGCTTCCTCGACGAAGCCGCCGACATCCTCGGCGCTACCCACCAACTCGGGATTCAGCACTTTCACGGCCACCAGGCGTTCGAGGTTGCGGTCGAGCACCGAATACACCTGGCCGGTCGCGCCCATGCCGAGGAGCTCCTCGACGCGAAAGCGCTCGCCTCCGGCGGCCGCCTGACCCAGGCCATCTGGAACCCGGCGCCTAGTCCTGCTGGTGTTCAACCGCGGAGATCCAGGCGGCTCGTCCGGCCCTCGCGGGCCCGACCGATCCTGGCCGAATTCCTCGGCGGACTGGGTGCGGGCCCGCGCCGCGAGCGCGGCACCGTCCGCGCCGGAGGTCCCCGGGTCGGCCGTCATCGAGCCGCCTGGACGGCGAGCGCTTGGAGCCGCCAGGCACGGAACATCTCCTCGCAATCGCTGCACGACCGCTTCCATGGGGGGAGCGCCGAATAGGCGGTGTAGCATTCCAGCGCCTGCGCGCGGTCGCCATGGAGCTCGGCGCGCAGGGCCCTGGCCAGCAGCAGCCTGGTGTCGAGGCTGGTGCGGTTCGGCTGTTCCCTGAAGCGCTGTTCGTCGATGTCGCCCGCGATGTAGGCGGCGGTATGCCACAGGCGCTGGCAGAAGGTCTCCTTCATGTCCCGCAGCACGCGCGCATACGCCTGCCTCGGATCCACGGCTTCGCCGGAAATGGCGCGCAGGACCGGAGCCATCAGGTAGCCCGAGAATTCGACATCGTCATCGTCGAGATTGGGCTGCAGGCGATCCAGGACCGCCTGGATTTCTCGCCAGCGCTGCGCATTGCCGTCGATGAAGATCCCCAGCCCGGCCATCGGGCACGCGACCGTGTCCGCGGGATTCGCCACGATCGCTTCCTCGTAACGCTTCAAGGCCACCAACGCGCGAGCGTGAGCGGCGGGATGGTGGTAGTCCCGCAGTACCTCGTCGGCGCGGCCGAGTGCGATCAGGGCCTCTGCCCGCTGCGTGTAGCCGAATTCGAACTCGTTCGACGGACTCTGCACGACGGCGAGGACCTCGGACCCACGCCCAGCGCGGGACTTCATCCGGTTCAACGCCCACGCGGATGGCTGCTCGGCTTCGAGCCGGGCGATGTCGCCGCTGAGGAACAGGGTCCACTCGAGATCGCCGGTGGGCAGTCCCGGCAACGCCAAGGCCTCGTCGAATCGTCCGAGGTTGTTCAGCGCCTGGGCGCGGTGGCCGGAATCCTTCGGGAAACGCCTGATCACCTCCTCGAAACGTCCCATGCGCATCAGCGCACGCGCGACGATGCTCTCCTGTTCCGCGCAATGCGCGAAGATGAAGGCGTAATCGCCGTAGCGCTCCAGCACTTCCGGGGCGGAGCTGGTGAACGGATTCTTGTCGAGCGAAGTCCCATAATCCTTCGCCCACCGCTCAAGCACGGCGTACTCCTCCTCGATGCGCCGCACGATGTCCTCGGGATATGGGAGATCCCCGAACACCACGGCGGGCGTGGCGCGCAGCATCGGCAGCTGCTCCTGCCCGATCTCGATCAGCACCTGGCGCAGGATGGGATGACCCTTGAATGCGATGAGCCCTGAACGGATGCGCGCCACCGCCTCCTCGGACTTCCCGGCCCGGGCGAGCGCTAGGCGTTCGTACATGGAGAACGGCACCAGCTCGTGGCCCTGGTACTCCTTCTCGAAATCCGCCAGCTTGCGCTCGGCATCCTCGCGGTGATTCCGGCGCGAAGCGCAGATGCCGAGCTTGAACAGCGCCTGCGGTCTGAGGCTGGTACCGGGATACGACGCGGCGATCTCGGCGTATTGCCGCTCTGCCTCCTCATACTGCTGGAGCTGGAAGAAGCGGTCGCCGACCTGGATCGGCGAGATGCGCTGCGCCAGGGACTGGTGGTAGACCTTGACGTTGTCGATCACCAGTCGCGAGTCCGAATAGGAGTCGAAGCCGAAGCTCTGCTCGATGGCACTGCCGAAGTCCTCGGCGTCGATGTAGTCGACGACGCGATGGCCGTCGATGAACAGGCGCACGTGGCGATCCTCGTGCTCCATCGCGAAGCGGTACACCCTGCCGACTGCGAGCGGACTCGGACAGATGTCGTGGACCAGATGGATGTAGTTGTTCCCCTTGGTCAGCACCACGCTGGAGGGATCGCCGAAGCCTCCGACATGGAAGGTGAAGCCGTCCTCGCGGTTCCTGCCGGCCATGAAACAGTTGAAATTGCGGTTGTTCAGCTCTGACGAGTAGTCCCATTCGACGCGGATGTTGCCGCGTAGGCCCGGCACATACGCGACGTCGACGATGGGTTTGCGGTTGCCGAGCTTCGGCACTGGCTTGTCGGTGGCGACGTGGAGCGCGCCATCGTGGACGGTGAAGAAATCGCCGTCGGTGAGCGGCGCATCGAAGAAGGTCATATTGGAGTTGTCGGTCCGGTAGCGACCGACCCAGTGTTCGGCCAGCGCTTCCGCCGGCCTGGAGAAGTCCTCGATGCAGACCGGACGCCAGACCGTGAGTTCCTTGATTTTGTCGATGGCGACTACCCCCGCGGCCGCGGCAACCAGCGACGCGGCCGCCGCGGAGATCCAGAACACCTTGGCGTTGCGTCTGTGCCAGCGCCTGAAGCGGCGCCACAGGGAATCGCGATGCACGCTGACCGCGAGACCGGCCTGGAAGCGCTCGAGGTCGCGCAGCATGGCCTCGAGAGCGGGATAGCGGTCGCCGGACACCGGAGCCATCGCCTTGAGCGCGATCTCGAGCAGCTCAGCCGGCATCGCCGCCCGCTCGGCCTCGTCGGGCGGCGCGATATCGCCTCGCCGCTTCATGTTCCAGAACGCCTCCGAATCATCCGACCAGATCGGCAGCCTCAGGGTCAAGGCGTGGAAGAGGGTGGCGCCGATGCAGTAGATGTCGCTGGTCGCGTCCGAATGCTCCCGCCGCGCCTGCTCGGGACTCATGTACAGCGGCGTGCCGTAGATCCGGGTCCGCACCTTGCCATCGGCATCCATGCGCACCGCGCTCCCCCAGTCGAGCACCAGCACCTCGCCGAAATCGCCGAGCATGATGTTGTCGGGCTTGATGTCCTGGTGCACCAATTTCTGGTGATGCGCATACGAGATGGCGTGGCAGACCGCGAGGATGGTACTGACCACCGAGTTGGCGGTGGCGATCTTGGCGTGCCTGGCGCCGGGTGAGGACTGGGCGATGACCGAGCCGAGCGAGCAGCCTTCGATGCGGCTCATGCTGAAGTACGGCTGGCCCTCCTCGGTGACGTCGATCTCGTGCACGGGCAGCACGTTCGGATGCTGGAGCGAGGCGGTGATGCGCGCCTCGTCCACGAACCCGGTGACCTGGTCGTGATCGTCGATCAATTCGCGGTTGAGCACCTTGATGGCGACCTGCCGACGCAAGTTGCGATCGAGGACGGAATAGACCTCGCCGGTCGCTCCGACGCCCAGCAGGCTCTCGACCTGGAAACGCGCGTCGCCATCCGCCGAGGACGTGCCGCCACGGCGCAGGCGGCGCGTCACGTTGATGCCGTTGAGCCTCGGCCAGTCCGCGCCGGCGGGCGGTGTGGCCAGCGGTTCCACGCCGGCGGCGCTGAACTGCTCCGCCGACACCGTTCGTCCGTATGGACCGGTCGCGCGAGTATCGCTATCGCCCGGGCCGGCCCGTGGGGACGAGGTCCCTGCCTCAGGCTGGTCCATCCACGAGGATACCACGGGATCGGGCCCATGCGCAACGCTGTGGCCGATGAGCCCCATAGGTCGATCGATCGGTCGGTCGAGGGCTGATGGGCTGATGGGCTGATGATCAGCTTGGCGGGACCAGCACCTGGACGGTCCCGCCATGGATCACTCGGTAGTGGCCTGGCCCAGCGATGAGCGGCTCGCCATCGATCTGCATCGCCACCGCGTGGAGGATGTGCATGTCGACGCGGCGATGCGCGCCGAGCCGGTGGGCACGGCGGATCCCGCCCATCGCCAGGCCCATCGCCAGGCCGGCAGGCAGCGCGAAGGCGTCGAGCGATCCGTCGTCGGGTAGGATGCCCGACCCGAGCCGGGTCCCGCCTGCGTAGCTGGCGATGTTCGCCAGCACCACCGCCCCCGACCAGGCCGGCACCGCGATCGGGCCGGCGGCATGCAGTCGCACCGCGCCCGCGACTGGGCCGCCCCGCTCACCTAGCGAGACCATCCCGTAGAGCACCTTGTTCACCGTCGGCGAGCGGAACATGGCGGGATGATGCCGCCGCAGCGCGTGGAAACGGTGCGCTACGCGTGCATCGTAGCCGACGCTGAGGTAGTTGAACCAGGCGCGTTCGGGATGCCGAGCCCCCTCGGGAGCGCGCAGTACCCACCGGTCGATGCGGCGCGGGACTCCCGCGCGCAATGCCGAGAACACCAAGCCGCCACTGGATCGGCAGCCCATGCTGCGTGCGAGATCGTTGCCGGTGCCCAGAGGAACGATGCCGATGGGCACCGATCCACCAGCGCGCCACGAGGCCTCGAGCACGCAGGCAGCCGTGCCATCGCCGCCACAGGCGACCACTGCCCCGTCCTCGTCCCGGCTGCGTCGGATCGCCCGATCGATGTCGACCCCCGCCAGGGGCAGCACCCGATCCTCTGGAAACAGCGTGCGCAAATGCTTCATCAACCACCTGCCGCGCCTGCCGCCGCTCTCGGCGTTGACGATGAAGATCAGTTCGCGCACGCGACGGAGGATGCTCCGGAGATGGCAATGGGAAGATGTGTTGCACCGGCTGGCACGCGCGCGGTTCGGCGGTCGACCAGCGGGACAGCGGGACACCTCACTGACAGATCCGACGAGTCCGACGAGTCGGCGCCGGCGCCATCGCTTTGATTCATCGGTTGCATTCACTTGGACGAGACGGTCGGAAATAGGCACGCATGCGCTCCGCATCCGAGCCCGAACTGACAAGTCGCCTTGACTGCTCGCCATCCCGTCACTATGTAGAGAGCAGGTGTAAGCCGAATCCTAGGCGCTATTTGCTCGGGCACCTCCTGCCTGGGAGCGCTATGGAAAGCTCGGCATCGGCCGACCATGGCCGGCGTGCCGGATCGGTGCGCATCGCCACCAGGAGACCACGCGGGTGGAATCAGAACTCGAACGCCTGCGCAAGAAGGTGGAGAATTTCCCCTCCGCCTCCCTCTACAACCGGCTTGCCGAGCTTGCCCGCAATGCGGGTGGCAACGACGAGGCCGAGCAGGTGTGCCGCCGCTGCATGAAGGAGTTCCCTCGCAACGGCCAGGCCTACGTCATCCTGGCCGAGATCGAGTCGTCTCGCGGCAAGCGCGACGACGCCCTGAAGCTGCTGCAGACCGGCATCGAGCGCGACCCGCGCAGCGTCAACGGCTACATGCTGCTCGCGGACATGATGGTCTTCGACAAGGACGTGCCGAAGGCGATCGCGAACCTGAGGCAGGTGCTCGCGATCAAGCCGAACGATGCCGCCGCCACCGCCAAGATCGCCGAACTCGAGAAGGCCCACGGCATCGCCCCCTCGCCAGCCGCGGCCGCTGGCGCCGCTGGCAAGAGCTCGCTCGGGAATGAACCCCTGATGCCGTTCCAGGGTCCCATGACCACCGCGATCAAGGCCTCCACGGGCTCGCGCACCGCGACACTCGATGCGCTGTGCGCAGAGCCCGGAGTGCGCGGGGCCCTGGTGGTGGACATGCACGGCCGCGTGGTCGTGACCAAGAATCTCGCCGCCGGCCAGGACGAGCTGCTCGCCGCGCTGTCGGCGGACGTCGCCCGATCGGCCCAAGCGGCGCTGACCGTGGTCGGCATCGAGAAGCTCTCGACCTGGGCGCTGACCGGCGGAGCCGGACAGGTGCTCACCTTCCAGCGCGATCGCGCATTCAGCGTGGTGGTGCTCGCCGATGTCACGGTCCGTCCGGCCATGCTCGAGCTGCGCGCCCGCCAGACCCTCATCGACCTCGGGGCCGCCTGATGAACGACCTCCTGCAACAGCTCAATCGCGTGCGCGGCGTGGGCGGCACCATGCTGGTCTCCGGAGAGGGCCTGGTCATGGCATCCGCCCTGCGCCAGGGCACCGACGAGAACCAGCTCGCGGCCTCGATCGGCAACCTGCTCGAGGGCACCAACAAGATCTGCTCCAACTACCAGCTCGGCAAGCTCGCCGCGTTCAACGCCGCCTCGGAGCTGGGCGGCATCGTCGTGCTCTCCACCGGCCCGGCGTTCCTCGCGATCGTCATCGATCCGTCGGCGAATCTCGCCCTGCTCCAGCTGGAGACCAAGCCTTTCGTCGAACGCATCACTCAGCGCCTGACGTTGGCGACCTGACGCACGCCGGACCGCCGACCCCCCACGCATCGGACAACCCATGGTTCAGATCAATTTCGGCCAACGCGAAGTGAGTTGCAAAGTCGTCTTCTACGGACCAGGCATGTCCGGGAAGACGACCAATCTCGAGATCATCCATAAGAAGGCGCCGAAAGACGCCGTCGGCGAAATGGTGTCGATCGCCACCGAGACCGACCGCACGCTGTACTTCGACTTCCTTCCGCTCGATCTCGGGCAGGTCGCCGGCATGCGCACCAAGTTCCAGCTCTACACCGTGCCTGGGCAGATCTATTACAACGCCACCCGCAAACTGGTGCTCCAAGGTGTGGACGGAGTGATCTTCGTCGCCGACTCGTCTCCCGAGAAGATGCCGGAGAACCTCGAATCGCTGCAGAATCTGCGCGACAATCTCGCCGAGATGGGTCTCACCCTCGACGACGTGCCGGTGGTCCTCCAATACAACAAGCGCGATCTGCCGACGGCGATGTCGATCCCCGACATGAACGCGCAGATGAACCCTATGAACGCTCCGGTGTTCGAGGGCGTCGCGCGCGAGGGCAAGGGCGTGTTCGCCACCCTCAAGGAGATCAGCCGCCTGGTGATCGAGAAGCTCAACAAGGAGCATGCGCCGGCGTCCACCCGCCGGCGCACAGCCACCAATCTCGAAGGCAAGAGTCCCTCGCAGGGCGTGCCGGTACAGAGCCCGAGCGGCGCCAACAAGCTGCCGCCGATGCAGGCGGGCGTGCCCACCGGCGTCGCGCAGCGCCCGCAGGTACCCCAGCAACTCCCGCAAGGCACCTCGACCACTCCGCTCGGTCAGCAGCGCCTTCCCCAACGCCCGGCCGCCCCAGCCACGCAGATCCAAGGGCGCCCTGGTTCTGAACGCGGCGTTCCCGTGGTGCCTCCGCGCTCGCAAGGCGTGCCGCCACGCCCGAACTACACGCCGACTCCGGCGGGAGGCAACGCGGTGGTGCCCCCACCCGAGGACCTCAGCCCCAAGGACAAGCATCTCGCCAAGGCCAAGCCGCCGGCTATCGACAAGCGTGCCGCCGGTGCCAATCCGGATCTCGGTTCGACCGATCCCAATCTGCGCCGTTACCAAGAGAACAAGTCGGGCGGCGGAGCCGTCCGCGCCATGTTGCTGGTCCTGATCTTCCTGGTCATCGCCATCATCATCCTCTTCATCCTGTGCATGTTCGTCCCGGCGGTACGCGCCCAGCTGCCGCCGAACATGCAGCGCATGTTCATGGGCGAATCGCAGGCCCATTCCGCTGCCCTGCCCATGGCGAGCTCGGCCGAGCCGGTGGCCAGCGCGCCAACGACCCCAGCAGCGCCGGTGGCGCATACCCCTGCGCCCGTCCTCCCCGACGCGCCGGCGGTGGCGGCTCCGGCCGCCACCGCTCCCATCGCCGCGGCTCCGACCGCGGCAGCTCCGGTAGCCGCCACCCCGCCGACTCCGGCTCCCGCCGCCGCGCCTACGCCGTCACCTGCTCCCCCGGTCGCTGCCGCCCCCGCCGCCACCCCGGCTCAGGAAGCACCAGCACCGACTCCGGCACCCGTGAACACGCCGGTCGCCGAGCCTCCAGCGGCTCCTCCAGCCACGACCCCGGCGGGGAGCCCGTAATGGTCAGCGAAAACGAGGCCCTGAAGTTGCGGCGACTGGTCTTTTACGCCGCCGACATCGACAAGATCAATGGCGTCCTGCTCGCTTTCGTGAAGAAGGCCAACGCGCAATCCGCCCTGCTCATCGACCAGGAAGGCCACATGGTGGCCCGTCAGGGATTCCACCAGAGCCACGATTCCAGCGCTCTCGCCGCGCTCGTCGCGGGTAGTTTCGCCTCGACGCGCGAGGTCGCCAGGCTGCTCGGAGAGAAGGAGTTCCGCGTCCTGTTCCATCAAGGCACGGGCCAGAGCATCCACATCACCCTGCTCGGCGAGCGCACTCTCCAGGTCTGCGTGTTCTCGAGCCAGGTGAAGCCGGGAATGATCCAAGTGCTGTGCAAGGAGCTCTCGACCCAGCTCGAAGGAGTCCTCGTCGAAGCGTCGAAGCGCGCCCCGAGCGATCAGCAGCAGACCCTGGGCGCCGGATTCTCGGAAGCGATGAAGGACCAGCTCGACTCGCTGTTCGGCAATCTCTAAATCAGCGTCCGTCATCCGTCGTCGTCAGCCGGAGGCGGAGGGAACGTGAGCGAGGATCGATTCCGGACGTTTTCTCATCGCGGTGCCAGGGTCCGCCACTCGGCGTGAACGCGCCCGTCCACATCTGGAATGAGCGGAACGGCCGCGCTCGCGACCGACGTGCGAAACGACCGCGGTGGATCACCCGCCCGATGGCCCTCGCGGGGTTGGAAAGCGCTTACCCTACTGGGTTTCCCGCCTAGTCTGGTGTATCCTTCCAAGCACGCCGCTCGCGCTTTTCCCGCTCACACCGACACTCGGATACACCGATGGGCTTCCAAGGCCAGCTCAGCTCTGTCAACCTGACTGACATCTTCCAGACGCTGAACATGAATCGGCAGACCGGGACGCTCGCGGTGTCCGGGCCGGTGACGAGCGTGCACATCTATTTCGACCAGGGCCAGATCGCCATGTGCTCGGCGCCCGTGGTGAACAACCGTCCGTACCTGCTCGATGCCATGGTGCACAAGGGCCAGCTCGCTGCCGAGAAGGCCGACGAACTCAGCCAGCAGCTGCGCGCCTCGAACCAACCGCTGAGGGATCTGGTGCTGTCGTCCGGAGCGGTGGCGGACTACGAACTCGACGAGATGAGCGCGTGGTGCATCGAGGAGCTGGTGTGCCCGGTGTTCGAATGGCAAGAAGGCGACTTCACCTTCATCGACGGCGCGCCAGTCCAGGAGTTGACCTCACTCGACGTGGTGGCGATGGGCAACGCGATGGTGCAGACCACGCAGCTGGTGATGGAAGCCACGCGCCGCATGGACGAGTGGAAACGCATCCGCGAGGTCATCACCGACCCCGATGCCCTGTACATCGTCGACAACGATGGCCGCGCCAATCTCAAGAACGTGCAGACCGACCCCGAGATGCTCAAGGTGCTGCGCTACCTCGACGGGCGCCACTCGCTGAATGCCATCGCCATGTCCGTCGGCGTCACCCGCTTCGACACCTTCGCGATCGTCGCCCAGCTCGTCCTCGCTGGCGTTGCGCGGCCGAAGACCGCCCAGGAGGTGGTGGACGACGCCGTCTCGCTGATGCAGCAGGGCGACATGCAGCAGGCCAAGGAGCTGCTCGACAACGCCATCCGCCAAGCCCCGATCCCCGAGGTGATGCGCCCTCTCGCCGAGTGCTGCGTGAAGCTCAACCAGGCCCCGCGCGCGGTCGAGCTGTACCTCGAACTCATCCAGATGGCGCAGGACCAGGGCGATCTGCCCAACGCGCTCGCCGATCTCGACACCGTCATCAACCTGTCGCCCGACGATCCGGATCTGCATTTCGAGCGCGGCCAGATCCAGGCCGAGCTCGGCCAAGTCGAACCCGCCGCCGCCTCGTACGCTACCGCCGCGCAGACCTACCTCGCGCGCAAGGATCTGCCGCGCGCCATCGACGCCTGCCATCGCGCCAAGAATCTCCTGCCGCGTTCCCCAGAACCGCACCGCTACCTGGCGCGTGCGTACCTGCTCGAGGGCCAGACCGAGAACGCGGTGGTGGAATACAAATCGCTGTGGCATGCCCTGCTCACCGGCGAGCGGCCGAAGAAGGCGCTGGATACGCTGCGCGCGATCCTCGATGCCGACTGCAAGTACAACAACGTCAAGGACCAGGTCCTCGGCCATGCGCAGAATTCAGAGGCAATCAAGACCAGCAAGGCGGCGCGCATCCTGGTCTACGTCGCGATCGTCGCGCTCGCGGCCACCGCCATGGTCTTCGGCTGGGAATATTACCACGGGCACGTCATCAAGCAGTACGGCGAGAGCAAGGTCAACGACTTCGAGGCCACTCTCACCAGTGGCATGCAGTCCGGCCGCCATCTCCAACTGCTCGAGGAGCTCGACGATCTCAAGACCAAGTACGGGACCAACTCCGAGGTCAGCCGCCGCCTCGAGGAGCGCCGCACGCAGATCGAGAAGGACTTCGAAGCGCGCGCCGGCCTCGAGTTCCAACGCGCCGACGCCGCGCGCGAAGCCGGCAAGTACGAAGAGGCCGAGGCCATCATCGGCGAGATGAAGGTGAAGTACCAGAACACCCAGTCGGCCTCGAACGCCGACACCATCCTCGAGGCCATCCACTTCGAGCGCATCAAATCGCAGGTATCGACGAAGATGAAAGAGGCCGAGAGCCTCTGGAACAACCTCAATTGGGACGGCGCCATCGCCATCCTCCAGACCATCCTCGACCGTAAGGATCTGCCCGCCTCGCTGCGCGAGGACTACACGCGCTCGATGGCCGAATGGTCCGACGCATCCAAGAGCGCGCAGAAGCTCTACGAGCGCGCCCAGCGCTATGAACAGAACGGATCGAAGCACGAGGTGCTCACCGCCTTCCGGCGCGCCGCCACCGGCCAGGGCGAGCAGTGGGCCGACAAGGCCCGCGCCCGCGTGCTCTCTATCGAGCTCGAGATGGCCCACGACCTCGGGAAGCTCGCCGCCGACGCCGCCAACCGTGGCGACGACCAGGCGACCTTCACCCAGGTGGACGAGCTTGCGACGCTGGCCAAGGAGGCCTCAGGCCGCACCGTCGGCGACTACTACGCGACGCTCGAGCTGCCCTTCACCCTGCAGATGGACAGCAACCGCGTGCAGCTCTCGATCAAGCGGCCAGGAGCCGAGGAGAGCCGTGTTTCGGCGCCCGCTGGCAAGCGCGGCAGCTGGTCGGAGCGGATCACCTACCGGGTCAACGAATCGGTCACGGTCGAGGCCTCGCGTCCGGGATTCTCGCCGCAGAAGTTCTCAATCGACGTGAAGGGACGCAAGACCCAGGCCGTGGTCTCGCTTTCACGCGGTTGGCGCTGGCGCACCGACCTGTCGGGAGCCTCAGCCACCCGCCCCATCGTCGCCCAGAAGCTGGTGCTGCTCGGCACCGACAAGGGCACCCTCGAGATGATCGACCCGGTGCTGGGTGCGAACCGCGAGGTGAAGTTCCCGAACAACATCGCCGAATTCACCGTCGCGCCGTTCGTCTACCAGGATCGCGCCTACGCGGTGCTCGACGACCACGTCTTCGCGGTGGATCTCAACAGCCGCGTGCGGCTGTGGCAGTGGCCGCAGTCCTTGAACGCCCAGGACCGCCTCAACGGCCACCTGTGGGTCCAGGAGCACGAGATCAAGCCCGGCCAGCTGCTGGTGTTCGCGGCGACCATCAAAGCTGGCCTGCAGATCATCGAGGTCGACCCCACCGGCGCGACGCGCGCCTATCCCAAGCTGGCGTCCGACGCCGACATCACCGGCGCTCCATTCGTCGACCATCCCGCCGGGATGTCGATCCTGTACGTGCCCGCCGGCACCAGCCTGATCGCCTACGACATCTCCGAGATCACCGAGCTCAGCCCGCCGCGCAAGCTCTACACCCTGCAATCCCGCGGCGATCTCATCGGCAAGCTGGTCAAGGCCAAGGTCGCAGACCGCGACTCGCTGATGGTCAGCGACATGTCCGGCGTGGTCATGGCGTTCGACTGCGACCGCAACGTGCCGGACAGCAAGCGCGTCGTCGCGGCCTGGCCGATCGACGGCACCTCGCCATCGACACCCGTGCTGCTCCCCGGCCAGCCGGTCGCATTCGTCTCGGTCGCCGAGGGGCGCATCGTGGCGATCGATCTCGCGCACCCGGGCCAGCTGCTCTGGCGCTTCCCCGCCCAGGGCAGCTTGGGCACCCTGCCCGGGTCCCCCGCCATCGGCGCGCACGGCGTCTATATCGCCGATGGCAAGGGTCTGCTGCACTGCCTGGATCCGCTGACCGGCAGCGAGCGTTGGAAGGCCGATGTCGGCGGCGCCGCGGTGGGCGGCGTGTTGGCGTACGACGGCCGAGTGTTCGTGCCCACCAAGGCTGGGCAGCTGGTCTGCTTCGAGGAAGGCGACGAATAGCCATCGAGGCCATCGCGCCCGATCGCCGGCAAGGCCTCCCCTCGCAACCATCGACTCGGTTGACCACGCCAATAATCCTGTCCGGACGTTACAAGACCCGTGCGTCTCATCCCGAAGTACTTGCGCCCAAATGCCTTCGGTGGTGTCATGCCAGGGTGCTGGTGGGCAACGCCACGGCTGAGATGCGGTAGAACATCCCCTGGAGCCGGCATGACGCGCAAGGGTTTCACGTTGATGGAGTTGCTGGTGGTGATCGGGATCATCATGATCCTGCTCGGCATGCTGTTTCCCGCCATGAACATGGTGAAGAAACAGGCGATGAAGACCAGGTGCCGGAGCCAGATCGCGCAGGTGACCGTCGCCTGCGAGCACTACCGCCTGCTCAATGGCGACTACCCCGACAGCCTCCTGATCAAGTCCACGCTGATGCCAGCCGCCACCCCGAAGACCGCCGACACCATCAGCGAGAGCGATTGGGTGGCCGTCGCCGGTGAACTTCTCCCGCTGCTCGCCAAGTCCGATCGCGATCCGTTCGGCGTGACCGGCTATTCGCTGCTGGACCCGTGGAAGGTCAAGGTCCTGCGCTACCGGCCGGTGAAGTATTATCCGTACCTCGCCGGAGCGCCGATCGCCATCGACACCGACGCGCCGCCACATCCGGATTCGTTCCAGATCTGGTCGGCCAGCGCCGACGAGATCGACCAGCACGGCGACAAAGACACCGACGACATCACCAATTGGAAGCAGTGATCCGGCCCATGCGCAGCGGACCGGTCACTCTGCGAAGGGCGCCATCCACAGCCACGCGGCTGGGCGGGGGCTTCACGCTGATCGAGCTGCTGGTGGTGATCGGCATCATCATGATCTTCATGGGCATCTCGATCGGCGCGATCCTGCACACCCCGCGTGTCAACGCCCTGGTGGGCACCGAGCACATGGTCGCCGACGTGGTGCGGCAAGCCCGCCACGCCGCACGCAGCTCGGGCACTCCGGTGACCATCGAGATCAGCCAGACCGATCGCTCGGTGCTCGGCGTCAGCCAGCTGATGCTGTGGAACGAGACCTTCGAGGAGACCGCGATCCCGCCACAGTTCTCGGTGCTGATCGGTCGTTCCGGCAAGGGCCTCACCAGTCTGACCGGCCCGCCGAAGACCTCGCTCGCGCCGATCCCGCTCGACCGCTCCAAGCGCCTGGCCCGCCGCACCGCGCGCGGCCGCACCGAGGGTTTCTACATCTCGTGCAGCGTGAAACCCGGTCCGGCGAGCGACAAGGCGATCGTGCCGCTGATCCTGGTCGGCAGCGACGACGAGGACCAGTGCACCTGCGGCTTGGTGCTGCAGGGCTTGCGCCGGAAGATCCAGCACGTCGACCATGTGCCGGTGCTGCCCACCACGCCGGCGCCATACGAGCCGACCTTCGACTGCTGGGAGATCCTCGGCTGGGTGAACTCCGAGAGCTCCGGCAAGAAGTGGGTGAGCTCGATCAACGACGTGGCCGCTGGCGGCGAGGTCGAGACGCTGTCCGGCACGGTCCGCGACACGCCCGCGCTGTTCGATGGTCCCGATATCGCCGCGCCCATGAATGGCGACAGCTGGGACGAGGTCGGCATGCTCTACGACGGCGAGCGCCTCGAGCTCTACCGCAACGGCGTGCTGGTCGGCGCCAAGCCTTTCGAAGGCGGCTACCTCAGGGGCGCGACCGTGGCCACCGACGACAGTGTCCACCTCGGCCACGGCAAGTTCCCCACCAGCCTGAGCCTCCTGCCGGTCGCCGATCAGGAAGTGGAGCTGGGCGGCATCATCGACGACGCGCGCCTCTACCGGCTCGCCATCGACCGCGCCGGCACCCTCCCGGCTGGCGTGACGCCGCAAGCGAGCTACCGCATCACCGTGCATCCCGACGGCCATGTGCAGGCCAGCAGCTACGGCGAGAGTCCCGCGACCATTCCCGTCGCCACCAGCGACCTGAAGTTCGCCATGTCCGGCGGCGTCGCCACGCGCGGAGACCAGCTGGTCACCGTCAACCTCAGCGTCGATGGGGTCGTCACCAGCGCGACCACCACGGTTCCCTGATCCGTGATCTCCATGCCACGGACAGACGTTCATCCGCCAGCCCCTCGACGGCCAGACTCTCCTCGGATACCACGGACAGACATGCCACGTTCCGGTGCCGCCCTGATCCTCGCCCTGGTGCTGCTCGCGGCCCTGCTGCTGCTCGGCCTGCCCTTCCTGTACACGCAGTCCTCCAGCCTCGCAGGCACGCGCTCGTTCGCCGACAGCAAGGTCGCGCAGATCGGGCGCGACAGCGCGGCCAACATGGCCACCGCGATCGCCGCCTATGCCGAGACCCCGTCGCTGCGCGCGGCCCTGCCGGGAAGCCCGACCGCGGCGTGGACCAGCCTCGCCGAGACTTATGCACCGTGGGCTCCGGTGGCAGGATTCGCCGCGCCCATCAATCCCGATACCCCCGCCGGCTACAAGGCAGCGGTGGTGCCGCTCGACGCCGGTCCGAACGGAGACGGCTCGATCGGACTATTGCCCGAGGGCTTCCCGCTCACGCCGACGGCGTACAACGCGGTTCCCCTGCCTTCGGAGACCAAGCAGCGCACCTACCTGGGCGCGATCGTCACCGACGAGGCGGGCAAGCTCGACCCCAACGACATGGGGCCGGTGGTGTGGCAGAAATTCCTCGCGGCCCTCGGGATCACCGACTGGGATGACAACGAGGTGGTGCCAGCGCCATACCCGTACGACTCCGACACCGTCGGCCAGCTCGCCCAGCATCTCGCCAGCGTGCGCTTCAATCTGCCCGACCGCCGCATCACCGATCTCGAGCAGCTGCTGCGCGCCAATCCCCAATCGCAGCACCCGCTGTTCCGCCACCGCCTTACCCGCGCCGAGCTCGAGCGCATGCGCCCGTACCTGACGCTGCACAACCCGCGCCAAGGCCGCGACGGCTTCATCGATCTCGGCACCGTGGTCGCGCGCGATACCATCCACGACACCTTCTGGCTCGACAGCGTCCCGGATCCGAAGCATCCGCTGCTGGGCATAGGTTCGGTGGTGGCGAGCGAGACCCAATATGCGACTCCCCCGCAGGCGCACATCATCGGCATGGTCAATGGCATCGCGGAAACCGGCGAATCCGAACAGGTGGTGCACGGCAAATCCCTGTTCGTCCCTGATCGCGTCGCCAATCCGTTCGCCGCGGTGGGATCGGCCATCGCCATCGAGGCGCCCGCGCCGCTTAACATCCACCAGCTGGCGGTGGTGGTGCGCAAGACCCTGAACAACGGTTCGGCCGAGAAGCCCGTCGACGATGGCGGCACCCCGGTCGACGATTCGGTGGTGCGCACCATCGGCCAGCAGGCCGGCGCCAACCCGCCGTCGAGCCTCGGACATTTCCTCACCGTGCCCGGCGCGACACCGACCTACGGCAACCTCTTCGGCCTCAGCTACACGCTGAACCTGCCCGTGAATTCCCCCGCATTCACCGTGGCGAACGAACAGCCGCCGCTGGGCATCAGCTCGATGGGCATCTTCACCATCGAAGCCGCCGCCACCGTCACCGACGTGCTCGGCCGGCAGACCGCGCAGGAGCTGCGCCGCGACGTGATCCAGGCGGTGCCGCAGGAATACCTGCTCGAGCGCCGCTGGATCACCCAGGGCGATCTGCACACCCTGATCGCACAGCGCTACGCCAGCCAGATGCAGGCCTGGCCGACGGCGTACGAGCGCCGCCTCGGCGCCGCGGGCGCGCCGATCTTTCCCGACGACCTCGACCTCGGCGTCACGCCTCCTCCACCCATCACCGCTGACTCCGGCATCCGCCCGCGCGTGCTGCCCGACATCGCGGCGCTCGCCGCCACCGCCCCCAACGTCGAGGAGCTGCGCAATACCCACGTCGCCGTCGATTGGCGCGTCTCGTTCGGCGGCGAGAAGATGGCCCTCGACGCCGACATCTTCAGCGCCACCACCACCGTCGCCACGCCCGACGCGCCGTACAAGCCGGTGGCTCCCGCGGCGGCGGCCGTCGACATCACGCCCGACGGCTATGACCACCAGCTCAGCGCCGATCTCGCCTACCGGCTGCACGGGCAGACGCTCCCAGTCGCGCCTGCCTCGAACAACGTCGGCTTCCTCACCGAGCGCCGTCCGGTCGACCCGGCCATCGATTCGCACGAGCTGACCTCTCGGCACCTCAGCTTGTGGTTCAAACCCAAGAACGACTGGACCGGCGGCGGCGTCATCCCGATCTGCGAAGCGCGCATACCGGTGGCGACCGCGATCCCGCAGCTCGGGCAGGTCGCGGCGGCCGCGGGCGCCGACGACAGCCAGAACTACCTCGGGCTCTATTACGACGACAGCAAGGAGATGCTGATCCTGGCGTTGGCCCCGCCCAGCGCCGAACACGACGTCGATTACAGCCCCGGCGGCGCCACCACCTACCCGCCAGACAACGTCACCTCGATCACCTCGATGACCATCGACGAACGCTCGCTGTCGAGCTTCTTCATCCCGACCGACGCGAAACCGTTGTGCCCGAAGGACCCGAACCTCCTCGGCTTCTCGTCCCTCGGCAAGGCCAACCGCGTCCTGCACTGCTACTGCACGCCGAAATCAGACACCAAGCCGCACTTCCGCCAGAACCAGTGGTACCACCTGCAGGTGGCGCTCGCGAGCGACCGCGCCGAAGGCGCGGACATCATCCTCGACGGCGTCGTCGGCCAAGAGCTGGCGCACCGCGCGGTGGGATCCACCGCCGTGCTCGGTGACCACTTCACCCTGCCCAGCGCGATCCTCCAGACTCCCCTGCCGTATGCCGTGAACGACGCGAGCATGACGCTCTACGTCGCCGACATCGCGCTCACCACCCCCATGGGCATCCCGTTGACCCAGCTCCTGCCGGCGCGCGGTTTCGTACGCATCGACGACGAGTACATCCGCTACGATTCCATCATCGGTTCGAACCTGCACGATTGCATGCGCGGGCAGCGGCAGAACACCTTCGTCACCGGCGCCGATCCACTGAAGCAGTATCCCAACATCCAACAGCACCTGGTCGGCGCGCTGGTGGTGCCCGGCGGCTACCGCCTGGGCCTGGACACCGGGCGCATCTACCGCGGAGGCTGCGCCCTGCAGCAGGACTTCGCGAGCGGAGATCCGATCATCGGCAGCGCCCACCCGTGGGAGATCTGGGGCAAGGTCGACAAGTCGCAGATGCCGGTTTTCGGACCCGATCGCCGTCTGAATACCACCGACGACATCCCCATCCACAACGTCCCCGTGCCCTTCCCGCCACTCGGCGGAGTGGTGATGATCACATTCAAAGGTCAAACCGAGTTCCGGTACTACACCGCCTCCTCTGGCACCACACTGACCGGAGTGCAGACCATCGAGACCTGGCCGGTGATGCCGGCCGGCAGCCCGACCTCCGCCGCGCCCAACGCGATCACCGTGCTCAGCACCGATGCGGGCGAGCCGACCATCGAACTCGTCGGCATGCCGGTCACGGGCGCCGATCCGCTCGAGGCCGGCCGCTACACCCAGAGCTACGTGGGCTCGAACGCCTTCCTGCTGCAAGTGCAGGAGACCACCGGCCGCATCGAATGGGTGAAGTACCACTTCATCCTTGGCGCCGACGCGGGGATCGCGCCCACCACCGGGTTCTTCCTGAACCTCGATGGCTTCACCTACAAGCCCGATCCCCTCACCTCGTCGCGCGGCATCGGACGGACCGACTTCGGCGCCAAGGTCGGCAGCTATGTCGGCCCCCTGTCGATCTTCGCCGCCGGCAGCCAGGTGCTGCCGGTCCAGACCGAACTGGGTAACCACGGCCACTGGGTCGCCACCGGCGATCTGGTCACGCTGCTGCCGAAGGTCTTGCCCGGCACCGAGAAACCCTTCCAGGCGGCCATCCGCTACGCCGCGACCGATGCCTACCCCCAGCCGACCCTGCCGGTGAACGACCCGCTGCAGATCGATTCGAAGAACGAGTACTTCGCCTTCTCGGCACCGCTCGATCCCGTGCTCACCGGCGGCGCCTGGACCGCGCCGATCGTGGCCGCGAAGTACGACCTGCTCTGTGGCACCTGCTGGAGCGGCGGCGACCTGACCCCACGCGAGACCCCGGTCGGCGTCACCAGCGCCATCGACGAGCCACGCGGCCAGCTGCCGCGGCTCGACCTGTGGGCGGACGGCTACCTGCTCGGCGACGGCAGCTCGGCGCGTATCTTCTTCGGCAGCCAGGACAGCGAACGCCCGAGCGTCGGCGCTGGCGTGTCGACAGCGCTGACCATCGACGACATCTGCGCTGGACCGCTCGCAGGCGCTCCGGGGAACATCGACGGCCACGAGCTGAGCACCGGCTCGCCAGCGCGTACCAATGTCGTCACCAACGGCATCAAGCGCTTCTTCGATGCGTCCGGCGCCGAGAAGCTCAACGTACTGCCCGCCGACCTGGGCATGTTCGCCCAGGCGACCACCCCGCTGTTCGATTGGGCTCACGGCAAGATGGGCCTGGTCGACATCGATGGCGAGGTCTTCGCCTATCAACAGCTCAGCGATGCCGACGCGCTGATGATCGCCGGCAAGTACAACCTGCTGCCCGAGAACGCCACCAACCCCACCGACCAGAACCAGGTGAAGAACGGCGGCCTGTTCGCCAAGCTGGTCGGGCGCGGCCTGCTGGTGGTGGACACCGGCGTCTACACCCACGTCATCCCGGACGGCCCGCTGGTGGCCAACAACCAGATCCGCCGCCCACTGCTGAGCGCGAAGCGCCTGCCTGTCGGGCCGGTGCTGCAGCTGGCCGAGGCGCTGACGGCAGGCAGCTGGTTCGCGCTCCAGGACGCCATCCCCGTCGGGCCCATCCAGCCGCGCACGCTCTTCGCTCCCGCGGCGCTGTTCTGCGACCCGACCGGCGTGGTGGCCAAGAACGAGGTCATCCAGTTGATCGGGCCGAAATTCCACCGCGACTATCCGGTGGGATCGCCAATGGCCCAGGAAGGCAAGTACACCACCGCCGCCTGGCTGCGCGGCATGTACAACACGCCTGTCGCCGGCAGCTGGAGCGGGGCCGCGGACCCCAAGCCGATCGTGATCGGCTGGTGGCCACGCCTGCCGAGTGCGCTGCCGAACGGCGCGCTCACCAAGGAGCACTTCCGCAGCCGCTCCTACGCCTGGGTGGGCTTCCCCTTCAGCCTCTATGGCGCGTATTTCGATCAGACCCGGATCGCCATGCTGCCGGCGCCGTACAGCACCATGTCCCTGGCCGAAGCGACCGAGGATCCGAACCACCGCTTCCTCGACGGCTCTGGCAATTCCTACTTCACCGTCCAGGCGCGCGCGCTGGCCTATGAGAATATCTGGTCGGGCCCAGGCGTGCCCGCCACCCCAACCACGCCCTGGTATCCGGCGATGGACTGGTCGCAACAGACCGGGGTCGAGCTGTCGCTGGGCTTCCCGATCGGAAATATCTTCCTTCCCGTCGTGGATGCCGAGATGTGCTTCACCGAGCCGTCGACGCGCGACGCGCGTCCGGTGGATGGCGCCGAGATGCGCATCACCTGGCAGTACGCGAACGGCCCCTCGCCGAAGCTCGATGATCTCGCCGACGCCACCGGCCGCTGCCCGGCCATCACCTCGGCGCGACTGCGCTGCCTCGCTCCTGTTCGCGTGTTGGCGAATTCGAGGTCGCGATGACCCGCCTGCTGACCCATCCGGTGCGCGCCTCGTCGCGCGCGGGCTTCACCCTGGCCGAGATCCTGGTCTCGATCCTGATCTTCACCATCGTCTCGCTGGCGATGGTCACCATCCTGCTGACCTCGACCAATGTCTTCCGTGCCGGGGAATACGGGCGCGCGTCCACCGACGAGGCGATCTCGGCCCTGGGCATCATCGACGACGATCTCAAGCGCATGGTGCCCGAGAAAGCGGGCGGTTTCTTCTGCTGCCGCTTGTTCTCCGGCACGGTGCCGCCGGCTGCGACTCCTCCCAATGGCAATTGCGCGGTTGCCTTCCTGATCACCGATCCGGATCCGGACGCGATCACCATCTCAGGGGAAAAAGCCCGCAAGCTGGCGGTCTACTGGGTGACCACCGTCGTCATCAACGGGGTCGACGGCTCGCCGCACCGCGAGGAGCAGCTCTACCGCGCGCTCTCGCCGATCGCCAGCGAGGACGACGAACCGGGTCCCGGAGATCCGCCGCTCCCGCCGACCGTCCTGAATGTCGACGTGGTCAACCGCTACCTCGCCCTCCAGGATCCGTCCGGCGTCAGCGCCACCGCCCCCGTACCCCTCCCGAACTGCCTGCTGCGCGCGAAGCCGGTGATCATCGCGCGCAACTGCCTGCATTTCAGCGTGTGGGTCTCCAACGCCAACAGCCGCCGCCAGCCGATGAACCCCACCGGGACCACCGACAATTGGCTGAAGGACACGGCAAACATCGAGATCGCGCCGACTCTCGCGGGAGCCGACTACTGCACCGAGACGGTGCCGGGCTTCGTGCCCGATCCCTTCCCGATGGCCGTGCGCTTCTCGGTCACGCTCGCCTCGGGCCGCTATGGCCCGAGCGGCTACGTGATCGAGGACCAGAATCCCAACATCAGGATCGCCGGCGTGCAGGGCGTGCCCACGGTGCCCGGCGCCATGGTGCGCATCGATGACGAATGGGTGCAGTACCGCGACTACGTCGGCGGCGTGCTCCAGGTCGACCCTGCCATGCGCGGCGCCCGCCGCAGCACCATGACGACGCACCTCCGCAACGCTCCGGTGCGGCTCGGCCAATCGTACACCCTGGTGCGCACCTTCGCGCATTGACCGTCAGCGCGCTTGCGCTGCGCGCAGCCTGCTGACCTGCCGCACCCTTCGCCAGGATTGCTGGCATGGCGATGCCGCAGTGCAGCGACCACCGCCGACGCGGCCCTCGAGCCATCGTCCCCTTCCGCTTCGCCCTCATCTCTGCCACGGGGTTATCGGATCGACGGCTTCGTCGCCCTTCACCTCCTCGGCGGCCATGGTCCTGCCGTCGTGGTCGAGGGCGACGACGGTGAATGCGTAGGGATGGTGATCGCGAACCAGGGCGCCATGTTCCCAGAACGGGATGCGCACGTGCTCAATGGTCGAGACCACGGCGCCGCGGCCATCTCGTTCGATGCCCGCCTGGTTGTTCACCGAGTAGGTCATCTGCTCGCGGGTGAACACGGCGATCGGGGTGACGCCGTTGCCGCTGAACACCTGGACGGACTCCAGCTGCGCCAAGGGGCCGTGGGTCGCATCGGCGGGCGCATCCGTGGCGTGGGTATCGAACGTGCAATGCAGGTAGATGACGAGCTTCCCGAAATCCTTTGGTCCGGCATATACCGTTGTGGGCGTGTCGGCGGCTGTGGCCCCAGGCTGCTGCACGGTGGGCTGGTCGAAGGCGAGGCTCGCGCGGACATTGGCGCCATGTGACGCCCAGGGCTCCTGGATCCGGAACGAGACCGGCTTGGCCTGGGCAACGCCGGAATCGGGAGCCGCAGCAGTGGCCGGGTCGGTGCTTTCGTCGGCGCGTTTATCGGCGTGCGGATCGGCGTGCGGATCGGCGGTAGACGAGGCAGCTGCCGCGTCTCCGGAGGCTCGGGGCGCAGTGACCGGGGCCGCATCGGACGTGTGAGGGCGATCGGTAGGCCTCGACTCGCCTGGATCCTCGTCGCGGACGCACCCGGAGCTGGCGAATGCGGCGCAGAAGACCGCAGCGATGGCGAGGAGGGAAGGTGAAACAGGGGAGCGGAGCATGTGAACGTCCATGGGTGGCGAGGAATGCGAGATACTCCACGCTATCTGGATGCGAGACATCCGTTCGCCTCTCCCGTCAGACCTGACACGAGCCTTCTCGCCAACCAGTCGGGCCAGGACGGCCTCTGACATGGAAATCCGACACCGGATCGTCACGGGATACCCTTGGTTGCAGATGCGGCAGTCGGCTCATCGCCCTGGACTTTCCGCTTCGCGCACTCGCTACGCGGCTCTGTCGTCACAGAGCATGAGTTGGCGCTGTCCAATGGTGGCGATTCGGCAGGAACGATTCGTGAGGCCAGTGCATACGGTCCCGTGTGATCGCCAGCGACAGCCTTGATGAAGTCCTCGCACCGGTGAACGACCTGGTCCTGCTGGTGGACGACAATCCCGGCGACCTCGCCCTGATGGCCGAGGCGATGAAGGATATCGCCGGCCGGATCTCACTTCAGTCGGCTTGCGGCGGAGCGGAGGCGATACGCTACCTCCAGCACGTCGGGGCTGGCGAAGCGGCCGCCCCTGCCCTGATCATCCTCGACATCAATATGCCCGGGACTGACGGATTCGCCGTCCTCATGCACGTGCGCAGCACCCACCAGTTGCTGATGATCCCGGTCTTCATGCTCAGCTCGTCGGAGCTCGCTGGCGACGTGAGCAAGTCCGAACGACTTGGCGCCGACGGCTACCTGCAGAAGCCGGACCACTACGACGACTTTCTGCGCATGGCCCACAAATTGTCGGCTTGGATGAATCGCGGACCTCGCAAGCCGCCAAGCGATCGGCTTGACTGTCCGCTCGCGCGGCGTCGCGCCTCGCTACGCTTGACGTGCGCCTTCTCGCAGTCGCTGAGAACCCGGTCGTCGCGCCGCATCGTGGATGCCGCGTACACCCCCGACCCCGAGGAGCCCGAATTCCGTCGCATCGCCGATCTGCTCTGATCGCGCCTGGACCTTGTCTCCATGAAGGGAGCTCCGTGAAGGGCTCCTGGCGCGTACAGATCAGTTCGACGTGCTCATCCAGGCACGGTGGCTTGATGCTCACGTTGGATTCCGGGCGCTCCCGGTTCATCGCGCACGCTGAACGCCACCGCGAGCCCGAGGAACAGCGCGTACGCCGGCGTCGAATGCCCCGCGAGGTTCTCGAACATGCCCGCCGCGATCGCCGAGGCGATGAGGGCGCTCGCCAGGCGGGCGCGCTCGCGGCCCTGCCCGCGGCGGCGGAACGCCCACCACGCCAGGCTCCAGAGCAGTGCCAGATAGAGCGCGAGCGCTGGCAGGCCGTGCTCGGCGGCGATCGACAGGAAACTGTTATGTGCGTGCGGCGAGGCGCCGTCGTCGAAGCCGTTGGGCAGGTCGGGAACGACGCGAGGGTAGTATTCGCGATACAGATCCTTGTAGGCTTCTGGGCCGCCGGATCCGACCAGGGGGTGCGCCTCGATGATCGCAGCCGAGGTGCGCCAGATCGACCAGCGTTGATCATCGCCGCGCAGCATGGCGTGGAACTTCGCGGGCTGGATCGACCACATCGCCAGCAGCAGCGCGCCGCCGACGAGCAGCCCGACGACGCTCGCCCGCAGCAGCGAGCGTCGGCCGCGCATCGCCAACCAGGTGAAGATGCCTACCACCGCGCCGATGTACGCGAGCCGGGCCCGGCTGAGTACCAGGGCCACGCCGCTCGCGAGTGTCGCGGCCACGCGCGCCCAGCGCGGCATCAGTCGTGGCAGCGGTAGCGGTGCTTGCAGGCACAGCAGGGCGACGCACATCAGGAAGCCCTGGGTGAGCCGCAGCCCTTGGAATCCCTGGCCATCGGCGAAACGCGGCTTGGTGGGATCGATGCGCAGCGGCGCCTTGGTGATGTCGAAGCCGATGACGAACTGCAGGCAGGCGAGCAGGCACGACGCCGTGATGATGACGATGAATCCCACCACGGCGTAGCCCAGGACGCGCCGGTCGGCGAAGGCCACCATGCCCAGGTAGAGCGCCATCCAGGTGTACATCAGGCCATAGCCATGGATCGGGTCGGGATGTGCATTGCTGAGGACGGTGGTGAGAACACTCACCGCGATCCAGGTGCTGAAAGCCAGTCCCCACGCGAAGCCCGGCAGGCGCAGGAGCGGCGGCCGGCACATGAGCGCGCCGACGGCGGCGACCCCGAGGCAGATGTTGCAGGCCGCGATCGGCAGCGGCACCGTCGCCAGCGCCGCGGCCGACCCCACCTGCAGTAGCAACAGGCCGATGCGACGGGGCGATGACCAGGGCAGCGCCGAAATGCGATCAGAGAAGTCCGCCGCGGGCTCGGCGGGCATCACGCCGGCACCGCCGAGCGGCACCGTCCGTCGCACCATCGCTTCACCGGGCGGCTCCATGGCGCGGCAGGATACGGCAGGGCCGTCCTGCCGCCACTGCCACGCATGGTCCATGCATGGTCGAGCCAGGCGTGCTTGACCAGCATGGCGCGCGAGGCGAGGGTGCAGGCGCATGGATATCACCGGATACCTGCAGCTCGATCACTCCAGCCCCGCGGATCTGGTGGTGGTGGGCGCCGTGATCGTGATCAGTTGCCTGCTGTCGTGCGACAACGCAGTGGTGATGGCGCTGCTGGTGCGCGAGCTCCCCCGCGAGCTGCAAACGAAGGCGCTGGGCTACGGGATCATCGGTGCCTACGCCTTCCGCATCGCCGCGCTGGTGCTGGCCACCTGGATCATGGGCATCTGGTACCTGAAGGTCGCTGGCGGCGCGTACCTCCTGTATCTGGCTATCGCGCACTTCCTGCGCCCGCAGACCGACCAGACACGGCCGGTCAGGAAACTGTTCGGACTGAACGCCTTCTGGAGCACGGTGGTGGCCGTCGAGATCGCCGACGTGGCATTCTCGGTGGACTCGATCGCCGCGTCGATCGCACTGTCCGACAAGCTGTGGATCCTGATCCTGGGCAGCACCATCGGCATCGTGGTCATGCGCTATGCGGCCCAGGGAGTGGTCCGGCTGCTCGAACGCTTCCCGCGCCTCGAGGCCGCGGCCTTCGTGGCGATCGGGGTGATCGGGTTGCAGTTGCTCCTGGAGCTGCCGATCGACGTGCTGCGCCCATCCCGCCCCCTTCCGGTCGGGACGATCTACGCTACCGCCGGCGAATACCGCGCCGCCGTCGAAGCCTTCATCCACCGCCCCCTGGCGATCGGAAGCGTGTTGGTGGTCAACATCGTCGCCCCCGAGCAGCCGTCGCTGGCGATCATGCGCGACGAGTGGCTGCGCCGCGAGAGCGCGCGCGGCATCGACAGTGGCAGTGGCAGTGGCAGCGACGCCCAACCAGGCGCGGGCGATCCGCCCGCCGAGATCCAGCTGCGCGCCGAGCACCAGGCGCGGCGTGCCTACAACGAGGCGCTCTCGGACTGGAACTTGCACTATCGGCCGTTCCTCGACTTCGAGAGTTGGTTCTCGAGCCTGCTGGTCATGACGGTGTTCGCCGTCGGCTTCATCAGACCAGCTCGGCGGATCCGGACGGGGGCCAACGATGAGACCGGCTCCGCGCCGTGAGGCGCGCGGCCGGTCTTCTCTGATGAATCACTCGATGAATCGATCGATGTCCGACGCAGACAATCGATGATGCCCTGGCCGCAGCCGGCGGCCAGGGCATCACCCGCGGCTACTTGGCCTTGGCGAGGTTCTGGTTCGCGAAGTCCCAATTGGCCAGGTTGCCGAGGAAGACCTCGATCCACTTCGGGCGCAGATTGCGGTAGTCGATGTAGTAGGCGTGCTCCCACACGTCGATGGTCAGGAGCGCGGTCTGATTGTGCTTCATCGGCAGGTCGGCATTCGCGGTCTTGGTGACCTTGAGCTTGCCGCCCTCGGATACCAGCCAGGCCCAGCCCGAACCGAACTGGGTGGTGGCGGCTGCGGTGAACTCCTCCTTGAACTTCGCGAACGAGCCGAAGTCGCTGGTGATCCTCGCCGCGATGTCGCCGGTCGGCTCGCCGCCGCCCTTAGGCTTCATCGAGTTCCAGAAGAAGGTGTGGTTCCAGATCTGCGCGGCGTTGTTGAACACCGGGCCTTCGGACGTCTTGATCAGGTCCTCGAGGCTCTTCGAGCCATCGGCCTTCTTCTCGTCGATCAGCTTGTTGAGGTTGACGACGTAGGCGTTGTGGTGCTTGCCGTGATGGAACTCGAGGGTCTCCGCGGTCAGGTGCGGGGCGAGCGCGCCCTTGTCGTACGGGAGCGGGGGAAGGGTGAAGGCCATGGTCGTTCTCCTGAGGTTGCCGCCGTCGGCGGTGGAGCGCAGGCTAGGCGCGCGGAGACCGCTCCACAAGCCCAGCATGCGGGAATCGCGACGTCTTTTGCTGGTATATGGGAATTCTTCCAGAGATTCGGAATGACATCGGCACCGCCGGCGTCATTCCGGAGGAACACCATGGACGCCCTCGCCGACAACTTGCGCCGTCTACGCAAGCAGGCCAAACTCACCCAGGCCGAACTCGCCGAGTTGTGCGGGCTGCCACGCGCAACGCTCGCGAACATGGAGCAGCCTGGCAGCAATCCCGGCGTGCAAACGGCTGTCGCCGTGGCCAAAGCGCTGGCGGTGAGCCTCGACGAGCTGCTGTCGCCGGCGCCCGAGCACCGCCACTACAAGGTGACCCCGAAGGAGATGCAGGAGTACCGCGCCGAGGGCGGCCGCTTCGTCGCGCGCCTGGTATCGCCGATCGCGTCCAAGGGCGTGCACATGCACCAGGTCACCATGCAGCCCGGCTGCCGCTCGGTCGGCAGGCCGCATCCCCTCGGCGCGCAGGAGTTCTTCATCACCATGACCGGCACCGCTATCGTGCGCATCGAGGAGGAAGCGGTGGAGCTGCCAGCGGGATGCCTGGTGCAGTTCCCGGGCCATCGCCGCCACATCTACGAGAATCCCGGCGAAGGCGTCGCCACCGCGATCTCGGTGGTGGTATTCCGCATGGGCTGAGATGAGCCATGAGCGGCCTTCCCCTGCTTGCCGCCGGCCATCTACTGCGGCCTCGGACGGGAGGGCGCATGCTCAAGCGGGTGGAGCAAGGGATCGAGTCCATGGTGTTCTGGAGCCGCTGGCTCCAGGCCCCCCTCTACGTCGGGCTGATCATCGCGCAGGTCGCATACACCTGCAAATTCATGGTCGAGCTGTGGCACCTGATCCAGCACACCAGCACCTGGGACGGCAAACTCTTCCTCGGCGGCGTCCTCGAACTGATCGACTTCGTGATGGTGGCCAACCTGATCATCATGGTGGTCATCGGCGGGTATGCCACGTTCGTCAGCAAGCTCGACCTGGTCGACAACGCTGACCGTCCCGACTGGCTCGATCACATCGATCCGGGCTCGATCAAGATCAAGCTCGCCGGATCGCTGATCGGCATCTCGAGCATCCAGCTCCTGCAGTCCTTCATCCAGATCGGATCGCTCAGCGTGGGCGACGTCGCGGTCGGGGATTCGATCGTCACCGCCGCGCAGATGGACCAGAAGCACGAGCAGATGAAGTGGCAGATCGTCCTGCATCTGGTGTTCCTGGTGTCAGTGGTGATGTTGGCGATCACCGAGTTCATCATGCACCGACGCCATCGCCCCGGCGAGGAGCCGCGCGCGTCCGACGAGGACCTGGCCGGCGCCAAGACTGTCTGAAAGTCGGGGGCTTTGCCCCCAAACCCCCACGGGCTTTGTCGGGCTCGATGTCTCCGCTGCGCTGCGACATCGTCGGCGGATCGGCTGCGCCGATTATATCCGCCGACCGCCCCTCGGCGCCCGCCCCATCGCGAAGCGATGGGGCCCCCGGGCATGAACGTTATGTGAATGGTCACGCGTTTTGGACATGGGGCACTGCCCACTCTCAAGCCGTGGCGAAGCCACCGGCCGCTCCTCGAACCGGAGCGTAAGCGACCGGGCGCCGAGGGGCGGTGGGCGGATACAATGGGCGGAGCCCATCCGCACACGTTTTCGCCGGCTCCGGCGAAAACGAGCCACGACAAAGCCCGTGGGG
>JBBRLJ010000034.1:0-55937 GCA_038231435.1 Planctomycetota bacterium
CCCGCATCGGGCGCCGAGTGACGTTGGGCGGATACCATGGGCAAAGCCCATCCGCCCACGCCTTCGCCGGCCCCCGGCGAATGCGAGTCCCGACAAAGCCCGTGGGGGCCCGGGGGCAAAGCCCCCGCACAAATAGTCAGACGGCGGCGTGGACCGGCGGCAGGACCGGATCCATCGGCTGCACGATCTTGCGGCGCTCGGGCGACAGGCGCGCCAGCAGCTCCGGGGACGGACGGTAACCATTGCGGAAGTTGCCCCAGCTCGGCCCGTAGCGGTAGATGCTGATGCGCCGCTGGCCCGGATTCACCCGCGCCGCGGAGCCGTGCATCAGCGCGTCGACGAACAGCAGAGCGTCGCCGGCCTGCAGGTGCACCTCGACGGCTTGCTCGACGCCGTCCATGGAATCGGAATTGCCCCAGCCCTTGCTCTTCGACGCCACGTCCGGGTGCTCGAAATGGGATTTGTGGCTGCCGGGGACCACCATCGTCGCGCCGTCCCCGGCGCCGATGTCGGTGTAGGCGATGATGACGTTCACCTGTCCGCAGTGGAATTTGCGGTCGCGTACCGCGTACTGCGTGCGCTTGCCGCACCCCGCCATGCCCGAATGCATGGGGATCGCCTGGCCGGGCGTGCGGATGTTGGCCATGCACTCGTCGATGAACAACGGGCCATGGCAGTAGTCGAAGGTGCCATCGCCGCCGACGAAGGTGCGCACGCGCTCGATGTAGTTCGGGTGATCGATCAGCCGTTCGAACGCTTCCCCGCCTTCGTAGATCTGCTGGAGGTTGAGCCCGGCCTTGCCGTCGTAGTCGTGGCCATGGATGTAGCCCTCCCAGTCGCCGGTCTTCAGGTGCTGCAGCGAATCGATGACGCGGTTGCAGTCGGCAACCTCGGTGCGATTCAAGGCGCCACGGATGACGATGAAGCCGTTGAGGTCGAAGAAGAAGATGTCGCGGTCGGTAGGGGTGACGGCGCCTGGATAGAAATTGGTCGACATGGTGCGAGCTCCAATGAGGCAGGCGTGGCTATGCGAATGTTCGGGAAGCAGATATGCGACAGAATACGTATCGATATCGAGTTTGCTTCATCATTTCGGTTGCCACACTGGGCGAAATGTTGCACGACGCATCTGGGCCGACGTGGCGACAGACCTGTTTCGTGCCCGCGGCGGGTCCCGAGCTCGAAGGCTCCGAGGTGGCCATCGAGGTGCTCGGACGCTTCACCAGCCGCGGCGGATTCGATCTGCGCCAAGTGCCGCGGCGGGTGTCGGTGCACGTGGTGCACGCCGGCGAAGGTTCGGTCGAGATGGGCGGACGGCGGTGGCGCGCGGGACCGGGATCGGTGTTCACCTTCGCGCCCGGCTTCGACGTTCATTATTCTGACCATCCGGATCGGCCGTGGCGCTACAGCTGGTTCACGCTGGTGGGCACGCGCGCGCGCGAACTCGCGGCGCAGCTCGGCGACGAACCTGGCCCCTGGTGCCGCGATGATCTGCCGGTGGGCCGCGTCATCGGCCTGCTCGACGAGGTCGAGGGCGCATTCCGCAGCGAGGACCACTCGTCCTTCTTCCCGCAGTGCGCGGCGTGGCGGCTGCTCGACGCGCTCAGCCCGCGCACACCCGGCTCCGACCGCACCGCGCATCTCGCCTCGGCGGTGCGGCGCATCCTCGACGAGCAGTTCGCCTTGCCGCTGAAGATCAGCTCGCTCGCCGGCCAGCTCGGCGTGGATCGCAGCACGGTGTTCCGCCGCTTCCAGGCGCTGTACGGCTGCCCGCCGAAGACCTACCTCGATCGCCAGCGACTGGAGCATGCGGTGGCGCTGATGCGCGATGGTGCATTGGGCATGGCCGACGTGGCGCAGCGGTGCGGTTACGCCAGCGCGCACCGCTTCTCGAAAGCGTTCAGAGCGCGCTTTGGCGTCGCCCCGACGCGCTTCCGTGGCGGCGCCTCGCCATGAGCCTGCCACTGCCACTGCCACGCCCATCGCCGTGAGCCTTGGTAGGTGCGAGTGGGTTGGGGGCCGCGCGCGGCCCATTTCGCCTGTCTTGCCGATCCCGGGCGAGGATGATGGCAACGAGGACGCCGCGCATGAATCACTACAGCCGCATCAGGCAGCAGATCAGCTACATCATCATTGCCGCGCCGCGTTTCCCGGCCGAGGATGGCACCGACACCAAGCGCGAATTCGACCGACTGTTCAAGGTGCTGGCCGAGGCCCAGGGCATGACTCAGGATGCGCAGAAACGCGGCGCGCTCGAGCAGGCTAGTCGCGAGGCGCGCGGCGCCCTCACTTTCTACGAAGCCGACAATGCCGCCGAAGCAGTGAAGCTGCTACGCACGGCCGAAGCGCGTTTCAAGGATCTGAATCCCTCGCGCATCATCCCCGCCGATCCTCCGGCCAAGCCGAAGGCCTGAGCGCACCGAGGCGACAGACGTCGGACTACTTCGTCAGCGACTGCAGCGTCTCGAGGCTCTTCTGGTAGCCAGGGACCTTGTCAACCGGGGTCGCGTCCAGGAGCGCCTTGCCGATCGTGCCGTCTCCGAACACCGACTGCAACTTGGTCGCCGCGGGGACGTCCTTGAACTTGGCCGCGAAGCCGTCCTTGCTGTCGGTGCTGGTGGTGAGCTTGGTGAAGGCGCCATCGCTCGCGACCTTCTTGTTGTCCGAGAGCGATTGCAGATCGGTCTTGAAGCCTTGGGCGAGCTTGAGCCGGTCGTCGCCCTTGGCCGCGTCGCCGCCGCCGACGAGACCGCCGAGCTTGCTGGAGACGCCGGTCGCCTTGCACGCGCTCACCAGTACGTCTGCAGCCGACGAGCACTTCTTGAGGAACGATTCGTTCACCTCGGGCTGCGTGGTGGCGGGCGCGGCGGCGGCTGGAGCGGATGGTGCCGCCGGCGTCGCGGGCACGGGCGCGTCGGCGCCGCGCGCGGCGGGTGCCATCGCGCAGAGCAGGGAGAGGGTCAGGGAGAGGGTCGTGGCGATCGCGCGGTGCGACATGGAGGCTCCTGGGGGAGGGTGTTGTCCATCGCGCGGCGGCGGACGCAAGCCGGCATGGCGAATTGGTGACCCGCGACGAGGAATTGTGACCACTTGCAGAGGCGAGGCCGCTCTGGTGGACGAGCGTACAGCCCTTAGATTTCCATGCTCGGAGCCACCCACATGAGCGCCTCTTCCATCTCAAGTAAGACCTCCAGCAACACCGTGCACGGTCTCGCGACCGATCTCGAGATCTGGTTCATCACCGGCAGCCAGCATCTCTACGGCCCGGAGGCGCTGAAGGAGGTGGCTTCGAACTCGCAGAAGCTGGTGGCCGGCCTGAACGGCACCAAGCGCCTGCCGCTGAAGCTGGTGTTCAGGCCGATCGTCACCACGCCGGATTCCATCCGCGAGTTGTGCCTCGAAGCCAACAACAATGCGAAGTGCGCCGGGCTGATGCTGTGGATGCACACCTTCTCGCCGTCGAAGATGTGGATCGGCGGTCTCACCGCCCTGCGCAAGCCGATGTTGCACCTGCACACCCAGTTCAATCGCGACCTGCCCTGGGAATCCATCGACATGGATTTCATGAACCTCAACCAGGCCGCGCACGGCGATCGCGAGCACGGTTTCATCCACACGCGCCTGCGCCTCGAACGCAAGGTGGTGGTGGGGCACTGGCAGGACACCGAGGTGGTCGACCGCGTCGCCGCCTGGATGCGCGCCACCCGCGGCTGGGCCGACATGCAGGGCGCGCGCTTCGCGCGCTTCGGCGACAACATGCGCTTCGTCGCGGTCACCGAGGGTGACAAGGTCTCGGCCGAGATCCGGCTCGGCTACTCGGTCAACTACTACGGCGTCGGCGATCTCGTGCACGAGATCGACCGCATCACCAACGCCGCCGCCGACACGCTGTGCGCCGAATACGACGAGTCCTACCAGGTGGTGCCGGCGCTGCGCAAGGGCGGCGCCAAGCGCGCTAATCTGCAATACGCCGCCAAGATCGAGCTCGGCCTGCGCGCCTTCCTCGAGCGCGGCGGATTCAAGGGCTTCACCAACACCTTCGAGGACCTCCACGGCCTGAAGCAGCTCCCGGGCCTGGCTGTGCAGCGCCTGATGGCCGATGGCTATGGCTTCGGCGCCGAGGGCGACTGGAAGACCTGCGCCCTGCTGCGCGCGATGAAGGCGATCGCCGCCGACCTTCCCGGCGGAACCTCGTGGATGGAGGACTACACCTACCACCTCGACCCCAAGGGGCCGCTGGTGCTCGGCGCGCACATGCTCGAGGTCTGCCCGTCGATCGCGGCCGCCAAGCCGGTGCTCGACATCGCGCCGCTCGGCATCGGCGGCAAGGATGATCCGGTGCGCCTGGTGTTCGACGCCAAGGCCGGCCCGGCGCTGAACGCCACCATGATCGATCTCGGCAATCGCTTCCGCCTGATCGTCAACGAGCTCGACACGGTCAAGCCGCCGAAGCCACTGCCGAAACTGCCGGTGGCGCGCGCGGTGTGGAAACCGCGGCCCGACTTCAAGACCGCGGCCGCGGCTTGGATTTTGTCGGGCGGAGCGCACCACGCGAGCTACAGCTCGGCGGTGACCACCGAGCATCTCGAGGACTTCGCGGCGATCGCCGGCATCGAGATGGTGACGATCGGCGAGGGCACCAGGATCAGCGATCTCAAGCGCGAGCTGCGCTGGAACGAGCTGCACTACCATTTGGCGCAAGGTATCGGCCGGTAGCATCTGCCGATAGCAGCGGCCATCATCGAACGCGATGCCGGCGTTGGCTCACCGCTCGCGGTAGATGACTACCGCTTCGGGATCGCCGCCTTGGCCTCGCGCTCGATGATGGTCCTCGCGGTTCTTCGCGGACTCGAACCGGAGACTGGCCAGTAACGAATGCGAGGCTGGCGTTGGCTCACCGCTCGCGGTAGATGACTACGGCTTCGGGATCGCCGCCTTGGCCTCGCGCTCGATGATGCTCCTCGCGGTTCTTCGCGGACTCGAACCGGAGACTGGCCAGTAACGAATGCGAGGCTGGCGTTGGCTCACCGCTCGCGGTAGATGACTACCGCTTCGGGATCGCCGCTTTGGCCTCGCGCTCGATGATGGTCCTCGCGGTTCTTCGCGGACTCGAACCGGAGACTGACAAAAAGCGAATGCGCGCACGACAGCGATCTTCTGGATCGCTGTCGTGCGCGCATCCGATCATGGTCCTGGCTGTTCCTCGAGGACTCGAATGGTGACAGGGGGATCAGGGCTTGAGCTTCACTTCAGGCGCGGATTGCCGGGCGACTTGTCCGTCGGAGCCGGCATCCATCTCGGCCATCAGCGCTTGGCGGCGCATGTGGGCGATGCGGGCGACCACGATGTCGGGAAAGCGTTCGAGGCGGGTGTTCCAGTGGGTGGCGATGTCGTTGAAGTAGGCGCGGGCGAGGGCGATGCGGTCCTCGCAGTCGATGAGCGAGGCGTGCAGGGCGGCGAAGTTGCCTTGCGCCACGAGCTTGGGATAGGCCTCGGCAACGGCGGTCAGGCGCGGCGACGCCGCCAGCAGATCCGGTCCCGGCGTGCCGGGTGGCGTCACCAGCAGCTGCGAGCGCATCATCGCGACGCTCGCCTGCGCGCCGGCCTCGTGCGCCGCCATCGCCTCGACGATCGGCACCAGACGGGTGATCAGGTCGAAGCGGCGGCGCAGTTGAACCTCGATGTTCGACCAGCCCTGGCGAACGCGGTTGCGCAGTTCGACCAGGCCGTTGAAGACCAGCCACGACCAGCCGACGAGCCTGGCCGCGACATAGCCGCCGGTGGCGATGGCCGCTGCGGGGATCGCGTCCATGGGGTCGTGGTAGGGCGAGAGCGCGCCGGCGAGCCAGGCCGAGCCGCCGACGGCGATCAGCCACGCACCGATCTGCAAGGCCAGCGCCGCCCAGAAATAGCCCTTGGCCACCGCCTGTTCGCCCTGCACCGAGATCACGAACATCGGCGTGTCGCGATCGTAGGCGATCTCGGCGGCGGCGATGTCGTCGCGTTCGCGCGCATGCCCGAGGACGTAGAGCTGGGCTCCGAGCGGTATGATGGTCTCGTGGAAGCGCCGGCGCATGTCCGAGTTCGAGATCGCCTCGTCCGGACCCTTGGCGTAGTAGAGCGCGTCGCCTGGCTCGCATTGCGTATCCAAGGACGTGCTGCCGACCACGCGTGCGCCTGCGGGATCGACTCGCACCGCGCCGGACTCGTCGGCGAGCTCGAACAGGCACTCCTCGCCGCCGCTGGCCACCGTGGTCCAGCCTGATTCGTGGCGGGTGCGCGTCTGGGTGTTGCCCTTGGAATCGGTATAGGTCTCGCGCACGGTGCGCGACCAGTGCTCGTCGACGCTCCAGCGGTAGTGCACGCAGCGTTCGCCGGCGAGGTACGAGATCAGCGGATGCGCGCAGCGCGTTTCGGCGACGACCTCGACCAGGCCGATGAACACGCCTCCTGGATGCGAGGTGGGCAGATCGCGTATCAGGCGCCAGCGGCGTTCGTGGCGAGCCGAGAACAGCAGCAGCACCAGCGCGATCGCCGCGATGCCGGCAAAACCCCAGTGCGGATCCATGACGTCTTGTATCGCGCGCTCGGGGCCGGACTAGCGCCGCGCCAGAGCGGCGTGAAACGAGCGGTCCTCCCACGGTCCTTTCGCGGGAGGACCTTCCGTCGGTGGGCCTCTCCGTGGGAGAGCCTTCGCCCGCCTTGCCGTCTCAGCTTCCACCGAGATTGCCGTCTGGCTGCATCGTCCGAACGACCGCCCGGCCGACCAGCAGCGACAGGAACAGGATGCCTGCCGAGAACAACGCCGGCCTGCGGCCACTGCTCAGGCGCTGGTCCCACTCGCCGTTGAGCGCGACGTAGATGCGCACGTCCTCGTATCCGTCGCCCTTCCTCACGTACTGACGCACCAGCGCCTCCTGGCGCATCCCGGCCTTCTGCATCACCCGGCCCGATGCCGGATTGCGCGTGAAGTGATGGGCCTCGATGCGGTTGAGCCCCAGCTTCGCGAAGCCGACGCCCAGCACAGCGCGCGCCGCCTCGGTGGCGAAACCCTGATTCCAGTACGGCGCGCCGATCCAGTAGCCCAGCTCGGCGCGGTCGTGGCGCTTGGCGATGGTCAGGCCGACGGCCCCGACCAACGCGTCGTCCTCACGGCGGGTGATGGCGAAGGTCGCCTGTTCGCCGGCAGCGAATGCCGGGGCGTGCGTGCGGATCCACGCTTCCGCGAGGCCGTCGGGGTACGGATGCGGGATCAGCAGCGTGGTGTCCGCCACCACGCGATCCCCAGCGAGACGCTGGACCTCGGCCGCGTCGGCCAGGATGAATGGGCGCAGTCTCAGCCTGAGCGTCGCCACCGTCAGCGGCGCCGCGATCCGGTTGTGCATGACCATGATCGAACCCCCAGAATACCCGGCACCGCCCGAAATGGGGATGCTCATATAAGGAAACACGCGTGATGGTCTTCGCCCATTACTCACGCACAGCACTCACGCACAGCAGAACTCAGCGCCCTTGCCCGTGCCGTGCCCTCAATCCGGAGCGAGGCTACCGGGCGAACCCCGACAAAGCCCGTGGGGTAGACCCAGCGGGCCGTAGGGGCGGAGTCCCTGAAAAAATGGCTGCTGGTCGGATGGAACCGACGACCCGGATTCACGCCAGTTACGCGAGGACCCATTTCCCGCTCGCGCGCGGATTGAGGAACTACCGGGCTTGAGGCTGTTCGATGATCAGGACGGCGTACGTCCCAGCAGCAGCCAAAAAAGGATGATTGTCAAAGAGGGCCGAATGGCCTGAACGACAGCCGGCCGGTAAACGAAAAAACCCCGGCTGGTGAGCCGGGGTTCGGTGAAGGCGCGCCTAGGAGGCAGCCGTCATCCCGAATTCCCGGAAGCTGAAGCATTGCCGACGTGATCGGCGCAGGGCGTACCCATGGCCATTGCCGTGACCGGACCCGCTGCGGCCACGATCGCGGACGATCGGAGCTGCGATGGCGAGCAGGAGCTCAGCACGGCGGTAAGGGTGCATGCGGACATGGAAGCAGGCCTCCGGGTGAATGAGTGGGCGGGTACTGACGCAGTCATAAACGCTTCATCGGGTATGTCAACAATCGGCTCATCAGGTCGTCACGAGTGCAGCAGCTTGATCAGGCAGCTGAAATCCTCGTCGCCCCAACCGCGCCGCATGCCGTGGTCGTACAGCGCCTTGAGGGTGCGCAGCGCCGGCAATTCGAGCGGCTTCGCGCTCTCGAGCGCGAGGTCGAGATCCTTGTTCATGTGCTTGAGCGAAAATTGTGGCGCGAAGTCCGCGGCCTTGAGCTTCGGTTCCTTGAGGTCAGAGATCCCGGAGCGCGACGCGTTCAGGCGCAACGCGTCGAAGAAGGTGGTGTCCGGGATCCCGGCGCGGCGGGCGAGTTCGAGGCTCTCGGCGAGCGCATGTCCGACCAGCGCGATGTTGACGTTCATCGCCAGCTTCAGCGACGAGGCGCTGCCGATCGCGCCGACGTGCAGGATGGCCTTCGACAGGCGCGTGAGCGCCGGGCGCGCGCGTTCGAGCACCGCCGGATCGCCGCCGGCGTAGAACACCGTCTGGCGCTGTTCGGCCGCTGGCTTGCTGCCGGTGAACGGCAGGTCGAGGTACGCCGCGCCGCGCGCGGCGACTTCGGCGGCGAAGCGCGTGGTCCACGCGGCGGAGATGGTGCTCGATTGGGCGACGATCATGCCGGGGGTGAGCGCCGGCCCGATGCGTTCGAGCACCTGACCCACCGCCGGCGGATCGGCGACCACGATGATGACCAGTTCGGCGCCCGAGACCGCCTGTCGCGCGTCGGGTTCGAAACCCGGCCCTGGTTTCGGCGTGCGGTTCCACGCGCGCACCTCGTCACCGTCGGCCTGCAGATTCCGCGCCCACACGCTGCCTATGATGCCCAAGCCCAGGATCGCGATACGCATGACGGCCTCCGGAGCGGACCATAGCGTCTGCCGCCGCTGGGACAGCGCGAGAGGCGTCCGCGCCGTTGCCGTCCGCGCCTCGCTTCCAGGATGTGCGCGCATGCCGCCGATCGAGACCATCGCGAAGCCGATGCCCGGCACGGGCCCGGGGGCTGCACCATCAACCGAAGTCGACATCCAGCGCGTCTACGATCGTGCGGCTCGGCGCCTCCTGCCATTCTTGTTCATCTGCTACGTCGCGAACCACCTCGACCGCGCCAACCTCGCCTTCCTCAAGACGCCCCTGAAGGCCATCGGCATGGACGATGCCGCGTTCGCGCTCGCGGTGGGCTGCTTCTATCTCGGCTATGCGCTGTTCGAGATACCCAGCAACCTGGTGCTCGCCCGCGTCGGCGCGCGGCGCTGGATCGCGCGCATCATGATCAGCTGGGGTCTGGTCGCCTCGGCGATGGCACTGGTAGCGACGATCGCGCAGTACAACGGCCTGCGTTTCCTGCTCGGCGCCGCCGAGGCCGGCTTCTATCCCGGCGTCATCCTCTACCTGACGCGCTGGTTCCCGCCCGAGCGGCGCGCGCGCGCGACGGCACTGTTCCTGACCTCGATCCCGCTCGCCTCGGTGATCAGCGGCCCGCTCACCAGCGAGTTGCTGCGGCTCGATGGTGCCGCGGGTCTTTCGGGCTGGCGCTGGGTGCTGCTGCTCGAGGGCCTGCCGCCGATCGTGCTCGGCATCGCGGTGCTGCGCTGGCTCCCCGATGGGCCGGGCGACGCCCGGTGGCTGGCGCCGGCCGAGCGGGCGGCGGTGCTCGCCGACCTTTCGCCGGCCGCGGATGACGAGCATTCCTTCGTACGCAGCCTGCGCGACCCACGGCTGTGGATGCTGAGCGGGCTGTACTTCCTGCTGGTGATCGGGCTCTATGGCGTGACCAACTGGCTGCCGCCGATCATCCGCTCGCAGCCGTTCCTGGCCCACGCGCCGGAGCAGGCGATCGGCTGGCTGGTGGCGGTGCCGTTCGCCTGCGCCGCGGTGGCGATGGTGCTGGTGGCGCGCTCATCGGATCGACGCGGCGAGCGGCGCTGGCATACCGCCGCGACTGCGGGGGTGGCGGCGGCGGCGCTGGCCATGGCCGCATGCGTCCCGCAGTCGCAGGCGCTGCTGATGATAGCGCTGAGCATCGCCTGCATGGGTGTCTTCGCCACGCTCGGACCGTTCTGGGGACTGGCCACCTCGGTGACGCGTGGCCGCGCCAGCGCCGGCGGCATCGCGCTGATCAACTCCATCGGTTGCCTGGGCGGGTACGCGGGGCCGGTGCTGTTCGAACGACTCGGGCGGCTGCACGGGCCGGTCCACGCCGGATACCTCGGTCTGGCGGCGTCGCTGGCGTTGCTGGCGATCACGGTGCCGCTGGTGCGGGCGCGCGGTAGATGACGGGTGGATGTGGATAGCGGCGGTGAGGGTTCGAGGGCTCGAAGGTGGGAAGGCTCGAAGGTAAGAAGATAAGAAGGTAAGAAAGCTTGAAGGCGCGAGGGCGGCCGGACGGCACGTCATGTGTGGGCGTTCTCCCCAGTGGCGTGATTGTCGCGATCGGCATCGGCGTCAAGGCCGGGCCGCGGTGGCCGCGGTGGGCGGGGCGCCCAGCCTTGACTCCGATGCCGTGCGTGGTGGGGCGCAAGGAGAACGACATGCAGAGATTCGAGGATTTGGGCGTGTGGCAGCGGGCGGCGGGGTTGGCGGAGAGGATTCGGCAAGAGCGGGGACTGCAGCGCAGCGGCGATGGATTGCGCAGACAGATCCGTCGGGCGGCGACATCGATCGTCTACAACATTGCTGAAGGACATGGCCGCTCGTGCGATGGCGATTTCCATCGCTTCCTGGCGATCGCGGGCGGTTCGTGCGCCGAAGTGCAGGCGCAATTGCGCATGGCGCTCAACGCAGGCCTCATTGCCCGCGATCGTTTCATCGCGTTGCTCGACGAAGCGATCGCGATCGGTTTCATGATCCGCAATCTACGACGGCGTCTGACCGGGTGAGTCGAGAGGCGCGGCAGCCACCGCACGCCCTCTGGGCGTGCATGTCCGGATCACGACGCCCAGCGTCGCCGAAGGGCGCCGAGCATCCAACCGATCTGCTGGGCGGTGTCGATGAGGTCGAGGAAGGCTTCGCGGTCGATGTACCCGCAGGCATACGCGCGACGCAGCTGGCACTGCGCTTCCGCGCAGGAACCATTCGCGATCGCGAGGAAGTGCGCGAACTGCGGAGCGCTACCGCGCTCAGAGCCTTCGGCGATGTTGTCCGGAATCGATGCCGCTGACCGCTGCAACTGCGACGCCGCATCCGCCCGCATCCGCCGCGTCACGATGTCCACCGCGATCGCGAAATCCTGCGCCTTCTGCCACACGATGAGTCTTTCGAACCGAGCCATGGTTGTGCTCTCCTTCGCAAAAAACCCAGCGAAGGAGCGCAGCTGTCAAGGCTGCGAACCGCGGTTCCTCCGCGGCGATCGGCGCCCCGACGATCGGCCTTGACTGCGAGCACGTTCGCTACGATCGCGAATTCGAGGAGAGCCCCACAGAAACCGCGCCTCCTCTATGTCCTCTTCCCTCTTCCCTCTTCCCCCCACTCCTCTTCCCTCTCGCTCGCTCACGCATCCCTCGGCCAATCCCTCGATATCCAGCCGTTCGCCGATCCTGCCAGCATCGGCGGTGCCGCGCGCGAATAGCGTCGGATCGTGTGCTTTGGGCGTCACGTGGCGTCATCAGGGGAATGGGGCGCGTGCCGACGCAGACAGGGTCGCATGCCGGGAGAGAGATCCCCGCGATGGGGCCGGCGATACAATCAGGGCTGGAGGGCGCCCACCGGCGCCGCACACACACCATGAGCACGACCCGCACCGGTTCCTTCCCCATCGGCTTCCGTCGCGGTTGGAGCGACTGGCAGAAGGATCTCGACGGCCTGATCCGCTTCGCCAAGACCAGCGGCTTCGAGGCCATCGACGTCGGTCCGTTGCCGAAGGCCGAGCTCGAGCGCATCGTCGCCGGTGGGCTGAAGATCGGCACCATCGACCTGATCGGCCCCTGGTCCGACCTCGCCTCCTCCGACGCCGGCAAGCGCGCCGCCGCGGCCACCAAGAACGCCGAGTACGTGGCGTCGGTGGCGCACTTGTGCGCGAACTTCTTCACTGTGATCATCCCCGAGGACCACGCGCGCAAGCGCGCCGAGAACTTCAAGCTCGCGGTCGAGGGCTACGGCCAGCTGTGCGCCGCCATGGTGGCGAGCAAGACCCGCATCGTCATCGAGGGCTGGCCCGGCGGCGATCCGCACCTGAGTTCGCTGGCCTGCTCGCCCGCCGACTACCGCGCCTTCCTCAAGGAGCTGCCCGCGGCGAGCGCGTGCATCAACTTCGATCCGTCGCACCTGGTGCGCATGGGCGTCGACCCGGTACGCTTCCTCGGCGAGTTCGCGCCGCGCGTGCGCCACGTGCATGCCAAGGACACCGAGATCTCGCCTGAGGACCTCTACGAACACGGCTGGTCGCAGCCCGCCACCTTCGCCAAGGGCCACGGCTTCGGCGGCACCTACTGGCGCTACACCATTCCCGGGCATGGCCAGATCCGCTGGTCGCGTTGCTTCGACCTGCTCAAGCAGGCCGGATACGCCGGCATGGTCTCGATCGAGCTCGAGGACGAGAATTTCAACGACAACACCGCCGCGGGAGAGCAGCGCGGCTTGACCGCTGGCCGGGATTTCCTGATCTCCGCCTGAGCATGCGATGATGGAGGCTGCCGCCAGGGAGTCGGAATAGCGGGAGCCCGATTCCCGCTCGCTCCACGCTCCTTGAGCGGGACGGGCGGGACGCCACGCTTCTGGTTACAATGCCTACGCGCGTCCTGAAAACCTGGCTGGCTTCTTCCCTCGAACGCATCTATCCGGCGAGCGCGCCGCGCGCTCGTGCCCGTCTCGCGCTGGATGCCGCGCGCGGTGAGCGGGTCTCGTTCCAGGTGGCGGTACGCAACGGTGCTTTGGCGCTCAAGACGGTCGCGCTCGAGCTGCTCGCTTCCGGAGGGATCGCCACGCGTGTGCGTCGCGTCGGCTACGTGCCGGTTGCGCACCTGAACCCCGACACTCCGCTCGCCGAACTGGAGGGGGCGGCGAGCATCCCAGGCTTGGTCCCGGATCCGTTGTTCGACGAGACCCAGGTCATGCTCGGAGGCCACGAGACCCACGCCTTCTGGTGCACGCTGACGGTGCCGGCCGAGGCCACGGCGGGCACCCACCGCATCGTGGCGAGGTTGTCGCTCGCAGGAGGCGCGGCGGAGCCCCTGGGGCAGCTCGAAGTCACGGTGACCGTCCATGCGCTGACCCTCGAGCCGCGGCGCGATTTTCCGATCATGCAGTGGTTCTACGCCGACGCCCTGTGCGACCACTACCGCGTGGAGCCCTTCACGGAGACGTTCTGGGGGATCCTGCGTCCGTATCTGCGCAATCTGGTCGAGCACTTCCAGGACACGGTGTACACGCCGGTGTTCACCCCGCCGCTCGACGGAGTGAAGCGGCCGACGCAGCTGCTCGGGGTGCGCCGACAGGAGGACCGCTATCGATTCGACTGGTCGATGGTGAAGCGCTGGGTCGATCTCGCGCGCGAGGTCGGCATCACGCGCTTCGAGTGGACCCATCTATTCACCCAGTGGGGCGCGCGCCACGCGATCCGCATCTACGAGGGAGGGGGCGTCGCGGGAACCGGCGAGCTGCTGTGGGATCCGGAAACCGCGGCGACATCGCCGACCTATCGCGCGTTCCTCGCGCAGTTCCTGCCGGAGTTCGCGTCGTTCCTCGACCGCGAGAGGCTGCTCGGGGCGTCCTTTTTCCACATCTCCGACGAGCCGAGCGGCGATCACGTCGGGCCCTACCGCCAGGCGCGCGGGCTGATCCGCGAGTTGGCGCCATGGATGACCACCATCGATGCATTGTCGCACGTCGAGTACGCCCGAGAGGGGCTCGTCGATCTGCCGGTGGCAGTGATCGATCGCTATCAGGAATTCGTTGACGCGGGGGTGGCCTGCGGCGCGTATTTCTGTTGCCAGCCGCGCGGGGCGTTCCTCAACCGATTCATGGATACGCCGTTGGCGAAGATCCGCATGAGCGGCTGGCTGTTCTTCCGTTTCCAGCCACGGCTGTTCCTGCACTGGGGCTACAATTTCTGGCACACCCGCGATTCGCGCCGGCTCATCGACCCGTTCGCCACCAGCGACGCCGGCAACTGGCCGAATTGGAGCTATGGGGATCCGTTCTGCGTCTATCCAGGCGAGCACGGCCCGATCGATTCCATCCGCTGGGAGGTGTTCGCCGAGTCGATGCAGGATTTCGCGCTCTTGCAGACCGTCGGCGCCGACCCCGCCGGCCGTCCGCTCGCGGCCCTGCGCGGCTTCGGCGATTTTCCCAAGCAGGCGACCTGGATCGTTTCCGCGCGGCGGCGTCTGCTTACCGCCGCCGTGGCAGGAGGTGCCACGGGCCTCGCGCGCTCCAAGCGCCGGACCAAGCCTGCGGCGCGGCGTGGCGCGCGCAAAATGCCAAGCGGGAGATAGCCTCGCGCCAGTCCGCTTGACGATGGATATGACGCCTCGGGAGGTGACGATGACGGCATGAAGCCACCCGCCATCGCTGTCGCCGTCGTCCTCGCTTCCGGATGCGCCGTGCTCGGTGCCTGTTCGCAGCGGCAGCACCCGGTGGTCGAAGCGACAGTCGAGCCTGCTGCGTCGCTCGTCGGACAGACCCCACAGCAGGCGGCCCCCGCCGTGGTCAGTCCCGTTCCCGCGGCGAATCCTGCGGTAGATGCTGCGACGCAGCCGGATCCTCCGCCGATGCGGGTGATGCTCGCCGACTCGGCACTGCGTCGCGACGCGCTGCGCGCCGTCCTCGACCAGGAGGTTCCGCCCGCGGATCCAGGACGGATCACCTGGGCGGCAGAGGCGTCAGGCGCCGCGTTCGAGGCTCGCGACTACGTGCGTGCCGAAGCGCTGCTGCGCGAGATCGGCGCGGCCATGCCGGACAATGCCATGGTCACCGCCAACCTCTCGGTGAGTCTCGGCAAGCAGGGCCGCTACCTCGAGGCGCTTGCTGAAGCCGATCGGGCGTTGACCCTGCCGGAGGTCGACGCGATGCACGCGCACGCGGTACGCGCCAGCTGGCTTTGGCATCTCGGCCGAAGGGAGGAAGGGCGAGCAGCCTTCGCCGCCATCCCCGTGCCCGCCACCACTGACGACCCCTACGAGATGTACCAGGGCTGTCGCGCCTGTTTCGCGGCCAGCTCCCACGACCTGCCCACCTTGCGCGAGAGCATCGGCATCCTCAAGAGCCTCGCCGGACAGTCCTTCGATTTCGTCCGCGGCGATGTCATCTTCGATCAGTACCGCGCCGAGTCGTGGTTCGTCGATCTCGTCGGAGAGACGCTGTCGCCGGATCTCTGAGCGGCTCGTCGTCGTGCGCTGCGCGCGGACTCCGGGCAGGAGGTCACAGGTGGCTGAAGCGAGCGTTTGATACGTTTTCATGAGGTGATCCGAGGCTCTCCGAGCGGAGCTGGTGCGGGCGTCCGAGGCATGTACACCTGCCACCCCGCCCGCTCAGCAGTCAGGAACGCCATCATGCCCATCTTCGATCGTCTCCGCTCCATCGATCGCATCTGCGCCTTGGTCGCTCTCGCCACGCTGGCGTATGCGCTCGCCGCTGGTGCCGTGCAGGCGGCCGACTTCGCCTGGATCGAGGCCGAGACGCCCACCAGCGCGCCGCCGGCGGAGCTTGGCTACGAAGCCAAGGCTTGGGGCAACGCCTCCATCATGTCGGGCGGCAAGGTGCTCCAGCTCTCGGTGCCCGAAGGCGAGGGTGAGAAGAAGCTGGGCAAGGACGGCGCGGTCTTCTCGTACGACTTCACGCTCGATGGCGCGGGCAAGCACCAGGCCTGGGCGCGCATCGGGTTCGAATGGGTGCGCTCGGATTTCGATTGGCGCATCGACTCCGGCGAGTGGAAGACCCTGAAGCCCAGCGAGCCGACCTGCGATCTGCAGTTGATCCAGGATTGGAACGAGCTGGCGTGGATCATGCTCGGCGAGCAGGAGCTCACCGCCGGCAAGCATTCGCTGCAGATCCGCCATCTTCCGCAGACCCGACAGGACAAGGACAAGACGGTCCCAGCGCGCAACCTGCACATCTCCGACTGCTTCTGCATCAGCAAGGGGCCATTCCGTCCGAACGGCCGCTTCAAGCCCGGCGAGGATCATCAGGCGGAGCCGGACAAGGCCGCGGCCGCCAAGGTCTTCGAGGTCGCGCTCGGCGCCAAGCCCGAGGAGCGCGCCTCGCTCGAGCTCAGCGGAGCGTGGCAGTTCGCGCGTTGGGACGAGGCCACGGTGAAGGAGGAGGAGCGTCTGCAGCCCGCCGAGGCGTTGCCGCAGGAGTTGGATGCGCTGCCGTGGTTCGGCATCGAACTGCCCGGTGACCGCGACCATCGCCGCCCCGAGTTCTCGATGGCGCACCGCTACATCTACCGCACCAGGGTGAAGATCCCAGCCGAGGCCAAGGGGCGTGGATTCTTCCTCGATTTCCAGAATTTCAGCATGGTGGCGACGGTGTTCGTCAACGGCCAGCGCTGCGGCTGGAGCAAGGCCTGCTCGACCTCTTGGCAGTGCGACATCACTCCCGCGGTGAAAGCGGGCGAAATCAACGCGCTCGCGGTGGTGTTCAAGGATTGCTACTACGCGATCCAGGACACCAAGGACGACACGCGGCACTTCTTCAACCTGCCCCACGGTTTCCTTGGCAATCAGGGCGTCAGCATGAAATTCGACATGCCGATCTGCTGGGACACGCGTACCGGCATCCTCGATCCGGTGTCGCTGGTGGTGGCCGGCGCTGCGTATGCCAGCGATGTCTTCGCCAAGCCGTCGGTGAAGCGCAAGGAGCTCGGACTGGAGGTCACCCTGCGCAATCCCAGCGCCGCCGAGATCACGGCCATGGTCGAGAACGAAGCCGGCGCCATGACCAGCGGGGCTGCTCCTGAGAAGACCTTCAAGCCCCAATCGGTGACCATCCCCGCCCACGGCGAGAAGACCATCGCCATCGCCGAGCCATTCGAGAAGCCGCGCCTGTGGTGGCCGAGCGATCCGCAACTCTACACGGTGACCACGAAGGTGTCGATCGGCGGCAAGCCGGTCGACGTGCGCCAGACGCGCTTCGGGTTCCGCGAATGGGAATGGGACAGCTCAATGTTCAAGCTCAACGGCGTGAAGTGGCAGCTGCGCGCCGACATCGAGTACGGGGCATCCCCCCAGGCGTTCGTCGAGTCAGCGCGCAAGACTGGCCAGAACATGATGCGCTACTGGTTCGCCGCAGGCTGGGCTGGGATGAACCGCCGGCAGGTGCTCGACTATTTCGACGAGCAGGGCATGTGCGTGCGCAACAGCGGCATCTTCGACGGCGAGGGTGCGAATTACGGCCTGGTCGTCAACGACGGTGGTCGCAACGTGGCGCGCAAACCGCTCTTCGACAACTGGATCGAACAGCTCAAGGCGTGGGTGCGCACCGAGCGCAACCATCCCTCGGTGTTCGTGTGGTCGATCGAGAACGAGATCACCTACATCAACTCCTGCAATCTCGGTCTCGCCGACATCGTCGAGCCCGAGATCCAGCGCGGTGCCGACGAGGTGATGGCGATCGATCCCACCCGTCCGGCAATGGAGGACGGTGGGCGCGCGCTCAAGAAGGGCACCATGCCGATCAACGGCTGCCACTACAACGACGGCATCCGCGCCTTCCGCGAATATCCGGATGCCGCCTACGACACCGCCTACTGGTACCAGCACATCGAGCGCGAACACTGGCCGATGGTGCCGAACCGCCCGGTGTTCCACGGCGAATGCTTCTTCGCCAACGGCTATACCCCGGCGCAATTCGCCGATCTCGATGGCGACCGCTGCTACATCGGCATGTCCGAGACCGCGCACGCCCAGGGCCTCTACGGCAAGATGCTCTCCGAAGGCTGGCGCTGGAGCGGCGTCGCGGCATTCCAGTTCTGGGCCGGGCACGCCGATGGTTCGGTGTTCAACGCCTGGCAGCCGGTGTGCGTGCTGTGTCGCGAGTGGAACTGGACCTTCGGCGGCGGCTCCGAGATCACGCGCACGCTCAAGGTGCTCAACGACACCAACGCCGCTGGCGCGATCGAGATGGGCTGGGCGCTGACCGTGGGCGGCAAACCGGTCGCCGGCAAGAAGCAGACCTTCGATGTCCCCGCTGGCGAGACCCATGACGTGGCCATCTCCTTCAACATCCCGAAGGTGTCGGAGCGCACCCCGGGCGAGCTGGTGCTCACCTGCTCGCGCGACGGCAAGGAGGTCTTCCGCGAGATCAAGAAGCTGATCGTCATCGACGCCGACGCTGGACCCAAGCCGAAGTTCGCCAAGGGCGAGCTCGTGGTCATCGATCCTGCCGGCACGGTGAAGGCGCGCCTGAAGAAACGCGGCATCGACTTCGTCGAGGCGGCGTCGGCCGAGGCCGTGCCGGCGTCCGCCAAGGTGGTGGTGGTGGGCCCCGACGCGATCAGCGAGGCGCTGTCGACGGATCCGCTGTGGTACGCCATGGCGGTGCGCGGCGTGCGCCTGCTGGTGCTCGACCAGGCATCGCCCCTGCATTTCCAGGCGACTCCCGCCGACTTCGAGGTCTCGAACCTCTCTGGCCGCATCGCCTTCTCCGAGGATCTCGGCCACCCGGCGTTCGCCGGCCTCGAGCAGTGCGATTTCTTCACCTGGAGCAAGGACCACGTCGTCTACCGCAACGCCTACCGCAAGGCCACCCGCGGCGCCCGCTCTCTCGTGCAGTGTGACAGTGAGCTGAACTATTCCGCGCTCGTCGAATGCCAGGTCGCCGACAGCGTGATGCTGCTGAGCCAGCTGGTCGTCGGACAGAAGCTCGACTTCGATCCGGTGGCGCAGCGGGTGTTCGACAACCTGCTCGCCTACGCCGCCTCGTACCAGGCGGTGCGCAAGGGCACCGCGGTGGTGGCCGACGCCTCGACGCCGAAGGGCAAGCTGCTGAAATCCCTCGGCATCCAGTCAGAGGAACGCAAGGATCCACTCGCCGCCATCAGCGGAACCGAGGGCATAGCGGTCATCGATGCAACGCCCGCCAATCTCAAGACGCTGGCCGGCGCCCTGGACAAGGTCAAGGCCTTCACCGCCAAGGGCGGCTGGCTGATGCTGTGGGGCGTGACTCCCGAGGGCCTGGCGGATTACAACCGCATCGTCGGCTTCGAGCACGTCATCCGCCCGTTCCAGCTCGAACGCGTGGTGTTCTCGGCGCTGCGCGATCCGCTCACCTCGGGCCTGACGCTGCGCGACGTGGTGATGGATTCGGGCGAGCAGATGAATTCATGGGCCGGGCTGTGCTGGCCGGACGAGACTGCGTTCTCGCACATCCTGGACTACGACGACATCGCCCCGTTCGCGAAACTGCCGACTCCAGAGCAGTTGGGCAAGCCGGCCGGCGCGAGCGTGCCCCGCTTCGACCACTGGCCCGCGAACATGGTCAACGGCTTCACCGCCGACGATACCTGGCGCCTGTGCTACTCGATCCTCCTCGACCGCGGCGACAAGACCAAGTGGACGATGGAGCTGCCGCACGAGGAGGAGCTGACGAACTTCTCCATCGTGCTGAATGTCATTTACCACAAGGTCACCACCATCAACCTGTACTTCGACGAGGATCCGACGCCATTCACCATCCACACCCGTCCAACCCACGACCGGCAGGATTTCTCGGTCGCGGGCAAGAAGGCCAGGAAGATCACCATAGAGCTGGCCGAGTGGGAGAAGAGCGGCACCGGCAACGTCATCGGCGTGGACAACCTGTGGCTCGGCGTGAAGCGGCCGGAGGCGTTCCTCAAGAACGTCAAGCCGCTCCTGAACATCGGGGGCCTGATGCGCTACAGCATGGGCAAGGGCGGTGTGGTGCTCAACCAGCTGAACATCCTCGAGAAGGAGCAGAAGCCGATCAACGCCGAGAAGAAGGCGAACATCACCAAGGTGCTGCTCAAGAATCTCGGCGCGGTGTTCCAAGGCGGACAACCGGTGGTGGTGGGATCCAGCCTGGCCTACGCGCCGCTGTCCTTCGGCGAGGGCCGCTACAACGCCTACATCACCAAGGAACATGCCCCGGCGTGGTTCGCTTCCGATCGCGATCTCGGCCACATCCCGGCCGGTGACAACAAGTTCGCCGGCGTCACCTACCGCCTGCTCGACTTCAAGACTTCGCCAGTGCCATCCTGCGTGATGCTGCAGGGACCGGGCTCGGCGACCACCCAGAAGGAAGTGACCGGCATACCGGTCGGCGCGACCTGCGACGCGCTGTTCTTCCTCCACGCGTTCAATGCGACGGATGCCGCGAAGCACTGGAAGCAGGACCGCAACCATCCGAATCCTCCGGCGCTATTCACCTACGTCGTGCACTACAAGGATGGCAGCGCCGTCTCCGTGCCGGTGGTCTGGAAGGAGGGTGTCGCGCATTGGCGCGATAAGGAGCCCAAGGCCCTTTCCGGCGCCGCGATCGGCTGGTCGGCGCCCTTCCCAGGTGACGCCTCCGGCGAGCAGGCGACGGTGTACTCGATGCAGTGGGACAATCCCACGCCTGGCGTGGCGATCGAATCGATCGACCTGCGCTACGCCGAGGGTGGAGCGCAGTACGGCACGCCCGTGCTCCTCGCGATCACCGCCGCCACCGTGCAGAACCCGGCCAAGAAGCCTAGCGCGGCGAAGTGACGCCGTCCCAGGTCGCGGCTCCGGTCCCCGACCGGTCCGCGCCCGATGACGGCATCCACGCCAGCGAGGCGCGGAAGGCGAGGTCGTCGCCGCACCACATGGGGAAGTTCGTTCCCCAGAGGTTGTTGACCAGGTTCAGGTGCAACCCGCCCGCCAGATCGGGGTGCTCGTCGGTGAACTCGTAGAGTTGCGGACGCCCCGGAGCGATCAGGTGCGCGTCGGGCGTGAGCAGCTCGAGCCGCTCGCGGCCGTCATCGTTCAGCGCGCCTCGCCCGACGCCGTGCAGGGGTCGGCCGCCGCGCGCGGCGACCGCGGTGGGATCGACCAGCTGGCCGAGCTTCTCGAAGCGCCAGCGCGACGGATCCGCCACCCGCGGCTGGAAGCTCCACCACATCGCCTCTGGCAGCCTGGTCGCGCCCTTGCCGGTCCATGCGACGCGCGCATCCATGCGGCCGCATGTCCGGCTGTTGGAAAGAGGCAGCGAGATCAGCAGCTGCGCCTCTGCCGGGGCTCCGGCGAGCTCGACCGCGGCTTCGGCGAAGCGCAGGCCGATCGCGATCTCCACCCGATCCGCGGCATCGCGACGGCGAACGGAGGCAACCATCGGATCCCACCAGCGCGAGACCGCCGTGGTGCCCTTCAGGCCGAGCTTGGTGAACTCCTCGAGCAGCCATTCGCCGGTGCCGGTGCAGTACTGCGCGACGAATCGCCGGCAGTCGGCGTCGTCGAAGGTCTGGTAGCGCAGCCGCGCAAGATGGCCGCCCGGCGCGACGCGATCGGCGCCGTCGGCGCCGATCAGCGACGAGACGCCGCCATGCGCGGCGTCCAGCCGCATGCGCCAGTCGCCGGCGTGGATCCCGGCGCCCGGATCGATCACCTGCCACGCATTGGTGTTGGTCATCGCCGGGGAAAGAGCCAGCAGCGCGGCCTCCGCCTCCGCCTTCAGCGGTGGCTCGAGCGCCTCGACCGCCAGCTCCAGGTAGTCGCGCTGTTCCTGCCAGCTCGCCTCGGCGCCGCGGAAGCAGCCGCGGTGGCGCACGCGCGCGAAGTCCCCGTTGTCCCAGTGGGTGCGGTCGTGGTGGGTGTGCCCGCTGAAGCTGACGCCCCAGGTGTGCTCGGGAACCAGCAGCATGTTCTTCGAGAAGCCGAGCCAGGCGGCGCCATCGCGCGCCAGCCGGCCATCGCGCAGCCAATCGGTGCGCAAGCGCTGCAGCGCGCGGAAACGCGTGGTCTTCCGCGGATCGGTACCAGTGCCGTGGATCCACGAGTCGCCGATCTCGAGCTCGACCACCGGCAGTCCGGCGGCGCGCGCGACGATCCCGGCGGCCCAGTCGTCCATGCGGCCGGCAACGATCTCGGCGCCGGGATAGCGCGCCTCGGCGTCGGCGATGTCGGCGCGGATGTCGTGCGTCGAGGGGACCTCCATGTTGTCGCCGACGAAGCGCCACTGCAGAACCTGGTCGTCGCCGGGCAGGCGTACGGCGTTGGCGTAGCCTGGCTCGTACGCGACCACCAGCTCGTTGCCGAGCGCATCGCGCCAGCGGAAGGCGGGAGGAACCACGGGGGAAGGCGACATCGGATTGACGCCGATGTGCAGGAACTCGATGCCGCAGCGGGCGAGCACGCCGACCAGGCCACGGGTGTGACCGGGGACGTCGGTAAGCTTTGCCGCGCGCGTGATGATGCCGAAGCGGCGATCGAGGCGGCGCGAGAGCTCGCAGCCGAAGGCGCACAGTTCCTCGTCCATCAATTCGGTATGGGTGGTGAAGGGCAGGGCGTGCCAACTGATGTCGCCTTCGGCCAGCGCGCGCTCGATCTTGCGCAGCGCATCGCCGTCGAGGATCTCGAGCGCCTCGTGCGCCAGCCACGCTGGCACCGTCCACACGAACGAGCGCTTCCCGCGTTCCTCGCGCAGTCGCCGCGCGGTGTCAGCGGCCACGCCCATCATCCAATGGATGGCGTCATGGGTGACCTTCGCCGCCATCTCGGTGAAACCCACGTCGAGATGGTTCTTGTACACCTGTACCACGCGCCGCACCGGCATGGATTCGGGATTGGCGCTGAGATTGGCGGCGGAAGTGGCGGCTGGAACCGCGCCTGGAGCAGGCGAGCGGACAGGTGCGGCGGGAAGTGACATGGACGCTCCATGCGCAGGCGACTGGGACCGGGACTGCGCGCCATGGTGGCGACATCTATCCGTGGTGGAATCGCCGCATCTGCTTATGCAGATAAGCATGCCTGGCCCGCCTCCTTCGCGTCCCGCCCCGACCCAGCGCGAGCTGGCGCGCCGCGCCGGAGTCACCCAGGCCTGCGTCAGCATGGCCCTGCGCGGCTCGCCGCGCATCGCACTGGTCACGCGCACGCGCATCCTGGAGCTGGCGCGCGCCGTTGGCTACCTGCCGGATCTCGCGCTCTCTGCCCTGGCGCGCCGCCGCTGGCAGGCGCCACGCGCAGGGATCATCGCCTACTTGGGCAGCCGAGCGCATGGGCTCGATGGCGAGCACGATCGCTACCTCGAGGCCGCCCGCGCGCGCTGTCTCGAGCTTGGGCTGCGCCTGTGGTACCTGCCGCGCACCCGGGGCGATGACGCCGATGTGCAGCGCGCGCTCGAACGCACGCGCGTGGCCGGCGTGATCGTCGGGCAATCGACGTCGCTCGAACGCCCGCGCCGTCTGGCCTGGGAACGTCTGCGCGCGGTGCACTGCGGCCTGATCGTGCCACCGGAATCAGGAGACGTGGTGTGTCCGGACCTGCCATCGGCGGTGCCCGAGGCCTGGCGACGCCTGGCGGCGCGCGGCCACCGGCGCATAGCCGCGGTGCTGTTCGCAGATCCGCGCGCGCACTCGGAGCAGATGCTCGCCGGAGCCCTGCTCGCGCTCGAGCGCGCGCACGGTGATCGCGCGCGCCTGCGCGCTTGGATCGGCTCGCGCCGCGACGCGCCGGCCGCGCTCGCGTGGACGCGCGCACAGCGCGCGGACGCGATCCTGGGTTACGATCCAGAGTTGCATGACCAGCTGCGCCAGGCGGGGATCAGCGCGCCGTACGCCGCCATGGCCACGCTGCCCGACCGGCCCGATGTCGCGGGCATGGAGCTGCCCTTCGCCGCGGTCGCGTCGGCCTCGGTCGAACTGTTGGCGGAGCGCATGCGCGACCCGCCAGGGCCGCCGCCGCGCAGGCGGGTGCATCTCATCGAGATGCGCTGGCGGGAGGGGAGCTCACTCGGCAGGTGAGCCGCTCAAAGAGATGCGCTTTCAAGACTGCTCAGGACTCTCCAGGCCGCACCAGCATCAGGGCCGTCGGTCCGAGCCGTCTGTCATTTGGTCGCGGCGATCGACTTCGCGTGGTCGCCGCCGTCGGTGGTCACCGAGACGGTCATGCCGGCCTTGAGGTCGGCTATCGCCACCTTCTTGCCGTCGAGGGTGATGGTGGTCTTGTCGTCGACCGACATCGTCATCTTGGTGCCGGCATTGGTCGAGATGGCGATGCTGTCTTGGGTATGGCTGGAGAGCGTGCCGGTGCGCGTCCTGGTGCCATCCGAATTGGTCACCACCTCGTCCGTGCGCGTGCCGTTGGTGCCGGGCGTGCCGGTCGGCCCTTGGGCGTTCGCTACCGCGGCGTTGCCCGCAGCCGATGGACCGTTGCCGCTCGGCACGGTGGCGCTGCCCGCGCCGGCGGGCCCCTGGCCGTTCGGGGCGATGGTGCCGCTGCCACCGGCGGAGGGCGCGTCGGGCGATGCGACGAAGCCGCCTCCAGCCGAGATCACGCCGTCCTGGGCATGGGCCTGCGCGGGTACGACCTGGGCGGTGACCAGCATCAGCACGGCGGCGAAGAAGGGCGAGGTGGTCATGATGGGCTCCAGTGGATGCAGGCGGGCACCGTCACGTGGACGAGTGGCAGTGGTGTGCTTGCCAGCAAACCCCGGCGGGGATCGCACGCAAGCGATGACGACGCGGGCTTGACCGCGCTGCGCCGCGCCATGCGCTGGCGGCGATGTCGGATGCCGCATCGGACCAGGCAGGTGAGGCGATCGACCGCTTCCTGGCGCGCCGCACCCGCCTGGCATGGCGCGATGTCCGTCACGCCATCCAGCAGTGCCGAGTCACCGTCGATGGCATCGTCTGCAAGCACTACCACCGCGCCCTGCGCCCGGCCGACCTGGTGGCCCTGGATGGCGTGGTGATCGCCGATGGCCCGGACGACGCGGTGCTCATCTGCCATAAATCCGTTGGCGTGGCCTGCAGCCACCTGCTCGCCGACGCGCCGCTCATCTACGATCTGGTGCCTTCGGCGCTGCGGCACCCGGATCTGCAGACCGCGGGCCGGCTCGACCGCGACACCACCGGGCTGATCGTGCTCACCATCGAGGGCGCGCTGATCCAGCGCATCACCTCGCCGAAACGCGAGCTGTGGAAGCGATATCGGTTCGCGTACACGGGCGCGCTCGTCGCTGACGCCATCCAGCGAGTCGGGGTGGGCCTGGCGCTGCCCGATGATCCGAGCCCTTGCCTGCCGGCCTGGCTCACCCTGTCTCCCGACCCATCGGCGTCCGGCGGCGCGGGTACGCTCGAGATCCGCGAGGGTCGCCACCACCAGGTGAAGCGCATGATCGCCGCGCTCGGCGGTAAGATCACACGCCTACACCGCGATCGCATCGGCGCGCTCGAGCTGCCAGCCGACATCCAGCCGGGGGAGATGCGCGCCGCGCGTCCGCACGAGCTCGACGCGTTGCCCTGACGTCGGCGCTCGTGAAAGCGTGCTGCTGGTCAGCCGCGGCCCCACGCACGCGCTGGGCGAGGAAAAGCTGCCGATGTTCCGTATGACCCAGGCGCGCGACGACGTCTGAATCTAGCCGGCGGACCTCAAGCCGCCGTTGCGGCGGCGAGGATCGCTTCGGCCTGGGCGAACAGCGCTGGATCCACGTGCTTGCCCGAAACGGAGGCGTTCTCGGCGACCTGCTCGGCTCGCGACGCGCCGATGATGGCTGAGGCGATGTTCGGCTCGCGCAGCACCCAGGCGAGCGCGAACTGCGCGATCGACATCCCCGCCGATTCGGCGAGCGGCTTCAGCCGCTGCACCGCCTCGAGCACGGCCGGCTTCATCAGGTCCTGCTTGAAGTGCATGTTCATCGCGCTGTTGGTGGCGCGTGAGCCGGCGGGCGGCGGCGCTCCCGGCTTGTACTTGCCGGTGAGCACGCCCTGGGCGAGCGGCGACCACACGATCTGCGAGATGCCGTGCTGCTTGCACAGCGGGATGACCTCGGCCTCGGGGCCGCGCCACAGCATCGAGTACTGCGGCTGGCTCGAGACGAAACGCTCGACCCCGGCCATGGCGATCGCGGCGCGGATCTTGTCGGCCGGCCACTCGCTGAAGCCGATGTGCCTGACCTTGCCCTGGCGCACGGCGTCGGTCAGCGCGGACATGGTCTCCTCGAGCGGCGTGTCGGGATCGTAGCGGTGGCACTGGTACACGTCGATGTAGGGGGTGCGCAGGCGCGCGAGCGAGGCGTCGAGCTGCTTGACGATCTGCGCGCGCGACAGGCCCTTGTCGGTGGGCGTCATCGCGAAAAAGAGCTTGGTTGCGAGCACGTAGGAATCGCGCGGCACCCCGGCGAGCGCCTGGCCGAGCACGGTCTCGGCGGCGCCCTTGCCGTAGGCGTTCGCGGTATCGATCAGGGTGATGCCGGCGTCGAGCGCCGCGCGTACGCACGCCAGCGACTGCTGGGTCTCAACGCCACCGGCATAGGTGAGCCATGAGCCGAGGGCGATCTCGGATACCAGGGGGCCGTTGGCGCCGAGCTTGCGGTACTTCATCGAGGTGCGCTCTTCATCTTCATCGCGGTGTCTTCCTTCAAGCGCGAGCCCCTGGCCCGCGAGCCGGGAGGATATCGGATCAGCCGAGTCGCGCACCGTCAATCGCACGGACCGGGCGCAAGATGGCAGGGCTTCCAGCACGCCGCCCGCGTGTTCAGATCACCGTGTGCCCGATTGTCCGCATGAGCGCGTGGTCAAGCGCGGAGGCGCCATGCTGTGCGCGGCGTGCGGAACGGATCTCGCCAGCGGCATGCGTCCGCTCGCCGGACCTGGACATGAGACGTCCGCTGTCCCGTCGCTCGCGGGGATCCCCACGCGCACGCTGGTCGCCATGGCGGCCGGATTGGCGATCGCGACCGTCATCGTGCTGGGCGCCGGCCTGCCGAACTGGATCGTTGCCACCTTGGCGACGCTGTCGCACGAGATGGGGCACGCGACGTTCGGCTGGCTGCTCGCGCATCCGAGCATCCCGTCTTTCGACTTCGGCCATGGCGGCGGCGTCACCATGGTCGGCGAGCGCAGCGACCTGCTGACCGGCATCTACGCGTGCGGCCTCGGCGCTTATCTGTGGACGCATCGCCGCAATCGCGTCGGCTGCGTGGTGGTGGGGATCGCCGGTGTGGTCCTCGCCGGCTTGGCTTTCAGCGATCTGGGTGACCTGCTGATCCTCTCCGGCGGGCACCTGGGGCACATCGCCATCGCTGGGATCTTCCTCTTCCGCGGGTTGACCGGCGTGTCGGTGGTCCACGGCGTCGAGCGCTGGCTCTATGCGGTGATCGGTTGGACGATGTTGCTTCAAGCCATGCAGATGTGCTGGGTAGTCGCGTTCGTACCTGAAGCGCAGGACCGCTACCTGGAGGGCAAGTGCGGCATGGATAACGATTTCGTGCGCATCGCGGACGGAGCCGGGCTCACCTTCCAGGGCGTGGCGGTGTTCCACCTGGTCCTCAGCCTGCTCGTCCCGGTCGGCGCATGGGCGGTGTGGAATTGGCGCGAACGGCTGGGAACGTGGATCCACGCCATCGCCCGACTGGACGGCCGGTCGTCTTAGCGCCCGCGCCACTCGCTGGGCGTGCGGCCCTTCCGCTTCTTGAACACCAGGCTGAAGTACTGCGACGAGCTGAAGCCGAGATCGAGCGCGATGTCGGTCACCGCGTCCGCGCCCGCGCGCAGCCGGCGCGCCGCCTCATCGACGCGCAGGGTGGTGAGGTATTCCAGCGGCGTCTCTCCGACTTCGCGCTTGAAGGCCACGGTGAAGTGCGAGGGCGTGAGCCTCACGCGGGCGGCCAGCTCGGGCAACGAGGGCGGATCGGCGAGGCGCGTCGGTAGCCAGGCGAGCAGCTCCGAGAATCCCGCGCGCATCGCTCCGCCGAGCGCGCGCTGCGGAGTGGCGCGTTCGCGGTGTGCGATCGCCAGGCGGGTGACGAACACGAACAGCTCGATCAGCAGCGCCTGGATCTGCAGCACCGTGAGCATGCGCGAGGGGGCATCCTGGCCATCGATGCGGTCGAGCTCGTGGAGCATGCTCCGGTAGATCCGCTCGGCGCCGTGGCCGCCGGGGATGACCCGGCTGGCGAGCGGTTGATCCTCGGCTACCGCGCAGGCCTCGGCCGCGGCCAGTCCCATGTCGGATCCAGCGATCGCAGGCATGAATGGCGGATGCGCAGCGATCCCGCTGTTCTTCAGTGTCGGACTCAGATTCTGATCCGGTGCCTGCCTCGGTACCGAGGTCCGAGTCAAGGACAGCTGCTCCGGATCGAAGCCGACCGCGAAGTTGTGGTTCGGGTCACGCGGATCGGGAACTCCGGCATGCGCCTCGCCCGGCCTGCTGACGTAGAAGTCGCCGGGACCGAGACGGAAGCGCTCGCCGCCGGCGCTCCACTGCGCATGACCGGCGAGGAAGTAGCAGATCTCGAGCGTCGGATGGGTGTGCGCCGGCAGCACATGGTCCGCAGTGCAGACCGCTTCGTTGACGTGGGTCAGCGCCGGCAGCTCCGCCAGGGGCGATTCGAAGGAATGGAACAGCGTGAAGCTGCCCGGCACCGCGCCACGGAACCGGCTCATCCCCTGCCGCCCGCATCGGCGCCGATGAATCCCGCACGGGGATCGATGGAACCTGCACGCCAGCCCGGGCCGCGGGCATACGCTCCAGGCTGTACGTCGATCGCACCCATGCGTGGGACTATCCACGATTCCGACCTCGGACCAGCGCCGGCTTTCCGGCTCAGCCATCAGGACTCGCGATGATCACCATCCACATCGTCTTCAACGCCCACATCGATCCGATCTGGCTGTGGCCGTGGACGTCCGGCCTCGACGAGGCGCTCGCCACCTGCCGCAGTGCCTGCGACCGGCTCGATCTCCATCCGGACCTGTTCTTCAGCCAGGGCGAGGCCTGGCTGTTCAGTCAGGTCGAGCGCGCGGATCCGGCGTTGTTCGCGCGCATCCAGGCGCACGTGCGTTCCGGGCGCTGGGAGATCGTCAATGGCTGGTGGACGCAGCCCGACTGCAACCTGCCCAGCGGGGTCGGCTTCGAGCGCCAGATCGGCATCGGCAAGGCGTACTTCCAGGATGTGCTCGGAAGCTTCCCGCGTGTCGGCTATAACATCGACAGCTTCGGCCACGCCGCGACGCTGCCCGGGTACATGCGCGCCGCCGGTCAGGACCGCTACGTGATGATGCGCCCGCAGGAGCACGAGATGAAGCTGCCGGCGCGGTATTTCCGCTGGCGCGGTTTCGAAGGCGGCCCCGAGGTCACCACCTTCCGCATCGCCTGGTGCTACAATGGCGGCCAGGATCTGAATCTGCTCAAGGCGTCGCTGAACGATGTGCCACCGGGCTTCGAGCACACCATGGCGTATCTGGGTGTGGGCGACCATGGCGGCGGCCCCACCGAGGAGCTGATCGCCTGGTGCCGCCAGAATGTCGACGCCATTCCCGGCGCCAAGCTGGTGTTCTCTACCCCGGGCAGATTCTTCGACGCCATCGAGCCGCGGCTCGCCGAGCTGCCGCTGGTCACCGGGGAACTGCAGCATCACGCGATCGGCTGCTTCAGCGTGCACCGCCCGGTCAAGGTCGGCATCAAGCGCGCCGAGCACCTGCTGCGCATGGCCGAGATCACGCTCGGCGACCGGCCCGAGACGGACGCGGCTGCCCAGATCGACGAGGCCTGGCGCAAGGTCTGCTCGCACCATTTCCACGACACCATGGGCGGCACCTGCATCCCCAGCGCCTACCGCGCGGTGGACGACCAGCTCGGCTACGCGGCGGCGGTGGCCGACGACCTCATCCAGTTCGGCCTGCGCGCGCGCATGCGCGCGCTGCCCGACGATCCGCTGCCGCGAGTGGTGCTGTTCAACGCCTCCGACGCGCGCTTCGATGGCTGGATCGAGTGCGAGCCGTGGCTCGAGGGCATCTGGAACAGCGGCTGGCGCCTGCTCGACGAGGACGGCGGCGAAGTGCCGTTCCAGGGCTTGCAGACCGAGGCGCTGGTCGGCTTCGGCCTGTCGCGGCTGCTCGTGCGCCTGGCCATCCCGGCGGGTGCGTGGCGTGTGCTGCGTCTGTCGCGCGACGCGCGTCCGGCCGTTATCGTGCCGCGCGCGCGCGTCCGGAGACGCGTTGTGCAACGACGCGGGCGTGCGGCTCGATCTCGAGCACCAGCGTCTGCATGGACCGCTGGGTGAGCTCGCCCTGCCGCGCCTGGAGATGGTCGAGGACCTCAGCGATACCTGGTCGCACCGCATCGACCGCTACGTCGCCGGTCCGGTGATCTCGCCCATCTGGTCGGCGCCATCGGTCATCGACGATGGGCCGCTGATGGCCTCGTCCATCCAGACCGGCACCATCGGCTCGAGCAGGTTACGCGCCGAATGGCGCGTGCATGCCGACGAGCCGGTCGCCGAGCTGCGGCTGTCGGTGCATTGGCTCGAGAAGCACAAAGTGCTCAAGCTGACGCTGCCGTTGCCGAGCGCGTCGCCAGGACGCCTCGACGGCATTGCCGGCGGCGCGATCGCGCGGCCGGCGGATGGCCGCGAACTGCCGCTGCGCGATTGGACGCTGATCGAGCTCGGCGGCGGCAAGCGCCTGGGGGTGGTGAGCCCGGACACCTTCGCCTTGGATGGAGATGCGCGTCGTGTCCGCCTGACCCTGCTGCGCTCGCCGCTGATGGCGCATCACGAACCCCATCTCGGTTCGGCCGGGAGGTCGACCGTGGCCGACCAGGGCGCGCATGAATTCCGATTCCGGTTCCATGTCGGTGGCCAAGCGGAGCGGTCACGTCTCGAAGCGGAGGGGCTGGCAATGGGCAGGGCAGTGATCACCGCAGATCTCACCAGGGGGATGAAGGCGCGCGCGTTCTGACGGAGGGCTGAGGTCGCGTGGAGCGCTGTAACACACACGGATCCCGTGCGTGCCGGCCTGGTGTCAGATTCGCGGACGCGTCACGCCGTCGGAGCGGAGCCATTGAATGCACGGCGCGCAGTCCAAGCTGGCCGAGTGTTCATCTGCCGCTCTTCCGCCTCCCGAAGGATCGACATGGCAGTTGCCGCCCACCCCAGCCGACTCTCCATGTGCGTGCTGCTCGCGCTTCCGCTCGCACTTTCACTCGCGCTTTCCCTCGCATCCGCGGCCGCGGCTGAGCCGGCGTCCGATGCGTCGGGGGAGCGCCTGGTGGTGTGGGACGGCGAGAAGGCCGCCATGGGCGGCTCGTTCTGCGATCCGAAGAACGGCGCGAACGCGCTCGCCGCGCAGAACGACGAGGCCCATGGCGGACGCTCCGCCGTGCGCTTCCATGGCGAGGGATCGGGCTGGATCGGCGGAGCCTGGAATTGGCACGCGTTCTATCCCGCCGACTCGGGCGACGACATCGGCTCGTACGCGAACCTCTCGTTCTGGATCAAGGCGACCGTCGCCGAGGGGCAGCTCGCGGGACTGAACGTGCACCTGTCGTCCTCGAACAAGGGTGTGACCGGAGACATCGACGTGAAGGGCTACTGCCCCGACCTGACCGATGGCGCGTGGCACGAGGTCGAGATCCCGCTCATCGACCTGCTCGAGAAGGCGAAGGACTTCGATGCCAGGAAGGCCTGGGAGCTCGGCATCGGCACGTGGTCCGGGCCGGCGCGCACCTTCACCGTGCTGATCGACGACATCGCCTTCGACAAGCGCCACGTGCGCCCGCATTCCCGGCCGGTGAGCCTGCCGGAGCCACGCAAGCCATCGCCGCTCGGTGATCAGGTCGTCGAGATGTCGGCGACCATCGATACCAGTGCCGAGGGCACCCCGATAAGCCCGTACATCTACGGCATCGCCATGGGCGACCGCAAGATCGCGGTCGAGGAGGGGGTGACGATCGAGCGCGCCGGCGGCAATCCGATCACCCCGCTGGATTGGCGGCGCGGCTTCTCGGGCAACGGCGCGGACTGGTTCTTCACCAACAACGGCGCCGAGACTCCGCCCGAGAAGAATTGGCTGGTGACCTTCCACTCAGAGGACCGCAAGGCCGGACTCGAGAGCTACCTGTGCATCCCGATCATGGGCAGGGTGGCGAAGGATGCGACCTCGTACGGCTTTGATCGCGCGAAGTATCCTGAGCAGGAGAAGTTCGCCGACGACGCCCCGCATGCGGGGGCCGGGAATGGACGCGCGCCGAAGAAGGATGCCGGCGGCAAGCCCGTGCTCGACGCTAACGGCCATCCCGTCTTCGAGGACATCGTCCCCGATCCCGACGACAGCTCGGTCGTGAAGACCCCGAAGGAGCAGTGCGACATGCTGCGCTACATGATCGAGGACATGCAGTACGGCCGCGCCGACGCGGGTGGAGTGAAGTACGTCGCGCTCGACAACGAGCCGGCGTTGTGGTCGGGTACCCATCGCGCGATGCACCCGGCTGGGGTATCATACGACGAGCTGTGGGAGAAGACCGAGACCTGCGCGACCCTGCTGAAGGCCATCGACCCGGGCGTGCAGATCGCCGGCCCCACCTCATGGGGTTGGACCGAATACTTCTTCTCGGGACTGGATTCGCAGCTGATCGCGCAAGGCAAGGGCAGCTGGGACGCGCCGCCCGATTCGGCGGCGCATGGCGGGATCCCGCTCACCAAATGGTACCTGGCCAAGCTGGCCGAGCACAAGGCCAGGACCGGAGTGTCGCTGGTCGACATCCTCGACGTCCACTTCTATCCCCAGGCCGCCCCGGGTGGCAAGCGCGGCGAGGCGATGACCCGCGAGGCGCTGGTGCAGGAGACGCGGGTGATGTGGGATCCGACCTGGAAGGATCCGTCGTGGATGGGCACCAACGCCGACAAGCCGGGCGTCATCCGCCTGATTCCGATGATGCGGGAGTGGATCGCGCAATGCAATCCGGGCATGCACCTGAGCCTCGGTGAATACAATTTCGGCGGCGAAGACGACGTCGCGGGAGGTATCGCCCAGGCCGAGTTGCTGGGAATCTATGCGCGCGAGCGCGTCGACTTCGCCTTCTACTGGTTCGCCCCGGCGATGAACGCGCCGACCTACTTCGCCTACAAAATGTTCCGCAATCCCGACGGCAGGCACACCGCCGTCGGCGATCGCTGCTTGCCGTCGAGCGTCGATCGCGCCGATGATGTCTCGGTGCACGCTTCGAAAGATGCCGCGAGCGGGCGCATCGCCGTGGTCATGGTCAACAAGCGCGGCGCGACCGGCGCGAAGGTGGCGCTGAAGCTCTCCAGCGCAGTGCCGGCTCAGGAGCCGGCGTTCTACGAATACGGTCCCGCCGACCCCGGCTGCATCGGCCTGCTGCCGAAACGTACGGTCTCGGGGGACACCATCGCCATCGAGCTGCCGGCGATGACAGCGCTGCGCTTCGATCTCATGCCCTGAGTGGACCTCCGCGCGGGGCATCGTTTCCCCACCGACATCCGCGCCGCACCCTGACCCGTATCCTCCGAATGCGGGTGACGCCAGCGTATGCCGGATGGAAGAGATCGGTTTCACGCCGTTCCCCTGGCCCAGACTGTGCGGCGATCCGAGCAACACCCACGGAACCACCATGACGACAACTCCCTCCTCTAGCGGCAACTCTAGCGGCAACTCGAGCGGTGACACCAGCGGCGGCACCACCGGTACCACGCTGATCGCCACTTTCGGCGCCGGCTGTTTCTGGGGCGTCGAGGCGGCCTTCCGCCAGGTTCCCGGAGTCACCGCGACCGCGGTCGGCTATCTCGGCGGCACGCTGCCGGATCCCACGTACCACGACGTCTGCACCGGCTCGACCGGTCACGCCGAGGTCGTGCAGGTCACCTACGATCCGGCGCGGGTGTCGTACGAGCGCCTGCTCGAGGTGTTCTGGGCCGATCACGATCCCACCACCCGCGACCGGCAGGGCCCCGACGTGGGCACCCAATATCGCTCCGCCGTCTTCTACCACTCGCCCGAACAGCAGGCGGCGGCGCTGGCGTCGAAGGCGCGAGCGCAGTCTCGCCACCGACGCCCGATCGTCACCGAGATCACCCCGACCTCGTCCTTCTACCGAGCCGAGGAATACCATCAGCAGTATCTCGAGAAGCGCGGGCAATCGAGCTGCCACATCAAGTGAGTCCAATCCCCAACGGGGGAAGCGAAGGCAGCGGACACGAAGCGGACAAGATGCGGAACAGGAGCGGCCATGGGCGACAAGCTCGAACTCAGTGATGAAGCCTGGCGCGCGCGGCTGACACCCGAGCAGTACCGCGTGCTGCGCCGCCACGGCACCGAGCCCGCCTATTGTGGCGGCTACGCCGCGCAGAAGGGGCACGGGCCGGGCACCTACGTGTGCGCGGGCTGCGGCGGCGAGTTGTTCTCGTCGACGACGAAGTTCGAATCCGGATCCGGTTGGCCGAGCTTCTTCCGGCCGATTCCCGGCCGCGTCGAGGAGCAGGCGGATGACGCCCATGGCATGCGCCGCACCGAGATCCACTGCGCGCGCTGCGGCGGCCACCTCGGCCACGTCTTCGACGACGGTCCTAAGCCGACAGGGTTGCGCTACTGCATCAATGCCGTGTCCTTGGAATTCGTCCCCTCGACCACGGGGTGACGCGGCGAACGGCGCGTGGCGGAGCGCTCAGTGCGCTCCACTATGTGGACCACTATGTGGACCAGCATGTGGACCAGCATGTGGACCAGCATGCGGACTCGCATGGGTGCGCTTGGCCGGCTGGCCGGCCGGCGAGGCGCCCGCATCGTGCGGGATGTCCTCCTCATCGAGATGGAAGCGATGCAGGAAGCGATGGATGAGCGGGGAGAGCGCCAGGCCGATGGTCGCGATCAGCATCAGTCCGCTGTAGAGGGCATAGGCCGAAGCGAACAGCTTGGCGCCGTCGCTGTGCAGTTCGGCAACTGGTCCCATGCCGCCGAGGATCATCGAGGCGTTGTAGATCGCGTCGACCCATGCGAGCCCGGCGAGCTGGTGGTACCCCACCGTGCCGACGGCGAGCGAGAAAACCATGATGCCGAGCGCCAGCGCGGCGCAGGCTGCGAGGCGTTTGACGAACACGTGCAGGGGCAGGAGGGGTTCGCGGCGGTGTTCATAGAGCATGACCCATGATGCACGTTGGCTCGAGGATTGGCAGCGGGCGTCCGCGCGACGCTCGACGCACGCGGGGCGCGCCCTGGCGCGCGGAGATCCTTTGGCCGGCGGCCGATCGGCCTATCGTGGGCCTCCGATGATCCCCACCCTTGCCCTCGCCGCCGGCGCCAACGCCCAGCTGCTGACCAACCTGATCAATGAATACGACCAAGGCGCGCACCTGGCGCACGCTGCGGCCTCGTCGCTCGCGCGCCGGTGGATGCTCGACCGCCAGGATTCGCCGGTGATCGAGCCGCTCGCCTCGACACTGCGCTGGGCCTTGTGGAGCGGCGGCGCGACCGGCGGCGCGCAGGATGGCCCCGCGGTCACCGACGACGCACGCATCGCCCGCGTCCTGGGCGAACGCGATGTGGGCTGGTGGCTCCGCCTGCTCTCGAACCAGGGCCTGGCGCTGTTCGCGCTCGAGAACGGCGCGCCCAAGACCGGGTGGACCGCGCACGACCAGGCGCGCGGCCAGGCATCGGCCGCGGCCTTCCTCGACAAAGCCGACGGCCTGAAGGACCACCAGGCGCTGGCGGTAGGCATGTGGCATTGCCTCAGGCGCTTCGCCGCCGAATGCTTCTACGGCACCAACAACCGCCTGCTCCATCCGCTGCGCGCGATGTCGCTGGTCTGCGGGGTGCCGCTGGTGCTCGATCCGCAGGTGCGCAAGGGCATGTCGCTCGCCGGTGCCTCGGGCTTCACCTCGCTCGAGATGACCCAGTACACCGCGCCTTCGTTCGCCGAGGGTTTCGCCGCGCTCTACGTCGCCGCGCAGTTCGCCGCCGGGCCCGAGGGCAAGATCCTCGCTGACGCCGCCGAACGCAGCAAGCAGCCGGCGCTGCGCACCCAGCCGCTACGCGCGCTGGAAGTGGTGCTGCACATGCAGGGGCGCAAGGAGCGCAAGGTCGTCGAGTTCAAGGGCTGGCGCGACCAGTGGCAGGTGGATTTCCTGGGCTTCGCCAAGCTCGCCTATCACGATTGAGCGCGATTGATGGCTCCGAAGCCTAGAGGCTGCTATTTTTCGCGCACCAGCGCGTAGCCGCTCAGGCTCTTCCCGTCCGCGACCACGACCATTCCGGATAGCACCAGCGGCGCGGCGATCGGCGCCTCGGGCAGCTGCAACGAGCGCAGCAGCTTGCCGGTGGCGAGGTCGAAGACGCTGACCATGGAGGCGTCGTCGCAGCACGCGACCCAGGCGCCATTGATCGAGACATCCGTCGCGCCACGGCCCTTGGCGAGCGCGGCCGACCACGCGGGCGCAAAGCCGTTCCCGTTCCACTTCGTGAGTTCGAGAGCGCCTCCAGTCGCGACCAGCAGCGAAGATCCCTGACTCGCGAGCAGCAGCTGCTTGTCGCTCAAGCTCGCGGCCGGCAGCTCCTGGTAGCGGCCCTTGACCTTGTGCAGCACGCGCGTTCCGGACGAGGTGGGCACCACCAGGCAGGCTCCGCCAGCGATCACCGACACCGCGCCAATGCGGATCGCGGCTAGCGGCAGGCTCTGGAGCAGCTGGCCTTCCTGATCGAGCATGCACAGGCTGCCGTCGTCGATCACCGTCACCGCCTCGTCCTCGACCATCAGCCAGGGGTCGAGCTTGCCGGTGAGTGCGAAGGACCACATCTGCTGGTCGTCGCTGCGGGCGGTCAGCGCGAACGCATTCTCGGTCTTCTCGACCGCGAAGCACGCGCGCTTGCCGACATGGAAGAGCAGCTCGCGCTCTCCGAAAGCCAATGCAGGAGGTGCGCCGCGATGGACGACGCGCGCCGCTCCGAAGGCGCGCGGGGTCGCGTGCACCGCCACGCCGAGCCCGTCGTCCGAAGCCAGCCACAGCGTGTCGGAATCCATGTCGCGCGACGGCAGCCATGAGGATCCGGGCTTGGGCGCTTCTGGCAGCGCCGACCCCTCGAGCTTGGCGAGTGTCGCGCCATCGGCGGGGTTGCCGAGCAGCACGGCGTGGGCCGCGATGACGATGAAGGAATCGCCGTGCGTCCCCACCTGCGCCCACTCGCCGAGATCCACCGGCACCGTCCAGCTCGGCGCGTCGGTCATGGTCAGGGTGTACACGCGTTCGCCAGGCGTCGCATCCGGCGGCACCGTCAGAGAGGCCTTGCGGAATCCATCGGCGCTCACGGTCAGCCGTGTCAGGCCGTTGGCGCGTCGGCAGAACAGCAGTCCGCCCGACGCGGGCATCGTCGCCCCGTCCACATCGAGCGTCACCGCCGTGGCGTCGGGGCCGTGCACCGCGAGACGTCCGGGTAGGGGCAGCCGCGCGGCGAGACCGCCGATGCGCTTGGTCGCGGAACGGAAACGTTCTGCGCGCGCCAAGGCCTCGGCGGGATCGTTCTTGGCGATGGCGAGAATGGCGGCCAGCTCGGCGTCGATGGGATCCGCCTCGGCGGAAGCCTGCTTGAGCACCGCCTGCACGCGCTCGGCGTCGGCGCCCGCGCTCGGCAGCAGCCGCTTCGCTTCCGCGCGCACCGCGAGCCAGTCGACCGATTGATCCTTGGCCATGCGCTCGAGCTCGGCGATCCCCGCGTGCCCGGAGGCCGCGGGAACTGGGGTGTGGGTGATCGTGGCTCCTGCCACGGGCCCCGCTGCCGTCTCGTCGGGAGCATGCCGCGACAGCATCGACCATCCGCCGATGGCTCCGGCGGCGACCACCACGCAGGCGACCGCGGCGATCATGCCGAGCTTGCGTCCGTGGGCGGCCCGCACCGCCACGGCCTTGGCGAGCAGCTGGCGGCGCGCGACTTCAGAGGGGACCGCCTTCGCGCCGAGTTCATACGCTACGATGGCCTCGCGCCAGCGTCCACCTGCGGCATGGACGTCGCCTTCGGCTTCATGACCCTTGGCCTCGGCGACGCGCAGATTTCCGGCTGCGTTGTGCACGTGATCTGATGACGAGGTCTTGCCAGGCTTGCTGACATTCGCGTCCTTGCCGTCCTTGGCATCGGCGGCATCGGCAGGCTTCGCCGCCGCGGAGCGTGCGCGCGCCGAGTCCGATCCGAGCGCCCCGCCTTGGGTGTCCGGCGCATTCTCGGAGGACTTCGCTGACGCACTCGTTGTCGAGTTCCCGGTCGGGAGTTTGGCGGATGATGCCGTCTTCGTCGGCGCGGGCGGTGGCTCCGCCGCCGCGGCGCCGAAGGTCACGGGTCCCGCCGCGGCCGGCGGCGCCGGTGGGAGCTCGGGCTGGACCTGGAGGTAGTCGGGGATCGCGAACGGCTTCTTCGCGCCGTCCCCGGCCGGCGTGGCCGGCGTCGCGGCCGGTATTGCGGCTGCGGGAGGGCGCGCCGGACCGTCGAGGCCTAGATCGATGTCGCGGACCTTGGGCGCGTCGCTGGCGCCGTCGCTACGCGCGGCGACGCGCGGCGACGCGTCCTTGGCGGCATGTCCCGATGCTGGTGCCGACGAATCCTCGAAACTCTTGAGCGAACGCGCCTGTTGCGCATCGGGTATCCCCGCGTCGGAGGCGTTCTCGTCCAGGCGCGCGACTCCGAGCACCGACGAGCCGGTGGCCGCGGCGGTGCGTGGGAGCATGGTCGAGCCGGTCGCGGTCGCCGGCGGCTCCAAGGGCTTGCCATCGCCATCGACCGCGTCGGTGGCCATGGTCGCCATCTCGGCGATCTGCTCTCGCCGCGCGTCGCCGGCGGCGATGGTCATGAGGTTTTCCGGCAGCGACGCCGCCAGCGCGGCGAGCTCGCGCGCGAATGCCGCCGCGTCGATGCGTTTGGCCTGATCCTTCACCAGCGCCTTGGCCAGCAGCGCGTCGAGGATCCCCAGGTGCGGGACCCGCTCGGCCAGGAGCGGCGTGGGAGCGGAGACATGGCACTGGATGGTCTCGAGCGAGGAGGCGGAGCGGTACAGGGGCTCGCCAGCGACAGTGTGGAAGAGCGCGCAGCCGAGGCTGTAGATGTCCGACGCGCGCGTGGGTTCCTTGCCGCGGCACACTTCGGGCGCCATGTATGCCGGCGTGCCGAGCGCCATCCCGGTCATGGTCAGGCCGATGCTGTCGTCGGCCTTCGCGAGTCCGAAGTCGGCCAGCTTGGCCGTGCCCGAGCGGGTGACCATGATGTTGTCGGGTTTGATGTCGCGATGGACGACGCCAACGGCATGCGCCGCGACCAAGCCCTCGGCGGATTGGCGGTAGAGATCGAGGGCGGCGCGCACCAACATCGGTTCGTTCGCGAGTTCTCCGATCGAGCGGCCATCGACGAACTCCATGACCATGATCAGCAGCTGCTTGCCATCGGGACCGAGCAGCGGACCGAAGTCGTGGCAGGTGACGATGTGCTGGTTGTGGAGCCGGGCGAGAGTCTTGGCCTCGCGGTTGAAGCGCTCGACATAGGCCGGATTCGCGGCCAGGTGCGTGGCGATCACCTTGATCGCCACCACTCGGTCGAGGCGCAGCTGGCGACCGCGGTAGACGGCGCCCATGGCACCGGCGCCGAGCAGGGCCTCGAAGGCGAGCGAGTCGGTGCGGTATCCGATGAGGGGATCCACCGCCGTGCCGGTCTCATCGGATGAGCCGAAGCCCGGGCCGGATGCGGAGTCCATCAGGGGTATATGCCTCACGACCGCCGGTGGTGTCAAGCGCCGCTGGTCGCCGGATGCTGTCCAAGCGTTGCGCTCAGAGGCATGTGGGGCCTTCTCCCTGGTTCGCCGCCAGCTCACCGCCGGCGACTGGCGGGACCGGCGGGTTGCGCCGTGGCGTGGCGGCGACGATCCTGGAGACGGGTGTAACCGGAGCGCCGGCCCCGGCGTTATCATCATCATGGTCGCCGACACGATCCCCAGCACGGACGCCCGCCAGGATTCCCGCGCATGCCCGACCCCGACCCCGACCTGGCATCGCGCCTGGAGCGTATCGCCGCTGGCGACCACGATGCCGCGCGCGAGCTGGTTGAGCGTTGCCATCCGCTGGTCGCCAAGCTGGCGTGCGCGCATCGTCCGCGTTCACTCTCCGAAGAGGACCTCGTCCAGGAGGTGTTCATGAAGATGTTCGCCCATCTTGATCGCTATCAGCCGCGCGCCGGAATCCCGTTCGAGCACTGGCTCTCGCGCCTGGCCGTCAACACCTGCCTCGACGCGCTGCGCGCCGAACGCCGCCGCCCGGTGGAGCGGAGCGCCAGCGCCGGCGGCAGAGGCTCCATTGGTGCCATTGGTGAAGGCGAGCGCGGCTGGCTCGAGTCCCTGGCGGTCGACGGGGCGCCCGCGGTCGAGGATGCGCTCGCGGCCCGCGAGCTGGTTGAGATGCTGCTCGCCCGCCTCGAGCCGCGCGATCGCCTGCTGCTGACCCTGCTCGACCTCGAGGAACGCAGCGTCGCCGAAGTGGCCGAGGCCACAGGCTGGAACCGCACCCTGATCAAGGTCAGGGCGTTCCGTGCCCGGCGCCGCCTGCGCGCCGTGGCCGAGCGCCTGCGCCGGGAGCCGTCGTGAGCTCATTCGACGAACGTTGGCGCCGCCTGGCCGCCGCGTCGCGGCGCGCTCCCCAGCCGCCGCTCGCGGCGCTGCCGGAGCGCATCGTCGCGTTGCGCGCGCCGGCGAGAGGGGCATCGCCTGGACCATACCCTGGACGATCGTTGCTGGAGCGCTTCGCCTTGCGCGCCGCGTTCGCGCTCGGCGCTGCGGCCTACGCCGTCGCGGCGTGGCTGCTGCCGCTGTCGCTCGATGGCGACGGCCGCGGCATCGCGCCGCTGCCGCGCCCATCGCTCTCAAGCATGATGGCGCTGCCGAGGCCTCCGGGCCTGCCGCCGCCGCGCGGCCTGTTCATGGCGATCGGCGACGCCGTCGCGTCGCTTTCTGGCGGCTGGTCGATCACGCGCGGGACCTCCGTGGATGGAGCTGCGCCCGATCCCCAGGATCCCCATCAGCCCGCCGCCGCGCCATCCCCCGACCATCCCACCCGCAACGCTTCGGGAACTTCCCTATGATCATGGCCGACGTCCTCACCTGGTTCCTCGTCATCATCGGTACCTGGGTGGTGCTGAACTGCTATTGGCTCACCGCGGCGGCGCTGTTTCCGCGCGTGGTCGACGGGTGCGCGGAGCGCTACGCTCGCCGTCCGATCGCCGCCACCATGGTCGGAGTGGGCATCCTCGCGCCGCTGATGGTGTTCGCGATCACCGCGATGAAGGTGGCGAATCATCCGCTGGTCGGAGGCGCGATGCTGGCGCTGCTGTCGGTGCCGGCGTTTCTGGCCTTGATCGGCTCGGCCGGACTGGCGCGGCGCATCGGCGCGGGGCTGTCCTCGGATACGGCGACGATGCCCGTCTGCGTCGCCCGCGGCGGTGCGGTGCTCGCGTTCACCTTCCTGCTGCCGTTGGTCGGTTGGTTCGTGGTCCTGCCATTCGCCCTGGTCAGCGGTTTCGGCGCGTCGGTGATGGTCCTGTGGAGCAGGGCCTTCTCGTCCCGGTCGGAAACCGCGGCCACCACCGGCGCGGCGAGGCGCGTCCAGGCGGTGCCCGGAGACGCCAACGACGCGCCGTCGGTCATCACCGTGGTGTCGGCTCCCAAGTGAACATCGTACCCGCGGCGATCACGGCCAGCCGCGGCGCGCCTCGCGGGCGCACCACGCGGCGCGATCTGTTGTTGCTGATGGGCGGAGCTTTCGCGGTGCTGGCCTCGGGCTGCTCGGTTCCCGGGATCCTGGCTCCCGCCGGACCGGCGGCGGCGTTTCCGCCGCCAGGCGGCGAGCGCATCGACGAGCTCGGCCACGTGCTCTCGCGCTGCAGTTTCGGCATCGCGCCGGGTGAGCGCGCCGAGGCCGGCGCGCTCGGCATCGATGCCTGGCTCGAACGCCAGCTCGAGCCGGCGGCGATCGATGACGACGCCTGCGAGCGCTTGGCACGCGGGTTCAGCGTGCTCGGTGAACCCGCTGGCGAGCTGTACGAATACAAGAAGGAGGTGGTCGCGCGCGAACTGGCCCAGTCGACGCTCATGCGCGCGGTGCATTCGCGCCGCCAGCTGTACGAGGTCATGGTCTCGTTCTGGAGCGACCACTTCAACATCGACCTCTCGAAAGCGGATTGCGCATGGCTGAAGGCGGCCGACGAGCGCGACGTCGCTCGCGCTCATGCGCTCGGCAGGTTTCCGGATCTGCTGCGCGCCTCGGCGCTGAGCCCGGCGATGCTGTGGTACCTCGACGGCCGCGAGAACCGCCGTGCCTCGCCGGATGACCGCCCGAACGAGAACTACGCGCGCGAGTTGCTCGAACTGCACACCCTGGGCGTCCACGGCGGCTACAGCCAGCGCGATGTCATGGAGGTCGCGCGTTGCCTCAGCGGCTGGACGGTGCGCGACCGCTCGCGCTTCCGCAAGGGCATGGTCGAATTCATTCCCACGGCGCACGATGACGGCGAGAAGCTGGTGCTGGGCCAGCGCATCGCCGCCGGGGGCGGCGCGGGGGATCTCGACCGCGTGTTGGCCATCGTCTGCGCGCATCCCTCCACCGCCCGCCACATCGCCACCAAGCTGTGCCGGCGCTTCATCGCCGAGGATCCTCCCGCTGCCGCGGTCGACGCCGTGGCCGGGGCATTCACCGCGAGCTCCGGCGACGTCCGCGCGGTCATGCGCGCGCTGTTCGCGTGCCCGTCCTTCCGTGCCGAGGAGCCGGAGCTGCGCGCGTTGCGCGGGGCCAAGCTCAAGCGCCCGTTCCACTACCTGGCGTCGATGCTGCGCGCGACCGATGCGGTCACCGACGCCTCCAGGCAGCTCCTCGACCATCTCGCCGCGCTCGGGCAGGTGCCGTTCCGCTTTCCGACGCCGGACGGCTATCCCGACACCGCGGCGGCCTGGAAGGATGGGCTGCTGTGGCGTTGGAAGCTCGCCGCCGCGCTCGCCGCGAACCGCATTCCCGGCACCCGCATCGACGCGGACGATCTGCTGCGGCGCGCCGGAGGTGCAGACGGGCTCGCCCGGCATCTGCTCGGACGCGCGCCGGATCCGGCCGAACGCCGCGCGCTCGATGCGGCGGGGCCGTCGCGGGCGCTGGTACTGCTGCTGTCCTCGCCCGCGTTCCAGCGTTGCTGACGGGACAGGTCGACCGCCATGGATCCCACCACGATCGCGCATCCCGGCTCCAGCATCGGACGCACACTGGTGGTGGTGTTCCTGCGCGGAGGAGCCGACGGGCTCAGCCTGGTCCCCCCGGTTGGCGACGATGATTATCACCGCGCGCGACCACGCATCGCCGTGTCGGCGAAGGAAGGCGTCGCGCTCGACCACCGTTTCGCGCTGCATCCGTGCCTCGCCGCGCTCGAGCCGGCCTTCCACGAGGGCTGTCTGGCGGTGGTGCCGGCATGCGGCTCTGACGACGACACGCGCTCGCATTTCGAGGCCCAGGATCTGATGGAGCATGGCAGCCGCACCATCGCCGGGGGTTGGATCGGTCGCTGGCTGCGCCGCTCCAGCCACGGCGAGTCGGCGGCGCTGAGCGCGTTGGCATTGGGCTCCGAGGTTCCGGAGAGCCTGCGTTCCGCGCCCAGCGCGACGGTGCTGCGTTCGCTCGACGACCTCGCGCTGGACGTCGATGCGCCGCCGCGCGCTGCGATGGCCGAGCTCTACGCTGGCGACGACATGCTGGCGGCCTCGGCGCGTGACGCGCTGTCGGCGGTCGAGCGCATGGGGCGCCTGCGCGCTGACGCCTACCGGCCCGAGCGCGGCGCGGTCTACGCCGACGAGGCGTTCGCATCCGGTCTGCGCCAGATCGCCCAGCTGGTCAAGGCCGAGGTCGGCGTCCAGGCCGCGACCATCGATCTCTTCGGCTGGGACAGCCATTTCCTGCAGGCGACCTTGATCGAGCCGCAGATGCGCATCCTGGCGAGCGGCCTCGCGGCGTTCGCTGCCGATCTCGGTCCGCGTCTCGCCACCACCTCGGTGGTGGTGATGAGCGAATTCGGCCGTCGGGTGCACGAGAACTCGGCCCTCGGCACCGATCACGGGCGCGGCGGCGCGCTGTTCGTGTTGGGTGGCGGCGTGCGGGGCGGCGTGCATGGCACCTGGCCAGGGCTGGCCGATGGCAGCCTCGACGGCCCGGGCGACGTGGCGGTGGCCAACGATTACCGCGATGTGCTGGCGCCGGTGCTTGCGCGTCATGGCGGTGGGGCGGACGCGGCGTTTCCGGGCCGCGCGTTCGCCGATTTCGCCATCTGAGCGAGCCAAGGGCGGCGGCCGGCCGCGTTGACGCTTGCGCTCGCCCTCGCCCTCTACCTTGCCGCGTGCGGGCCTTGTGCATGCTCGACGCAGCTCGAGGAGAGCACATGCGCATCCATCCGCTCCTGTGCACGCTCAACATGTTCCGCCTGCTGAGCGTGCTGCTGATCGTAGTCTCGGCCGCGAACATAGCCGCGCCCATAGCCTCAGCCGTGGAGGAGCCGGCGCCCGATCGCGGCGCGACGCGCGCGCGCATCGATGAACTGACCAAGGCCTTCACCGTCCTCAAGCATCCGGCGACCCTCGGCCTGCTGCGCGAGGCCATCGCGCTCTCGATCTCGTTCGGCGCGCCCGCCTACAACGCCGGGGATCACGCCGCATGCGGCGATTTCTATGCCGAGACCGCGGTGAATCTGGTGAAGGCGTTTCCCGCTGACGCCATGGCGACCCAGGATGCCGCCCGCGGACTGCGCGAACTGCGCGCGTCGACCGAGCGCGCCGCGCACATCACCGATGCCGATCGCCGCGCGTGGACGATGCGTTTCGGATTCGATCAGGTGACCATGGCCTGTGACGCGATGGGCCAGCATGGAACGATGCTCGCGCGCTCGGGGATGGAGTACTTCCATCGCGCGGATTACGAGGAGGCCGAACTCGCCTTCGCCTCGGCGCTCGAGATCCAGACCGAGCTCTCAGGAGGAGGCATCGACTCGATCCCCTGGGAAGTGCGCTTCGCCGGAGTCATGCGCGGACAGACCCGGCTCGCGCTCGGACACATCGCGGATGCCGCGGCGATGGTCGGCGCAGGCATCGCCGTGACGCCGGAGCTGGCCAAAGCGGATTTCGACCTGCACGGGCTGTATGGTGAACGCGTGGAGCTCGACCACGCGCTGGCCGATCTCGCCGTCTACGTCGATCAGCATCCGCAGGAGGTGGACGCGCGCTTCCTGCTCGGCTTCGAGCAGCGCTTCACCGGCCGCAAGGACGAGGCCGAGAAGACCTTCGCCCGGGTGCTGATCCTGGTCCCCGGCCATGCCGGCGCGCGGCTGCTTGGGCGGCCGAAGGGCGCGGCTGACGCGGGCGGCGATGCGGGCGCCGGCGACGCGGGGGAGGGTGGCGCCGACAGCGCGGTGCCCTGAGGCCCGAACGACGGCCACTGCCTTTTTGCTCCACCCTGCTAGCCTGCGCGCCGAGGTTCACATGCGGACTCCGCGGTCATCCGTCAGGCTTTGCGACTGGGCGATCGTCACGCCGATCGTCACGCCGATCTTCATGTCGATCGCCACGCTGATGATCTCGTTGATCGGCGTCGCCGTCCTCGGGGCCGCGGACGGCCCGTTGCCGGCGACCCAAGGCCCCGATGACCCGGGCACCACGCGCGGCAGGCTGGTCGTCGATGGCGTCGAGCGCACCTTCGTGCGCTTCATCCCGAGATCGCACAAGCCGGCGAAGCCGTGCGCGCTGGTGCTGGTCCTGCATGGCGGCGGTGGCCAAGGCGACGGCATGGCCAACGTTACCGAGCATGGCTTTGAATTCCTCGCCGAGAAAGACGACGCGGTCATCATCTATCCCGATGGCATCGAGAAGAACTGGTACGACGACCGCGAGGGCGTCGACAGCTACGCGCACCAGCACAAGGTCGATGACGTAGGTTTCATCCGTCGGCTGGTCGCCGATGCCTCGAACGCATCCAAGATCGATCCCGACCGCGTCTATGCGACGGGTATCTCCAACGGCGCCATGATGTGCTATCGCCTGGCGCGCGAGCTGCCCGGCACCTTCGCGGCGATCGCGCCGGTGGCAGGCCTCCTGCCGGTGGGCGCCTCGACCAAGCCGTGGCCGAAGCCGCTCTCGACCTTGCTCATCCAGGGCTCGCAGGATCCGCTCATGCCGTTCGATGGCGGCGGCGTAGCTGGCAGTGGGCGCAATCCGGAACGCGGACGCGTGCTGTCAGCGGCGGATACCGTGCGCTTCCTGGTCGAGCAGGACCACCTCACCGGGGCGGCGCGCACGGTCGTGCTGCCGGATACCGATCCGCACGACGCGACCACCACCAAGGCAGAGATCTACGGCGCCGAAGGCGGTACCTCGGTGGCGTGCTACGTGGTCGAGGGCGGTGGGCACACCTGGCCGGGCGGCAGGCAATACCTGACCGAGCGGATCATCGGCAAGACCAGCCATGATTTCGAGGCGTGCGCGGTGATCTGGGAGTTCTTCGCGAAACATCCGCGCTTTTAGTTGGGGCTTTCAGTTGGGGGACTTTCAGTTGGGGGACTGCGGCCCCCCAACATCGGCCTGCCCCTACCGACCGGGGCCTCACGCTGTCCTGCCCCCCAGGAGCCGGGGAGCAGGATGTGAATGCAGGCATCGCTTCGCCGCCTGGGTGAGGCTCGCCGCGATTCTTGCGTGGCGATGGGCTCGATTTGGGGAGGTGATCGGGTAGACAGGGGGCATTGGAGGTCGCATGCGGCATGTCATCGGTTCGGTGATCCTCATCGCCTTGGCTGCGAGCGCGCGGGGGGCGGTCGCCGCGGCGCCCGTCGACGGGGCGCCCGCTGGAGGGGGGCGGGCGGTGCATGCGCATGACGCGCACAGCGTGCGGCTCGGGCTTGAGATCGAGCGGGCGGGGCGCGACGATTACGACGCCTTCCATGGCAGTGGACACGCCGGGGTCAGCGAGGTGTTCGGCGTCGGCTGGGACATGGGCATCATGCTGCGCGGGCACTACAACTGGACGAACAGGAGTGGCGATCTGCCCACCGGCGACATCAACTATCTGCTGGTGCCGAAGTATCGTTTCCACCAGGACGACGCGTTTTCTCCGTACCTCGGTCTTCAGCTCGGCATCACCACTTCGTGGTACAGCCACAACACCGGCGTGGTCGGCGGCACCGGTTCGGTCACCTACGACCGGCGCATCGCGCACACCGCCACTGGCGGTGGCGTGGCCGGCTTCGACTGGTTCCTCGATCGCAAGGTCAGCCTGTTCGTCGAGATCAGCAGCCTCTACACCGTCGTCGACAACGATCTGGTGCGCTACAACGACCTAGTGCTCGGTTTGTCGTACTGGTTCTGACTTTTAGTTGGGGATTTACGACCCCCAAAACTTCGCGCTGCCCCTACCGACCGGAGCCTCACGTCGCGCTGCCCAAGAAGGAGCTGGTTGCTGTCAAAACCAGGCAGGCTCACCGCCTGGTTGGCTCCGAGTCCAGTCCAGCCTGACTCAGCAGTTCGCTTCGAAGGCCTTGGTGAAGGTCTCGGCGATCTGTTGCGGATAGCGGCCTTCGATCTGGTGGCGGTGCAGGACCCACACCACTTCGCCGTCCTTGAGCAGCGCGGCGCTCGGGCTCGACGGGGGATATTCGGCGAAGTGCTTGCGCGCGGCGGAGACGGCGTCCTTGTCGACGCCGGCGAACACCGTGAGCACCTGGTCGGGCTTCTTGGCGGCCTTGGCCAGCGCCTCGGTGAGCCCAGGACGCGCGCCGCCGGCGGCGCAGCCGCACACGCTGTTGATGAACACCAGCGCGGTGCCCTTCTTGGCCAGCGCGGCATCGACTTCCTGCGCGGTGCGCAGCTCGGTCAGACCCATCTCCTGGACTTCCTCGCGGATGGGATCGGTCAGTTCGGCTGGGTACATGGCGGGCTCCTCGGGGGTCGGGACATCATCATGCACGCCCCCCACGGAAGTGAAGGGTCCGCGAAACGGGTCTGCGGATGCGTCCTGCGTCCCCCGTCGTCCCACCCGTGCGGCTTAAGCCGCGAGCGCCCGCCGAGCTCCGATGTGCGTGAACAATGGGCGGAGCCCATCACGCAAACGTTCTGGCCGGGACGGCCAGAACGAAGGACGACAAAGGTCGTGGGGGCTCGGGGGCGGAGCCCCCGCACTCCTAGCTAGCGCGGGGCAGCAGCCTTGGCCTGGGCCCTGGCCTTCGCCAGGCCCGGCTCCTCGCCGGCGAGCGCGTACTCGACGGCTTCCTCGAGCGCGCGCCAGCTGGCCTCGATGATGTTCTCGCTGACGCCGACGGTGCCGAACGAACGTCCGCCGAAGTGGTGCTCGATGAGCACGCGCACTTTGGCCGCGGTGCCGTCGGCGCTGTTCACCACGCGCACCTTGTAGTCGACCAGGTGCAGGTCCTTCAGCTCGGGATACGACGGCAGCAGCGCCGACATCAGCGCTTGGCTCAGCGCATCGACGGGGCCGTGGCCCTCGGCCACGCATAGGCGCAGCTGCCCGTCCACGGTGAGCTTGACCGTGGCCTCGACCAGATCGACTGCGTCATCCGCCGTGCCCAGCCCATGGATGCGGTAGTGGTGGAGCGTGAACGGATCCGCGAAACCGCCGACATGGCGGCGCACCAGCAGATCGAAGCTCGCGTCGGCGGCCTCGTAGCTGTAGCCGGCGTTCTCGAGCTCGACCACGTCGGTGAGGATGGTCGCCACCACCGCGGCGTCGTTCAGCTGCGGATAACGGGTCGCGAGCTTGGCCTGGATGTTCGAGCGGCCGGAGAGCTCGCTGACCAGGATGCGACGGGTATTGCCGACGGTCTCGGGCTCGACGTGTTCGTAGGTCAGCGCGTTGCGCTGCACCGCCGAGACGTGGATGCCGCCCTTGTGAGCGAACGCCGAGCGTCCGACGAACGGCTGGCCGGTGGGGCCCTGCAGGTTGATGCGCTCCCACACTGCTCGGCTGACTTCGGTGAGGCGCGCGAGCCGGCCGTCGGGCAGGCAGCGGATGCCGAGCTTCAGTTCGCAGTTGGCGATCACCGCGGTGAGGTCGACATTGCCGCAGCGCTCGCCGACACCGTTGATGCAGCCCTGGGCCTGCACGCAGCCGGCCTGGATGGCGGCGAGGGTATTGGCGACCGCGAGCCCGCCGTCGTTGTGCACGTGGATGCCGAGCTTCGCGTCGGGCAGTCGCGCGCGCACCTCGGCGATCGCACGCACGATGTCCTGCGGCAGGCTGCCGCCGTTGGTGTCGCACAGCACCAGGCGCGATGCGCCGGCGCGATGCGCGGCCTCGATGGTGTCGAGCGCGTACGACGGATTCGCCTTCCAGCCGTCGAAGAAGTGTTCGGCGTCGTAGAACACCGGCCGCGCCGTCTCCTTCACCAGGAAGGCGACCGAGTCGGCGATCATCGCCAGGTTGTCCTCGAGCGGCACGCGTAGCGCGTCGCGCACGTGCAGATCCCACGTCTTGCCGAAAATGCAGGTGACGTCGGCCTTCGCCGACACCAGCTTCTGCAGGTTGTGGTCATCCGCCGCGGCAGTCTTGGCGCGCCGCGTCGAGCCGAAAGCCGAGATCTTCGCCTGCAGGCCTGGCAGCTCGCGTACCTTCTCGAAGTAGGCCTCGTCCTTGGCGTTGGAACCGGGCCACCCGCCCTCGATGAAGCCGATGCCCAGGTAGTCGAGGTCCACGGTGAGCTTGAGCTTGTCGACGAGGCTCAGGCTCACGCCTTCGCCCTGCGCGCCATCGCGCAGCGTGGAATCATATATTTCGAGCATGTCAGGCATCCTGATCCGCGTGGGTGGAAGTAGTCGTCACGGCCCCGCCGACTCGATCAGAGCGAAGCAACATGTAGTCGGCGGAGGACCAGGCTTGGCGCTGCGAGGGATGTCGGCTAGGAGCCGCTGCTAATTCGGATTCGGAGGGACATGCGTCGCATGCCCATTTCTACCGCCTTCACAGCGAGAGACAAGCTCAGACGCGCAGCTCCGGACGATTCCCCCGCCGCAGACCATCGCGCCGCGCCAGCGGCGAAAGCAGCGCAGCTGCGTAGGGACACGGCCTCTCCGACGGGCGTACACCAGGAGTCCATGTGCGTGCCTCGGAGGGTGTCGGGGGCACAGCCCTGACGCGGGGGTGGTCTGGGGGGCGCGACCCCCGGATCTGTCGCGAGCGAAGCGAGCAGGGCGTCGCGCCGTACAGCGGCGGTAGCAGCGCAGCTGCGAGCGGCGTAGCCGCCGACGGCCGTCAGAGGTTGAGAAAATCAGCGGACTCGTTCCCCGAAACCTTGACCTGGAGGGTGGTTCCGAGGTGGTTGTTGAGCGAATCCTGGATGAACTGCAGCGTGCCGCCGATCGAGGACGAGCAGCTGCCGCAGGCGCCATGGTATTGCACCATCAGGTCCTGATCCTTGAGATCGACGAGATCGATGCCGCCGCCGTCACTGGCGAGGGCAGGACGGACGTGCTGATCGAGTACCGACTCGATGCGCCGGACCTTCTCGAACAGGCCGATGTCGATCCAGGGGAGTTCTGCGGAGACGCCTCCGCCAGCAGGCGCGGGCGGCTTGGGCGCGGCACGCTCGGCGGCCTTGGCCAGCACATAGAACGGCTGGTCGGCATCCGACCCGAGATGCAGGGCGGCTTCGGGCGATCCTTGACGCAGGTGGGCATCGACCTGGCGCGGAGTGATGAGCGCGGCCTGGGCGAGCGGCTTGCCCAGGCACAGCTCGGCCATGGTGTCGTACGCGGCGAGCAGATCGCCGCCGGCTGGCGAGCGGAAGCGGATGTCCCGCACCACGCCGCCGCCATCGACCATCATCCATAGGTTGATGTGGTCCGGCGCGCTCTCGGCGCCGTGGGCGGTGACGATCAGCGTGCAGCCCTGGGCCTTGGCATCGCCCTCGGTCAGCTCGCCCGCGTGGCGCAGGCGCGCGATGCGGGCGCGCACCGCCGGGGTGGGGTCCGCGGTCGCTGTCGACGAGGGGGTTGACGGATCGGAGCTGCTCACGACAGCGATCGTAGCGCCGCCGCCTAGTGCTCCCAGCGGTAATTCGTGGGGTTAACGACTGGCCCTACAGTCCTCGGCGGTGCGAGCTCGGACGGTTGGCGGAAGACGATCAGCTCGGCAGGTTCAGGCGGCGCGCAACCCAGGCATGCCAGCGCCGGCGGCGCACATGCACTGGCAGTTGGATCGGCTTGGCGCGCACCAGCTCCGCGGCTTCGGCGGGCGACATGCCCGCGATCAGCATATCCGAGAGCTGTTGGGTGATAGCCGTCTGGTAGCCCGGCTTGTTCCCCCAATAATGGTCCAGCCATTCCTTCGCGGGGATCAGCCGACCGGTCGCCGCCAGCGCCAGGCTGAGCGAGAACTGCTCGTTGAGCGTGTGGTTGCCGATGCCCGCGCAGAGCGTGTCGCAGGTACCGAGGGCGCGCTCGACGAGCTCCTTGCCTGCGGGGCCGACGCCCACCACGCCGGCATTCCACATCACCGTGCCCTGGTCGACCGCCAGCCCACCCCAGCTCTTGCCGCCGGTGAGCGCGTACAGCGCGCGATCTCCGCGGCGCTTGCTCGAGGCGAGGCGCTGCTCGGGCTCGTGCATGGCCACCTCGCCCCGCGCGAGGCGCTCGACCAGCGGGGCCAGATCGCGGCGCGCCAGCACGTCGCTGTCGAGATAGACGACCGCCGCCGATCCGTCGATCTGGGAACGGATGCACTCGAGCTTGATGCGCCAGAAGAATCCGTGCGCCCCGCGCCACGCGGCCATGGTGGCCTGGTCGACGACATGGACGCGGACGCGCGGATCGCGGCACAGCCAGGCGTAGCGCTGGGGGCGATCGCTGGCGATCACCACCTCCATCGGCGCGGGCGCGTGGGCGAGCAGCGACAAGGCCGCCAGGTTCGCCTGCCAGGCATGCGATTCCGCCTCGCCGAACACCAGCACCAGGTAGCGCGTGAGCATCGGGAGGGACTGTACTCAGCCGCCAGGCCGGACAACGCATGGCGCGCCGGTAGGAGGGCTTTAGCCTCTGCACTGGCATGAGCACACGACCACGGCTGACACGGGTTCGCTGAACGCTGATGGCCAGGCGCGTCCTGATGGTCAACACCGAGCACGGCTGGCGCGGGGGCGAGAACCAGGTGTGGCTGCTCGCCACCGGGTTGTCCGCCCGTTTCGAGTCGCACACCGTCTGCCAGGCCGGCGACGAGCTAGAGCACCGTCTGTCCGAGACCGGGGCGCTCACCGTGCCGATCACGGCGCGCGGTGGCTTGGATCTGCTCGCGGCGCGGCGGATGCGCCGCGTGATCAAGGAGCTCGACATCGCCATCGTCCACGCGCACACTTCCCATGCCCACTCGCTGTCGATCCTCGCCTGCCTCGGCACGCGCGTGCCGCTGGTGGTGACGCGTCGCGTCGCCTTCTCGCGCACGATGAATCCGCTCAGCCGTTGGAAGTACCGCCGCGCCAACCGGCTGGTGGCGGTGTCCGAAGGAGTCAAGCGCGCGCTGGTCGCGGGCGGTGTCTCCGACGAGCGCATCGAGGTCATCCACGACGGCATCGACTTCGATCGCCTCGCTCCGGCGACCGAACAGCAGGGAAAACCGCTGCGCGAGGAGCTCGCGATCCCGGCGGACGCCACGCTGTTCGGCATTGTCGCCCAGCTGACCGCCGAGAAGGACCACGCCACGCTCCTGCGCGCCTTCGTGCAGGTAGAGGCCGCGCTGCCGTCGGCGTGGCTGGTGATCATCGGCGACGGCGAGCTCGAGCGCGACCTGACCGCGCTCGCTGGGCAGCTGCGCCTGGAGCGCGTGCGCTTCGCCGGCTACCGCCGTGACATCTCGAACGTGCTGCGCGCTCTCGACTGCTTCATCCTGTGCTCGCGGCACGAAGGCCTCGGCTCGTCGATCATGGACGCGATGCACGTCGGCCTGCCGGTTGTGGCCACGCGGGTCGGTGGGATCCCCGAGCTGATCACCGACGGTGCCGACGGGGTGATGATCGAAGCGGGCGATCCGGTGGCGCTGTCGGCCGCCCTGCTGCGCATCGGCTCGTCGCCCGAGGAACGCGCCCGGCTCGGCGCCGCCGCGCGCGCGACCGCCGCCGCGCGTTTCCCGGCGGTGCATATGGTCTCCAAGTACGAAGCTCTCTACGAGCGCGTGCTGGGCGGCACCGCATGACCGCCTCACCATCATCCGCCGCGCCATCCACCACGCCGTCCACCCCGGATCGAGCCACGGCGAAGCTGGCGATCTCGGCGGTGCTGATCGTCAAGAACGGCGAGAAGCATCTCGAGCGCGTGCTCGCTGCGCTGGGGTTCTGCTCCGACATCCTGGTACTCGATTCCGGATCCACCGATCGCACCATTGAGATCGCGCGCGCGCACGGCGCGCGCGTGGAGCACCAGGATTTCCTCGGCTACGGTCCGCAGAAGAACCGCGCGGTGGAGCTGGCGCGCCATGACTGGGTGCTGGTGATCGACGACGACGAGGTGCTCGATGCGGAGTCGGCCGCCGCCATCGCGGGACTCGATCTCACGGACGCCTCGCGCTGCTGGCGCGTCCGCCGCCGCACCTACGTCGGCGCGCGCGAGGTACGTTGGGGGCAATGGTCGCCAGACCACAGCCTGCGCCTGTTCAACCGCACCATGTCGCGATTCAACCAGGCGAGCGTGCACGAATCGGTGCGGCCCGCCGGGCAGGTGTCGACGCTTCCCGGCGCTATCCACCACTACAGCTACGCTGACTACGCCGAGGTCTTCGCGCGCATGGACGTGTACGCGCGAGCCAAGGCCGACAGCTACCGCGCGCGCGGCCGGCGCTGTGGTCCGCTCTTGCTGCTGATGCGTTCCGGTTGGGGATTCCTGCGCAGCTACGTGTTCAAGCTCGGCTTCCTCGACGGCAACGCCGGAGTGATCGTCGCGCTGTCGCTCGCGGTGGATGTGGCGCTCGGCCTGGCGATCGCCAGCGAGCCGACAGGAGCGAAGGGGATGGACGCGCCCGCTGGCGACGCCGCCGGAGAGGGCAGGGCGTGAAGCGGCTGGTCGTCAATTTCGCGCGCGTCGGCGACATGGTGCTGCTCTCACCGCTCCTGCGCCAGCTCGGGCGTTCGGGCCGGATCGAGCTGCTCACGCGCCCGTGGGGGCGTGCGGTACTGGGCGAGCAGCCCTGGCTCGGCGCGATCCACCAGCTCGCCAAGCCGCATCGCGGCCACGGTTTCCCCGGAAGCCTGTTCTTCGGCGCGCCGCTGCGCGAACTCGCGGCGACGCTACGCGCCAGCGCCTTCGACGAGGTGGTGGTGTTCCGCCAGGAATCCAAGCAGGTGCGCGGCTGGCTCGAGAGTTGGCTCGGCTCCGCGACGCTGCGCGAGCTCGACGCCAACGCCCCGGGCGGCGCCACCCGGCATCCGCTGGACATCTACCGCGCGGCGCTCGCCCAGGGTGGGTTCGACGTCGAGGGCTACGATCCGGTCCCACGTCTCGAGGTGTCCGCGGCCTCGCTCGCTAAGGGACGGGCGCGCGTCGGCGCGCTGGGCGCGCGCGTGCTCTCGATCCAGGCCGGGTCGTCGCTCACCCATCGGCTCTTCCGCAAACGGCCCAACCTGAAGGGGCTCACCCCGGCGCAGTGGGCGGGCCTCTTGGAGCGGATCTTCGCCGCGGGCGATGCCGACGCCGCGATCCTGCACGGTTCAGCGCCCGAGGGCCGCGAGGCGCGCGCGATCCGCGCGGCCCTGCCCGCGGCGATCGGGGCGCGCGTGCACGATTGGACGGGCGATGCGCCGCTCGAGCAGCTGCCCGGCATCTTCTCGGCGGTACGCGCGCTGATCTCGGTGGATACCGGTCCTGCGCACATGGCGGCCGCCGTCGGCTGTCCCTCGCTGGTGATCTTCGGGCCATCGGATCCGGCGCGCTGGCAGCCGCGCGGACCGGGCCCGGTCGAGCCGCTGGTCGGATCGGCGCCGTGCCAGTTCTGCGTCGAGACGACGGCGTTCAAGCGCTGCCGTTCCAACATCTGCCTGAACACCCTGCCGACCGAGACGCTGTTCGCCGGTTGGCGCCGCCTGGCGGCGCGGCTCGAGCCGGTGCCGGCGTGACGCGCGACGAGCATCAGAGGCGCAGGGGATCTGTGTCGCCACGGCCGGGCCTGTCGCACGCATGAGCACGACATCGCCATCCCGATCGGGACTGCTGGTCGATGCGCAGCTCCTGACGCCGCTTCCCGACGCCGCGGCGATCGCCTTCCTGCTGCGCATGAACGCAGCAAGCGTGGCGGTGATCGCCATCGGCGCCGCGGCCGGCAGCGAGAGCGCCTTGCGCGCGACATGGGCCGATCGTGGCATCGACATCGCCGCGTCGGCGCCGCTCACCGCGACCGGCTTGCGCGCCAAGACCCTGCTGGGGATCCTGCGCGATGCCGGAACCGACGTGCTGTCCAGCTGGCTGGTATCGCCGGATCCGTCGGTGATCGCCCCCGCTGCCCAGGCCGGACTCGCCGGCGTCATCCTGGTCGGCGTGGACGCGCCGCCAGGTGATCACGGCCTGGTGGTCAACCGCGCCGACAATCTCGCCGACGTACCGCGCGTACTGGTTCCCCGCGACGGCGGCTGCTGGCATCAGAGATAGTCCGGCGTCATTCGTCCGTCGTCGGACAGACGAACGCGTATGCCCGTGCTGATCTCGTATTCGGGGGCCCCATCGCTCCGCGATGGGGCGGGCGCCGAGGGGCGGTGGGCGGATAGAATGGGCGTAGCCCATCCGCCCACGATGTCGCAGCGCAGCGAAGACATCGAGCCCCGACAACGCCCGTGGGGTCGGCCCATGAGGGCCGTTGGGGCGGAGCCCCTTAGACCAGAAGCTGCGGGCGCCGAGGGGCGGTGGGCGGATAGAATGGGCGTAGCCCATCCGCCCACGATGTCGCAGCGCAGCGAAGAC
>JBBRLJ010000035.1:0-54760 GCA_038231435.1 Planctomycetota bacterium
CGAGCCCCGACAAAGCCCGTGGGGTAGGCCGCCAGGCCGTAGGGGCGAAGCCCCTGACTAAACAGCGGGCGCCGAGGGGCGGTCGGCGGATATAATCGGCGAAGCCGATCCGCCGACGATGTCGCAGCGCAGCGGAGACATCGAGCCCCGACAAAGCCCGTGGGGTAGGCCGCCAGGCCGTAGGGGCGAAGCCCCTGATAAAAAGTTGCACGGGGAGTCGTGGAGGTTCAATCCACGCATCCATCCAGACCAAGGAAGCTCTCATGGCGAAGCAGTGCGATGTCATCGACTACCGGCTCATCGGCGATGAGATGCAGGCGGTGGTGGTCGCCCTCGACCCCGAGGAGCAGGTGATCGCCGAGGCTGGAGCGATGCTCTACATGACCGATGGCATCGACATGCAGACCTCGATGGCCACCGACAAGAAGAAGGGCTTCCTCGGCAATCTCATGAAGGCCGCTGGCCGCATGGTGACTGGCGAGAGCTTCTTCATCACCAATTTCACCAACCACGGCGGCGCCCGCGCCGATGTCGCCTTCGCCGCGCCGTATCCCGGCAAGATCGTGCCGCTGGACATGGAGAGCCACGGCGGCGAGATGATCTGCCAGAAGGACGCCTTCCTGTGCGCGGCGCGCGGCACCGAGATCACCATCTCCTTCCAGAAGAAGCTCGGTGTCGGACTGTTCGGCGGCGAAGGTTTCATCCTGCAGCGGCTGCGCGGAGACGGACTGGCGTTCGTGCACGCCGGCGGCTCGGTCTTCTCGATGGATCTCGCCGCAGGCAAGACCCTGCGCATCGATACCGGCTGCATCGTCGCCTTCGAACCCAGCGTGACCTACGACATCCAATTCGTCGGGGGCTTCAAGAATGCGCTGTTCGGTGGCGAAGGCCTGTTCTTCGCCACCCTGCGCGGACCAGGGAAGGTATTCCTGCAGACCCTACCCTTCAGCCGGCTCGCGGATCGCATCGTGGCCTCGTCCAGCGGCGGCAAGCGCCGCGATGAGGGATCCGTGCTCGGCGGTCTCGGCGGCCTGATCATGGGTGGCGGCGACGAATAGGCCTTGCTATATGTTTTCATTCGTTAACTTAATGTCATGATCTCGATCAATGCCCTCGATCGCGGCACCGGAGTGCGCCGCATCCTCCTCAACGCGGCGGCCGCGACCCTCAAGGGGCTCTCGCTCATCGGCGAGACTGCCTTCGGGTGGATCGCTTCCTCGCGTTTCGTGCCGCGTGAGCTCAGCGACGCACGGCTGGTGAAACGGCCGGGCATGGTCCTCGCCGAGATGGGCGGCTCGCCCGAGCGCATCGGCGAGCAGGGCGGCCAGCTGCTCGCGGCGCCGACCCGCACGTTGATGCGGGTGATGGGCCTATTCCCCGCGCAGAGTCCGGCACGCACCGAGGCCCTGACCGACGGCATCCACGCCGACCACCGCGCCGAACTCCGCGCCTACGCCCGCGCCGCGCGCATCGACGCTGGCGCGTTGCAACGCGCGAACCTGGTGGTGGATACCTGCTGCAGCGCGCTGGTGAGCCTGCCTGACGCGGCGAGCGGCAGGCCCCTGATGGTGGCGCGCAACATGGATTTCTTCCCCGCGGCGGTGCTCGGACGGGCGACCGTGGTCTCGGTGGTGCGCCCCCTCGGCAAGCACGCCTTCGCATCGGTCGGCTGGCCCGGCTACAATGGCGTGATCAGCGGCATGAACGCGCGCGGCCTGTCGGCGTGCATCCTGCTGAACTACGGCTCAGTGGGGGCGCGCGCCGGCACGCCGATCGCCTATCGCGCCCGCGAGGTGCTCGAAGGCGCCTCCACCGTCGATGAGGCCGCGGCGCTGTTCGCCTCAACGGCGATAGCCTCGAGTCATTACCTGCTGCTCGCCGATGCCAGCAGCACCGCGATCGTCTGGCAGGACGAGGACGGTGTCCATCGCCACGATCCGCGTGACGGCTGGCTCGCGTGCTCGAACGGCGAGCGTGACCTGGCGTCGGGCCTGGCGGTGGACGATCGGGGTCGATGCCTGCGCGCCCTGGCCGGATCCGTCGGCGCCAATGGCGTGGGCGTGGACGAGGCCTGGATGCGCGCTGCCACCACGGCCTCGTACCTCACCGGCATCAATGCCCAGGCGATGGTGTTCGTCCCCGGACGGCGCGTGCTCCAGCTGGCCGTGGGCACGGCTTCCGAACCAGCCGCGGCCGCCGCCTGGTCCGAGGTCGATCTGTCCGCGGCGCTCGATGGAGCCTCGGTCGGAACGCTCGAGGTCGTGCCCCTGGGGCGCCCTGGGGCGCTCCAGCACTACTCCGCCATCCCGGGCTGATCCGGACAACGCCCACGTGAACCTGCAACCGTCCCCCGCCGGGCCGGTCCGCGAATTGAGGTGGCGCAGGACGACCGTAGGCTCCGACATGCTCGGAACCGGCAGCAAGATCGGAGGCCTGCGCATCGAGGGCCTGATCGGCCGCGGTGCCATGGGCGAGGTCTTCCGCGCCACCCAGCTCGCGCTCAAGCGCCCGGTCGCGGTCAAGCGCATCGCCGAGCACCTGCTGTCGCAGCCCGACGTGGTGTCGCGCTTCGAACGCGAAGCGCAGTGCCTCGCCCGGGTGCACAGCCCGCATGTGGTGGCGGTGCACGACTTCGGACGCATGCGCGCCGAGGACGGCAGCGAGCACTACCTGCTGGTCATGGAGCTGGTCGAGGGAGGGCGCAGCCTGCGTACCCTGGTCGGCAAGCCGATGGACTGGCGGCAGGCCTCCTCGCTGGCGCTGCAGTCCGCGCGCGGCCTGGCCGCGGCCGCCGAGTTCGGCGTCGTCCATCGCGACATCAAGCCCGACAACATCATCCTCAGCCGACGTGGCATCGCCAAGCTGGCGGACTTCGGCCTAGCGCGCTCGGTCGACTCCACCGACATGACCATGCACGGCACGGTGCTGGGAACGCCAGCATACATGGCTCCCGAGGCCTGCCGTGGCGAAGCGGTCGATGGCCGCGGCGACATCTACTCGCTGGGCGCGACCTGGTATCAGCTGCTTGCCGGCCGCACCCCCTTCCTGGCCTCGAACACCGTGGCCATGCTGCGCTGCCACCTCGACGATCCGCCTCCGCCGCTGGCGACGCTCGCTCCCGACGTCCCGCCTGCGATCGCCGCCCTGGTGCACCGCTGTCTCGCGAAGGACCGCGCCGAACGCCCGCAATCGGCGCAGGAGCTGATCGACGCGTTGCGCGCGCTCGCCGCCGACGGCCTGCTGCTCCCCGACACCGTCGATGTCCCCGCCTCTCTTACAGGGGACGACGCTCCGCCCGATCCCGCCACCGCCGGCACCAACGTGGTCACTCCGGCGAGCTATCGTCCCACCGAGGCCGACGGCCCGACGCAGACCACGCCGGTGGCCACCGCCTCGACCGCGCCGACCGTCCTGGTCGGCCCCGATACCGAGGTCACCAGTCCGGCGCTGACCGCACGCAAGCGCCGCGCGCCGTTGATCGCCGGCGCATCCATCGCGATCGCACTGGCGATCGCCGCGGGAGCCTGGGCATTCCAGACCGGCGCGCCAGCGCGCGCGCGCGCCGAGGTCGATGCGGCGATCGCAGCCAAGGACTTCACCGGTGCGATGCGGCGCACGGAAGACCTGCTCGCGAAGCATCCCGAACGCCCAGAGGGCCCCGCTGCGTTGCGCGCGGTGGTCGCCGCGATCGTGCGCGACGATCTCGAGCGTGGCCGGTTCGATCATGCCCGCCAGATCATCTCGGGCGCTCGCGAAGGCCGCATGTGGCTGGATATCGACGACCTGTCGCGCGATGTCGAGATCAGCCAGGCCATCCTCGCCGCCCGCGACCGGCGCTGGGACGAGGCGGCCAAGGCCTTCGTCGAGCTGCGCCATCGCCGGCCGACCGATATGACGGTATGCCGGGCGATCCTGGGGAGCTTCGTCCCGCCGCAGGACGACCGCGAATGGGACGCCTACGACAAGGCTCTGCGCACGCTCAAATCGTCTCCCGACTTGTACTACGACGCGGTGGTGTCGCTCGGCGAAGATGCGAAGGAGCCGATGAGCGCCGACCTCGTCGCTGCCCTCGACCACGCTCAGCTGCGCTACCCCGACACGGCCGAGATCGCGGTGCGGGTGCGTAAGGTGCTGATCGCGCGCAGCCCCGCGAGCGTCGCGGCGATGCACCAGGTGATCGATGGCGACAACGAATCAGACCGTGACAGCGCCTACACCCTGCTCAAGGAGGCTGGTCAGCTGAAGCCGGGCGAGGAGGCGCGCTACCGCGTGCGCGCCATCGTCCAACTGGGGTCCGGACATACGAGCATGCGCGATGCCCTCGACTGGCTCGACAAGGCCAGCGCCGAGCCCGGCTGGACAGAAGTCTCGAAGGCAGCGCACGTGCCGCCGGTGACCGCGGTCGAGTGCTTCGAGTCGATCGACGAATGGAGCGCGCGCGCGGGCGCCGCGCTGATGAAGGCGCTGCCCGATGCATGCGCCGACGGCATGGCGAAGCTCGCGCTCGACGGCAAGGACGAGAGCGTGCGCTGGAACGCCTATCTCGCCTTGACCAGCGCCGGCCTCGCCGAGCGCGCGGATCTGGTGGCGTTCCACATCAAGAACCTGTCCTCGATGAATCCCATGAGCCACCAGGATTTCTTCAACCAGTCGCTCGAGTTCCTGCGCGCCAAGCTGGATGGCCCGCGCGCCAAGGAAATCCGTGACGGCCTCGCCGCGGCGCAGGCGCATCTCGAGTCCGAGGCCGACGGCTACCAGCGCATGGGCCGTCCGGCCAAATGGGTGCGTGAGATGCGGTCGAACGCCGAGGCGGTGCGCAAGGCCGCCGAGGCGAGCGCGACGAAAGATCTCTGAGGTGAACGCCCGTTCGCGAGTGCGCGCGTCCGTGGCCCCGCTGGCCTGGCAAGTCCGAGACCCTCGCCGCTGGATGCTCGCCTGGACGCGGGCCTTGCTGCTCGCCGCGGCGCCGATCGCCTGCGTGTTGGCGGAGACCGTGGCGATCGACGCCTCGGCCGGACTCCACCCCATCAGCCCCCTCATCTATGGCGTCGCCTTCGCGGACGAACGCACGCTCGCCGATCTGAACTGTCCGCTCAACCGCTGGGGTGGAAACCCCACCAGCCGCTACAACTGGCGGATCAACGCCGACAACCGCGGCAGCGACTGGTTTTTCGAGAGCATTCCGGGAGATGTCCTGCAGCCGAGCGGCGGTCCCGATGCCTTCGTCGCCGGGACCGAGAGGGCAGGAGCGCGGGCAATGATCACCATCCCGATCATCGGCTGGGTGGCGAAGGTCGGTGAGCACCGTGAGAAGCTCTGCAGCTTCTCTCAGCTCAGGTACGGCGAGCAGACCGCGAGCGACCAGTGGTTCGGAGATGCCGGCAACGGCATCTCCAAGCTCACCGGCAAGCCGATCGTCGGCAACGATCCCGCTGATGCGAACGAGGCCGCGGATGGCGAGTACCACCGCGATTGGATCACCCATCTGGTCAAGGCGATGGGCGCCGGCGATCGCTGGTACATCCTCGACAATGAATACGGCCTATGGCACGGCACCCACCGCGATGTCCACCCGATCGGCGCGACCATGGACGAATGCCGCGACAAGATGGTCGCCACCGCCACCGTGATCAAGCAGGCCGATCCCGAGGCGCTGGTCGTCGGTCCCGAGGAATGGGGCTGGAGCGGCTACCTGTACAGCGGTTTCGACCAGCAATGGGGTACGCAGCACGGCTGGAGCGGCCTCCCGGATCGCGCCAAGCATGGCGACCAGGACTTCATGCCTTGGCTTCTCGATCAGCTCCATGCCGCCGAGCAGGCGGCTGGTCATCGCCTGGTCGACGTCTTCAGCCTGCACTACTATCCGCAAGGTGGCGAGTTCGGCGGCGACCTGTCACCGGCGATGCAGCTGCGGCGCAACCGCTCGACGCGTTCGCTGTGGGATCCCTCCTACCAGGATGAAACCTGGGTCGCGGCCAAGGTGCGCCTGATCCCGCGCATGAAGGAATGGGTCGCGAGCCACGACCCCGGCCTGCGCGTCGGCATCACCGAATACAACTGGGGCGGCGAATCGGGCATGAACGGGGCAACCACCCAGGCCGACGTCCTCGGCATCTTCGGACGCGAGGGCCTCGACCTGGCCAACCGCTGGGTCGCTCCACCCGCGCAATCACCGACGTACCAGGCGATGCAGTTGTATCGCAATTACGACGGCACCAGATCCACCTTTGGGGACACCAGCGTCTCGGCGACGGTGGCCGACCCCGATCAGCTCTCGGCGTTCGCGGCGTTACGGACCAGCGACTCGGCGCTGACGGTGATGCTCGTGCACAAATCGCTCACCGGCGAACGCGCGGTCGAGCTCACGCTCGCCGGTTTCACCGCCGGGCAGACAGCGCAGGTATGGCGGCTCGCGGAGGGGCATGCCATCACGCGCCTGGACGACCAGCCGATATCCGCCCACGGCATCGCGCTCGCCTTGCCAGCGCAGAGCGTCACCCTGCTGGTGATTCCCGCGAAGCCGTGAGCAGCCCGGAATCGAGGGCCTTTCATCAGGTTTTGACGACACGTCGAACGACGTTGACCGAGCGTGCTAACGCTGAGGCGTGTGGCCCTTGCCGTAGCCCTCGACCGCCATCCAGTCGGATATCGCCGTACCCCGTGCCGCCACGTCGGTGAGCGACGCGACGTAGGCGGCGCGGTCGAGGCCGTGGGTCAGCTCGTGGCAGCGTTCGCGTAGCTGGGCATCGATGCCGCGGTTCAGGGACTTCTGCCCGCCCTGCACATCGCGTACCAGCTTGGCTAGGTCCGCGAGCTGCTGTCCACTGAAGGCGTTGGCCATGGGTCCAGGGTAGCGATCGGATCCCGAGCGCCAAGCACCTCGGCTGCTAGTCAGCCCAGCGCTTCCTTCCATTCGTCTAGCTTGAATCCGACCAAGCCACGCTTGCCCATGACCACGAAGGGGCGTTTCACCAGGTTGCCGTTGGTGGCGAGCAGGCGCAGCGCCTCGTCCTGGCTCATGCCCGGCAGCCGATCCTTCATCTTCAGGGCGCGGTAGTCCTGGCCGCTGACGTTGAACAGCCGGCGGATGTCGCCGCCGCTGGCGGCGAGCACCACGCGCAGTTCGGTTAGGCTCGGCGGCTGTTCGCGGATCGGCACTTCGCGATAGGCGATCTTCTTGGCAGCGAGGTATGTCAGCGCCTTTTGGCAGGTGCCGCAATTCTTGTAGGCGTAAACGGTGATCATGGCTTCCTCGCGGTGGCGCCGGGACCTCGCCTCACCCAGGAGCTGGGCTGGGCGGAGTCTCCATGGCGGGCGAGTAGGCTCCGCTGCGCGCGGCGCCGTTCAAGCGCGCGCGCTGGAGCAGGCGGCGCTGCGCCTCGCCGGCGTTCGCGCGCTCGCCGCGCCAGGTCTCCAGTACCGGTTCCTGGAGGGCACGGCCGTACGAGAAGCTCAGTTCCCACGGCTGCCGGCCGTGGGCGTTGATCGCAGCCAGGTGGGCAGTCGCAAGCCTCGGGCTCTGCCCGCCCGACAGGAAGACGATACCAGGAACGGCCGCGGGAACGTGGCGGCGCATGCAGCGCAGCGTCGCCTCGGCGACCTCGTCGACACCGGCCTGGCGCGGGCACTGGTCCCCGGAGAGCACCATGTTGGCCTTCAGCAGCATGCCCTCGAGCGACACGCGCGCGACGCGCAGCTGATGGAAGACCTCGGCGAGCGTGCGCGCGGTGGCGTCCTCGTGGACCTGGATGTCGTGGGCGCCGTCCATCAGCACTTCGGGCTCGACGATGGGCACCAGTCCGGCCGCCTGGCAGGTCGCGGCGTAACGGGCGAGCGCCTGCGCGTTCGCGAGGATGCATCCGCCGCTCGGCCGGCCACCTTCCCTTCCGGAATCCCCACCGGAACCGGCAGCGATGCCGAGCACCGCCCGCCACTTCGCGAAACGCGCCCCGGCGACGCGGTAGCCGTCGAGGCGCCCGCGCAGGCCGTCGAGGCCCTCGGTCACCTTCTCACCGGGAAAGCCCGGCAGATCGACGGTGCCTGCATCCACCTTGACGCCGGGAATGATGCCGCGCGCGCTCAACACCTGTCCGAGCGGCGTGCCGTCGGACGAACCCTGGCGCAGCGTCTCCTCGAAGAGGATGGCGCCGCTCAGGTACGCCTCGATGCCTGGCGCGGTGAACAGCAGTTCGCGGTACGAGCGCCGAGATTCGCCGTTCGATTCGAGATGGATCCCGGCGAAGCGCTTGGCGATGGTGCCTGAGCTCTCGTCAGCGGCGAGGATGCCCTTGCCCTCCGCCACCAGCGCCCGTGCGATGGCTGCTAGATCGACATCGACTGCGGGTGGATGGGCGTCTGATTGCTCGTCTGGTCGAGTAGCGGCCATGGGAACCTCGACCGCCATGGTAGCCTCGCTGACACCAGGGGAGCGCAAAGCCGCGACAGGTTGCACGGCCGCGACCTAGCCGGCGGCGGAACTTGGCGCTTCGGTGGCGTCGTGCGCGGCGAACTTCAAGCGCGCGATCAGCGCCAGCGGGATGAGCATGCCGATCGCGCCGACCAGGTACGGCGCGCCGGGTCTGATGCTAAAGTACACCAGGGCGCCGAGCAGCGGGCCGAGCGCGCGCCCGAACGAACCCGCCGAGCGGAAAGTGCCCATTACCCAGCCTTGGCGCCGCGGATCGCCCGCGAGGCTCGCCATGGTGTTCAGTCCTGGGAAGACCAGCCCGGTGCCCGCCGCCATCACCGTCACGCCTACCACCAGCAGCCAGACGTGCGGAAACCAGTCGACCAGCGCCACCACGCCGAATCCGGGGATCAGCACGATCAGGCCAGCCATGGTCAGCACCCGCTGCCCGACCCGCGGCGCCAGGCGGCGGAATATCCCGCCCTGCACCATCGCCGACAGGAAGCCCATCCACACGAACAGCCCGGCGTTGCCGCCTGGGCCGAAGCCGCAGCGCTCGGCCGACAGGAACACCAGGGTCGCCTCCATCCCGGCGAAGAGCAGGGTGTGGCACATGAAGGCGAGATTGATGCGCGCGACTCCGACTCCAAGTGCCGGGCTGAACAGCTGCGCCGGATTCGCGGTCCGTCCGCCACCATCCGACGCGGCGGTGCGCCGCTCTGGCGGCAGCGTCTCGCGGAAGCGCGCGAGCGCCCACACCAGGTTGAAGGCGCTGAGCAGGAAGGCGATCAGCGCCGGCATCGAGAACGGATTGAGGAACCGCGCCTCGGGCGAATCGAGCCGGGGCAGGAACTCGTAGCTCAGGCCGCCGATCGCCGGCCCGAGGATGAAACCGAGTCCGAAAGCCATGCCGATGAAGCCCATGCCGCGCGCGCGGGTCTCTCGCGTGGTGATGTCGGCGACCGCGGCATTTGCCACCGAGACGTTCCCGGTCATCACTCCCGCCACCAGCCGCGACAGCAGCAACAGGGTGAAATCCCCTGCGAAGATCCACAGACCGTACGCGATGGTAGTGCCGGTGATCGAGGCCAACAGCACTGGACGCCGGCCGAAGCGGTCGGACAACCTCCCCCAGATCGGCGCGCACACGAACTGCAACCCCGAGTACACCGCTCCGAGCACGCCGCCGAACAGCGCCGCGCGCTGCTGGACGCTCTCGACATGGTAGACGCGGTCCACCCAGGACATCGCCCACGCCAGGATGCCCTGATCGTGCGCGGTATAGAAGATCAGGATCTGAGCGAACAGCGGGAACACGATGCTGAACCCGACCAGGTCGATGAACAGCACCAGGAAGACGACCCCGAGCGTGGTGTTGGCGCGCGGCTGGGTCATCGCTTACCGTCCTCGTATCGGTCCACAGGCGACCTCGATCCCGTCTCCGCTAACCGACGACGTAGATGGTGATGAACAGCAGCACCCAGACGATGTCCACGAAGTGCCAGTACCACGAGGCGGCGACGGCGGCGAAGTGGCGCTTGCCTCGGAAATGGCCGACCTCAAGACGCAACAGCACCATGAACAACATCACCAGCCCGATCGAGACGTGCAGGCCGTGGAAGCCGGTGCCAGTGTAGAAGATCGCCGCGAACGACGCCGAGCTGCCCTCGGGGATCGAAACCGGGGTGAATCCGCGCTGCAGCAGTTCGCCCCATTCGTAGCCCTGGAAGCCGAGGAAGGCAATGCCGAGCAGGATGGTGAAGACGAAGAACAGCTTCGCGAGGCCGATCTTGGCCTGCGTCAAGGCGTGGTGCGCGAACTCGCAGGTGACCGACGAGAACAGCAGGATGAACGTCGCATACGCGACGGTCGGCCCGCCGAAGTGGAAATCGGGGCTGTGGATCGGCCCGAAGCCCTCGTCCATGACGCGGCGGTGGTAGAAGAAGCCGAAGATCGCGCTGAAGGCGGTGAACTCACCGCACAGGAACAGCAGCACGAACATCTGCAGATCCTTCTGCTGTCCGATCAGGTTGTGGCTGATGCGCTTCTCGCGGATGATCTGGTTGCACCACCCCATCAGGCAATACACGAACACCAGCCCGCCGACCGCGATCAGGATCTTGCCGACCAGCGGGTTGGCGAGATTCACCGGGCCCACGCCCCAATGCGAACCCTTCATCGCGCCCAGCACCGATAGCACACCGAACGGCACCAGCGTCAGGCCGCCCGTGACCAGCAGCGGCCACAGGCTGCCTGGCGGCACGTGGCTCATCGGATCCTCGTGTCCCTCGGCATGCGCGGGGCTCGGGTGCGCGGGGATTGCGGAGTGGTCGCTCATCGGGGTCCTCGTTCGGCGTTCGCGGCGGCATCAGGCGCGGCGGGTGGAGCGGCAGGCGCGGCCTGCTGCTGATCGGCTCGCTCAGCCTGCTGCTGGGCCTGCAGGCGCTTCCATTCGTCGGGATCCTTGGGGAAGCCGTTGCGCTTGAAAAGGATGATGAAGGACACCATCAGCACAAGGCTGAGCAGGCCGAGCAGTGAGCCCAGCACCGCGTTGCGGCGCCGCTGCTCGGGCGTGAAGGGGCTGGCGGAGGCGTTCACGGAGCCTTGTCCTCGCTCGTCGGCGCCGGGGTCGCCGGCGAAGCCGGCGTGGCCGGGGATTCAGGATCCGGTTCGGGAGCCGGCGGCTTGCGCGGCGAGACCACGGCCCCCTTCTCTCCCACCACCGTCTCGATGCGCTTGGTGAGCTCCGCATCCGCTTCGCCATCCACCTTCTGAAACAGCGTGTAGCAGATCGAGACGGTCTTGACGCGCTCATCGAGGCTGGGCGCGAAGGCGAATACCACCGGGTATTCCTTGGTCTCGCCAGGTTGCATGACCTGGTCGTTGAAGCAGAAGCACACCTTCATCCCGAACTGGGTCGAGGCCACCAGCGGACTCACGTAATGCACCGGGCGGAAGCGCACCACGTGGTCGGACAGGTTGTGGAAATGATAGAGGTTGCGGTTGTCGACGCCGACTTCGATCTCCTCGCTGGTCTTGTCGGCCCAGAAGCGCACCGGCAGCGAATCGCAGACCGTGGCCTCGAAGTATACCTTGATGCGCCGACCGGTGTGCTCCGACGGCGCCGCGGCGACGTCGGCATTGTTCGGCCGCTGCTGCGTGCCGGATACCTTGCACCAGAACTGGTACATCTGCGGCAGCACGAACATGCCGATCAGCAGCATCGCGATGGGCACCAGGATGAGCACGATGAGCAGGCCGGAACCGGACGTGACCGGGGGCTGGGCCGAGGGCTGGATTGCATCTTCCGAAGCGTTCATGGGCAGGCCTCCGCCGAATTCGTGCGTGCGTGGATGGTCATCGGTGGCTCTGGAAGGCGTCCACCACCATGCCCACGAACAGCGCGGCGATGTAGACGATCGAGAAGCGGAACAGGGGCATGGTCGGCATCACCGGCCGACGCTTCCATAGTACGATCGTCCAGACGATGAACACCGCGCCCAGCACCACCGCGAGGGTGGTGTATACCGGACTGCGGGCGAAGGCCGGGCCGAACGCGCCGACCATCGATGGCATGGCGAGCGTGACCGCGACCAGCACCAGGGTGTAGATGACGATCTGGCGCGTGGTCTCGTCGACGCCCTTGACCACCGGCAACATCGGGATCCCGGCGCGCGCGTAGTCGTCCTTGAGCTTGATCGCCAAGGCCCAGACGTGCGGAGGGGTCCACAGGAAGATCAGCGCGAACATCGCCAACGGCGCGGCGGCCAGAGTGTCGGTCATCGCCGCCCAGGCGATCAGCGGACCCATCGCGCCGGGGACGCCGCCGATGACGATGTTCAGGTAATGGCGCGGCTTGAGCCACAGGGTGTAGAAGAAGCTATAATAGGCGACGGTGCCCGCCGACAGGCACGCAGCGAGCCAGCTGTGGTAGCAGCCGATCAACAGCAGTTGGGCGGCCACGAACTGCACGATCGCGAATACCGCGGCCTGCGCCGGCGAGATGCGACCGGCCGGTAGCGGACGACGCGATTTGGTGCGGTTCATGACCGCATCCTTGCCGCACTCGAAGAGCTGGTTGAGCGTGTTCGCGGCCCCGCCGGTAAGGAACAGCGCCGCCAGGCACGGCGTGATGTACAGCCAATCGGTGGCGTGATCGCCCTGCACCGCAATCGCCGCGTAGCCGGTGAACAGCGCCACCAGGGTGATGCGGTACTTGGTCAGCACCAGCAGGTCGCGGAGCACGCGGCCGACGCGCACTAGGGGGTGCGCTCGTCGCTCCGCGACGATATTGGTGGATTCGGTCCACGCGGTCGAGTCCGAGGGCATGCGAACCGGGGAGTCGACGCTCATGCCGCTCCTCCCACCGCGCTGGTACGCGCGGAAACGCTGGGCAGAGCGGAGGAAGCGGCCACGGCCGGCCCCCTGTCATGGCGCGCGTCGTAGGCCGCGAGCACCAAACTGCAGAACAGGCACATGCCCATCAGCTGGTGCGCGAGCGGCAGGGCGCCGATTGCGGACGACCCGGCGAGCATCACGTCGGCGATGCCCAGGACGATCTGGATGACGACGAACGTCGCCGATACCTGCAGCGCGAGCTTGAGCCGCGGGCCGATCGCCGAGCGCGACGCGACGACGTAGGTCGACACCAGGATCGCCACCAGGGCGAGCGCGAACCAGCGATGGGCCCACTGGTGCAGCCAGGCGTTGTCCAAGAGGTTCCACGACAGCGGACGCTGTGATTCCCACAGCGGCGGAAAATAGCTGCCATTCATCATGGTCGGGAACTCGCTCACGAATGCGGCATTGAATTTGCTACCAGCCACCAGCGCGCCGACCACCAGCTGCAGCCAGGCCGCGCAGGCCGCGCAGGCGGCCAGGCGCGCGAAGCGCGGGCGGGCGGGCTGTATGGAGGTTTCCGCAGAAAGCGGCTCGAGCAGACGCAGGAGCGACCACAGCACGCAGGCCATGATCAGCCCGGCGTTGCCCTGATGCAGGAACAGCCAATGGGTGTTGGTCCCCTGGTCGACCAGGAATCCGCCGAGCGCCGCCTGGGCGATCACCAGCGCGCCTGCGAGCGACATCGGCAGGCCCACCCGTCGGCGCAGCGCTGTGTCGCGCAACACCACGGTGAGGGCTCCGGCGAGTGCGAGACCAGCGAGCGCCGCCATCAGCCGGTGACCGTACTCGGTGAGGAACATGCGGCGGAAATCGCCCAGATCGGCGGGAGCGCGACCGAGGTTGGCCTCGCTCAACTGCCCCGCGCGCACGCGCTCGCGCAAGCGGTCCTGGTGGTGCTCCCAGTCGGCGCGCACGGCCAGCCAGCCTTGATCATCGATCGGCGGCAGCAGGCTGCCGTTGATCAGCGGCCACTGCGGGATCGCGATCCCCGAGCCGCTGATCCGCACCCAACCGCCGAGCGTGTTCAGGGTCAGCAGCATCACGAACAGCACGCCCAACCACGACGCCACCGAGGCGTGGTTCGACGCTCCGGTGGTTGCGGCAGAGGATGTGGTGGATGTCGACATGGGTGGTCGGGGGATCGCTCTATCGTAGATGCGCCGCGGACCCTGGGGCCGCGGCGAGTGGGAGACGGAGTGCGGCGCGTGGCCCGGCCGCGATCAGGCGGCCAGGATCACGGATTCTCGCCGCGATGGGCGATCTGCTCGACGATCGGGATGGGCGGAACGTGCGCGAAATTGTAGACCGGCGGCGGGCAGCTGGTCGCCCACTCGAAGCTGTGCTGGATGTCGTTGATGCCCCACGGGTCGTCGACGGTGATCTTCGGACGACGGTAGCTCAGGAACAGGTCGACGAAGAAGATGCACGCCGACAGGAACGTCATCAGGTAGCCGACGGTGGTGAGCAGGTTCGAGAAGCGGTAGTCGGCATAGTAGACCGGCACGCGCCGCGGCATGCCCGCATAGCCGCTGATGTGCATGGCCAGGAACGCCACGAACACGCCGAGGAACATCAGCCAGAACACCCAGCTGCCGGCTTTCTCGCTGAGGAAGTGCCCACTCATCTTCGGCCACCAGTAGTAGGCCTGGGCGAAGAGCAGCATCACCGAGCCGCCAACCAGGACCATGTGGAAGTGGCCGACCACGAAGTAGGAATTGTTGAGCGAGATGTCGGTCGGCACCATCGCCAGGATCAGGCCGCCGAAGCCGCCGATCACGAACAGGCAGATGAAGCCGCAGGCGAACTTCATCGCGGTGGTGAAGCGGATCGTCCCCCCCCACATGGTCGCCAGCCAATTGAAGACCTTGATGCCGGTGGGCACGCCGATCAGCAAGGACACGTACATGAAGTACGCCTGCAGGATAGTGGGCATGCCGACGGTGAACATGTGGTGGGCCCACACCATGAAGCCGAGGACGGTGATGGCGCCGAGGGCGTAGACCATGCTGATGTAGCCGAACAGGCGTTTGCGCGAGAACGCCGCGAAGACATGGCTGATCGCGCCGAAGCCCGGCAGGATCATGATGTACACGGCGGGATGGCTGTAGGTCCAGAAGATGTGTTGGTAGAGAACCGGGTCGCCGCCCTTCTCGAACACCGTGAAGGTGGTGCCGAAGTTGCGGTCCATCAGGATCATGGTCACCGCCGCAGCGAGCACCGGGGTGGCGAGCAGCTGGATGATCGACACGAAGATGGTCGCCCAGGCGAAGATGGGCAGGCGACTCCAGGTCATTCCCGGGGCGCGCAAGTTGGTGACGGTGACGATGAAGTTGATGGCCGCGAGGATCGAGCTGACGCCGGCGAGATGGACGCCGAACACCCACATGTCCTGGCCAGGCGTGATGTGCATGCCGTCGAGCGATAGCGGCGGATATGCCGTCCAGCCCGAGGCTGCGGCGCCACCCTGCACGAAGAAGCTCGAGAGCATGAGGATGGAGGCGGGAATCAGCAGCCAGAACCCGAACGCGTTCATCTTGGGGAACGCCATGTCGCGTGCGCCGATCATCAGCGGCACGACGTAGTTCATGAAGGCGATGAAGCCGGGAATGATGGTGAAGAAGATCATGACGGTGGCATGCATCGTCACGAACTGGTTGTAGAGCAGGCGGTTCTCGCTGAACCAGTTGTAGGGGACGTCGGTGCCGTTGAGGTGCGCAGCGGTAACGGCTTCCCAGACCGCGCCCGGGGTCGCGAGCTGGATGCGGATCGCGCCGGCCATCGCCCCGCCGATCATGCCCATGATGACCACGAACCAGAAGTACAGCAGGCCGATCTTCTTGTGATCGACGGTGGTCAGCCAATCCATGACGCCCGTGTAGTGCTTGATCTCGAGCTCGGGCGCCAGCGTGACCGGCGCTCCGTAGTGCGCGGCGTTCTGCGCGATCGTGTCTGCCATGGGTCTGTCCTCGTCCTTTTCGACCAATTAGCGGGCTGAGTCGGCCGCCGGAGCGGCCTCGACGGCGAGCGGCGCGGCGGGCGCCGCAACGCTGGACACCAGGGTCTCGATTCGCGCGCGCTGCTGGGATTCGCGCAGCTTCAGGTCATCCAGGGTCGCCTTGTCCTGCGGCCGGCGGTGCAGTGCGTCGAAGTTGGCCGCGACCCAGTAGCGCAGGGCGAACTTGCGACCCTCGCTGGTATCCTTCTCGAAATATTTCGCTACCGCCTCCTGGAGCTTGGGCTGGTCGATCTCGACGCCGGGCCCAGGGCGCAGAATGTTCCAGATGCGATCGGTATCGGCGCGGTGGCGCTGCAGCAGCCGGTAGACGCGGAAATCCTCGGCGTCGACCACCACCGAGCTGATGAACATGATGCCGTGGCCATCGCCGCAGAGTTCGGCGCACTGGCCCTTGAAGATGCCGAGCATCGTCGGCGTGAACCAGGTGTTGGTGAAACGGCCCTTGATGGCGCTCTTCTTGACACCGAAGGCGGGGACCCACCAGGCGTGGTTGACATCGTTCGAGGTGATGTTCAGCGACACCACGCGGTCCTTGACGATCACCATCGGCTCCTGCCCGCCAGCCGCATCGAGGTGCACGGTCATGCCTTCGGCTTTATATTCGTACTCCCACGAATACGGCCCGCGCATGCCCGTCACCTTGATGATGGTCGCCTGGTCAGGGTTGTTGGTGTCGACGTGCGTGGGCGGCAGCTCCATCTTGTAGAGCAGCTTCCACACCGGCACGCTGACGATCACCAGCGCCAAGCACGGGATCACCGTCCACAGCACTTCGAGCTTGTGGTTGGTCATGAACGTGGCCGGCTTGCGCCCGTCGCCGCGATCGCGGAACTTGAAGATGACGATCACCAGCAGCACCTGCGGCAGGATCAGGAACGGCAGGTACACCAGCAGATTGAAGGTGTTGTTGGAGGCCACGTCCTGGGCGATGTCGCTCGCCGGAGTCGAGAACGCGTTGCGCATCGGCACCACCGGGGTGCCGTCAGCGTTGAGCTTGAAGATGTCTGGATTGAACTCGTGGACGTAGGCCTCGATCTGCTCGGGCTTGACCGCCGTTTCGTCGGCCGAACGCGCGCTCGGCGCGAAGGCGACCAGCGCCATCGGCAGGGTGAGCAGCAGGATGAGCAGACGGACCATCAGCGACTCCCCTCGGCGGCGGCGGCCTTGCGCAGATGCGCGAACAATGCGGACAGGCGATCGGCCGGCATCACGGAGAACTCGGCAGAATTCACGGCCGGCGCATCGGCCGCCGTCAACACGGCGAGGAAACGATCCTGGTCGCCAGCTCGCGCGGCCTCACGGAGCACCAGCGAGAGCCTCTGACGATGCTCGACCATCGCCTCGAGACGTTTCAGATCCGGGGCGACGGCTGGATCGGCATCGCGGTCCGCGGCGGCGAGCCACGCGCGTGCGCCGTGCTCCTGCTCCGTGGCCTGATCGGCGGTGATCTGCAGCAGCGGATTGAGCATGGCCGGAGCCGGCTGCTCGTTCGGCGGATACTTGGGGCCGCCGCTGCCCGCCTCACCGGCTTTGGGGATGGTCGGGATCACCGCTTCGAGATCGTTCTCGAGGTAGCAGTTCGCGTTGTCGACCTTCACCCAGGACTCGCGAACGAAGTGCACCACGGCGTAGCGGTCGGCCGGGGACAGGCCGGGAAACGCGGGCATGCCGCCATAACCCTTGCTGAGCACGACGTAGAGCGCGTAGGGCCCGCCGCCGAGCGGGTTCTTGAACTCGTCCTTGTGGAAGTTGCGCGGCGGATTCGCGCTGTTCCCCGAGGTGTTGGTATCGCCATGCGGCCCGTGGCAGCTGACGCAGTTCTTGGCATAGATCATCTGGCCGCGTTCGATGACCTCGGGGGTTCGGTCGGCGATGAGCTTGGCGTGGTCAGGCTCGACCTCGCCCTTGGCGCCGACTTCCAGCGCGACGTTGGGCTCGCCGCGGGCGGTGATGCGGCCCGAGCCCATGAAGTGGAAGAACAGCCAGACCAGGAACGCCGAGATCGCCAGCAGGCCGATCGTCCAGATGATGGGATGCGTGAAGTCGACCGGCTCGGGGGCGTGGTCGTCCGCTCCATGGGTACCGGGGGATGCGTGGGAGTCGCTCATGTCAGTGCATGTGCTCCGCATTGATGGACGACAGCAGGCGCGGATCGCCCTGGGGGATCAGTCCGTGCTTGCGCCAGAAGCGCAGCGCGAGCAGCAGGAAACCGCCCACGAAGCCGGCTCCGACAAACAATTCGGGCAGCGCCCAGAAACCATGGAAGCGGTTCGGGGACAGCGCCGGCATGACGATCCACCACAGGTCGATCCAGCTGCCGAGCAGCACCAGCGCGCCGACGATCGAGAGCACGCGCAGGTCGGATCGCACCTTGTAGCTCATCAGGGCCAGGAACGGCAACGGGAAGCGCAGCAGGATCTCGAGGACGTAGCACGGCCCGTAGCCATGCTGCATGCGCATCAGGTACCAGTACGACTCCTCGTTCATGTTGGCGTAGTAGATGATCACGTACTGGCAGTAGGCGATGTAAGCCCAGATGCACGACCACGCCACCATCCAGGTGCCGATGTCGTGGACGATGTGCGGACGGATGATGTCCTTCATCGGCCCCCGCGCGAGCCAGGCCACGACCACGCACAGCACCGCCAGGAAGGTCTGCACCGCGCCGACGAAGCAGTACAGGCCCCAGGCCGCCGACACGAAGTGGACCTGGAGCGAGAGCAGCAGATCCCAGACGAACAGCGTGAAGGTCAACGCGAACACCAGCAGGAAGATCACGCTCCAACGCACATGCCCGACGGTGACGTCGAGGCGCTGGTCCTGCTTCAGGCTCATGCGCTTGAAGGTCGACGAGAACCACCACCAGATCGCGAGGATCACGCCGGAGGTCGCGATCACGCGCTGGCTGGTCATCCAGTGATCCTTGCCGCCGTCATGGGCGTGGAACAGCTCGGAGCGGCGCGAGGCGGCGTTCGCCCACTCGTAGAGGTGCGGCAGGCCGAACAGCGCGAGGGCCACGAAGGCGCCGAATGCCAGCGGGATGCCGCCGCTGAGGCCCTCGAGCACGCGGCGGATGGGCACCGTCCAGTGCGCGTTGCCGACCGAGTGGATGCTGATGAAGAACATCGCGCCGACGCTGATCCAGATCGGGATCATCATGCCCTGCAGCAAGGCGCCCCACGCGCGATTGCCGTCGATCATGAGCTGCACCACGAAGGCGAGCACGCCCAACGCGACCAGTCCCAGCGACAACGAGACCAGGCGCGGAGCGCGCAGCGGACCCGGGCTGTCGAGGCGATCCAGATGCGGTTGATTGACGCTCACTTGCCGGGCTCCTGATGCGCTGGATGGGCCTCGGACTCGGGCCAGGTGGGCACGACGTATTCGGGCAGCGGATCGGGCAGCGGCACGAATTGCTCGCCCGCCTCGTCGCCGACCTTCTGGATCGCGGCGAGATCGCGCGTGCGCGTCTCGAGCAAGTTGCGATCGACCTCGAGGACGGCCTTCTTGGTGGCGTCTTCGGGGTTGTCGCGCACGGCCAGCTCGGCGTCCTGGACCATCTTCGATACGTCGCTCATGGCGATGGCGGCGCGATCGAGCGCGCGTAGGTACTGCACCACCGCCCAGCGGCTCTGCGGCATGAGCTGCGCGGCATAGCTGGGCATGCGCCCCCTGCCGACGGTCATGATGTGGTAGATTTCACCATCGCTGAACGCGGCGACATTGGCGCCGTTGAGCGAGGGGATGCCCGAGAAGTGCTTGGCGACATAACCGTTGGTCGAGCTGCCGTCGCGGCCGTGGCAGGTCGCGCAATAGATGTTGAAGCCGTGCTGGCCCTCCTTGAGAACCTCGGCCGTGGGCAGCAACGGATTCACGAGCTTGCGCGCCGAATCCCAATCAGCCGGGGCGATCTGGTAGGGCACGAAGTCGCGCGGCACGGTGCCTGGGACCGGCGGGATCAGTGAGCTGAACTGGTGCTCCTTGTGATCGGCCGACTGGTCCTGATGGATCTCCATGGCCTGCATGCTGTGGTAAGCCGGGGTATGGAACATGTCCGGCATCAGCTCGATGCCACGGTGCGACTTCTCGCCATCGTCGCACGAGCTCAACGCAGCGATCGCGCCGGCCATGACCAAGGTCAGCTTCAGGGATTTCACTGTCGGAAGTGCAGCGCGGGCTTGGTTACGCATGCGCGGCTCCTGCGGCGGTATCGACGCGCTGGGTCAGGACGAGATCGTTGACCTCGACTTCCTCGGCGCCGAGCCCGCGGAACCACGCGACCAACTGCTCCGAACTCGCACGCGCCGAGATCGGCAGCGCCAGGGCGAAGGTGTCGTCCGACAGGCGCGGGTGCATCGGCTTGAACGCGGGGTTCGGGATCAGGCGGCAGGTGTGGAACGCCAGCAATAGATTGGCGAGCGCCCCAATCAGCAGGCCGGTCTCGAGCGTCACCACCACGAACAGCTGCCAGGTGTGGAACGGCTTGCCGCCGTAGACCATCGGGAAGCTCTCCACCTGCTGGAAGTACTGCATGTGGTAGGCGACGATGAAGAACACCACGCTGACCGCGAACACGCCGCGGCCGATCCAGCTGCGCTCGAGGCCGAGGATGGGCTCGATGCCGTGGACCGGGTAGGGCAGGTACGCCTGGATACCGGTGTGGCCGGCTTCGCGCGCGGAGGTGGCGGCGATCTTGAAGGCCTGCGCGTTGCGCCAGTAGCCTGCGACGTACGGGACCTCGGGCGTGGCGGAGGGGCTGGGCGGGGCGTTCACGTGATCAGGCATCGGGATGGATCTCCGTGACGCCGCGGTTGGAATCGCTCGGATGCGACGCGTGCGTGCGCTGCGGCTGCAGCAGGATCGATTTGATCTCGGCGATCGAGATCATCGGGCCGACGCGGATGAAGCCCAGGAACATGGTGAAGAACATGCCAAACGAGCCGGCGAGGATGAACCAGTCCCAGGACGAGAAGGAGTAGTAGCCCCAGTTCGCGGGCAGGTGGTCGGCCTCGAGCGACAAGCAGCCGATCACGAAGCGCTCGAACCACATGCCGACGTTCACCGCTAGGGCGATCACCACCAGCGCGGCGATGTTGCGGCGCACGGAGCGGATCCACAGGAACTGCGGAATGATGACATTGCAAGTGATCATCGTCATCCACGCCCAGGCGTGGGCTCCGAACGGGCGGTACCAGAGGAACTGGCCGCGCTCGTAGGGAGATTCGGAATACCACGCGGTGAAGAACTCGCAGATATAGACATAGGTGACGATCAGGCCGCAGGTCAGCATGATCTTCGCCAGGCGCTCGAGATGATCGATGGTGATGTACTGCTCGAACTTGAAGGCCGAGCGCAGCGGTACCAGCAGCACCAGGGCCATCGCCAAGCCGCCGAAGATGGCGCCCGAGACGAAGTACGGCGGGAAGATGGTCGCGTGCCAGCCCGGCACGTCGCCCACAGCGAGCAAGGTCGCGATGGTCGAGTGCATGCCGAGCACGAGCGGGGTCGCGATCCAGGCGAACTGCGCGTAGGCGCGTTCGTAGTGGCGCCAATCGGAAGCGGTGCCCTTCCAACCCATCGCCAGTGCGCCGTACACCATCTTCTGGATCGGGTTCTTGGCGCGGTCGCGGATGGTGGCCAAGTCGGGGATCAGTCCGAGGTAGAAGAAGATCACCGAGGTGGTGGCGTAGCCGGTGATGGCGAACACGTCCCAGATGATCGGCGATTTGAACTGCGGCCACAGCTCGAGGTCGTTCGGATAGGGCATCAGCCAGTAGTCGACCCACGGCCGCCCGGTGTGCAGAGCCGGGAACAGGCCGGCGACGCTGATCGCGAACACCGTCATCGCCTCGGTCGAGCGGTTGATGGCATTGCGCCAACGCTGCCGGAAGAGGAAGAGGATCGACGACACCAGGGTTCCGGCGACGGCGATGCCGATCCAGAACACGTAGGTGACGATGTAGTTTCCCCAGCCCACCGGCGAGTTGATGCCGAAGATGCCGATGCCCTCGACGCAGTGCAGCGCGAACGCGAGGAACAGCGCGCCGGTCAAGCCGGCGGCGGTCAGGAAGGCCCCCCACCACGCCAGCGGCGGAAACTTGAACAGCGGCGCTATGATGTCGTCGGTGATCTTCGCGGCCGTGAGCTCGGGCGCCGCGGCAGTCGCCGGATCGTTGCCGATGGTGCTCATCCCTCACCTGACTTTCCGGCGGCCTGGCCTTCGGCCGGCTCGGCGGCCGCGCCCAACTCGTCGGCGGTGGCGGGGCGATTGCGCACGCGCTTGAGGTAGGACACCGACGGGCGCGTGTTCAGCTCCTTGTCGAGCAGCTTGTACGCGGTGCCGGTGCGCTTCGACATGATCACCACCTCTGAGTCGGGATCGTTGAGATCCCCGAACACCAGGGCCTTGGTCGGGCAGGTCTGGGCGCAGGCGGTCTTGACCTCGCCATCCTTGATGCGGCGGTTCTGGCCATGCTCGATGTCACGGATGGTGCGGGTGCGCTGGATGCAGAAGTTGCACTTCTCCATCACGCCACGGTGGCGCACGGTGACTTCGGGATTCAGCATCATCTCGAGCGGCGCGTGGCTGAGCTCGGACTGGCTGCTGGTGGCGCCGCTGGTGCGCAGATTGGTGACGATGCGGGTCAAGGGCTTGCCCGCGTCGACCGGGCCTGCGCGGTACTGGCTGTACTGGTACCAGTTGAAGCGCCGCACCTTGTACGGGCAGTTGTTGGCGCAGTAGCGCGTACCGACGCAGCGGTTGTAGACTTGCAGGCTGATGCCTTCGTTGTTGTGCATCGTCGCGTTCGCGGGGCACACGGGCTCGCACGGCGCGTTCTCGCACTGCTGGCACATCACCGGCTGGTTCACCACCTCGACGTCGAGCAGCGCCTGGGCCTGCTTCTCGCGCACCGCGATCGGGCCGCGCGCATCCCTGTCGAAGGTGCCGCTGTAATAGCGGTCGATACGGATCCAATGCATGACGCGGCCCTTGCGCACCTCGTCGCGTCCGACCACCGGAACGTTGTTCTCGGCGTGGCAGGCGACCACGCACGCATTGCAGCCGATGCACGTGTTCATGTCCACGGCCATGCCCCACTTGTGGCCGGGGTAGGCGTGGTGGGTGCCGTACATGCTGATGTCGCCACCGGCCTTGCCGTCGGTGCCGTTCTTCCACTGCTCGGCTTCCTCGACCTCGCGGTCGCGGATCGACAGGATCTCGTCGAGGGCGACCGGGCGCCCTTCCATGTAGTCGTGGCCCTGCACGTTGGCGAGCTCGTAGGTCTTGCCGGTCTTGGCGATCGTGGCCTCGAGCGCGAGCGGCAACGGCCGCTGCGCGGTGAGCGCGAACCCATTGATGCGGAAGCCGTCATGGAGCGGGCAGATGTCCGCGACCTTGCCGGCGCGATCCTGATCGCGGCCCCAGCCGAGGAACAGCTCGAGCGTGCCCGGGTGCTGCCCTTCCTGCACGTGCACCGGCACGGCGAATCCGGCGGCGCCGGCGACGGTGAGCGTCACCACGTCGTTTGAGCGGATGCCCTGGTCGTGGGCATCCATCGGCGACATCGCGAGGTAGGTGTCCCAGGTGATCTTGGAGACCGGATCGGGCATCTCCTGCAGCCAAGGATTGTTCAGGTTGGCGCCGTCGCGCATGGTGCGCGACGCGCTGAGCACCAGGCGCAGCCCGGCTGGCGCAGCGGGCAGCGACATCTCGCCCGTGTATCGGAAGGGCTTGGCCGGCGACTTGGCCTTGGTGTCAGCCTCGCCGTCCTGGGCCTTGGCACCTGCGCTCGCGGCGAGTACCACGCCACGCGACAGCGCTGCGTTCCAGAACGAGCGATCATCGGCGGCGGATCCGCTGCCCTTCTTGACCGCGTCGATCCACGTCGCACGCACCATCTCCTGCCACGACGCCACGCCGTGGGCGGCGGCCTGCCACAGGGGCTTGCGCGCGACCACCGAGATCCATGTCGGGTTCGCGGGCGTCTTCTCGCGGGCGAACGCCGCAGCGCCTGCGGCCACGGCGAACGCCATCAGACTCTCCTCGGCGGCGCGGCAGTCCCACAGCGGCGGAATGCACGGCTGCTGCAGGCTGTACATGCCCGGACGCGCCTCGGCGTCGCCCCAGGATTCTAGGCCGTGCAGGGTCGGAGCGACGAAGCCCGCGAGCGCGGCCGTCTCGTCGATGCGGTCGGCGAGGACCACCAGGGTCTTGACCTTCTTCAGCGCCGCGACGCAGGCGGGCCAGGCGTACGCGGGATTGGCGCCAGCGACGATCAGCACGTCGACCTGGCCATCGGCGCAGGCCTTCAGCAGCTCGGCCGCTGCGCCGGTATCGGCGATCGGGCCAGCGTCGCCCGAGGACACCACGGTGACGCCCTCGTTGCCGAGCGTAGCGTTGAGGAACGCGACGGCGAGGTGCAGCGAGACGCTATCCTCGCCCTGTTGCGATGCGCCGCCGGCCCACACCAGGCTGTGCTTGCCGGCCTGCTTGGCCGCGAGCAGCCGCGAAGCGGCAAAGGCGAGCGGTGAGGATTGGCCCGCGTCGGCATGCGGGCCATCGATGGGCTTGAGCTCGAGCTTGGCGTCGAGCGCCTTCGCGGCCGAGGCGGGCAGGTCGATGCCGAGCTGCTTGGCGACCGCTCCGGCAACGCCCCACGCGGCGACCGCGAGCTGCTCGGCGGCGACGCGTACGCGCACGTCGGCGACGGTGCCGAGCTGCGACATGGTCGGCTCGAAGGCGATGACCTGGCCACAGCCGCCGCGCTTGGCATCACCGCGATCCGCACCTGCGGAAGATGTCTTCAGGCGGCGGAGATCGCCGAACTCGATCTGCTCGGCGAGTCCGGTGGTTCCGGATCCGAGGAAATCGCCGAACGAGACCATGACCTCGGCGAGATCGGCGCGGTACACCGGCAATGACGCGTCGCCGAAGGCGAGCTTGCGCGCCTGGGCCTCGCCGACGCGCGGAAACGCAGAAAAGGCCGCGTGCATGAAGCGCTTCGGGAAGGCCGCCGCGAGATCCAGGAGCAGACGCTTGGCGGCTGGCCCATCGATGGCTCCGGTGAGCAGGCCGACGTTGCCGGCCTTGAGCGCGCCGCCGACCGCGGCATCGAGCTCATCCCACGAGATCGGCTTGAAGGACTCGCCCTCGCGCTGGTGTGGGCCGTCCTGCAGGCGATCGGGATCGTAGAGGTTCAGCAGCGCGGCCTGGGTCTGCGTGTCGCAGCGCCCGCGGCTGAGCGGATGATCGATGTTGCCTTCGATCTTGATCGGCCGGCCATCGTAGGTCTTGACCACCACGCCAACCGGCTGCCCGCTGTCGCGCAGCGTGGTGCTGTAGTACACCGCGTTGCCGAGCGTCGTGCCCTCGGGTTGCTGCGCCCACGGCACCAGGGTGTCGGGATGCTTCTTGCCGCACGCGGCGAGGGCGAACACCGCCGCCGCGCCGCTGATCTGCATGAAGCCGCGGCGATTCAGCCCGGGCACGGCGGCGCGCAGGTCGTCACGCAGGCGATCGAGCTCGGCCGGAGTATTGCCTTCGCTCTCGCAGCTGGCGTTGGCGTGGCCGTGCCTGGCGCGCAGATCGGCGATGGCGCGTGCGACCTCGGGACCGAACTCGTCGCCGCGCGGCTTGGGCGCCACGGACGCGCCGAGGGTCGCATCGGCGGACGCGGTCGCGATCTCGGCAGGAGCCGCCACCAGCTCGTCGGCATTCTTCCAGTATGTCTTGGTCATGGATTCCTACTGGTGGCAGGTGTTGCACTGCGTGGGAGCGTTCTGGAAACCCGCGGCATCGGTGTAGTACTTGCGGTGGGTCTCAGGCAGATCGGACAGGCGCCAGATGGGAAGGTTCGCGACCTTCGCCTGCATCGCCGCGCGCAGCTCGGGCGGCAGCGCCATGCCGTGATCCTTCGCATCCTGGGCGTGGGATTCGACGACATCCTGGACGAGCGTGGCACGACCGGCTTCGCCGGCGGGAAGCGGCTGCCTGGCGGACTCTGCCGAGTGATCAGTCGATTCTGGCGCGTGGGACTCGACCGCGGGAGCGGCCTTGCCGGTGTCGACCTGGCGCGCGACGAATTCGACGACGTCGTCGGGAAGCTGGCGTTGGCGCTGGGTCTCGCGATCGGCACCGCCGACGGCGAACGATGAGGGGTCGGCCGGATCGTAGCGGCGGCCGCCGACGTACTTGCTCTGGCGATGGCAGTCGAGGCACCAGCCCATGGTCAGATCGCTGAACTGGCGGACGACCGTCATCTCCTGGATCGGACCGTGGCAGGTCTGACAGGCGACGCCGGCGCGGACGTGCCATTGGTGCGAGAAATACACGTGGTCGGGCAGCTTGTGCACGCGCTTCCAATGCACCACGCCGCCGTCATACACCACGTTGTCCGGCTCGCCGTGGTACGGGCCCTTGCCGTCGATCTCGTACGAGCCCTTCTCGGCGACCGCGAGCAGGCTCGCGATCTCCTTCTGGTACTGGGTGTTCTCGGTGGTGACGTTGCCGGGACGATGGCAGCCGAGACATACCGACATCGGGGGTATTCCCGGATGCTTGCCGCGCTCGGCGTTGAAGTGGCAGTATTTGCAGTCGATCTTCAGCTCGCCCGCGTGCACCTTGTGGTAGAACGCGATGGGCTGCTCGGGGGCGTATCCGGTGTCGTAGAACGCGTTCTTGAACCACCAGGACACCGACCCGGCGACCAGCAACAGGATGGCCAAGGCGACCCAGAAACGCTTGAGCAGCTGGAGTGGCACCGGCAACTGATGTGGCTCTGTCACGCGTACTCCCGGAAATCGGCCGCCGTGCCGAAGGGGCGCACCGTAGGTATGTGCCAAATGGATACAAGTGCGCAGCTACACGAGATCTGAGTCATGCATGGGCCGGGTGGAGGTGGCCTGCGGGCAGAATGTCTTTAATGAGAATCGTTATCCTTAAGGGCTTCCATGCGATACTGATGCAACAGTGTGGTGACCAGTTCGGGACCCATCGGCGCCTCGAGCTTGGCTCGCCGGGCCAGGTCGTTGATGGCGTCAGCGACCTTGCCCAGCAGCAGCGGCATCTCGTCCGGTAATTCGACCAGCGTGCCGACCCGGCAGGCGCTCGGGGCCTTGAGCTCGAGCTCCCACCCGCACTTCACCAACTGCAGCGATTTTCCGGCATCGGCGGCCAACTCGTCGCCCGGGGCGAGCTCGGCCGAAATCTCGAATACCAGGAGCTTGAAATGGGTTTCGGTGATCTCGTCGGCATCTTCGTAGATCGGGCTGTAGCGGACGTTGAATGCCACCTTCTCGCCGTAGAGCGCGAGCTCCTGCGGCCGCATGGTGATGCCATAGAGACGATCCGCGACGATGGTGGGCTTGGCAGTCATGGGCGGGCATGAAATCGCTGTCGCGATACGGCGCCAGCGAATTGGCTGGTGGCTCGAGGCTGGTGACGGTTGTTGGTGGTGATTCGCGGAGGCGTTCGCGGAGGCATCTGCGGTGGCAGGGACCGGCATCGATGTATGAGGCTCTCGATCACGGACCACCGCCTCCATCTCCCACCTCCCACCTGGACCTTCCTCGCTCTTCACCACACTCCCCGACATGCCCGACGACCTGGATACGCTCGCGAGCGTCACCTCGATCCTGCGCATCGAGGCGCAGGCGCTCGCCGGCCTGGTCGAGGTGGCGACCCACCAGCATGCCGAGCTCGAACGCGCCTGCGCGCTGATCCGCGGATCCTGCGGCGACGGCAAGCCCGGGCGGCTGGTGGCTACCGGCGTCGGCAAGGCTGGCATCATCGCGCGCAAGGTCGCCGCGACCTTCGCCTCGACCGGCACGCCAAGTTTCTTCCTGCATCCCGCCGAAGCCCGCCATGGCGATCTCGGCATGGTGCAATCCACCGATGTGGTGCTGGCACTGTCGAATTCCGGCGCCAGCGAGGAACTGGTCGCATTGCTGCCGAGCCTGAAGCACGTCGGCTCGAGCCTGATCGCGCTGGTCGGCAGCCGCGAATCGCCACTCGGCCGCCACGCCACCATCACGCTCGCCTTCGGCCGCGTGGTCGAGGCCTGCCCCCTGGGCCTCGCGCCGTCGACCAGCACCACCGCCATGCTTGCGCTCGGCGACGCCATCGCGCTCACCGTGCAGCGTCAACGCCGCTTCACGCCAGAGCAGTACGCGCGCTTCCACCCGGGCGGTGCGCTCGGCCGCAAGCTGATGACCTGCCGCGAGGCGATGCGCACCGGCGAACGCGTGGCCGCGGTATCGACAGGCACCAGCGTGCTCGATTGCGTCCGCGCCACCAGCCGCGCGCGCGCCGGCAGCGTGGTGCTCGTCGACGATACTGGCAAGCTCATCGGCATCTTCACAGACGGCGATCTGCGCCGCGTGCTCGCCAAGGCCAGCGACGCCACCGCGGTGCTCAACGGCGCAGTCGGAACCCACGCCACCATCCCCTGCCGGTCGATCCGCGACGACGACCTGCTGCAGGCGGCGCTGCACCTGTGCGCCGAGAAGAAGATGAACGAGCTGCCGGTGGTGGACGCGGCAGGGAAGCTGGTCGGACTGCTGGATCTCCAGGATCTCGTCGATCGCGGCTTCGAGGTCTGATCCACCAACCACGGGCGTGCCGCGATGCGCCCCCTATGCATCGCTGTGCAAGGTTGCGTGGGGTCCGCTCCACGAACGCCGGGTTTGCCTTACATCTGCGGGCGCACGCGGACCGGGTGCCCGCCGTTCGGCCGGGATCAGGGATCACATAAGGCGATCGGTGTGCACCCGATCCGCGCGCAACACAGAACCGCGGCCACGAGCCGCGGTTCTTTTATTCCTAGGGAGCGTCACCGAGCGCATTCACGGGAAGCGCTCAGGGAACGGGGGCAGGTACCGGAGCGGGAGCGGGAGCGGGAGTGTCGACCGTCGCCGGCGGGACCGGCGCCGCGGTGGTGGGATTCTTAGTGCCGAATCCTTCCTGGAACGACCGGCGCATCTTCAGGCGATCGCGGCGCGCGCGGTATTCATCGCGCTGCGCGTCGCTCAATCCGAAGATCAGCGCGCGCGGATGGTCGTTCACCAGATCGGCCGCCACCGCCAGATCGACGGCGATCGCATTGACATCCTTGGCGAGGTCGCGGTTGACGATCAGTTGGCCGAGCAGGCCCTGCCCGGACTCGATCTCGGCGCTGATATCGGCGACGCGCACGCTGATGTCGCGGAACTTGCGGATCATCAGGCCGATGTCCTCGCGATGGTCGACCAGCAGCTGATCGGCGTGTCCGGCCAGATCGGCGACCTTGGCCATGGTCGCGTCGGCGCGGTCGGTCAGCGTGCGCACGCGCTCCTCGACAGTGCCGAGGGTCTTGTCGATGTGGGCGGCGATCGAATCCGAGCGCTCGGCAAGGCTGGCCATGGTCTTCTTCAGGTCCGCGGTGACGCCGCGCAGGTTCTCGAGCACGTCGGTCAGGCGTTGGTTCTGCCGGCTGAGGTTCTCAGCGAGGTCAGCGGCGTTGTGGATCAGGCGCTTGGTGTCGTCGCGGGTCTGGTCATCGAGGATCCCAGAGAGCGACTTGAGGATGCCCTTGGCCTGCGTGGTGGCCTCGTCGAGGAAACCGGGCGTGGCGGTGACTTCGGCGCTGCCGTCACTAGCCAGGTATTCCCCAGATGGCTTCGTCGTCCGAGCGACGAAGGCCAACGAGCTGTCCCCGAAGATGCCGCTGGTGGCGAGTTCGAGATCGCTGTCGCTCGGGATCTTCGCCGAGGTGAGGATCTTCATGTCCACCTCGATCGGCCCGCGGGGGTTGATCGACTGCTTGATACGCTCGACATGGCCGATGCCGATGCCGGACAGCGTCACCGGTGACTTCAGTCGCAGACCACCGGCGTCCTTCATGAACGCGGACACGCGGTAGTACTGCTCGAACGAGACCTTGTCCGACAGCATGATCATCACCACGACGGCGATCACCCCGAGGATGATCAGCAGGCCCACCTTGATTTCGAGCCGCTGCGAAGGCCGCATGGACACACCGTAGCCGCGCCCACCGTCAGCGGCAAGCCCTGGTGGCTACGGCTTCTCGCGCGGACCGCTCGCGTCATCCGAGCGGGTCGCATGGAGCGAGCGGATCGCACGGAAAAAGCACCGCTCGACCAGGCGGTCCAGGAGCGCGCGCCTTGGACAGCCGCAAGCGGGCAGGGATCTTTCGACATCGTCGTCGCCAGGATGAGGGGATGCTCGGCTAGAACTCCACCGTGCCCGGCGTCACCGGGGGGGTCGGCAGGGCGGGCGGAGCATGGTCGTTCGAGCGCAGGTGGTACTGCAGCAGGCGCGGCTCCTGCAGCAACGCCATGTCGATCACTCCGAGCGCGGCGGCGAGCGTGCCGAGCGGCGCGCCGCGCTCCTCGGCGGTGATGCCCGCCGGGGTGAGCGTGGCCTCGAGGTGGTAGGCGGGGACATGGCGGAGCAGCACGCCCAGCTCTGGCAGCCAGCGGCGATCGATGCTCGGCCGGACCGGTGGCGCCAGGAGGCGCAGCTTCTCGGGTTCGGAGCCGAGGACGCGTTTGAGCGCGCCGAGGCGGCTGGCGAGCTGCTGCGAACTCAGCGGCAGCTTGCGCCCGCGACGATCGTCCTCGAGCACGTGCCAGCCATCGGCTAGGCGCACGATAGTTGCGAAGCTGTCGGGCGTGGCCGCCGGATCGGCGAACACGCTGAACGAGGCATCGATGGCGACGGCCAGATCGGCATCGGCCGTCTGCTGGATGGACGGTGGGGTCGACGCCTGGTTGGACGATTGGTTGGACGATTGGTTTGGAAGCAACGCGCGCAGCTGCGCACCGAGCTGCGGTGGCGGGATCCACGGCAGCGTGGCGCCATTGCGGGTGAGGGTCAGTGGCGGTGGGGTCGGCTGCGCCAGCAGCGACAGCTTGGCCGCCGCCCCGAGCGTCTGGACCAGCGCGATGGCACCTTCCGGCAGCCGGAACTGCACATTGCCGAGCGGGTCGGCGCCGAGCTCGAGGCGCGCATCCCCGAGCATGCGATAGGCCAGCGGCAGCCACTGCTTCGCGATCAGCGGCAGATCGATGTCGGCCACCACCGCCTTGCCGGCTGGTATGGGCGCGTCTCCCGCCTTGCCGGCGAGCAGGTCTTGCGCGAGATCGGGATCGTTGCCGATGACCAGCAGGCGTTTGCCGGCGGCGAGGCCCCATGGCCCGAGCGGCGTGTCCAGTGCGTACGCCACCACCTCGGCGCCGGCCTCGATCTTCTGGCCCTGATACGCCGCGGCTGCCGCCTGCACCAGCGCCGACGCGTCGGCTTCGGGTCGTAGGCGCAGGGCCAGGACGCCCTGCGGGATGATGCCGCTCGCATCGACCATGAGCAGCACGTCGCCGGTGAACAGCTTCGCCGCATCGGCGACGGTGCAACCGAGCACCACCGCGAGCGCGCGCTCATCGCGCTCGCTCGCGAGATTGCCGATCAGGCCGGCGACCGCGCGCGGGTCGAGCCCGGCGGCGAAGCGCGCGTGCTTGCCGGTACGGGCGAGCGCCGCGAGCGCTGGATCGATGGAATGGAACGGCAGCGATCCGGCCTTGAGCGCCACGGTGCCCGTCCAGGACTCTCCCGCCGGAGCGGCCGAAATCTCGAGCGTGGGAGCCTCGGCGCGCCACTTCGGCACCAGCGGATCGAGCCCATAGGTGATTCCGTCGCCCTCGAGGGCTTTCACCAGTTCGATCATGGGCGCGAAATCGCAGGCGATCGACAGCGCCGGCCGCTTGGGATCCGCCGGCAGCGGATGCAAGGCGCGCAGCGTCGCCGGATCCCCCAGCGCGAGCGAGGTGCCCGCGGCACCGACGAAGAACTCGCCGTTGCCGACGCCCGCGAGTCCACCGACCTCACCTGGCTTGGGATCGAGTGCGACAGCGCCCAGGGCATCGGCCACGGCGCGCGCCGCATCGTGATCGGCGAACAGCGCGAAGCGCGCGCGCCGCGGATCGGGATCCCCCGCAACCGGCGGCAGGATGCGCAGGTCGAGGCGATGCAGCCCGCTGCCCGCCGACGCGGCCCATCCCGGTTTTCCACCGCCGAGCAGTTCGAGCTGCTTGACGATGTGCGCCAAGGTCGGAGCGCATGCGGGATCGCTGAAGATGCTGGTCGGTTTGGCGGTGCGACCGGCCGCGAGGAGGACGTTCCCATCGAGCTGCAACGACAGTTGAGGCGTGGGCGCGGCAGCCGCAGTGGAAGGTTCCGCGGCGGCGACTCGCGCGCCCGAGACCAAGGTCAAGACCACGGCCGGCGGGGTCACGGCGAGCAGCAGCGCTGGAATCCGCGCCAACGCCACGGAGGCGATGCGACGCCAGCACCGCGCCTGTCCGACCTCTCTCCTCATGTCAGACCGGCGCACGCAGGAACACTATGGCGAGGGGCGGCAGGTCGAGCTGCAGCGTCGCCGCGAACACGCCGCGCCGCTCGTCGCGCGTATGGACCTCGTCGGGAGGGATCATGCCGCTGCCGCCGAATCGCGTCTCATCGCTCGAGAGCAGGCGCTTCCAACGCCCGCCGTTGTGCACGCCGAGCGCGTATCCGTGGCGCGGAACCGGGGTGAAATTGCACGCCACCAGCACGTCCGGGCATCCCGGCGCCTTGCGCAGGAAGGCGAGCACGCTCTCGGCGGCGTTCTCGCAGTCCACCCACTGGAAGCCGTCTCGATGGTCGTCGCGCCGGTGCAGTGCCGGTTCGGAGCGATAGAGAAGGAGCGCCTGGCGCAGGAAGTCGGCGATGCCGACGCGGTCGGGTTCCTTGGACTCGTCCCAATCCGCGGAGCGGTCCCAGTCCCACTCGCGCCCCTGGCCGAACTCCGCGCCCTGGAAGAGCAGCGGCCGCCCTGGTATCGCGACCTGGTATCCGAACAGCAGGCGCAGCTGCGCGCGGCGCTGCCACCAGTCGCCGGGAAGCTTGTCGATGAGGCTGCGCTTGCCGTGCACCACCTCGTCGTGCGACAGCGGCAACACCCACTTGTCGTCGTACGCGTACCATTGGTGGAAGGTCACGCGATTGTGGCAGCCCGAGCGCATCACCGGATCCTGCGCGAGGTAGCCGAGCGTGTCGTGCATCCAACCCATGTTCCACTTCAGGTCGAAACCGAGGCCGTTCATGTGCGTGGGCGCGGTCACCCCCTGCCACGCGGTGGACTCCTCGGCGATCATCAGCACGCCCTTGTGCTCGACGTGGATGGTGCTGGTCAGCTCCTGCAGGAAGCTGACCGCCTCGGTGTTGGCGTTGCCGCCCTGATCGTTGGGGATCCAGTCGCCGGGCTTGCGGTCGTAGTCGCGGTAGAGCATCGATGACACCGCGTCGACGCGCAGCCCGTCGATGTGATACGAGCGCAGCCAGTGCAGCGCGGCCGCGATCAGGAAGTTGCGCACCTCCGGTCGGCGGAAGTTGAAGACGCAGGTGCCCCAGGTGCGGTGCTCCCCTTCGCGCGGGTCGTCGTACTCGTAGCAGGGCGAGCCGTCGAAGCGCGCGAGCGCGAAATCATCCTTGGGGAAATGCCCGGGCACGAAATCGACCAGCACGCCGATGCCCGCCTGATGGCACTGGTCGACGAACCAGCGCAGGTCCTCGGGCGAGCCGTGACGACTGTTGGGAGCGTACTGGCCGGTGACCTGATAACCCCACGAGCCTTCGTACGGATGCTGCGCCACCGGCAGCAGCTCGATGTGCGTGAAGTTGAAGTCGCGGCAGTAGCGGATCAGTTGCTGCGCGAGCACGCGGTAGTTGGGCCACGAATCCGGCTCGCCGGTGGCGCCGCGGCTGGTCGAGCGCTTCCAGCTGCCCAGGTGGCATTCGTAGATCGCCATCGGCAAGGACAGGTGATCGGCATCCAGGCGCTTGGACATCCACTGCTGGTCGTTCCAGACGTAGGCGTCTGGCGGCGCGACGATGCTGGCGGTCGCCGGCGGGATCTCGGCCTGCAGGGCGTACGGATCGGCCTTGATGCGCAGCTCTCCGGTATTCGAGCGGATTTCGTACTTGTAGAGCATGCCCGGACGCACGCCGGGCACGAACAGTTCCCACACGCCATGCGGAGGCCGCGGGCGCATCGGGTGGTAGCGCCCATCGAAACCATTCCAGTCGCCGACCACCGACACGCCCTGCGCGGTCGGTGCCCACACGGCAAAGCGCGTTCCCTCGCAACCGTCGACGGTCACGGCGTGCCCGCCGAGGATGTCGCCGAGGTGGTGATGGCGTCCTGCGCGGAACAGATCGAGGTCGAACTCGGCCAGCTGCGGCCAGAATCCATAGGTGTCGCGGACCACCTGCTCGGGCTGCTTGGAATCCTTCTCGGATCCGTAGCGCACGCGCAGGTCATAGGCGAAATGCTTGTCGCCAGGCACCTTGCCCTCGAACAGGCCCTCGGGTGCGCGACACGACAGTGGGATGGGCTTGCCGCCACGTGGCACCAACGAAACCGCGACCGCCCCCCGCAGCCAGATGCGCGCGCACAGCTGCGAGCCCTCGTGGTGCAACCCCAACACCGAGAAGGGATCGTGCAGCCGCGCCTCGAGAAGCGCTTGGACCGTCTCGGATGGCAGCGGCATAGGGCAACACCGTACCCGGGCCTACCGCACCGCGTCAAGGCTGTTAGTGCGGAGGCTCAATCGCTCGCCCGGCCTTTGCCCCCCGCCCCCCCTCGAGGGCCAGTCCTGTCGCTTCGCTACGGTGAGGGTGCGTGCGCGGCGAGGCGGTCGAGGAATGCGGCGAGGCCGGTGCGCCACTGGGCTTCGCGGATCATGCCGGTGTGGTGAGCCGTCGGCGAGATGATGGTTTCCGCGCGTGGCGAGGCCTCGGCCAGCCTGCGGCTCTGCTCCGGGGGGACGACCTGGTCGACAGTGGTCCAACCGAGAAGCAGCGGGGGACCACTCTTCAGGATCGGCGCGTCGACCGGGCGCACCTCGGTCGGCGACCATTCGAGGCCGACCTTGCACATCGCGAGCGCGAACCAGCGGCCTGGCGGTTTGAGGAAGATGCCGACCATCGATTCGAGATCCGCGAAGGCGCTCTCGATGATCATGCCCGAGCAGCCGTCGAGCCGGTGTCCGGCCTGCAGGGTGATCGCGCCACCGAGGCTGACGCCGTACGCCACCACCGGCTTACCGCCCGCGAGCGCCTTGGCCTGCTCCCACTCGACGACCAAGTCGTCGGATTCGCGCGTGCCGTAGGTCATCGGCGCGAGCGTCGAGCGACCGTGCCCACGCAGATCGTAGCAGAGCACCGACCAGCCGTGATCGCGGAAGAAGAGCAGGTGACCCTGGTAGAACTCCTTCCACCGGCCCACTCCGTGCGTGAACAGCACCACGCCTTTGGATTCGCCGGATGCGGGGATGTAGAGCGTATCGAGCACGATGCCGTCGCATGACGGCTGCCGCCACCGCTTGCAATCGGAATAGTCATCGTGCCCATAGGTGATCTGGTTGCGGTACACCAGCGGCATGGGACCGAAGATGCCGACATGGCACGTCAGGATCAGCACGCAGCCGACGCGTCGCACGATCGGACGATGCGCCCAACGCCGCCACCAGCGGATCGACAGGCCGAGCAGACAGAAGCCGACGCCCAGCAGCGCCACCGTCTTCTCGAGCGCCGGCACCCACACCACCTGGCAGCCGAAATCGCGCGTCTCGATCAGCGCCAGGACGATCGCCTGGTGCCCGGACAACAACGCGGCGACTGCCGCCATCCACCAGGCGTGCTTCCACCGCCACCAATCCATCGGGATGCAGCAGGCGGCCAGGATCGGCGAGGCGAACAGCACCGCCGACAGCGGCGGCTCATGGCGGGCGAGCACCAGGATCGCCGCAGCAGCGACGTATGCCGCCAGGAAAGCCAGGTTCGCGCGACGCATGGGCGGAGCCTGCGCTCATCCGTGGACTTGGCCAGGGGAGAGGTCACGGAGCGGCGGCGCACCCAGGCGCTTGGCCGAGTGGCCGAGTGGCCGCAGGCCGACGCTCAGCCCTCGGTACCGATTTCCAGGATCTGCTTGAGCGCGTCGAGGTTCTCGAGCAGCGCCGCGCAGCCGCGCGCCACGCAGGTGAGCGGATCGTGCGCGAGACGCACCGGCAGGCCGGTCTCCTGCGCGACCAGGTCGACCAGGCCGCGCAGCTGCGAGGTGCCGCCGGCCATGATGATGCCGCGTTCGATGAGATCGGCGGCGAGCTCGGGCTGGGTGCGCTCGAGCACCATCTTGATCGAATTGATGATCGACTGCACCTGCGGTCGCAGCGCCTCGAGGATCTCGGTCGAGTTCACCTCGATCGAGCGCGGCATGCCGGTGCGCAGATCGCGCCCGCGGATGGTCATGCGCAACTCTTCCGGCAGCGGGATGGCGCAGCCGATCTGGTACTTCACCTGCTCGGCGGTGTTGTCGCCGATGACGACGTTGTACTGGGTCTTCAGGTACTTGATGATCGAGCGGTCGAGCTCGTCGCCAGCGATGCGCACCGATTCGGACGCGACCAGTCCGGCGAGTGAGATCACCGCGACCTCGGTGGTGCCGCCGCCGATGTCGACGATCATCGAGCCGACCGCGTCCGCCACCGGCAGTCCGGCGCCGATCGCGGCCGCCATCGGCTCCGCGATCAAGAAGACCTCGCGCGCTCCGGCGTTCATCGCGCTGTTGGTGACCGCGCCTTTCTCGACCTCGTTGATGCCCGAGGGCACGGCGATCACCAGGCGCGGCCGGAAGGGCCCGCGCTTGCCGTTCACCTTGCGGATGAAATAGCGCAGCATCTGCTCGGTGATCTCGAGGTCCGCGATCACGCCATCCTTCATGGGGCGGATCACCTCGATGTTTCCCGGGCTCTTGCCGAGCATGATCTTGGCCTGGTCGCCGACGGCGTTGCCGTCCATGAGCACGGTCTTGGTGCCCTTCTTGACCGCGACCACGCTGGGCTCGGACAGGACCACGCCCTTGCCTTGCACTGCCACCAGGGTGTTGGCAGTGCCGAGGTCGATGCCGAGATCGACGCTGAACATGCCAAGCAAACGGTCGTACCAGCCCATGCGTGGGCGCAGGCTACCGATACGCGGGATGGCGCAACCCTTGGTACACCAAAGCTCACCGTCCACTGGCCCGTCCCAGTGACTGGAATTCACCCGTCCGATGCGGGTTTTTCACCGTTTTGCCGGAGCCCTGCGACAGGGTCACTGAGATTTGACGCGGTCACGATCCTGGGGTATCCGTCCTTAGGAGAGGCACATGGCCAAACAGGCCGGACTGCATCCGATCCGGGTGGAAGTCAGCCAGGCCATGGTCCGCCTCGTGCTGACCCGGCCCGACCGCTACAATGTTCTCGATACCGTGACGCTGGCCACGTTGGCCGAGGCCCTCGCGCCCGCCCACCGACTCGCGCTACCGCTACTGCTCGAGGGCGAGGGTGAGGTCTTCTCGGTTGGCGGCGACATCGCTGAACTCGCGGGATTCTCCCCGTCGGAAGCCATGGCCTACAGCCGCCTCGGCCAGAACGTCGTCGGCTTGCTCGAGCAATGGCCGGGCGTCACCGTCGCCAAGCTGTCGGGCTACGCGCTCGGCACCGGACTCGAGCTCGCCCTCGGCTGCGACGTCCTCATCGGCACCAGCGACGTCCGCCTCGGCCTCCCGGGGCTGGCCTGGGCGCTAGTGCCCTGCCTCGGCGGCTTGCGGCGGCTGTCATGCCGCCTGTCGTCGGAGCTGTGCAGCGAACTGTTCCTCGGCGGCGAGGTGCTCGAAGCGCAGAAGGCGCTCGAGAGCGGATTGCTCGATCGCCTCACCGATGGCCCGATCGAACGCTTCGTCGCCGCCTTCTCGGAATTCAGTCCGTCCGCCGTGAATGCGGTGCGCGGCGTCCGCCTCGACCGGCAGGGCAGCATCGACCGCGAGTCGGAGGCGGAATTGTTCGCCCAGCCGTTCGCCAGCGGCGAATGCCAGAAGCGGCTGAGAAAACTTCTCACTGACTGTTAGCTTTCAGTTGGGGGGCTACGGCCCCCCAACATCGCGCTCCGCGCTGCCCCCTGGGAAGGAACGGGAAAGGTGTTCTGGATGCGGCTGCGGCGCTTCGCGCGCATGAAGCGGTGAATACGATGAAATCGATAACGACGAAACCCGGCCGATTGGCCGGGTTTCGAGGCATTCAGGGATGGCCCGTAGGCCGAGCTTATTTGGCGTTGGCGGGGATCAGCAGCGGGAGCTTGACCAAGGCGGCCTTGGCCAGGTTCACGATCTCGGTGAAGGCGGCGGGCTGGTGGATGGCGAGCTCGCTGAGCTGCTTGCGGTCGAGGCGGATGTCGGCGTTCTGCAGGCCGTAGATCAGGCGGCTGTAATTGATGCCATGGGCGCGGCAGGCGATGCTGATGCGACCGATCCACATCTGGCGGAACTGGCGCTTCTTGAGCTTGCGACCGAAGAACGCCTGGACCTCGGCGCGCTTGACCGCCTCGCAGATGACGCGGTACATCTTGTGACGGCCGCTGTAATAACCACGAGCGCGCTTCTTGATGCGCTTGATCATCTTGTGGCGGGAATGCCCGTTGGTTGCACGCATGGCGTTGCTTTCCTATCTAGCCCGTCGTCCTGGAGGATGGCGGGGAGGCCGAGGGCCTACTTGTGGTGAGACGTTGGTCAGAGGTCGAAGATCGTGTTCAGTTCGACGAGGCGCGGTTCTGCCCAGTGAGCAGCGCGATACGCGCGCGGCGCTTGTAGCCAGCGGTGGTCGTCTGGGTCTTCTTGGTCAGGTTGCGCATGCGCTTGGGGCTGCGATCGGCCAACAGATGGCGGACGCCGCACTGGGTGCGCATCAGCTTGCCATTGGGGGTGAGGCGGATGCGCTTCTTGCTGGCCTTATGGCTCTTCATCTTGGGCATGGCGGTGTCCTGCGGAGGTAGCTGAGTGGCCTGCCTCGAGGACAGGGGAGGGCGGATGTTAGGGTCGGTATGGGGATTTCAAGGTGGTTGCGGGTCGGATCTGGGGCTCAGGGAGCGGCCACGGTGCCCATGGCTGGCGCTTTCCCTCGCGAGAGGGCAGGGGAGCGCCCTTGGATACATCGGTGACATTGGCTCCACAGGCTCGCGGCAGCCCCATCTGGTCAGCGCCCGACGAGCAACCGATCGCCGAGGTGGTTTCCCAGATTCGGGTTGTCGTAGATCATCTTCTTGGTGGCTTCGATATCGTATTCGACGCGCCGCCACTCGACGCTCGCGCCATCGAAGATCGCATAGCACGACCGCGGATCGCCGTCGCGCGGCTGGCCGACGCTGCCAACGTTGATGATGGTCTTGCGAGCGTCCATGGTCCACCGGTAGTTCAGCGCTGCGAGGCTGTGCCAGTGGTGATCGTCGCCGGTGATGACGCCTGGACGATGCGTATGGCCGACGAAACAGGTGTGATCGACGAGCGCGAAGTTCTCTTCGAGCAATTGCTTGGGATCCTCGCCGAGATAACTGCGGCCCTGGGTGTGCTCCTCGAGGATGTATTCCTCGAGATTGTTCCGCGGGCTGGCGTGGGTGTAGAGGACGTCCTCCTCCTTGAACTGGCTGGGCAGGGTCTTGAGCCATTCCCAGCGTTTGCCCTTGCCGGTGAACCAGGAGAAGATCCCGGCCTTGATCATCTTGTTGGTCCAGATCGCCGCGTTGCGCGCCTCGGCGTTGAAGCCGATGGGCTCGTGGATCGAGGCGTGATCGTGGTTGCCGCAGATGACCTTGCCAGGCTCGCACACGTCGAGCACCAGTTTCATCGCTTCGACGGGTTCTGGGCCGTAGCCGACGACATCGCCTAGGCAATACATCGCGTCGACCTTCTGCGATTCGATGTCTTTGAGCACATTGTTCAGCGCAGCCATATTACTATGGATATCACTGATGATGGCGATCCGCCGCATGGCAAGGAGCTTATAGCATGGGCTCTACGTCTCACCATACCTTTTGCGCACGCGGACTTGCGCCACGGGATGCGTGCGGGGACGAGCCGGCTTGGCCCTATCTGACTGCGACCACGGCCGCGTCCATGGTGCGGTTCAGATCGAACAAGCGATCGAGCTTCAGCACCCGGAAGATGGATTTGACCCGGTCCTTGAGCTCGGCGATCGCCAGTTTGCCGCCGGCCCCTACTACTTTGTTGCGCAGGCTGATGATCGCCGCGATGTTGACCGAGTTGAGGAACACCACTTGGCTCATGTCGAGAACGCAGCCCTTCTTCCCGCCCTCGATGAACGGTTCGATGGTCTTCCAGAGGGTCGAGCACTGGTCCTCGACGACGGTGACGATCACCGCCCCCTCACGTTCCTGCACCTGCATGACTTGATGTACCACGGCGAGCAGCGAGCGTCCACCGATGAGCGTGCATAGATTAGAGCATTGACTGATGTTAACGATTGTTATCTTTAGAGCATGACCGCCTCCGAGCTCCAGCCCGATGGACTGAGATCGCATCTGGTAGCCTGCGCCGTGGGCGCCGGCCTCGACAACCTGTTCAGGCAGGTGGTCATGGTTGCGCTCGCCGCAGCCGCCCTCCATTCGACGCACGATCACGCCCAGGCTCAGATCACCGCTCAGGCCTATGTGAATTGGGCGATGGTCCTGGTCACTGTACCTTTCATCGCTCTGTCGCCGTTGGCGGGCAGTCTCGGCGACCGCTACCCGAAACAGCGCATCATCCAGGCCGCGCGCATCGCCGACCTTCCGGTGTGCGCGTTCGGGGTCTGGGGGTTCGCCAGCGGGAGCGTCCCGCTGATGCTGGCCTCGCTTGCTGGATTGGCGATCGCGAGCTCGTTCTTCGCGCCAGTGAAGCTCGCGGTCGTCCCGGAGCTGGTGCCGATGCGCCGCCTTGCACCGGCCAATTCACTCCTCGCCGCCGTCACGGTCTGCGCGATCCTCTTCGGCACCTGCCTGTCGGCACTTACCGATGCGGGCAAGATCACAGCAGCCGCCCACTGGTGGTCTCCCGTCGACATGCCCGCTGCGATCGAGCGCTATTATCCCGCCATCATCCTCGCGGTGGTGAGCGCGTTGTGCTGCGCCATCGGCATCATCTCGGCCTTCAGACTGCCGCGGCTGCCCGCGCAGTCCCCGGAGCGCAAGCTCGCGCCGCCGTGGGCAGTGGTCGAACAGATCAACACCCTCTCCTCGGCTCCCGGGCTGTGGGCCCCGGCCATCAGCTTGGCCGGTTTCTGGGGCGTCGGCACCGCCGTGCTGGTCGGCCTGGTCCCGCTCGCCACCGACATCTACGGCTATGGACAGGCAGGCATCGCGGGGTTGTTCTTCATCCTGGTGATCGGCGTCATCACCGGATCGGTGACGGCGCCGCGCCTGATCGCGCGCGCCTTCCAGGCCGGCCTGCCCATCGTGGGTGCGTTCGTCGCCGGCGCCGCATTCGTGATGATCGGACTCCACGCCCATGCCGACAGCCTGATCGATGCGAAGGAGCGCAACGCCTACACGGTCGCGATCTGGCTGTTCACCTGCGGCGTCGGCGCAGGGTGGTGGGAGGTGCCACTGGTGATCCTCCTGCAGGAGCGGGCTCCCGCCGAACGCCGTAACCTGATCATGGCCGGCGTGAGCGCGCTGGGATCTCTCGGTCAGATCGCATCCGTGGCGCTGATCGCCACCTTCTCCTTCATCTTCTCCAAGATCCCCTGGTGCGTGGCCTGGGGGGCCCCGACCACGCAGTGCTTCATCGCCATCGGCGCCCTGACCGTGGTCGCAGCCATCGGCTTCGCGATCGTGTACCGCCTCCAGCTCACCGCGTGGATCATGGCCAGCCTGGTGAAGCGCATCTGGCGGGTGCGCGTGCTCGGCACCGAGAACGTCCCCGCCACCGGCGGCTGCCTGGTGATCTGCAACCATCTGAGCTTCGCCGATGGCGTGGTGATGGCCTCGAGCCTGCCCCGTCCGGGGCGCTTTCTGGTCTACCGCGCGTACGTCGAGATGCCGGTGATCGGTTTCCTGCTGCGCGCCGCAGGCGTGATCCCGGTGGCAGGCGAGGACAAGCGCAAGGCGCTGCTGGCCTCGATCGATGCCGCCATAGAAGCGGCGAAGTCCGGCGAGTGCGTGGTGATCTTCCCCGAGGGCAAGCTCACCCGCACCGGCCACACCGATGCCTTCCGCTCGGGCATGGAGCGCATCGCCGGACGCGCGGGCGTGCCGGTGGTGCCGGCTTTCCTCCACGGCCTGTGGGGCGGCCCGTTCAGCCGTGCCCCGCGCAAGGATTGGCCGCGCCTGTTCAGGCGCCTCGAATTGCGCATCGGACCGCCGCTTGCCCCCGCCACCACCGCGCCCGAGGCTCGGGCCCACGTCATGAGCCTGAGCTACGAACATGCGCAAGAACGCTCCGACCGCGACCGGCGGACGCTCGGGTCCGCGTTCTTGTCGCGCGCGAAACGCCATCCGTTCACCGAGGCCGTGCGCGATGCGAGCGGAGCCCTGAGCCATTGGAAGCTCGCCGCGCTCGCGCGCGCGCTCTTCCCCCTGCTCGGCATCGCGCGCGACGAGCGGACCGTGGGCATCGTCCTGCCGCCCGGCCGGGCAGGGACCATCGTCAATGCGGCGCTGGCCATCGCCGGCCGCACCGCGGTGAACCTCAACCACACCGCGGGCGAGGCCCAGCTCGCGCGCATGTGCGAGCTCGCCGGTGTCCGCACCATCGTCTCGAGCAAGCTCTACCTGCGCCGCATCGGCGATCCAAAGCTGGTGGGGCGCGTGGTCACCGTCGAGGAGCTGCTGCCGAATCTCGGCCGCGCGAACCTGCTGCTCGCCGCGGCGACGAACATGATCCTGCCGTCGCGCTGGTCGGCGCGCGGTAACGCCGACGATTCCGCGGCGATCATCTTCTCGAGCGGATCCACGGGGGATCCGAAGGGCATCGAGCTCAGCCATCGCCAGATCATCGCCAACTGCCGCGCGGTCGCAGATGGCCTCGATCTGCACCTGGGGCGCGACGTGCTGCTGAGCCCCCTGCCGCTGTTCCACAGCTTCGGGCTGGTGCCCGGCATGTGGCTGGGCCTGGTCGAGGGGCTGGCGGTCGCGGCGCAGCCCGATCCGACCGATGGCAAAGCGCTCGGAGAGCTCGCTGCCGCGGCGAAGGCCACCTTCCTGATCAGCACGCCCACCTTCGTGCGCGGCTACCTGCGCCGCATCGAGCCCGAGCAGTTCAAGCACCTGCGCTTCGCTGTGGTCGGTGCCGAACGCTGCCCCGCCGATCTGAAGGCGCAGTTCAAGGAGCGCTTCAAGGCCGACCTGCTCGAAGGATACGGTTGCACCGAGCTCGCGCCGACGGTGGCGGTGAACCTGCCGGACGTGGCGCGCGACGGCGTCAAGGAAGCGCGCAGCAAGGATGGCACGGTCGGTCGCCCCCTGCCCGGCATCCACACCTTCGCGATGGATCCCGCCACGCGTGCACCGCTGGCACCTGGGTCGGAGGGTCTGCTGGTGGTGCGCAGCGCCAGCCGCATGAAGGGCTACCTCGGCAGGCCCGACCTGACCGAGGCGGCGTTCGTCCACGGCGGTTACATCACCGGCGATATCGGCAAGGTCGACGACGACGGCTTCGTCTCGATCACCGGCAGGCTCGCGCGCTTCGCCAAGATCGGCGGCGAGATGGTGCCGCTCGACAATGTCGAGTCAGCGCTGCAGACCGCGGTCGGCGAGGCCTGCGAGTTGGCGGTAGCGGCGGTGCCCGACGAGGGCCGCGGCGAACGGCTGGTGGTATTGCACACGCCGTTTCCGGGCGATTGGGAGGCGGCGCTGAAGACTCTCGAGGCGCTGCCGGCGCTGTGGCGGCCGAAACCGCGCGACCTGCGCCCGGTGGAATCGATCCCGAAGCTGGGCACCGGCAAGCGCGATCTGGCGGCGATCAAGCGCCAGGCGGCCGCGCTCCTTGAGAAGAAATCCGCGACGCCCTGAGCGCGGCGGCCGCAAGGCCGAGCTGGCGGTGGGCGCGCTTTGCCCTCGCGGCGGATCGCATACCCTGCGGCCATGCCGGCCACCGTCGAATCCGATGTCCTGGTGGTCGGCGGTGGGCCGGCCGGTTCGACCGCCGCGTGCGTGCTCGCCCAGAAGGGCCGCCGCGTGGTGGTGCTCGAGCGCGAGCAGGGGCCGCGCTACCATATCGGCGAATCGCTGATCCCCTTCTGCCACTACCCGCTCGAGCGCATCGGCTTCCTCGACAAGATGAAGCGCTCGCACTTCCCGAAGAAGTACAGCGTGGTGTTCGTCGGCACGAGCGGCAAGCCCTCGCGACCGTTCTACTTCTTCCAGTACCTCTACGACCAGGCCGCCGTCGCCTGGCAGGTGCTGCGCTCCGAGTTCGACCAGATGCTGCTCGACCATGCGCGCGAATCCGGCGCCGACGTGCGCGCGGGCACGCGCGTCACGGAACTGATCCTCGAGGGTGATGCAGTGCGCGGCGCGCGTGCGATCGGAGCAGATGGCCAGGCGCGCGAATACCGCGCCCCGGTGACCATCGACGCCAGCGGGCGCGATGGCCTGGCCATGACTCAGTTCGGATGGCGGGTGAAGGACGAAGGCCTGGACCGCTTCGCGGTGTGGAGCTACTTCCAGGACCACCTGCTCGACTCCGGTATCGACGCCGGTGCCACCATCGTCGCCTCGGTGCCCGAGGGCGGCTGGTTCTGGTGGATCCCGCTGCCCAACCGCGTGGTCAGCGTCGGCGTGGTGGCGCGCAAGGAATACCTGTTCTCGCCATCAGGCACCAAGGACCCAGCCGAGGTCTTCGTGCGAGAAGTCGCGCACAATCCCTGGATCGCTCGGCACCTCGCGCCATCCAAACGGGTGGAACCATTCCGAGTGATGAACGAATATTCGTACCGCTCGCGCCACGGCGCGCGCGCCGGTCTGCTGCTCGCCGGCGACGCGTTCGGATTCCTCGATCCGCTGTTCTCGTCAGGCGTGTTCCTGGCGCTGTGCGGCGGAGAACGCGCCGGGCACGCCGCCGACGCCGCCCTGCGCGCGGGCGACGTCTCTGCGGAGCGCTTCATGGCCCATGGCGCCGAACTCGCGGCGGGCATCGAGCACATCCGCCGCCTGGTGTACGCATACTACGACACCGACTTCAGCTTCAGCCGGGTGATGGCGCGCGATCCATACGCCCGCGCCGACATCTCGGATCTGCTCAATGGCAACTTCTTCCGCGGCTACGAGGAGTTCTATAAGCTGGTGAGGGATTTTGCGCGCCTGCCCCCAACCCTCACCGACGGCGCCGCGTTCCGGCCCGCGCACGCGTCGGCTGACGGCCGGGATAGAGGCGCGCATGGCGCTCATTGACGTCTACGACCATTTCTTCCGCGAGCCGGGGCGGCTGACCGGATCCGACGCAGACGAATGCCAGCTGCGCTTCGATCTGTTGCGCAGCCGCATCGAGGCGCGGCTCGTGGGCGGATTGGGCTGGGACGAGCACTCGCTCGCCGTCCCAGTGATGGCGGCCTATCTGGAGCGGGCCATCGGACTGTACGTGCTCGGCTACTTCGAGTCCTGCATCGTCGAGCTGCACGCCCGCGTCGAGAGCCTGCTGCGAACGCTCGCCGTGTCGCGCGCGGACCTCGAGGCACTGCTGCGATCACCGGCTGCCGCACCGCTTTCGACCGTGGACCCCGCGCTGATGCGCGCGCTGGGCCAGCTCGCCGGCAAACGCCGCGACCTCGCCGTCCGCGACGACGAATTCGCCCACTCCATCCTGATCGATTCCCCCGCCCGCGGCCTCGCCTCGCGCGGCCGCGGCGCGGTCATCGCCGAATCCCCGACCAGTCAACGCCTGCGCTGGGGCTCCGACCTCCCCGATATCCTCGCCCTCTCGATCTGGGCCATCTGCCTGCTGATCGAGGCGTCCAGGACGGACAAAGACACGAAGACGTTTGAAGCCTGAGCCCTTGGAGTACGAGACTGCTAGAAGCACGAGGCTTGAGTCGCGAAGCCAAGACGCGTCAGCGTCCCAGCCCCAATTTCTCCCTGCCTCTTGGGGGGCAACGCGGAGCGCGATGTTGGGGGGATCGCGAAGCGATCTCGGATGCCCTTTGGGGCATCCGCCGGCCGAAGGCCGTAGCCCCCAACTGACAGTAGATGTTGGGGGGCCGTAGCCCCCCAACAGAAAGTCAGGCCAGACGCGGCTGCAGATCCGTTCCGCCGACTCCCGGCTCGCGCTTGGGCTCGGCCTTCGGCTCCTTGGCCGGCGGCTGCTCGAGCTTGGGCACGACGACGGTTGATTTGCGCGGCGGCATCTCGCCCCCCGCCATCAGCATCTTCACTTGGGCGCCGTCGAGGGTCTCGTGCTCGAGCAGTGCCTTCGCCACGCGCTCGAGCGCCTCGGCGTTGGCCTCGATCAGCAGCTTCGCGCGCCCGTACTGGGCGTCGATGACCTTGCGCACCTCCTCGTCGAGCTCTCGGCGCGTGGTGGCGCTGACCGCCACCACCGTCTCGGGTCCCATGATGCTGTCGTGGTCCTCGGTGTACTTGACCGGGCCCATCTTCTCGGACATGCCCCACTCGTAGACCATGCCGCGAGCGAGCTGGGTCGCGCGCTGGATGTCATTGGACGCACCGGTGGTGATGTCGTTGCAGAACAGGTCCTCGGAGATGCGCCCACCGAAGAGCACGCAGATCTCGCCCTCGAGCTTGCGCTTGCCGTGGGTGTGGCGGTCCTCGTTCGGCAGGTACATCGTCGAGCCGAGGGAGCGGCCGCGCGGGATGATGGTGACCTTGTGCAGATCGTCGCTCTCGTCGACCAGGATCTGCAGCAGGGCGTGGCCGGCTTCGTGGTAGGCGGTGATCACGCGCTCGCGCTCGGGCATGGCGCGCGATCCGGTCTTCTTCTCGCGGCCGAACGAGATGCGATCGCGGGCGTACTCGAGGTCGCGCTGGTTCACCGTCTCCTGGTCATAGCGCGCCGCGTTCAATGCCGCCTCGTTGATCAGGCTTTCGAGATCGGCGCCGCTGAAGCCGGGCGTGCCGCGGGCGATCAGCGACAGATCCGCCTCGGGCGAGATCTTGATCTTCGCCGCGTGGACGCTGAGGATCTGTTCGCGGCCGGCGATGTCGGGCAGCGAGACGTGGATGTGCCGGTCGAAGCGGCCGGGGCGCAGCAGAGCGGGATCGAGCACGTCGACGCGGTTGGTGGCGGCGATGACGATGACCTTGTCGGTCGAGCTGAAGCCGTCCATCTCGACGAGGATGGCGTTGAGCGTCTGCTCGCGCTCGTCGTGGCCACCCGAGGACATGCCGGTGCCGCGGCGGCGGCCGACGGCGTCGATCTCGTCGATGAAGATGATGCAGGGCGAGTTGTCCTTCGCCTGGTTGAACAGGTCGCGCACGCGCGAGGCGCCGACACCGACGAACATCTCGACGAAGTCTGAGCCCGAGATCGAGTAGAAGGGTACGTCGGCTTCGCCGGCGATGGCCTTCGCGAGCAGCGTCTTGCCGGTTCCAGGCGGACCCACCAGCAGCACGCCGCGCGGGATGCGTCCGCCCAGCTTCTGGAACTTCTTCGGGTTCTTCAGGAACGCGACCAGCTCCTCGACCTCTTCCTTGGCCTCGTCGATGCCGGCGACGTCCTTGAAGGTCTTGCCGGTCTTGCCTTTGACGATGAGCTGCGCGCGGCTCTTGCCGAACGACAGCACGCCCCCGCCCTGGCTCATGCGGCGGAAGACGAAGAAGTACAGCGCGCCGATCAGCAGCGCGAAGAAGATCAGGCTGGGAAGCATCTGGCTGAACGCGCCCGGAGGCTGCGCGCCCTCGACATTGACCGCGACCTGCTGGGCGCCCTTGGCGGCGTTCTCTTCCTTGATGTGCTTGTTGGCTTCGTCGATGGTGTCGCGCAGCTGCTTCTTGTCTGAATCGTCGAAGCGCGCTCCGGGATAGAGCACCCGGAAGGTCTCCTGCTTGCCGGTCTCGGCGTCCTTGGTCAACGTGACGATGGCGTAATCGGGATTGGTCTCGATCTTCGCCACCCGTCCGTCGCGAACCAGGTCGAGGAAGTCGGACCAGCTCTTCTGCTGGGACCCGACGCCATTGTGGACCATGAGGATGGCGAGGAACAGGACGCCGAACAGCGCCAGCATGATCATCACGAGGCCGCGCGGCTTGTTCGGAGGTGGGGGCAGATTATCCGGCATGAACGATCCTTACTGGCGATGTTCCGCGTGGCCACGGAAACACGAACGGAAAATTGGCTCGTAGGTTACCAGCCACGCGGGCTGGACCCTGACGCTTACAGACCGTCATGAGAGCGTCGCTCTGCCACCAAGCGACAAAAGAACGGCATGGAGCAGCACTGCGGCCGCCGCATGGTGGAACGGATGGATGAACCAGGAGCGCCTTCGTACACAACCCGTCGTAACCCGTTCCATGGTAAGTATCCACGACGGATTTGCCAGGTCTCTCTCATCCAGCGCCCTGTCAGCGCGTTCAGCGTCTGCGACGGGCCGGACGACGGCCGCTGCTGCCGGCCTTCGAGGGGCCCGGTGGCCGCGTCTCGGTGGTCGTGGGAGCATCGTAGGTGGCGTCTCCGTCCAGATCCTCGGTGCCCACGCCATCGAGCGTAACGAAGGCGCGCTCCTGGTGGGCCCTGGTCTCGGGACGTAGCGCCGGCGGCGGCATGAGTATCGACTCGGCGTCTGGCCCCAGGTTGAGCGCCTTGCGCAGGGCCGCGATCTCGGTGTCGAGCATCAGCACCCGTTCACGCTGCGAGCGCCATTTGTCGACGATCGAGCCGGAGAGGTCGTTCGGCTCGACGGTGATCGACTGTCCGCCCAGCACGGCGCCGATCTTCTCTTCGGGCAGGCCGAAACTGCCGCCCGAGCCGAGACTGAGGCGGCCGGCCTCGACCAGCAGCGCGTGGCGCTCGCGCTCGAGCTGCTCGAGGCGTTGGCGCTCCGCGCGGCCCCCTCCGAGCAGGTTGGAGACCTTGCGCATGATGCCGTTGCCACCGCTCTCGGAAGGCTCGACCACCGACAGGCGGGATGCGCTGATGCGCTTGGCATGGCGGTCGTCGGGAGCCGGGGTCCGTATCTTGGGCACGGGATCCGGCAGCGCGACCACGTCGACCTCGTCGGTGGTGATCTCGCTCTGCGCGGGCCGTGGCGCGGCGCGCGGCGCGGCTTTCGGACGAGGCAGGTGCTCGGGCTTGACCCCCTTCACCAGACAGCGCTTGCAGATGCGGCGATCGCCGTCGCTCCAGCCCTGACCCGGGACGAAGATCCCGTCGCACACCGAGCACACCGGTGCCGCCGGCGCGTCGTCGTGCGCGGCGAGCCCTTCGAGCTGTTGCGTCGACAGGCCGTCGGCGCCGTCGTCGATCATGCGGAAGGTATTCTTGCCGATCACCACCTCATCGCCGTGCTGCACGGCGCAGCGCGTCTTCGGCTGGCCGTTCACGTGGCACGGCAGTTCGGAATGATTGGTGATCACGCACTGTCCGCCGATCAGCGATACCGCGACGTGGCCCACGTCGCGGTCGTGCTTGCGGATCTTGAAGGTGAGGGGCTTGCCCTCGACAACGGCCACGCGCTTGCCTTTCGGCGCGCCGGCCACGCATTCCATCACCATCGGCATGATGCCCTCATGCTAGGCCGCACACCCTTCGCGGAAGCATCATCTCCACGTCCTACACCGCCGGTCCGTGGCGCACCCCTGGCGATGGATCTGGCGGGTCGATGACGGAACGCATACTCGGGACGTGCCCGAACTCCCCGAAGTCGAAACCGTGCGGGCCGGGCTCGAGCGGCTGATCGGACGCAGGGCGGTGATCACGCGCATCGAGCTGATGCGCGCCGACCTGCGGGTGCGCATCCCCCCGGCGCTCGAGCACCGCTTCACCGGCCAGCGAATCACCGGAATCCGCCGGCGCGCCAAGTACCTGCTGATCGACACTCCCGCCGCCACCCTGCTCTGCCACTTCGGCATGACCGGCACCTGGCGCCTGGCGCCGGCGGGTGACGAGCGCCCCCACGACCACTGCTATGTGCATCTCGCTGACGGGCGGCGCCTGGCCTTCCGCGATCCCCGCCGTTTCGGCATGCTCGGCTTGATCGAGCCGGGGGCGTCCCATCCGAGTCTCGCGGGACTGGGGCCCGAGCCGTTGGACACCGTCGCTTTCGACGCGGCCTACCTCGCCAACGCCTGCCGGGGCCGGAAGGTCGCGATCAAAGCGCTGATCATGGATCAACGCGTGGTGGTCGGCGTCGGCAACATCTATGCGCAAGAGGCGCTGTTCCGTTCGGGCATCCGTCCCTCCCGACGCGCCGGCACCGTGACCAGGGCGAGGCTGGCGAGGTTGGTCGACGAGATCCGTGCGGTGCTGCGCGAGGCGATCGCGGCCGGCGGCTCGACCATCAGCGACTTCCGCCAGGCCGGCGGCGATGGCGGCTACTTCCAGCACCGCTTCCAGGTCTACGACCGCCAGGGCCAACCGTGCGCGCGCTGCAAGACGCCGCTCAAAGGCGGGGTGGTCGGCGGGCGTGGCACAACCTGGTGCCGCGTCTGTCAGCTTTAGCATTCAGTGGCTCCGCCCCTACGGCCCTGCGGGCCTACCCCACGGGCTTTGTCGGGGCTCGATGTCTCCGCTACGCTGCGACATCGTCGGTGGATCGGCTACGCCGATTATATCCGCCGACCGCCCCTCGGCGCCCGCCCCATCGCGGAGCGATGGGGCCCCCAGGGATCACGTGCTTTCCCCCGGCGGCGTAGCCGCCGGGGTCCTGGACGTCAGGGGTTTGGGGGCGAAGCCCCCAGTCAAGCCGGAGCGAAGCGACCGGCCGCCGAGCCCCGGTTTGCGTGAACAATGGGCGCAGCCCATCACGCAAACTTTTTGAGAGCGCAGCGAGCAAAAAGAGGGGCGACAAAGGCCGTGGGGGTTTGGGGGCGGAGCCCCCGACTTAAGACAAGCGCTCGAGGGCGAGGCGGTACATCAGGTGCTCTGGGGCTTCGCCGCCGGTCCAGCGGCAGAACTGGCCCACTGCCTGGCTGATGAACATGTCGAGGCCGCACACCGTGATCGCGCCGGCGGCGACGGCCTCGCGCAGCAGGCGCGTCTCCAGCGGCGTGTAGACGGTGTCGAAGACCACGGTGCCGGAGCGGTGCCATGCGGCAGGCCAGGGCGATTCGTTGGGCTTACCCATGCCCACCGAGGTGCCGTTCACGAGCACGTCGTAGGCGCAACCGCCTGCGCGCTCGAGCGCCACCGCTTCGCAGCCGACCTCGGCCGCGAGGTCGCGGCCCCGACCCTCGGTGCGGTTGGCGACGGTGATGATGGCGCCCTTGGCCTTGCATGCGAACGCTGCGGTGCGCGCGACGCCGCCGGCGCCGAGCACCAGCACCTTGCGCCCCTCGAGCCGGCCCACGGCGATCTCGAGGCAGCGCACGATGGCGTTGGCGTCGGTGTTTCCGCCGATCGCGTTGCCGATGCCATCACCGCCTTCGCCGGCCTCGCCGCGGTAGATGGTATTCATCGCTTTGATCGATGCTGACAGCTCCTCGAGCTCATGCATCTCGCCGAGCAGCGCCTGCTTGTGTGGAAGGGTGATCGACAGGCCCTCGATCCACGCTCCGCAGGCACGCCAGAACGAGACCGGGTCCTCGACCCGGAACGGCACGTACACCGCGTCCAGCGCGCTGGCGCGCAGCGCGGCATTGTGGATCAATGGCGACAGGCTGTGGGCGACCGGGCTGCCGATGACGCCGAACACCCGCGTCTCCTTCCCCTGCGCGCGCAGGTGGTAGAGATCGAGCAGGTCGCGGACCGTCGGCTGCCCGGGCGCCGAGCCGGTGTTGCCTTCGAGCCGGGCGAAGGCCAGCTCGCAGCCCCAGGCGCCGGCGAGCAGGCGCGACGCCAAACCGTGCTCGCCCATGGCCACGGCGACGATGCCGCCAGCGACCCCAGCGCCGGCAAGGCAGAGGCGCCTGATCACGTCGAGATCCGCCGCGTCCCTCGCCGTGACGGCGATCTTGGCCATGGCTCCGGCAGCGTGCATGCGCGCGACCAGCGCCGACAGGCCCTCATGCCCCGGACCCATGCCGGTGAAATCATGGTGGCTGAGAATGAGGCCCGCGCGCGCCGGGCGCCACGCGCCATCCCAACGCGCGAGTTCGATGTCGACGTGGGCCGCGCCACGGCGATCGGCCTCGGCGTAGAGCGCGAGCCGCTCGGATTCGGGCCCCGACCACGATCCTCCCTCGTCGGCGTGGCGGATGGTCACCGCCGCCGGCAGCGCCAATCCCGGCAACGCTTCGAGCAGCGCGGCGGCCGAGGCGCCCGCGGTGATCGCGGTATCCATGCGCAGCTCGACCAGATCGGCGCGCGCATCCCGGGCCGCGCGCGCCTGTGCGCAGACCGCGTCCGCGCTGGCGCCAGAGATGGGAACGATCACGCGCGTCATCGCGGCAGTATGCGAGCGCTCGCGCCGAACCAACCCCGGCTGCGAGCTGGGGGCTACGCCGCCCCAGCTGACAGCCGGGGTTGGTTGCACGAGTCGATTCCATCCCTTTCCCTTGGACTGGATCCGACCATTTAGCGTTGGACAGGGCCGACGTCCGAACCAAGTTCAGCGGGCCGCGCAATGCGGCAGGGGCAGCGATGAAAATCCACGAATATCAAGGCAAACAGCTGTTCAAGAGTCATGGCGTGCCGGTGCTCAAGGGCACTGCCGTCACCACTCCCGAGGCCGCCGAGAAGGCCGCGCGCGAGCTCGGCTCGCCAGTGGTGGTGGTGAAGAGCCAGATCCACGCGGGCGGACGCGGCAAGGGCACGGTGTTCGCCGACGAGCGGATGACCAGCAAGGTGATGGACGGCGGCGTGAAGGTGGTGAAGAGCCCCGAAGCCGCCCGCGAGATGGCGGGCAAGCTGCTCGGCAACTGGCTGAAGACGGCTCAGACCGGTGACGGCTGCAAGCAGATCAAGACGCTCTACATCGAGGATGGCTGCCGGATCGCCAAGGAGCTCTACCTCTCGATCCTGATGGACCGCGCCGCGTCTTCGCCGGTCATGATCGCGTCGAGCGAGGGCGGCATGGACATCGAAGAAGTCGCCCACCGCGCACCCGAGAAGATCCTCAAGACCTGGTTCGATCCGCACCAGGGCCTCGGCGCCTACCAGGCGCGCCGCATCGGATTCGAGATCGGCCTGACCCCGACGCAGGTGACGGCCTTCGTCAAGACCGCGCAGGCATTGGCGCGTTGCTTCCTGGAGACCGACGCCGACATGCTCGAGGTCAATCCGCTGGTGGTCACCGCAGACGACCAGGTGGTCGCGCTCGACAGCAAGATGTCCTTCGACGACAACGCCCTGTTCCGCCATCCCGACATCGCGGCGATGCTCGACCCCAATGAGGAGGACCCGGCCGAGCTCGAGGCCAAGAGCCACGACATGGCCTTCGTCAAGCTGGGCGGCAACATCGGCTGCATGGTCAACGGCGCTGGCCTGGCGATGGCGACCATGGACGCGATCGCCATGTACGGAGAGCCGTGGAAGGCCTTCCCGGCCAACTTCCTCGACGTCGGCGGCGGCGCCACCGCCGAGAAGGTCACCACCGCCTTCAAGATCATCCTCAAGGATCCCTCGGTCGAGGCCATCCTGGTCAACATCTTCGGCGGCATCATGAAGTGCGACACCATCGCCAACGGCGTGCTCACCGCAGTGAAGGAGGTCGGCCTCGATCGTCCGCTGGTGGTGCGCCTCGAGGGCACCAACGTCACGGAAGGCAAGGCGCTGATCGCCAACAGCGGGCTCAAGGTCATCGCCGCCGACGACCTCAAGGACGGCTGCATGAAGGCGGCAATGGCCGCCGCCGAATTCAGAGCCAGCCGTTCAGGAGCCAAGGCATGAGCGTGCTCGTCGACAAGAACACCCGCCTCATCTGCCAAGGCATCACCGGCAAGGTCGGCACCTTCCATTCCAACGGCGCTGTCACCTACGGCACCAATTTCGCCGGCGGCGTCACGCCCGGTAAGGGCGGCCAGACCTGGACCTCCGAGACCGGGAAGAACTTCCCGGTGTGGAACACCGTCGCCGAGGCCGTGAAACATGGCGGCGCGACCGCCTCGATGATCTTCGTCCCCCCTCCGGGCGCTGCCGATGCGATCCTCGAGGCGATCGAAGCCGGCGTGCCGCTGGTGGTCGCGATCACCGAGGGCATTCCGGTGCGCGACATGTACGCGGTGAAGAAGAAGCTCGAAGGCTCGAAGACGCGGCTCATCGGCCCGAACTGCCCCGGCGTGATCACGCCCGGCGAATGCAAGATCGGCATCATGCCCGGATACATCCACAAGCGCGGTTCCACCGCGATCGTCAGCCGCTCGGGCACGCTCACCTACGAGGCGGTCTTCCAGAGCACCGGCTGCGGCCTCGGCCAGTCGACGGTCATCGGCATCGGCGGCGACCCGATCAAGGGCACCGACTTCATCGACGCCCTGGCGCTCTTCCAGGAGGACGCCGAGACCAAGCAGATCATCATGATCGGCGAGATCGGCGGCGACAGCGAGGAACGCGCCTGCGCCTTCATCAAGGAGCGCGTGCGCAAGCCGGTGATCGGCTTCATCGCCGGCTCGCGCGCGCCCAAAGGCAAGCGCATGGGCCACGCCGGCGCGATCGTCAGCGGCAACACCGGCACCGCCGAGGCGAAATTCGCCGCGATGCGCGACGCCGGCGTGCATATCGCCGAGAGCCCGGCGACGTTGGGCGAGACGCTGATGAAAGCTGTCAGGCGATAGCTTTTTGTTCAGGGGCTTCGCCCCTACGGCCTGGCGGCCTACCCCTCGGGCTTTGTCGGGGCTCGAGCTGTTTTCATTCAGGGGCTTCGCCCCTACGGCCTATCGGCCTACCCCACGGGCTTTGTCGGGGCTCGAATTCTTCGGCTGCGCCTACGAATTCGTGGGCGGATCGGCTTCGCCGATGGTATCCGCCCACCGCCCCTCGGCGCCCGCCCCA
>JBBRLJ010000036.1:0-54063 GCA_038231435.1 Planctomycetota bacterium
AAACCGTGCCGCGACAAAGCCGCGTGGGGTAGGCCCGCAGGGCCGTAGGGGCGAAGCCCCTGACTAAAAAGACAAGCCCCGGGGAAACCCCGGGGCTTGTCTCGTTTCTTCTGAGCACCACCGTCCACCCAATCCGTTTCTTCCCGGGGGGCAGCGCGTAGCGCGATGTTGGGGGGCCGTAGCCCCCCAACCGACAGCTACTTCGCGGCGGGAGCGCCGGGAAGATCGAGCGTCGGCTTGGCATCGTCGCCCTTGGCTTCGAGCCAGGTCTTCGAGCCCGAGCCCTCCATGGCGACCAGGCCACCCTTGTCGCTGGCGACGTAGAGCGTCGGAGCGTCCTTGGCGTACCAGGCGGTGCTGGTGTAGTCCTTGCCCTGGACGTTGACGGTGGTCTCGACCTTGTGCGAGGCGAATTCGCCGGCGGTGACGGCCTTCTTCTCGTCGGCTTCGACGACCTTCGGCTTCGGCGCGTCACCCTTGGCTTCGGCAGGCTTCGGCGGCTCGTTGACCTTGATCTCGGTCCACGCCTTGTCGCCCTTGGCGGCGGCATAGGCCTTGGTGATCTTCTTGTCCTTGCCGACCGAGAACAGGTAGCCGTACGTCATCGTACCGGCGTCCATCCACTGCTCGACCCACGTATTGTCGCCGTCCTTGCCGACGACCTTGATGGTGTTCGCGCTCTTCGAGCCGCTGGCCTCGGTATTGTAGGTCACGAACTGGCCGACCTTGGCGCCATCCAGATTGCCGGTGAACTGGTTGTTCATCGCGGAATCGGGCTTGTACGCGGAAGCGCCGCCGCCCATACCGGGCAAGGTCATGCCGCAGCCGACCGCAGCGATGGCCATGATGACGACCATGCAGATACCGAGAACACGATGCATGCGCTGACTCCTCAGAGGGTTGTTGGAAGTTGATCGCTAGCCGGCTGGTGAGCCGGCAGCGGGCGGAGACTGTCGAAATCGGCACAGCGGTCAACGGCAATTATGCGGCACCACGTCGCTCAGCGGAACAATGGCACCACCTGGAACAATTGCGGGTGGACAGCGCCGCCAACTCAATGGACCGTGATGTCATAGATCATGAACCAGAACGCCGGGCGATCACGCATGTGGATGCGCACGTGCGCATGTGGCAGAAATCGCAGCGTGAACACCGCCACGTGATCGCCTTCGTGGAACGGACCTGCGTGGGCCAGCACGGCACCGTCGACATCGCGGACATCGATCGTCAAACCCTCGATGGCGGCGCACGTCACCGTCAGCGTGGTCGCGGCGAATGAGCAACGCAGATCGAATTCGAGCTCACTGCCTGGCCCGGCGTTGTACTGGACCATCTCGCCGAAGCACGGCCCGGTGGGATCATCGCTGCGCGATAGGGCAGGATAATAGGTGAGTGCGAAGCCTGCCGGGTACGGCGACATGCCTTCAGGGAGCGGAATCCACTCGGCGCGCAGGCGCGGATACCAGGGCAGGCGCGCCAACCGCGCGAACGCGTCATCCAGATCCTCCGACCGAGGCACTCCGGCACCGATGGGCAAGGCGTCCCGCCATCGCCAAGCTCGATCGGCGAGGATGATGGCCGCAGCCGCCTCGTCCTCGCGCATGGCCGCCTCGCACCATCCCTTCGCCAATCCCACCATCGAGTCCGCAGAACGATCGGCCGCGAGCTCGAGCGCGGCGAGTCCGCGCAGAGCGCCATCAGCGCCACGCGCGAGCATCGGCATAGCCGCGTCCTCATGCCCAGATAGCAGCAGGCTCCGTCCGACATCGCCGAGCGCACGCGCATCGTCCGGCGCCTTCGTAAGCGTTTCGCGCGCGGCTGCCGCCTTCTCGGCGGCTCGCCGCATGACCAGCCAGCGCGAACGCTCCGCTTCGATGCGCGCTTCGAGACGGGAAGCGTTGCACGCCCGCGCCCACGCCAGGGCCTGGATCGCCGCTGCTTCGGCCGCCGCGAAATCACCGCTGGTGGCGGCGGACCGGCCCCGCGCGCAGGCCGCCGTCGCCAGGCGCCAGCGGATCGGCGCGGCGGTCTTGCCCAGCTCGGGATCCGCGTCGCAGACCGCGAGCAGGCGCGCGACCTCCTCCGCCGGGATCGCATCCATATCGCAAGCCAGGAACGTCGGCGGATGCTCGGCGAATGCGCCCAGGGATGCGAGCGGATTGTCCTCGCAGGTGATGAGCCGGAGCGACGCGTCGGCCAACGGCTCGAGTGACGTGATACGATTGCGATCCAGCCGGATGTTGTCGATATGCAGGCCGCGCAGTGGCTCGAGCGAGGTGATGGCGTTGCCGCAGATGTTCACCATTCCCAACTTGGTCCCCTGCAAGCCTTCGAGGCTGGTCAAACCGTTGCGAGCGAAGACCAACCCATTTATGGGCATGCCGCGCAGTGGCTCCAATGAGGTGATGTGGTTGTCGTCGCAGCGCAGGAAGCCTATCGGCATGCCACGCACCGCTTCGAGCGAGGTCAGTTTCGCGCCTGGACAGTAGAGGCTGCTCAGGTGCATGCCCGTGAGGGCATCGAGGCTGCGGACGTCGTCCCAGCTGCAATCGAGCATCGACAGCCGCATCCCGCGCAGTGGCTCGAGCGACGTCACCCCCGTCGAGCCGAAGCTCAGCTGGTCGAGCGGCATGCCGCGCAGGATCTCTATGGATGAGACGTCTGTGCCATCGCACATCAGCGCGTGCAATGGCATGCCCACGAGCGGCCCGAGATCCGCGATGGGATTGTCAGGGCAGCGCAAGAGGGTCAGCTGCATGCCGCGCAGCGGCGCCAGCGAGGTGATACGGTTGCGGCCCACCGTCAGCTCGGTGAGCGGCGCGCCCGCCAGTGGCTCGAGCGACGCGATGGCGTTGTCGACGCATTGCAGCTGGGTCAAGGGCATGCCGGCGAGCGCCGATAGATTGTCGAGTCCGTCGTTGTTGCACGTCAGCGACTCCAGCCGCATGCCGCGCAGCGGCTCAAGTAGATTATGCCCCGAGCCATCGGCGCCGCACGGCAGCGCGCTGCATTCCAGGCTGATAAGCGGCAGCCCGGCGAGCGGAGAAAGATCCCGCACCTGCGTGTGATCGATCCACAAATGCTTGAGCAGCATCGCGCGCAGCGGCGAGAGATCGGTGACATCGCTCTGGGTCAGGCGCAGCGAGGCGATCGGCAGACCGGCGAGCGCGGCGAGGTCCAGGCCCTTGGTGGCGGACAGATCGACCTGCACGCCGTCCTCGGCCATCTGCACCGCATTCTTCGCCTTCGGATGGAGCTCCGCTACCCGCTGGCTCACCAGCGAGAAGTGGTCGAGGCGCTCGATGGCGATCCTCGCATGCTCGGCCCCCGCGGCTGCCAGCTGACGCCGGGAGGCATCGGTCGACGAGTCGCGCACGTCCATGAACAGATCGCGGGCGGTCACCAGATGTCCCGACTGCAGATGCCGCTGAGCCGCGTCGAGCAGGTCCTCCTTGAGCGAGGCGCCGTAGATGAACACGCGCACGTTGTCGAACGCCGCCTTCGACCAATAGCACGACAACCCGAGCGCTGTCCGCGCGCCGTCCTCGATGGGATGGGGATCGCGCGCCTCGAAGACCTGGCGCCCATCGACGGTCAGTACCAGCCGCTCGCCGATCTGCTCGGCGCGGACGTGATAGGTGCCTTGCGTCTTCAACGGCGAAGCCTGTTCCTGCAGCAGCGTCTTGCCGTCACGCATCAGCCGGTTCTGAGTGTTCTGGTAGCAGCCATACTTGAAGGCGTAGCCGGTATCCGCGTCGAAGATCGGAATGTCGACCGCTGGATCCGGTGGGATGGCGCGCAGGAAGCAGCTGACATCATCCAGACGCTCACCCCAGATGCGGCAGTCGTACTCGATGGCCACGTCCCCGACCACTGGCTGCTTCAGCACCGCGAAGCTCGGACGTTCGGAGAGGAAGCGCAGTTCGCCGTCCGCGACGGCGCAATCGGCCCCGATCAGGCGCCAGCGGTCCGCGACACGCGTGTCCGAGAAGTCGTCGGAGAACACCAGCTGCCACGAGCGTAGGCTTTCTGCGCGCTGGCGCTCCTCGAGCAGGTGGTTCGCGCTCTCGGCGCGCTGGCGTGCCTGCTGGGCAGAGCGGAAATCCTCGAGCGCCTTCACCGCCTCGGTGGCCTTGTGGTCGAGCGACAGCATGAATCCGGCGGAACCGACAGCGATGATGACCGCCGCCGCCGCGCCCACCGCGTAAGCGGCCGGATCCTTGCGCACGCGCTTGAGCAGGCGCTCGATCCCGCCGATCGGACGCGCCGCGATGGGATCACCTGCGAGCCAGGCATCGAGGTCGGTGGCGAGCGCGGCCGCCGAGACGTAGCGGCGGTCGGGACGTTTCTCGAGGCACTTCAAGCAGATGGTCTCGAGATCCCTGGGCACGCTCGGAGCCAGGCGTCGCGGCCACACCGGATCCTCGAGCACCAGGGCCTTCATCACCTGCACTGCGTTCTCGCCGACGAACGGCGGGCGGCGCGTCAGCATCTCGTAGAGGATCGCGCCCAGGCTGTAGACGTCAGAACGCGGGCCGACCTCATCGAGTCGGCCCTCGGCCTGTTCCGGTGGCATGTACGCCGGCGTGCCCATCACGTCCCCGCTGCGGCTGAGCCCAGAATCCTGCTCGGTGTCCTTGGCCAGACCGAAGTCCATCACCAGCGGCTCGCCGAAAGCCGAACTGGTTGGGCCCCGCGCGGACACACCCGACTCTGTCAACGCCACCGACGTCGAAGGCCGGCCGCCGCGGCGCTCGATCATGATGTTCTGCGGCTTGAGATCGCGATGGACCACGCCCTGCTCGTGCGCGTACTGGACCGCCCGGGCGACCTTGGCGAGCAGCGCAGCCAGATCGCGGTAGCTGATGCCCTCGTGGCGCAGCGCCGCATCGAGCGATTCGCCCTCGACCAGGTCCATCACCAGATAGTGACGGCCGTCCTCGTGCCCGACGTCGTGCACCGGCACGATGTTGGGATGGCGCAGCCGCGCCGCGTGCAGGGCCTCGCGACGGAAGCGTTCGACCGATTCAGGGGTGGCCTCGCTGCCCGCGAGCATGACCTTGAGGGCTACATGGCGATCGAGGCGCGTGTCGATCGCCTCCCAGACCGCGCCCATCCCGCCGCGTCCGATGATCGCGAGCAGGTGGTAGGGGCCGAGAGTGCGCTGGCGCTTGGGGCCAAAACGATCGGTTCCGTGCCCGGGCACGGGAGTGGCGGGTTCGGCGGGAGCTGGATCGATGCCGCGCTGGCGCTGGATCGTCAGGGCCTCGCCAGCGCTCGACGGCGCGCGCTCGGGCAGCGGCAGGGTATCGTCGGAAGCGGTGGTATCGGGATCGGACATGCGGCTGCGTGATAGTGGATACCTCGCATCCGCCCCATGGGCAACCCGCTGAGGGCCCCGCCGATCCGCAAGCGCCATGGAGCGCCCTAGGCCGTAGGAGGCTACGGCGGAGGATCCAGGCCGAGCATCCGCCGCACCGCGCCCTCGGCGACCGCGTCGCCGGGATGCTCGCGCAAGTAGGCCAGTACCTGGTGCTGCAGCTTGTTCGCGACCCGCTCGAGTCCGTAGCGCAGGTCGCCGCGCTGGGCCACCACTCCGAGCTTGGCCGCCAGGCGCGCCTCCTCGGCAGCGACGATGTCGGCAAAGTAGCGCGAGACATGCGCGAACAGCGCGTCCTGGTCCGGTCGCTCCTCGGCCAGGTAGCCGGCGACGCTCGACTCGACCACCGCCTCGGCCGCGGCGAACTCTTCTACACGTAGCTGGCGGTTAGATGCGACCACCGACTCGAGGTGATCGATGTTGTACAGGTAGACGTCGGCGATCTGCGCGACCTTCGGATCGATGTCGCGAGGCACGGCGAGGTCGATGAACAGCAGCGGACGGCGCCGGCGCTTGAGCGCGGCGCGCACGTCGGCCTCGCTGACGACGTGGTGCGGGGCAGCGGTCGAGGACACCACGATGTCGTGCGTGGCGAGCGCCTCGGCGAGCTCCGACCACGGGAACACGTGCGCGCTTTCGGCGATCGCCAGCGCCCGCTCCTGGTTGCGGTTGACGATGCCCAGGTGGCGCACGCCGTGTTCGAGCAGGTAGCGCACCGCGAGCTCGGCCACCTCGCCGGCGCCGAGCACCAGCAGGCGCGCCGCGCCCAGATCGCCGTGAACGTGGCGGGCGAGATCGACCGCCACCGAGGCGACGCTGAGCTTGTGCTTGCCGATGTCGGTGTCGGAACGTACCTCCTTGCCCACCGACAACGCGCGCTGGAACAGCGGATTCAGCGCCGACCCGGCCAGGCGCTGAGCGCGCGAGCGCTCGTACGCATCCTTGACCTGGCGGACGATCTGGTCCTCGCCCAGCACTAGGCTCTCGAGCCCGCCGACCACGCGGAACAGATGCCGCACGCACGACGGGCCCGCATGCCAATACGAGTGCGCCTCGACCAGCGCCGGATCCAAGCCCTGGAAATCAGCCACCGCGGCGGCGACGCGGGCGCGCTCGACGCTGCCGCCGACATAGCATTCGAGACGGTTGCAGGTGCTCAGCACCACCGATTCGCCAACTCCCGGCACCGACACCAGCGCGCGCGCCAGGCCCACCGCGGCGTCGGCGTCCACCGCGAGCCGCTCGCGGATCTCGACCGGCGTGCGGTGGTGGTCGACCCCCCAGGCGGCGATCTGCCAGCCGCCCGCACCGCTGGCGCCACCAGCAACCGACGCGGCTGCCGGCTCAGCCATGTGCGGTCACCAGCAGACTGAGCAGGCTGGAGGCGCCGAGGGCCATGCAGCCGATGGTGGCGATCGCGAAGCCACGCCGCGACAGGCGTTGCGCGGCGTGCACCGCCAGCACCAGCACCATGATGCCCAGGCTGACCAGCGCGATCAGCGTGGTGGGGTGAGCCAGGCTGAATCCGTGGGCGTGTTCCATCGCCGCTCCGCCGGTGGCCACCCCGCCCATCAGCAGCGCGGTCGCGACGATCAGCGAGCGCTCGGTGAGGCGTTCGAGGGTCGGCAGCTCGGGCAGCTTCAGCGCGCGCACGCTGGCCGAACGCAACTGGCGCGCGGCGATCACATACAGTCCCGCGGTGGCGCCCGCGACCAGGACCGCCGCCAGGTACGCGGCCATGAATCCGCCATGGACGATGCCGATGGCTCCGCCACCTTCCGCATGGAGCTGTTCCCCTCCGGCCTGCGAGGTCATCGCCACGAGCAATGCCATGCAGCCGACCGGAAGCGCGAGCAGGCCGCGGCTCGGCCCGGCAATGTAGCGCGTGGCGAACAGCAGCGAGGCCACGCCGGCCCACACGCCGAGAATGGCGTACAGCAGATCGCGATCGAGCGGACGGATGCAGAATGCGATCACCAGGCCGGCGGTGTGCGCCGCGAATCCGAGCCACAGGGCCGGCAGGCGCGACTGCGCGATCTCGCCCGACCTGCCAATCAGCCGCCAGCGCTGGACGGCGGCGGCGCAATAGCCGATGCCGGCGCAGGCGACGAGGATGACGGCGAGCTGGTGCACCGCCGTAGGCTAGGCGCGATGGCGGGGGCGCAATCGCGCCCCCGCCATCGCAAAGCCAGAATGGACGTTCAGACGGCCAGGACGGGTGTCGGCGGGCCTTGCCGGACGGACTTCTTCGTCAGGAGCGATACCACGATCAGCACCACGAAGCCCAGCGGGATGGTCACGATGCCGGGCTGGCTGAAGGGCACGAGCGGCGTGCTGGTCGAATGGTAGACGCCTTTGTAGGTATCGGCGCTGAGCAGGATCCACGTCAGCGAGGTCACCATGCCCACGATGATCGCCCAGGTGATGCCCTGCTTGGTCGTGCCCTTCCAGAACAGCAGCATGATCAGGGACGGCAGATTGGCCGAGGCGGCAATAGAGAACGCCCACCCGACCAGGAAGGTCGGATTCAGCGCCTCGAAGAGCACGCCCAGCACCATCGCCACCACGCCGACGAACACCGCGACAATCTTGCCGTAGAGCACCTTGCGGTGGTCGTCGATCTGCATCTTCATGAAGCCGGTCATCAGGTCGTGCACGATCGCGCCGCTCGCGGCCATGATCAGGCCACTGACCGTGCCGAGGATGGTGGTGAAGGCGATCGCCGAGATCAGCGCGAAGAACAGGTTGCCGAAGCTGTGCGCGAGCAGCGGCGCCGCCATGTTCCCCTTCGGATCGGTGAGGTCGAGCACGCCGCTGGTCATCGCGCCGAGCCCGATGATCAGCGTGAGCACATAGAAGAACCCGATGGCGGCGATGCCGACCACGGTGCTCTTGCGCGCCGCCGCCTGGTCCTTCACCGTGTAGTAGCGGATGAGGATGTGCGGCAGGGACGCGGTGCCGGCGAACAGCGCGAGCAGCAGCGAGAAGAAGTCGAGCTTCTTGACCGTTCCGACCTCCATGTTTCGGTACGGCCCGTCGCCGCCGATGGTCTTGTGGGTGGGATCGTCGAGGCCTTTGAACATGCCCATGCCGGGCTGCATGATCTTGGCGCCCGAGACCTGCTTCTGGAAATAGACGGTGGTCTTGGCGCCCGGCGTACCCGCGGCGTCCTCGACGATGTCCTCGGATCCCCAGGCAACCACCGTGCTGTCCTGCATCGCGGTGAGGAAACCGGCTGGCGACAGCGAGCCGGTCTCGCTGACGCCTCCCGGCAGTGCCGAGACGTTGCCCACCGGCCGCAGCAGGTCCTTCGGCTTCTGGTTCGCACTGAGTTCGACGCCATTGACGGTGGTCTTGCCGCCAGCGACGGTGACCGTCTGCGTCTCGAAGAGCCGGCCGCCATCGAGGCGCCAGACGCGCACGATGCCCTGTTCGTCGCGCACGCGCACGTACGGCTTGCCCTTCCATGCCCCCTCCTCGGGCACCAGATCCGAGGCGCCCACCTGGTCGGCGGGGATCGAGACGAAGGGTTTGAACGGACGATCCTCGGCTCCGGGCGGGGTCACCGACAGGCCGCGATGGAGGATCATCCCCGCGAGCACGGTGCACAGCAGCACCAGTAGCGAACCCTTGATGAACTGCACCCAGGTGGTCGAGACCATGCCGGCGGTGACGACGATGGCGATGACCACCACGCCGACGGTCATCACGCCGTAGACGTGATCCCAATGCAGGAGCGCCTTCATCACCGCGCCCGCGCCCACCATCTGCGGAATCAGGTAGAAGACGCTGACCACCAGCGTGCTCACCGCGGCGGCGACCTTGATGCCGCGCGAATCGAACTTCGCATCCAGCGCATCCGCGAAGGTGAATCGCCCGAGGCGCTTGATCGGCTCGGCGACCACGAACAGCGCGACCACCCAGCCGGCGAGATAGCCGATCGAATAGAGGAAGCCGTCATAGCCAGCCAGGGCGATCATGCCGCAGATGCCGAGGAAGCTCGCCGCCGAGAGGTAATCCCCGGCGAAGGCGATGCCATTGACGAACCACGGGATCTGCCCGTGGGCGGCGTAATAACCCTTGGCATCGCGCGCCTTGCGCCCGAGCCAGAAGCTCAGGCCGAGCACGAGGCCGACGAAGAGCAGGAAGATGACCAGGGCGGCGTTCATGGCGCGCTCCGGCGCCAGCACATCAGCAGGTAGATGGTGGCCAAGAGCAGCGGTGACACGATCAGGGTCATCCCGTACCAGATCGCGACGTTCACCCCGCCGAAGGGCCGCTTCGACATCTGTTCGGGATGGAACGCGGCCAGGCACGCGAAGCCGGCGTAGAGGGCCATGTACAGGAGGAACAGCACCAACCCGATCCGGGCGCTGCGCCGCGCATCGGCCTCGTCGGCCTGCGCATCAGTCTTGATGGCATCGGACATCGCATCTCTCCGCGGTGGAGATGATCTGTTATCGCCGAAGGCCGGCTGCGCAAACTCTCAGTTGGGCTGCGTCCCCCCGACAACGCCCTTCCCCTACCGACCGGGGCTTCACGCCGGCCTGCCCCGGGAGCCATGGAGCATGGCGGATAGGTAAAGGATGATCCCTACCCTTTTTTCCTGAACAGGTCTTTGAAGACGTCGCCGAGAGTGTGGTGCTTGAGGTCGGTGAATTCGCCGGCATCGAGGAACACACCGGAGCAGTTCTGGCACTTCTCGAACCAGATGTGCGGCTGACGGGGATCGGAAAGCTTGACCAGACGCGTCTTGCAGACCGGGCAGTCGATGTCGCGCTTGGCGTCCAGGTCGGCATGGAACTCCTTGCCGATGCCGCCGGCGGCGCCGACGTCGATCGCCTCTGACCCCTTGCGGTTCTTGAGCGCGACATGCTCCTGCAGATCGAACCAGATCCCCTTGCAGAAGGTGCAGCGGTCGACCTCGATGCCCTCGAAGCCCACCTTCTCCATCGGCTTCGCGCATTTCGGACACGTCAGCTTCGCGGGAGTGGTCATGGAGGGATGTGGTACGGCGTGGTCGCTGCGCAGCAAGATGGGGATGGCAGCGGAATGCAGAGGACACTCAGCGTCAAAGGCCGGAGTCCCCGACCGGCCCACCCCCCTCTGCTCCCCGCCTCCTGGGGGGCAGGCCGGAGGCCGATGTTGGGGGGCCGTAGCCCCCCAACTGAAAGCGTAGCCCCCCAACAAAAAGCTACTTCCCGAGCCCCGCCACCGTCACGATGTTGCGCAGGTCGTTGTCGAGCAGCTCACCGCGGATCCCGCACCACAGGCCGGGCTTGTCGATGAGGTCGTCGCCGCCGACTACGAACGAGACGCGCCGCCAGACATGCGCCTCGAGGGTCGCGCGCAACAGGGCGCTGCCCTCCTCGTAGCGGCGCGCGGTGATGTCGCGCTGGTTGTCCTTGGCGCGGCACATCACCTTGAGGTCGAGCCATTCGCCCAGCAGCGGCACCGAGACCCAACCGCCGACCTGCGAATCGATGAGTCCGCCGGCGATGGTCAGGCGATACAGCTGATCGCTATCGTCGGGGAAGAAGCGCCAACCGATCAGCAGGTTGAAGTCGACATGGAACTTATCGGGATCCTCGCGCACCGCGTTGCGCGCGGGCGGAGCGGTGCGGTACGAGATGCCGCCCTGGTAGAACTTCCACGGGCGCGGCTCGATGCGCAGGTAGGCGTAGGTGTCGGTGACGCCACTCTCGGTGTTGATGCCGGCCTCGATGCCGCCGATGAACTTGAGCGTGGTGAAACCGCTGGTGATCGGCTTGATCTCCTCCATGCGCTGATTGAAGTTGTCGGCGGCCAGTACCGCCTTCTCGTGCAGGGTGTCCTCGAACACCAGCTTACCGAGCGTGCCCTTTCCGGAGGCGATCTGGCCGGTGACCAGCTCGAGATTCTCGCTGATCTTATCGAGGCGCGGGCCGACCTTGGCGAGTCCGTCCATGGTCTTCTTGATGCTCTCGCGGTTCTCGCTGACCGTCTCGTTGATGGTCTTGGCGGCGGCCCCGACGTTCTCGCCGGCGATGCCGAGCTTCTCGATGGCCTTGCGGATCTGCTCGCGGTTCTCGCCGACGACGTCGTTGAGCTGCTTGGCCAGGTCCTTGATATTGGTGATGGCCTGGCCGAGCGAGTCGCTGTTCTTCTTCACCAGCTCGCCGATGTTCCCGGCCATGTCGCTGATGCGCCCGATCATGGTCTGGACCTGGGCGCGGTTCTCCTTCACCAGGTCGCGCACCTGCTCGGACATCTCGCCGACGTGCTCGACGGTCTGGTGCGCGGAGGCGATGGTCGCCTTGATCTCGACGCGGTTCTCCTCGACCAGCGAGCGGATGCTGGCCATGGTCTCGTCGATCGCGACCGGCTCGATGCCGCGCGGGGGCGGAGTCTTCTCGCTCGTGGCCTTGATCGGAGTGCCTCCCACCGAGACGATCGCCAGCGCCGAGCCGCCGAGCAGGCCCTGGTCGATCTTGAATACGCTCGTGGCATCGATCAGCACCATCTTCTTCAGGCTGCCGTCGATGGTGTAGTCGACCTGCACCACCGCCACGTCGTGACCCTGCTCGTCCTTGTCGAGCACCGGCTCGACTCGCGAGACCGAACCGATCTTCACACCATTGTAGGTGACGGGGTCGCCAGCCTGGAGACGCACCACGCGCGCGAAGCGGACCTTGTACTCGCCCTTGCCCTTGAACGGATTCGAAAAGAAGAATACGAAGCTCGACACCAGGCCCAGGCCGATGAAGAACAGCGCGCCGACCTTCATCTCGCTCGACAGCTCGCTGGGGGTCTCGTTGGCCACCGCTCAGCCCTCCTTTGGCGTCGTTGTGGACGGCGTCGTTGTGGACGGCTTCGTCGAGGACGGCTTCGCATACGACGCTGTGCCCGATCTCGCGTCGGGCTTGGTCACATAGCCCTCGGTGAGCGGCCCATGCGTCGAGCCGGTCAGCAGCTGCTGGAGGACCGGGTTCTGGTTGGCCTTGATCTCATCCTTGGTGCCGATCGCGATGATGCGGCCCAGGTAGAGCATGGCGATGCGGTCAGCGATCTTGAACGCGGCCTCGAGATCATGGGTGATCACCAGCGAGGTCACCCCGAGGGTGCTCTGCAGTTCGAGCGTGAGCTCGTTGACGCCGTTCACCGTGACCGGATCGAGACCGGTGGTCGGTTCGTCGTAGAGGATTATTTCTGGCTTCTGGATGATGGCACGCGCGATGCCGACGCGCTTGCGCATGCCGCCCGACAGGCTGGCGGGCTTGAGGCTGAGGATCTCCTCGGCCGGCAGGTAGACCTTGCGCAGGGCCTCGATCACACGCTCGCGTACTTCGGAGCGAGCGAGGCGCTCGACCTCGACCAGGGGCAGGCCGACGTTCTCGAGCACGGTCAGCGAATTCAGGAGCGCCGCGCCCTGGAAGACCACGCCCATGCGCTTGCGGTAGGTCTCCATGTCCGCGCGCGAGGCGGTGTTGAGATTGAGGGTTTCGACCGTCACCGAGCCCTCGTCCGAGCGCAGCATGCCCATCAGGTGGCGCAGCAGCGTGGTCTTGCCCGAACCCGAGCCACCGAGGATCACCAGGGTCTCGCCTTTGTAGACGTCGACATTGATGCCACGCAGGATGTGCCGCGAGCCGAAGCGCTTGTGCAGGTCACGGATCTTGATCAGCACGCTCTTGCCCGCCGGCACCGGACTCAGCGGCGCCGCCGCTTCCATCTTCTCCTTCGACCAGATGGATGCGGTGGCCATGTCAGAGCCACAACTGGATGAAGGAGGTCATGAGCAGATCGGCGAGCAGCACGAAGATGATGTTGAGCACCACGCTCTGGGTGGTGGCGCGACCGACACCCTCGGCGCCGTCAGTGGTGTTCAGGCCGCGGTCGCAGGCGATGGTGCCGATGATGCAGGCGAAGACCACGCTCTTGACCAGACCCGAGAAGAAATCGAATCCGGTGAGGCCGTGCTGGGCGGAGGTCATGAACGAGCTGAAACTCTCGTGGAAGGTGACGCTCGCGATGGTGGCGCCGCCGAACATGCCGATCCAGTCGGCCACGGCGGTGAGGATCGGCATCGAGATGACCAGTGCGAGGATGCGCGGCATGACCAGGAAGCGTACCGGATTGATGCTCATCGAGCGTAGGGCGTCGATCTCCTCGTTGACCACCATGGTGCCGATCTCGGCCGCCTGCGAGGCGCCGACCCGCGCGAGGATGATCACCGCCGCCCAGATCGGACCCATCTCGCGGCAGAAGGTCGCGCCGATGATGCCGCCCAGCAGCCCGACCTGGCCGTAGTCCTCGAGCGCTTTGCCGGTCTGCACCGCCATGATCATGCCGGTCAGCCCGGCGATCAGCGCCAGGACCATCAACGAGCCGAAACCGGCGATCTCGACCTGGCGCACGAGCGTCGGCAGACCGCGGCCGACCATGCGTAGGTGCGAGCACGCGTCGACGAACAGCAAGGTCGCGCGTCCGGCGACGCTGGCCTTGGCCACCAGCGCGCGCCCGATGTCCTCGACCACGGCCACCGCCGGACTCGGGTCGAGCCGCTCGATCATCTGCGTGGTCTTCTTGCGGTACGACTCGGCCATCACGCCTCCGGTCCGGGCAGCGCCCGGACTGGCACCACGGTCACGCCCAGGATGGCCAGCGCAATCACGGTCTTCGCGTCGCAGATCTCGCCGCTCGCGAGCAGCCTTGGAAGGTCGCTGATCGCCACCACCTCGGGTGACACCAGCTCGCCGAGCTCGGGCGCGGCACGCGTCATGGTCAGGCCCTCGGCGCGATAGAGGATGAGCTCCTCATCCGAAACCCCGACCGCGGGATGGAATCGCATCAACTCGATCAGCCGCTCGCATGCCCAACCCGCCTCTTCGCGCAGCTCGCGCGCCGCGGTGGCGATGGCTTCCTCGCCGGCTTCGCGGGTCCCAGCTGGAATCTCGAGCGTCCAGCGGCGGATCGGATAGCGGAACTGCCGCACCAGCACGACCTCACGGGGACTCGGCTGAGCCAGTACCGCGACTGCGCCAGGGTGATGGATGATCGGTCGTTCGATGCGGCCGTCGCAGGTGCTCCACGATTCACGATCGAGGCGGAATCTGTCGGAGGCGAACAGTTCCCACGACGCTTCGAACGTCGGCATCTCCGGGGGCCTCTCGGACGACGGCATCGTAGATTTGTATACGACTGTTTCCTTATTGCAACCCACGGCTCCAGCATTGGTTCACCCGCATGGGCGCAAGTGCTTGTATGCCCGGGCTTGGGAACGAACCTTCGCTCCGACCCGACACGCACCAAGAAGCCCAGAAAGCCCCCATGCGCATCAGCCTGTCCTGGATCAAGCGCTTGCTGAATTCGCCCGACCTGGGCATGACGCCGGCCGAACTGACGGCCAAGGTGTCCCTGAACGTCGCCGAGATCGAGCGGCTCGAGACCACCGGACGAGTCCTCGACGGCGTGGTCGTGGGTCGTGTCCTCACCGTCACCCAGCATCCCAATGCCGACAAGCTCAAGCTCACCACCGTCGACATCGGCCGCGAGGCCCCCCTGGCGATCGTCTGTGGCGCCCCGAATGTCGCCGTCGGCCAGTTGGTCGCCGTCGCGACCATCGGCACCACCCTCTCCATGAGCGGTCCTGGCGGCGAGAAGAAGTCCATCACCATCAAGGCGGCGAAGCTGCGGGGCGAACCGAGCGAAGGCATGATCTGCGCCGAGGACGAGCTCGGGCTCGGCTCGAGCCACGACGGCATCATGGTGCTGGCGGGCGACGCGAAACCCGGCGCGCCCCTGTCCAGCATCGTCGCCGCTGGCGACAGCGTCATGGTTCTCGAGAACCATGCGATCACCCATCGCCCCGACCTGTGGGGCCACATCGGCTGGGCACGCGAGGTCGCGGCGATCGCCAGCCGCATGACCCCACCGCCGCCGGACATCTCGTGGCAGGCGCGCGGCGATGGCTGGGGCGTGGACATCGCAGACGACGGCTGCGTGTGCTATTACGGCGCGGTGATCGAAGGTGTGAAGAACACGCCGAGCCCGCAGTGGATGCAGGATCACCTCAACGCGGTGGGTATCCGTCCCCTGGGCCTGCTCGTGGACGTCACCAACTACGTGATGCTCGAACTCGGCGAGCCCATGCACGCCTTCGACCTGCGCGACCTGCCGGGCAAGCGCATCGCCGTGCGCGCGGCCAAGGACGGCGAGAACTTCACCACCCTCGACGGCAAGACCCACGCTCTGGCGAGTGGCGACATCCTCATCGCCGACGCAGGCGGCAAGGCGGTCGCATTGGGCGGGATCATGGGCGGTGCCGGCAGCATGGTGCGCGAGGACACCACTGCGGTGCTGCTTGAAGCCGCTATCTTCAAGCCCGAGCGCATCCGCAAGACCCGCCAGCGCACCGGCGTCGCCACCGATTCCTCGGCGCGCTTCGAGAAGGGCCTGTACCCCGAGCTCGCTCCCGCCGCGCTCAACCGCGCCATCGCGCTGATCGATCAGCTGATCCCCAGCTGCCGCATCACCCATCGCTTCAATTCCGGCGCCGGGTCGGGCGAGAACCGCGTCGTCAAACTGACCACCAACGACGTGAAGCGCATCACCGGCATCGACATCGATCCCACCACCCAGCGCGCGATCCTCGATCGCCTGGGGTTCAAGGTCCAGGGCGACCAGGTCACCGTGCCGTGGTGGCGCCGCAAGGACGTGGGCACCGCCGCCGATCTCGTCGAGGAAGTGGCGAGACATCACGGCTACCATCACATCCTGCCGGCGATCCCACGGCTTCCCGCCGAAGCGCCGACGCCGAACCCGCTGCGCGCCGCCGAGCATCGCTCACGCCACTTCCTCTCGGCCCAGGGCTGGGACGAGGTCCAGACTTACGCGTTCACCTCCGAAGCGTGGGCGAAGCAGTTGCAGTTCGTCGACGACAAGCTGATCCGGCTGAAGCATCCGTTGTCGAGCGAGCAGACCGTGATGCGCCCGAGCCTGGTGCCGGTCCTGGCCGAAGCCGTCGGCCGCAACCGCAAGCATGCCGATGCGGTGCGGATCTACGAGATCGGCAAACGCTACCGCATCGGCATCGGCCGAGCGGGCGCCGGGCTCGAAGACGAGACGCTGGTGGTGGCCGGCGCCTGCGCGACGGCTGGCGATGCCACGCCGTTCTACGCCGCGCGCGACGCCGCCGTGGCGCTACTGACAGGGCTCGGCCACGGCCTGGGGCTGGCCCTGGCGGAATTCGATTCCCTGGATCCCTACCTGACTCCTGGCCGCGTCCTCGGCTTGCAGGTCGGGCCTGACCGCCGCCTCATCGGCTTCTGCGGCGAGCTCGACGCTGGAACACGCACTCTGGCCGACTGCCCGGAGCGGGTCGGATACTTCGAGATCTTCCTCGAGGACCTGATCCTCGCGTACGGAGCCCCGAAGCCGATCCCCTACAAGGCCCCGAGCCGCTTCCAGCGCGTCGAGCGCGAGTTCACCTGGGTCTGCAACGAGGAGATCGCCTACGGCGAGCTCGAATCGGCCACGCGCCTGGGCGCGGGTGCGCTGTGCGCTGGCATATCGCTGATCACCATCTACCGAGGCGACCCCATCGCTCCTGGACAGAAGGCGGTGAGCCTGCGCGTGCTCCTGCAGGCCGAGGAACGCACTTTGGAAGAGAAAGACCTGCTCCAGGCAAGCGAGCGCATCGTCGCCAGTGTCGGCGAGAAGACCGGAGCGGCGCTGCGCGCGTGACATCCGCCGCCTCCCGCAGCGGCAGGGGCGGATTGGCGGAACGCGGGCGCCCAGTACGATCATCGCCATGCGCGGCGTGGTCTACCATTTCGGACCATGCCCGTATCTGCCTGAGCGCGAATTCCACGCCTTCCATCCACTGCCCAATCCGCCCGAGGACGTCTCGTACCGGCAGCTGATGGACTGGCGCTTCAGGCGTTCGGGCAACCACCTGTACATGCCGGTGTGTCCCACCTGCGACGCGTGTCGACCGATCCGCGTCGATGTCGCCGCCTTCGTGCCGCGGCGCGACCAGCGCCGCTGCGAGATCCGCAACTCCGATCTGACGGTGAGCTGGCAGCCGCGGGGCGCCGACGCTGAACGCCTGCGCCTCTACCAGCGCTACCAGACCACCGTGCACGGCAAGGATGTCGACGAGGATCCCTCCGCCTTCCTCGCATCCGACGGCGGCATCCCCGGTGGCGAACTCCACGCGCGCGACGCCGCTGGCCGGTTGGTGGCGGTCAGCATCTGCGACCACATCGGCGACGCGCTGTCGAGCGTCTACTGCTACTACGATCCGGATCTGCATAAACGCGGACTCGGCACGTTCATGGGCCTGGCGGAGATCGCGCACTGCCGCAGCGCCGGGCTGCGCTGGCTCTACCTGGGCTTCCTGGTCCGCGGCTGCGCCAAGATGGAGTACAAGGCGCGCTTCCTGCCGCACGAGGTGCTCGAGGCTGGGACGTGGGTGCGCTACTGTTAGTTGGGGGGCTACTCCCTGCGGGCGGCGGATGCCCCGAAGGGCATCCGAAAATCGCCAGGCGATTTCCCCCAACATCGGCCTCCGGCCTGCCCCCACAAAGAAACGGCCAGATGGAGCGGCCGGGGCTGACAGCAGCTGCAGCCTGGTAGCGAGAACACGGTGGGCCACGTGATTGCTGGGACAGGCCTTGAGGAATCGGGACGAAGCCAGCCCGTATCTTCAAGCGGCCGTTTAAGGTCGATTTTGCTCAACCGGTTGACTTGAGTTTTTATCGTAATACAACCGCTTGAATGAGCGGTGATAGGCGCGTGACGTTGCAGGTGTTGGCGAGCGAGCTCGGGCTCGACAAGTCGAGCGTGTCGTTGGCGCTGCGCTCGAGTCCGCGCATTTCGCGCGCCACCAGCCGCCGCGTCCACGCCGCCGCCAAACGTCTCGGGTACCGGCCGAATCTCGCGGCGGCGCAGCTCGCGGGCGGCGGCGCGCAGATGCTCGGCCTGGTGCTGCCGCGCAGCTTCGTGAGCCTCGGGGGCGGCGGCGTCGCCAGCGCCACCGTGCGGCATCTCGCCCATCTCGCCTCGGAACGGGGCCTGCTGTTCTCCATCCTGGCCATCGAGGATCTGTCGGAGCGCCTCGGCCGCGCTACCCCCCTGCTGCCCGACGCTTTTTTCGTGTGGGGAGACGTGCCTGCGACCAGCTTGCGCGTGCTCGCTGGCATCGGACGGCCGCTGGTGGTGCTCGACCCCAACCATCCGTCGTACGCGGATTACCACGGGCCGATGGTGGTCGTCGACAACGCTGGCGGCGGCGCGGACATGGCGGCCCATCTCGTCGAGCGCGGCGCGCGCACCCTGCTGCAGGTCACTGCGCGCAGCCCGCATCTCGGCTATACCGAACGCTTGAAGGGTATGCGCGAGGCCTGGCTGGCGCGGCGTCCGGCCGATTCGTTCGCGTCCTGCGAGTCCCGCGAGCTGAGCGACGCCGACCTGCGTGCTTTCGCCCAGCGCGGCGACGGGGCGATCTTCTGCGTCAACGACGGCATCGCGTTGCGTCTGTGGCATCGCCTGCAACGCATGGGTATCGCGGTGCCGGAGCGGCTGCTGCTGTGCGGATTCGACGGCGATCCGTCTGGCCGCTTCGTGGATCTCACCACCGTGCTCTTCGACTGGAAGGCGCTCGCCGAGCGCGCCTCGACAATGGTCGACAGCCTGCTCTCGCGCGACGCGGTCGCGGCGGCGACAGGCGCGAGCGCGGCCGTGCGCGTGCCATGCTCCATCTCCATCGGCGAAACCACCAGCGGACGTAAACGGCCGCACGACCCACGGGATTCCTGAACATGCCCACCGCGTCCAAGCCCAAGATCACCTTCATCGGCGGCGGCAGCGCCAAGTTCGTGAGCGAGCTGGTGAAGGACATTTTCACCTACGACGCGCTGAAGTCAGCCCACATCTGCCTGATGGACATCGACGTCGAGCGCCTCGCGCGCGCCAAGCGCATCGTGCAGAAGCTGATCGCGGACATGCGCCTCGCAGCCACCGTCGAGACCACCCAGGACCAGCGCCACGCGGTGCGCGGATCCGACTACGTGGTGGTGACGATCATGGTCGGCGGCTTCAAGCACTACAAGTCGGACGCCGAGATCCCCATGCAGTACGGCGTGCTGCCCACCGTGGGCGACACCATCGGACCCGGCGGCGTGTTCCGCCTGGTGCGCACCGCGCCGGTCTTGCTCGAGCTGGCGAGGAATCTCGCCGAGCTCGCGCCCGACGCCTGGGTGCTGAACTATTCGAACCCCATGGCGATGAACACCTGGACGCTGCTGAAAGCCGGCCACGAGCGTACCGTCGGCCTGTGCCACAGCATCCAGGGCATGTACCGCATCATCGCCGATTGGCTGGGCATCCCGGCGGATGAGGTCCGCTACACCGCCGCCGGCATCAACCACATCAACTACTACCTGACCCTCGAACATAAGGGCCGCGACCTCTATCCCGACCTGCTCGCCGCCGAGGAACGCATCCTCGCCAAGCATCCGAACGAGAAGGTGCGCTTCGAACTGCTGCGCTATCTCGGGCACTGGCCCGCCGAGGGGACCGAGCACCAGAGCGAGTACTACCCGTGGTTCCGCAAGGACCAGGCCCACGCCGACCGCTACAACTCCGAGACCATGTGGGGCTACAACTTCGACTCGAAGCTCAATGGCTGGCTGCTGCAATCGGTCGAGGACCAGATCTCGGGCAAGAAGCCGATCTGCTATGACCGCGGGCATGAATACGGCTCGGGCATCATCAACGCCCTCGCCAGCAACGAGACCTACTCGATCTACGGCAACGTGCGCAACGATGGCATGATCGACAACCTGCCCAACGGTTCGGTCGTCGAGGTCCCCTGCCTGGTGGACGGCAACGGCATCTTCCCGTGCCGCATGGGCCGCATCCCCACCAAGCTGGCCGCGGTGATGACGCCGCACATCCACGTCCATGAGATGGCGGTCGAGGGCGTGACGCGGAAGGATCGCGGACTGATCCGCGAGGCCATCCAGGCCGACCCGCTCACCGCCGCGATCTGTACCCTACCTCAAATCGACAAGATGGTCGACCAGCTGTTCACCGAGAACGCCGCGTACGTCCAGGATTGGTCGAGGGGAAATCGGGTGATGGCCGCCAGCGCCTGAAACGGCCGCGGCCGCGGTGCCGGTTCGAAACGCCTACCGTGTCGGCGCGAACAGGTAGGCGCCGAGCGCCAAGACACCGCCGATGATCATCGCCGACGAGCCGTAGTGGCTTTTGCGCGCCAAGGCGCCAAGGAACGCGGCTCCGACCTCGCCGGCGATCAGGCTGTTGCGCGCATCCATCATCGTCCAGGTGCGCGGCGAGGTCGCCGCGAGGATTCCCACGACCACCCCGAGCACCACGCTGGCCAGACACAAGCCGAGCGCGAGCTTGCCGATGATATCCCAACGCGGATTTCCCATGCGTGAGATGTAGCGGCGCGGAGGCGAATGGGGAGGGGCGGAAGGCGGAAGGCGGAAGGCGGGGAACTGGCAGACCGAAACGCGCAGGCGCGATGGCCGGAAGACCGAAGCCTAGGCAGGAGAGAAAGACCCAGATCCGGGCTCTCGCCTTCTCGCCTTCTCGCCTTCTCGCCTTCGCACTTTCGCGCTCTCGAGCATTCCGGTCCTCCAGTGTCCCGTCCCCCCTATTCCCCGATATAATGCTCGATCTCTTCCCTGGTGAGCACGAAGCCGTTCTCTCCTGGCTTGATCGCGCCCAAGCCCACCAGGCATTCGGTGAAGACTTCGCGCGTGCGCAGCTCGAGCGCGGGCATGTCCAGGGTGGTCATCTGCTTGAGGATGTGCTGGCCCTTCTTCACGTGGGTGCGCTCGTCGGAGCGGATGTAGTCCGACAGATGGGTCAGCAGCGAATCGTTGCGCTCGACCGCGCGCTGAAAGAGCCCATTGATGGTCTTGAGCACGCCGACCTCGCCAAACAGGTTGATCTCGGCCATTGCGAACGCCGGTTCCATCGGGCCGCGACAGGTGCTCGAGGTCAGGCGGTTGGGCAGCTCGAACGGATCGTAGCCGGAAGCGAGCATCGCGCGGTGGCCCATCTCGGTGTGACGGCTCTCGTCCCAGGTGATGCGCGCCAGGCTGTGCTCGGCCTCGAAATCCTTGAAGCGGATGTCCCACAGGAAAGTGCCGAAAGCCTCGATCGCGTCGACCTCGTCGCGTTGGGCGCGGATGAACGACAGCCGTTCGGCGTCATAGCTGCCGTGTTCATAGCGCGGCGTGCCGTCGAAGACGTTGTAGTCGCCGGTGTGGGCGAAGGTGCGGAAGCGCTCGTCGCGCTTGGGCACGGTGCCGCGCACGTACGGCGTGGTGGCGGTGCGCAGATTCGCGGGCTTTTCACAGCGCGCGTCGACGCCGGTCACGCCGCCGATCGAACCCAGGAGCCTACCCAGATGCCAACGCCAGGCGCTCAGCCGGCTCTCGTCGACGCCACCAGCTAGGTACGCCTCGATAGCGCCGTCGGCCCAGGCGAGCATCGGCTGGTAGTCGAGCAGCACCTGCTTGAGCGCGCGCACCGTCGGCGCGTCGGCCACCGCGCAGGTGTCATCCATGTGATGACGGAAGGCGGTCTCGAGCGCGCGACCGAGTACTTGGTGCATGCCGACCAACAGCTCGGGCGTGTCCGCCGCCGACAGCGCCTCGTCGAAGAGCGCGTCGATCTCGGCATCGCGGAAGCCGTCGATCTGCGGCAGGCGGCGCTCCTGCTCGTTCAGGCGCTGGCGCAGGATGCGCGCGGCGTCGAGATGCCAGAAGATGTGGCGACCGGTCTCGAGCTTGACCTCGAACTCGGGGATCGACAGCGTCCACGAGCCCAACGCCTGACCGAGACGGCGCTCGAAGTAGAAGAAGCGCATCAGGCGGCGCGCGTTCTCCTCGACCGTGTACTTGCCGCCGAGCGCGCGCTGGTCGCGCGGAAAGCGGAACGGGAACGCGGCTCGGCGGGTCGCGGCTGCGGCGCGCTCGTCATGGCGGGTCGCCGGAGGCAGCAAGGCGGCGGGGACGGTCGAGGCGGTCGAGGCGGTCGAGGCGGTCGAGGCGGTCATGATGATCTCCGTATGACCGCCCATGGTACCTGGGAGTTCTGTGCCTCTAAGCCGCCGTTGACTGAAATTGGTATTTTTTTAACATATCTTGCTCACAGAGACGCCCAGTGAGCGGAAATGAGTACATCACATGGCCCATCGATCAGTCCATTCCGCGGCTCGCAGGCGGCTACGCTTCGAGCCGATCCACGCCGCGGCCGGATCGTCGTTCTATTCGAAGTCCTTCGACCACCGCAGGCAGTTCGAGTTCGCCTGGCACCACCATCCCGAGCTCGAGTTGGCTTTGATCGTCAAGGGCCGGGGCCGACGTTACGTCGGCGATTCGATCGAGGATTTCTCGCCCGGTGATCTCACCCTGATCGGCGCGGACGTGCCGCATACCTGGCACAGTGATCCCGAAGACGGAGGCGTGGCCTCGAAGGTCATCCAATTCCTGCCGACGGTCTTCGCCAGCGCCATCGCCGGGACGCCGGAACTGCGCACCATCTCCGCCCTGCTCGAGCGTGCTGACCGCGGCCTGCGCGTGCACGGTCCGCTGCGCGAGGACGTGGAACGGTTGTTCGTGCGCATCGTCGAGAACCAGGACGGCGGCTGGCGTCAGGTCTGCGACTTGATCCATCTGCTTGGAGCCCTCGCCGACGCCGGCGCCAGCGAGGTCACCGAGCTGTCCGGCGCCGCGCCGCGCCGCGCCGCTGATGAACGGGTCGATCGCAAGGTCGACCGCGTATTCGCCCTGCTCCACCGACCGCCAGACGAGATCCCCAGCCAGGCCCAGGCGGCGCGCGCGGTGCAAATGTCGCCCCAGGCGTTCAGTCGCTTCTTCCGCAATGCCGTGGGCAAGACCTACGTCGAATGCGTGAACGAGATCCGCGTGCTCGCGGCCTGCCGCGACCTCATCGAGACCGATCGCAGCATCATCGAGATCGCCTACGCCGCCGGATTCAACAACCTCTCGAACTTCAATCGGCGCTTCCGCGCGGTGAAAGGTACGACGCCGAGGGAGTTCAGGGGGGAGACGAGGGTGGAGTGAGGGAGGGATGGCGGATGACGGAGAGCGGAGAGCAGCGGAAAGCGGAAAGCGGAAAGCTTGAAGACGGCCTCGGCTGGCCGGATATATCCAGTGGATTGCGGTGTCTTCCAACCACTAGTCTCTGGGATCATCCGTTCCATGCTTCGATCGCCATTCCCTCGGTGTGCGGCCCTTCGCGCGCTTGAATAGCAGGCTGAAATATTGCGATGAGCAGAAGCCGAGGTCGAGCGCGATGGTGGTGATCGCGGTCGCGGGTTCGGCGACTAGCCGCGAGGCTGCGGATTCGATGCGCAGCGTGGTCAGGTGTTCGAGCGGCGTGCAGCCCAGCTCGCGCTTGAACACCACCGCGAAATGGCCCGGGGACAATCCCGACCACGCGGCCATCTCGGCGAGGCTCGGCGGATCGGCCAGCGAGCCGCGCAGGCGTTCGAGCGCGACGCGCAGATCGCCTCGCCGCGGTTCGGGTAGCGAGATCGTGGCGTCGCGGCGCTCGCGCGCGGCGATAGCCATGCGCGTCACGAACACAGCAAGTTCCACCAGCAGGGCCTGCACCATGGCCACGATCAGCGCGCGCCGGGTAGGGTCGGCTCCGGCGAGAGCGTCGAGCTCGTCGAGGATGCCGCGATAGATCCGCTGCACGCCCTGGCCGCCGTGCAGCACGCGTTGATCGAACGCGCCCAGGCTGTCCACCGCGCGGGTTTCGTCGGACGCCAGCGACAGGTCGCGCTGCGGAAGCTTTCCGGAAGTCGGGCCCGTCATCAGGTGGGGATCGAAGGCGATGGCGTAGTTGCGCTGCGGATCGAGCGGATCGGTGCGGCCGTGATGCGGTTCGTCAGGTCGGGTCAGGTAGATGTCGCCAGCGCCAAGTGCGAAGCTGCCATCGGGGTTGGTCCACAGTGCCCGCCCCGAGACGATGTAGCAGATCTCGAAGGTGGGATGGCTGTGCGGCGGCAGCACGTGCGCGGCGGTGCATTGCGCCTCGTTGATGTGCACCAGGCCGGGGATCTCGGCGAGCGGATGCTCGTAGCCGCGGAAGTAGCGGAAATGCGGCGAGGGTTCGGGCGATCGTGGATTCATGGACATGCATCGCGCGATCGTTGACGACGTCGTGGCCAACGATCGTAGGTTGCGGGCATGATCGACACAACCTGCCAGCCACCCTCGCTCGCCCATGGACCAAACAGCCCTCTTGGCCGGGTTGGCGAGCGTACCGCGTTCACTCCCCGCTGCGACCTGCACGATGACGAGATCACCGCCTTCGCGGAGCGCGGCTACCACATCAACGAGGAGTTGTTCTCGCTGGATGAGGTGGAGGCCGTCAAGCAGGCCTGCGTCCGGGTCGCGAACGGCCTCTATGCCACCGGGGTCGCTCCGGATGCTCCGTTCTGGCGACCAGGAGCCGCGCCCACCGCGGTCTGCAAGATCGACAACAGCTGGAAGAGCGATCCGGTCATCCAGGCCGCGGTCACCAGCCCACGTCTGGGACGCATCGCGGCCCAGCTGCTCGGCGCCGAGGGCGTCCGCCTGTTCCATGATCAGTACCTGCACAAGCCGGCACGCGGCGGAGGCATCGTCACCTGGCACCAGGACTACATGTTCTGGCACATGATCGACCGCTGCCGCACGGTCACCTGCTGGATCGCGCTAGCCGACGTGGCGATCGATTCAGGACCGATGGTGTTCATCGAAGGTAGCCATCGCGGCGGTTTGATCGGAGGCCCCCCCTCGCACTGGACCGGGGATCTCCTGCCACCGCCGCCCACGCCTGGGCGCGTGGTGCCGGTGGTGATCCGCGCCGGCCAGGTGTCGTTCCACCATGGTCTCATGGTCCACGCCAGCGATGTGAACACCGGGCCCAACGAGCGCTTTTCGCTGGTCTCGCATGTCATGGCCAGCGACTGCCGCTACCGCGTGGGATACCCGCACATGTGCGAGGAGCGCATGCGCGAGCACCCAGAGCACCCCGCACCTGGTGAGCTATTCCGCGGTCCGCAATTCCCGCGGATCGTCTGAATGGCGATCAGGGAGGAGTGGTCGCCTTCGCGGGCTGCTTGCCGGCATCCTTTTTCGGTGCGCTCGATGGGGTGCTCGTCGGCGCATCCGCGGGCGCGTTCACGGCTCCACCGGCGGGTGCCTTCGGCAACTCGGCATCCTTATCCTCGCTGGCTTTGTCCTCGCTGGCTTTAGCAGGCGCCTCGGCGCGCTTTGCCTGCGGCACCAGATCGAGGATGGCCTGCGTTGGGCGCACGATCACCAGCGCGCTCGGATCCGAGCGCCTGCTGACCAACGACAGCATGCCGAGCATGCCAGCTGCGTCGTCGCTCTCGACGGCGCGCTTGGTCACGAACAGACCCAGCGGGCTGCCGTCCGCCGCGTATGCCATCGATCCAGCGTTGGCCGAGATGGTGTCGTCGGCGACGTAGAAGGGCTGGGGGCCCTTCACATAGGCGCGGATCTCACCCAGCGTCAGGGTGGTGGCGCGGTTGGCGACCTTGCCGAGTCGGCCGATGGCGAACACCTGGTCGAGCGGACGGGCCTGCGTCTTCGGCGCCTTCAGTTCGACGGCGTCGAGCGTGAGCTTGGCGTCGCGTGGGCGCACGAAGGCGAGGTCGAGGTCGGCATCCTTGAGCACGATGTCGGACTCGACCTCGGTACCGTCATCGAGCAGCAGCGTGGTCTCCTTCACCTCGCTCGAGATGTCGACTTGCTGGCCGAAGCGCTTGAGCAGCGACGCGATGGTCGAGGACGAATCCACCGCCGAGGCGCTGACCACGGTCAGGCCCGATGGATCGATGACCGTACCCACCGATTCGAGCTTCTGCTCCTGGTCCTGCGACTGCCCCTGCATCGCCATCTTCAGCTTGATGACTACGCGCACGGTGACCACCGACTTGCGCGCCGATTCAGCGACGCTGCGCGCGGTGTCGCGGATGTCGTCCGCGCCGGGCGCGAACCCAGCGGAGCCGAGGAGGAAGACAGACAGCCCGAGCGTGCGGAGGAGGGATGAGGGCATTGGGGGAGGCTTTCGGGGTGAAGTGGGAGCGGAGCGAGAGGAGAGCGGATGGCGGATGGTCGGAGAGGAAGAAGACGGAAGTGGGAAGAGGGAAGAAGGGAGAGCGCCTGGTGCGTCAGGGGGCGGGCCAGGTGGGTTCCAGCTCGATGAAGGTCGTCGAGATACCGCGTTTGACGAACAGGGTCAGGTGCTTGGCGTGCTTGTCGATCAACGGCTTCAGGTGGGTTTCGAGGGCCTTGATGTCGGCGACGGGTTCGCCATCGACGGCTTGGACGAGGTCGTCGGTGTGCAGCCCCCCCACCGCGGCCCAACCGCCGGATTCGACCTGCGTGACCAGGGCGCCTCTCTCGTTCTTCTGCCAACGGTGCTTGACGCGGTCGAGGTACGAGATGTCGCGCGCCTTGAATTCCAGGGCCACGTCCTCGTAGACCTTGAGCTCGGCTTCCTGGCGTGGCGCTTCGGTCAAGACCAATCCGATGACGAGCGGCTTGCCGTCGCGGATGACGGTGAACTCGACGCGCGCGTCCGGCTTGTAGGCGCGCAGCATCTGCTCGAACACCTGGGCATCCTGCGGTTCGGAGGCCTCGATCGCCTGGTCGTCGATGCGGGTGAGCACGTCACCGACCTGCAGTCCCGCCTCCTGCGCGCTGCTGTCGGGGTAGACCTGGGTGATGCGCACGCCCTTCTTGCCCTTGAGGCCGAGCGCGGTCGCGAGCTTCGAGGACAGCACCTGCGTGGCCACCGGCAGCCATGGTTTGCGCGCCACGGCCGGCGGCTCCTGGGGTTTCCGGATGCCGATCTCGACCACCGTCAATTCACGCTCGGCGCCGCGCTCGTACGCGACCAACGTCGGCACCGGATCGGCGTGGTCCTTCACCACCGCCGCGGTCAACGCCTGGAACGACTCGAGTCCGTCCACGGCTTCGCCGGCGATCTCCAGGATCAGGTCGTCCTCGCGCAGGTCGGGGATCGCGCGATTGGCCGGGCCTCCGGGGCGGACGCTGCCGACCACCACGCCCTTCTGGTCGGCGCGCAGACGCTCCTTCGATTCGAGCAGCGTCAACCGGCGCACCGTCAGACCCCATTCCTTGACCTCGGCCTCCTTGCCACGGGCCTCGTCGCGCGCGATCGGCGTGACCATCAGTGACAGTTCCTTGCCCGCGCGCGTGATCCTGAGCGCGACCGGGACGCCGACCTTCTTCGCCAAAAGGAGCTGCGTGAAGCCCGGGAGCTGGGTGTCGAAACGCACCGTCACGGCTTGGGCGTCGACCGCCATCACCGTGTCGCCGGCGAGCACGCCCGCGCCCTCCGCAGGTGATCCCGGCACCACGCTCGATACCAGCACGCCATCGCCCGGCTTCTCGCCCGTGCCGGGCTTCAACAGCGGCTGGAAGCCGATGCCCAGCCACGCGCGCGCGATCTTGCCGTGCGCGATCAGCTGCTCGGCGACGCTGCGTGCCAGCTCGCTGGGAATGGCGCCGGCCAGGCCCAGGCCGATCTCGTTGATGCCGACGATGCCGCCCTCGATGTTGACCAGCGGCCCGCCGGAATTGCCGTGGTCGATGTGGGCATCGTGGCCGATCCACTTGACCACCGTGCCGACGTTCTCGCCGTCCATCTCGAGCTCGCCACCCATGAACTTGGGGATGGTCATGTCCTTGTTCGAGACGATGCCGCGCGTCACCGATTGCGAGAGCGCCAATGGGCAGCCCATGGCCAACACGGTGTCGCCGATGCGCAGTTCCTCGGAGCTGCCGAAATGCGCGACCGGCAAAGGCGCGCCGGGCTGGCGGCCGGCGAGATCGAGCTTGATCACCGCTATGTCGGCGAGCGGATCGGTGCCCACCAACGTGGCATCGAGCTCCTCCTTGGTGGAGAGGATGCAGCGGATCGCCACCGCGTGTCCGGCCACATGGTGGTTGGTGATGACGTGGCCGTCCTTCGAGATGATTGCGCCGCTGCCGGCCGACTGGTATTTCCGCTCACGACCGTTGTCGTACCCGGGCGAGAGCACGTAGATCTGGACCAGCGCGGGATAAACTGCGTCGATCGCGCGATCGATGTCCAGCTTGGCCGGTGGCGTCACGGGCTCGGCAGCTCTCAATCGCTCCGAAGCCATGGCGGCGAGCAAGACCGCGCCGACGAGTAGCGGAAGGAAGGACGAGGTTCGGATCATGCGCTCTCCAGGACGTTACGGAGGGCGGAACGCTAACGGCTTCGTCGATGCGTGCCATCGGCCCCAGCGACTTGAGGACGCGATGACCTGTCACACGAGAGTGGGCCGTGCAGGACTCGAACCTGCAACCAAGGGATTATGAGTCCCCTGCTCTAACCATTGAGCTAACGGCCCCGGGGCGGGATGGTGCCGGGAGCGGAGGGCGAGTCCATCGGACGGCATGGCAGTGGCCTGCGTCGACCACGCGCGATGACGACGCTAGGGAGCGCCGCATAGCTTCAGGTCGGCGCCAAGCTGTCCGTTTCCTGCATGGATCGCGGCCACATATAACATAACGACATGGTTCACTGACCTTTGGGATGATAGCTGTTTGGGCCGTCCTATAGCTGCTGGCATGCCTGACATGACCACCCAAGCGGTGGCGCACGAGCACGGATTCGCCGCCACCGCGCGCCGCGACATCTGGTGGCTCGGCCCCCTCGCCACCGCCATCGGACTCCTCTCCTTCGTCATCTATTCGACCTGGGCCGCGTTCCAGGGTGCGAACTACGAAGCCGGGTCGTATCTGTCGCCCTTCTATTCGCCGCTGATCTTCGGTCCCACCTCCAGCGAGCATGCCTGGTTCCACCTCGCCTCGGGCCAGAACCATCCTGCATGGTGGCCGGCATGGCTGCCGTTCTCGAGCGCGTTGTTGGTGTTGTGGGCCCCCGGCCTCTTCCGCCTGACCTGCTATTACTACCGCAAGGCGTACTACCGCTCGATCTGGATGGATCCGGTCGCGTGCGCGGTCGGCGAACCGCGGAAATCCTATTGGGGAGAGAACTCGTTGCCGCTGATCCTGCAGAACGCGCACCGCTACATGGCCTACATCGCGGTGCTGTTCATCGGCGTCCTCGGTTACGACGCGGTGCGGTCGTACATCTGGCTCAGCGAGGACGGCAACCACCACTTCGGCATGGGCGTCGGCTCGATCGTGCTGACCCTGAATCCGATCTTCCTTGGCTGCTACACCTTCGGCTGCCACTCGCTGCGCCACCTGGTGGGCGGCAAGAAGGACTGCTTCTCGTGCTCGTCCTTCGGCGAAGCCCGCTTCCGCGCCTGGAGCGCCGTCACGCTGCTGAACAAGAATCATCAGCTGTGGGCCTGGGTCTCGCTGTTCGGCGTCGGCTTCTCTGACATCTATGTGCGCATGGTCGCCTCCCACGTCTGGACCGACATCAGATTCTTCTAAAGGCCCCTCTCTCCGCTCTCTGCTCTCCGCTCTCTGCTCTGCCCTCTCTGCTTTCTGCTCCCCGCATTCCGCTTTCCGCCAGTCCGAAGGACTCCTCCATGCCGCTCGACATCCAGACCCTCGAACAGGACGTGCTCGTGATCGGCGCCGGCGGGGCCGGCCTGCGCGCCGCGATCGAAGCGTCGAATGCCGGCCTGAAAGTCGGCCTGGTGTGCAAGTCGCTGCTCGGCAAGGCGCACACGGTCATGGCCGAGGGCGGAGTCGCCGCGGCACTGGCGAATGTGGACGATCGCGACAGCTGGAAGGTGCACTTCGCCGATACCATGCGCGGCGGCCAGTACGTGAACAACTGGCGCATGGCCGAGCACCACGCCAAGGAAGCGCCCGAACGCGTGCGCGAGCTCGAGAAGTGGGGAGCGGTCTTCGATCGCACCAAAGACGGCAAGATCCTGCAGCGCAATTTCGGCGGCCACCGCTATCCGCGCCTCGCCCATGTCGGCGATCGCACCGGGCTCGAGATCATCCGCACGCTCCAGGACAAGAGCGTCCATGAGCGCGAGATCTCGGTGTACATGGAGTGCACCATCATACGGCTCTTCAAGGAGGGCGGCCGCATCAGTGGCGCGCTCGGCTACTTCCGCGAGCGAGGCCGCTTCGTGCTGTTCAAGGCCAAGGCCGTGGTCATGGCCACCGGCGGGCTCGGCAAGGCCTTCGCGATCACCTCCAACAGTTGGGAATACACCGGTGACGGCTACTCGCTCGCGTACCACGCGGGCGCCGACCTGCTCGACATGGAGTTCGTCCAGTTCCATCCCACCGGCATGGTGTGGCCACCGTCGGTGCGCGGCATCCTGGTGACCGAGGGCGTGCGCGGCGAAGGCGGCGTGCTGCGCAACAAGGACGGCCGGCGCTTCATGTTCGACGACATCCCCGAGAACTACCGCAACCAGACCGCGAAGGACGAAGAGGAAGGCTGGCGCTACACCCAGGGCGACAAGAACGCGATGCGTCCGCCCGAACTCCTGACCCGTGACCACGTCGCACGCTGCATCAACCGCGAGGTCAAGGCCGGCCGCGGCAGCCCGCACGGCGGCGTGTACCTCGACATCGCCTGGATCAAGGAGCGCATCCCGGGCGCCGAGAAGCACATCCAGAAGAAGCTCCCCTCGATGTATCACCAGTTCAAGGAGCTCGGCGGTCTCGACATCACCAAGGAACGCATGGAGGTCGGCCCGACCACGCACTACACCATGGGCGGCATCCGCGTCGACGGCGACTGCCAGATGACCACCGTGCCCGGGCTCTTCGCCGCGGGCGAAGCAGCCGCCGGATTGCATGGAGCGAACCGCCTCGGCGGCAACTCGCTCTCCGATCTGCTGGTATTCGGCAAACGCGCCGGCGAGTACGCTGCGAAGTACGCCAAGGAGAATCAGCAGGGCCAGGTCGCCGAGACCGACATCGAGAGCGCGGCACAGTGGTCGCTGTCGTTCATGGACAAGCCGGCCGGCGACGAGAATCCCTACAAGGTGCAGCAGGATCTGCAGGACATGATGCAGGCACTGGTCGGCATCGTGCGCACCGAGGCCGAGATGAAATCCGCGCTCGATGGGCTGAAGACGCTCAACAAGCGCGCGCTCAAGGTCGCCGCGCCCGGCAACCGCGAATACAATCCCGGTTGGCACACCTGCATGGACCTGCTCAACCTGATGACCGTCTCCGAGGCCGTCACCATGTCGGCGATCCAGCGCAAGGAGAGCCGCGGCGCCCAGTTCCGCGACGACTTCCCCGAGAAGGACGCGAAGTTCGGCACGGTGAACCACATGGTGCGCAAGGCTCCCGATGGTTCGATGCAGCTCGAGACGGTGAAGATCCCGGAAATGCCCGCCGAACTCAAAGCAGTGATCGAGGAGATGAGCAAGTGACTTTCAGTTGGGGGGCTACGGCCCCCCAACATCGCCCTCCGGGCTGCCCCCAAGCAAAGAGACGTAAGGTAAGAAGATGTCTGAAGACAAACACACCGGTGAACTCCAGAAGCCGATCGCCAAGGACGGCAACGTCCGCCCCGGCATCCAGTCCGAATCCCTCGGCACGCGCACCTTCAAGATCTGGCGCGGCAACGCCTCGGGCGGCGAGCAGAAGTCCTACACCGCCGAGATCAGCCACGGCATGGTGGTGCTCGACGCGGTGCACCAGATCCAGGCGACCCAGGCCTCGGACCTCGCGTGCCGCTGGAACTGCAAGGCCGGCAAGTGCGGCTCGTGCTCGGCCGAGATCAACGGCAAGCCCCGCCTGATGTGCATGACGCGCATGGAGACGCTGCCCGAGGGCGACGTCACCATCCAACCAATGAAGGCCTTCAAGCCGATCAAGGACCTGGTCACCGACGTGTCGTGGAATTACGAGGTCAAAAAGAAGATCGCCCCCTTCAAGCCCAAGCCCCCGTTGGCCGACGGCACCTGGCGCATGCAGCAGTACGAGGTCGAACGCGTCCAGGAATTCCGCAAGTGCATCGAGTGCTTCCTCTGCCAGGACACCTGCCACGTGCTGCGCGACCACGGCAAACACGAGCAGTTCGCCGGTCCGCGCTTCCTCGTGCACGCCGCCCAGCTCGAGATGCATCCGCTCGACACCGTGAACCGCGAGGAATTCCTCAAGCACGGCGGCGGCATCGGCTTCTGCAACATCACCAAGTGCTGCACTGAAGTCTGCCCCGAACACATCGCCATCACCGACAACGCGATCATCCCGCTCAAGGAGCGCGTCGCGGACACCTATTACGATCCGCTGGTGCGACTGTGGCGCTGGGCCTTCAAGAAGGGCCAGAAGCCGGCGGAGCCAAAGGGGACGTAGGTATTGGTGGAGGGCGGAAAGCAGAATGCACTAAGCAGAGAGCGAATCCGAGAGGACAGGAATCTCCCGAGGCAAGAGGCTGCTGGAGGAGCGCGCCGCTGAGGTTGGACAGGCACGACGACATGCGTCCTGCCGTTCAGACTTCCAGTCTCCCAGCCACTACGCCGTCCAGCTCTCTCTCCGTTACTCCTTGCTCGCCAGCGCGCGCGGATGCACTGCGTCCATGCAACCGCATCCCGAGCAGCGTGCCCCCGCCGGTATCGAGCTCCGCCCCTCGTTCCGCCCCCGGCCGGCGGCGAGCCATGCGGTCTTCGACTTCGATGGCACCTTGTCCCTGGTGCGCGCGGGCTGGGTCGAGGTGATGCTCGCGATGTTCGTCGAGCTCGCTCCAGTTCCCGACGGCAAGACCACCGGATCCTGGCGCCGGGTGCTCGGCGACGACATCCGCAGGCTCAACGGCAAACCGACGATCGCCCAGATGGAGCGATTCGTGGAGCGGGTCACCGAGCACGGCATCGCCGCCAAGACACCGCCCTGGCATCTCGAGGAATTCCGGCGCCGGCTCGACCGGGTGATCGCCGAGCGCACCGCGGCGGTGCGGGCTGGCACCATGCCCGCCGAGCGGCTCACCGTACCCGGAACGCTGGCCATGCTCGAAGCCCTGACGGCCCGGGGGCTGACCCTGCACCTGGCCAGCGCCACCGACGAACGCTCGGTCCGGCACGAAGCCGAGCTGCTGGGTGTCGCGCGCTTCTTCGGCGCGGCCGGCGAGCGCATCTACGCTCCGCGCGGCGACAGCGACGGGTTCTCCAAGCAGGCGGCCTTCGAGCGGGTCCTGGCAGAGGCCGGCGGCATTGGCGAGAACGTCCTGTCCTTCGGCGATGGTCCCATCGAAATCGGGGAGACCAAGCGCATCGGCGGGCTCGCCATCGGCGTCGCCAGCGACGAATCGGGCAAGCACGCGGGCAAGGTAGACCTGGCCAAGCGCGAACTGCTGGTCGAGGCGGGGGCAGACGCCGTGCTCGCCGACTACGCGGACGCCGCGGGCCTGGTGCGGACGCTGGTGGGGGAAACGGCGGGGGCCAAGGCCACGGGTTAGGGGTGGACGGATGCCGGATGGCGGAAAGCGGAAAGCCGCGGCTTCGGCCCCCAGAGCGGAAAACTGCGAACGAGTGGAGCTGTGGGACATCCCATGGGCCAATCGCCACAAGCATCCGCCCTTCGCCGCCAAGCCCATTGCCAGAGCACGACTTGCGTCCTAAACGGGCGCTTGCACGGCAAATTCGCACTATAGGCTGCGAGGCCCTTTCATAGAGCCCTTCCTCTCGCCCGACTCTTGTCCGCCACTCCGTCCGTTCCGTCCGATTCAGAAGAAGCCGACCGTCCGATGCGCCTATTCTCCGGCAACGCCAACCGCCCGCTCGCCCAGGCTATCGCCGACTCGATCGGCACTCCGCTGTGCGAGATGACCTGCGCCCGGTTCCCCGACGGCGAGGTCAAGGTGCACATCCACGAGGACGTGCGCGGTTGCGATGCGTTCGTGGTGCAGCCGACGACCAGCAACGATTTCCTGATGGAGCTGCTGGTCATCGCCGACGCCCTGCGCCGTGCCTCGGCCGCGCGCATCACCGCCGTCGTCCCCTACTTCGGTTACGCCCGCCAGGACCGCAAGCACGAGGGCCGCGTGCCCATCACCGCGAAGCTGGTCGCGAACATGATGACCGTCGCGGGCATCACCCGCCTGGTCACCGTCGACCTGCATGCGCAGCAGATCCAAGGCTTCTTCGACGTGCCGGTGGACCATCTCAGCGCCATCAAGGTCCAGCTCGCGTACCTCCAGGGCCTGAAGCTCGCCGACCCCGTGGTGGTCAGCCCCGACACCGGCTCGATCAAGCTCGCCGACAAGATCGCCCAGGCGCTCGGTGCCCGGCTCGCGATCATCGACAAGCGCCGCACCGGCGACAGCAAGACCGAGGTCGCGAACGTGATCGGCGAGATCGGCTCGCGCGACGCCATCATCGTCGACGACATGATCACCACCGCCGGCTCGATCACCAACGCGATCAAGACTGCCCGGCAATTCGGGGCCAAGCGCGTGATCCCCATGACCACGCATGGCGTGCTCTGCGGCGAGGCCTTCGAGCGCCTGCAGGACGTCCACCTCGACGAGCTGGTCATCACCGACACCATCCCGCTCAAGCGCCGCTATGCCGAGCTGCCCATCCGCGTGCTCTCGGTCGCCCCCCTGCTCGGGGAAGCCATCCGCCGCATCCACACCAACCAGTCCGTGAGCTCGCTGTTCGTCTGAACGCGCCCCACGCCAACCCCACCCGCCATTTTTCTAAACCTGTGCCGCCCACGTGCGGCGTCATCACGATCGGAGCCTCTCATGTCAGCCGTCACCCAGTCCTACCCCGCCGAGCCCCGCACCCTCACCGGCAGCAAGGCCGCCACCAAGATGCGCGCCGCGGGCAAGATTCCGCTGACCGTCACCAAGGCCGGCAAGGAGAGCCAGCTGCTGACCGTCGACGAGAAGTCGGCCAACCATCTCGCCGCCCACGTCGTTCACCTCTGCAAGCTCGAGATCGGCGGCAAGACCGTCACCGCGTTGCGCGCGGAGATCTCGAAGGACTGCCTGACCGACAAGATCAAGCACATCGATCTCATCGAGGTCGATGAGAAGTCCGAGATCAAGGTCGATGTCGTCGTCCATCCCGACGCGCGGAACTGCCCGGGCGTCAAGGCTGGCGGCATCGTCGAACAGCGCATGCGCAAGGTGCGCGTGCTCTGCAAGGCCAACGCCATCCCTGACGTCCTCGAACTGGATCTCGGCGACGTCCAGATCACCGAGACCGTCTACGCCGAGAAGATCAAGCTGCCGCCGGGCGTGAAGCTCGCCGTGCCGGCCAAGCAGCCGGTGCTGACGATCGTCATCCCACGCCAGATGACCACGGCCGACGACACCGCCACCGCCGCGACGCCCGCCGAAGGTGCCGCCGCCGAGGGTGCGGCCGCGACCGCCGAGGGTGCCGCCGCCGGTGCCGAGGGTGCCGCCGCCGGTGCCAAGCCAGCGGCTGGCGCCAAGCCCGCCGCCGGCGCGAAGCCGGCCGCTGGCAAGGATGCCAAGGCCGAGGCGAAGCCGGAAGCGAAGAAGAAGTAGAGGGGTTTGGCGAAACGGCGAATGCCCCACAGGGCATCCGAGATCGCTTCGCGACCAGGGAACCAGGGCACGCGCCCTGGTTCTTTCGTTTCGTGGATGGGTCGGCGGTGGCATGCGAAGTCACATCCTGCACAGTAGGACATGGCCGATCGGCAGGACGTGGTGCGCCAGGAGGCCGAGACGTTGTGGCGGGTGAATGGCTTCGGCCAGGAACGACATGCGCCCGGCGGATCCTATTGGTTCGAGAATCGCGAACGCGATTCACAGACGGTGGTGTTCCAGCACTGCCTCTCGGGGCTCATCCACTTCCGCGATCAGCGGCGCGCGATCCACCAGGTACTGCCAGGCCATGCGGTGCTGTTCATGCATGGCGAGGATAGCGCCTATGGCATTCCGCGCGGAGCGACGGAACCGTTCGTCACCCAGTTCATCGGCCTCGCCGGAGCCGGGGTGCGCGAGCATTGGGCGCTGCTGCGGCGCCAGGGCTCGGTGATCGCCGTCGATCCCGAGGGACCCGTGCTGCCGGCGCTGCGCAAGCTGATGGATCTCGCCAGCCCACGCTCCGGCTGCGATGCCGCGACCATGGCGATGGAGCTGCACGCCTTCGTGATGCTGCTCTTCACCAGCCTGCGCCAGGCCCACGTGCGCGCGCAGACGCCGGTTGAGCGCGCCGTAGATGACCTGCTGCGCCATGCTACCGCTCCGTGGTCGCTGAAGCAGTTGGCCGAACGCCATGGTGTCAGCCGCGAACACCTCACCCGCAGCTTCCGGCAACGGCTCGGCGTATCGCCGGCGGCGTACCTCGCGAAGGCGCGGCTGGAGAAGGCGTTGGAATTGCTGAGGGAGACCACCGTGCCGGTGGCGCAGGTGGCCAGGCAGGCGGGATTCTCGTCGACGCACACGCTGGCCAGACAGGTGAGGGCGGCGACGGGGGGATCGCCGAGGGCGGTGAGGAGGAAGGAAGGGTAGCTTGGGGTGGAGCGGATAGCGGATAGCGGATAGCGGAAGGCTATCAGTCCATCAACCCAACCACGAACTCCTAGCCCTCGCCCTCCCCCTCCTACCATCCCACCCCGTGCTCCCCCCCGTCATCGACACCCACTGCCACCTCACCCATCCCCGCTTCTCCTCCGATCTCTCCTCCGTCCTTTCCCGCGCCCGCGCGTCCGGCATCGCGCGCATGATCACCATCGGTACCGGCATCGCGGATGCCCAGGCGGCCCGCGAGATCGCCCGCGCGCATCCCGATGGTGTCAGTTGCAGCGCCGGCCTCGATCCCTTCGCCTGCCATGAAGCGGGGGCCGCGTTCGAACAGCGCTTCTCCGAACTCGATGCGCTACTCGCCACCGGCGACTTCTGCGCGGTCGGCGAGATCGGACTCGAATACCACCATCCCCTCGGCAGCCATGCCACGCAGATCGAGCAGCTCGAGCGCCTACTGGCGCTCGCGGCGACCCGCAACCTGCCAGTCATCATCCACGTGCGCGACGCGCATCCCGACATGCTCGCGTGCCTGCGCCGCCATCCGCGGAATCGTGGCGTCATCCACAGCTTCGATGGCACGACCGACGAGGCCCGCTCCTACCTCGATCTGGGCTACCACCTCAGCCTCAACGGCATGGTGACCTTCAAGCCGAAGGACTACCTGCGCGAGGCCGCAGCGATGGTGCCGAACGATCGCTTGCTGGTCGAGACCGACAGCCCGTACCTGGCACCCGTGCCAGAGCGCGGCAAGCGCTGCGAGCCGGCGTTGGTCCTGCATACGCTGCGGGCGATCGCCGAACTGCGTGGGCAGCGCGAGGAGGATCTGGCGCAGTGGACGACGCGGACGGCGACGAAGCTGTTCGCCCTGCCCCCACTCACCTAAGGACGACGGCATCCGAGGGTCGGGCCGTCCGCTTTCCAGCCCTTCACCTAGGTGCCTCCAAACCAATGAAAACCCCTGGCGTCTCCGCCAGGGGTTTTCGGATCTTTACAAGGGCGACACCTCCAAGGCCGATCCGGCACGGCCGGTATCAGCGAGTCTGGAAGCGCCGCGGGGCGTCAGACGGAAGCCGTCTCCGTGATCACGCACACGGTCACTCGATTCGCCACCTGGGCCACCGTCAGCGATACGCCGAGGCTCGTGCCGTAGGTGGCACGCAGGCTTTCGGCGAAGGCGCGGGCGGCGATGGGGTCGGGTTCCCCATGGTCATCGTGGAAGTCGAATCGATCGCATCCCCCGCACGAGGCGAGGTACCCGATCAGTGGTTCTTGGGAAAGGGGACCGGACGCAGTCATCGCCCACCTCCTTAACGATTCTATCATGACGTGGATTGGTCTTGAGAGCAAGAGGCGCAACTCTTCACAGGCTACCATCTAGCCAGGGCTTGACTTCCCGGCGTTTGTCGAGGCTGGGGCGCAAGCCAGCGCGGACCGCGCCGCCTGTGGAGGGTTCTGGGCCTCGCCCAGGGATGTCCGCGCGATCGGGAGGGCAGCCGCGCGATAGCGCAGGATGGTGCTGATGATCGCCCAACCGGCGCGGAAAACGGCGATGAAACGACCTGAAATCTTGCTCTGGCCAGCCGTGCGCGCGAGTGCCATGACCGGGATCTCGACCACCCTCGCCTGGAGCCGGTAGGCTTTCACCTGCATTTCGGCGGTCCAGCCGAAGTCCGGGTCATGCATCCCCATGCGACTGAGGAGTTCGCTTGAGACGCAGCGGAATGGGCCTAGGTCGGTGACCCGGACGCCATAGAGGATCCGCATCAGGATAGCGGCGACCAGGTTGCCCGAGCGCTGAGGCCAACTCAGCGCGCCCGGTTCCGCGCCGCCGAGGGCGCGGCTGCCGATGACCAGATCGGCAGCGCCAGCGAGCACCGGCGAGACCACGTCTCCCAGCGAGCGCAGGTCATCCGCGCCATCGGCGTCGCAGAACACCACGGCGCGACAGCCCTCGGGCAGAACCGACAGCCCGGCGAGACACGCCGAGCCATAGCCACGACGGGCGGCGGGGACCACCTTGGCTCCGGCGGCGCGCGCGACCGCAGCGGTCGCGTCGGTGCTGCCGTTGTCGGCCACGATGATCTGAGCCACGCCGAATTCGCGCAGTGCGCCGACCACGGCGCCGATGCTGCCTTCCTCGTCCAGGGCGGGGATGACCGCGCACAAGCCCGGGAAGGAGTTCATGGCGGGAGCGGGGTCCCGGGCCAAGCTCGCAACCACAGGGACCACCACGGGAGCAGACGCCGGAGCGCTCGTGATGGTCAGGCTCGGAGTAACGCTCGCGGTCATCCATCCGTATGATATCCCCGCCCCCATCCCCTGCAAACCCAGCGAAGGCGAGCCCATGCACACCCGTCGTTCCGCATCCACCGCCTGCTGGATCTGCGCGCTGCTGACGCTGTGCGCCGCCGTCGGCGCGCTGCGCGGCGAGGACATCGATACGCCGACCCTGGCGATCACCGACCAGGCCCCACCGCCCGATGCCGATGGCTTCCACCATCCATTGGCTCTGGTCCTCGCGCGCGTGGTGAAGCCGGACGGGGTCGACTATGCCGCGCTCCGTGCCGACCACGGCGATCTCGACCGCTACCGGGTTTTGCTCGCGCGGACCTGGCTCCCGGATGACGCGAGCGCCAGGAAGGCGTTGTGGATCGATGCCTACAACGCCTGGACCCTGGCGCTGGTCGAACGCTCGCTGCCCCGGGATCAGACCAAGTGGCGGGACTGGAGCATCAAGGACCTCGGCTCGTTGACCAAGAACACCTGGAAGTCCTACACCTTCGAGCTCGCGCACGCGCGCTACACCCTCGACCAGGTCGAGAACGAGATCCTGCGGCCGATGAACGACCCACGCATCCACATGGCGATCAATTGCGCGTCGCGCAGCTGCCCGCCGATCGCCACGCTGCCCTACGTGCCCTCGGCCATCGACGCCCAGTTGGACGCCGCCGCTGGCGCCTTCGCGTCCAGCGACTACCACGCGCGCGTCGAGAAAAACGGCAAGTCGGTGCGCGTCAATCCCATCCTCGACTGGTACGCGAAGGATTTCGCCGTGGCAGGGGACGCACGCGCATTCCTGATCTCTCACATGGAGCCCGGAAAGACCAAGGACGCGCTCCAGGCCGGCGCGAAGATCGCCTTCTTCGACTACGATTGGAAACTGAACCTCGCGGGTCCATCCACCGAGGCTCCCACCACGGCTCCCCCGCCGGCTCCCGCACCCGATGGCGCAGAGAAACACCGATGAGATTCGCGATCGTGCTGCTGGCCTCGATGATGATGTCCGTGGTTTCAGCCGAGGTCGTGGCACCGCCCGCGCCGCTCCCTCCACCCGGTGCTGGTCCGCTCGGCGGCGGCGGGATGCGCGTCGCGAACGGCTTCCTCGCCGATCCCCTGTGGGACGACGGCCTGGCCGAGGTCAGCCACTTCGAGCTCTCCCAGTTCCGCTATGGGCGCATCCACCAGGGTGGCCACGCCACGCTCATCGTGGTGCGCGAAGCCATGGATCCGGCGCGTGCCGTGAAGGCCGGGCGTGGCGTCGAGGGTGGCATTCCGGTGCTGAAGAGCCATCTGGTGAAGTCCTTCCAGACTGGCGTCTACCGCTACGAACAGGCCTCGACGGTGCTGCTCGCGCGTGCCGATGGCGTGCCGCTGCGGCTGCTGATCTCGAGCCACGAGTGGTGTGGATCCGCGGGGAAGAGCTGGGTCAACAACGGCGCCGGATCGATGCTGCGGGTGATGAGCTATTTCGACGGCCATGGCGACCTCGAGCAGCCGTGCGAGCTGCCGGCCGACGGCGTGCTCGAGGATGCGCTGTGGACCTGGCTGCGGCAGTTCGATTGGTCGGAAGGAGCCGAATCCGTCCCGCTGGCGAGCTTCCAGCTGGTACCCAGTCAACTCGAGGCGCGGACGGTGTCCACGGCTCCGATCGCGGTAGTGGTGGCTCAGCGGAAGAACCTCCAGGCCACCGTTCCCGCTGGGAGCTTCGCTGCCGTGGAGGTGACACTGACCGCGCGCGATGCGCCCCCAGCGGGCGATACAGTCTTCCGCCCGCGCGACGGTGCCCTGCGCTGGCGCTTCACCTTCGAACGCGCGATGCCCCGCCGCCTGCTGCGCTTCGTCGACGGCAGCGGCACCGAGCTGGCCCTGCGCTCGGTGTCGCGCACCGACTACTGGAACCACCACCTCCCCGAGGATGCACCCCCGAGCGAGCCCCACCGCTGACGCTCCGAATGGCCCATTCCGCCTTCCCTCCGTGAATCCGCTCTCCGGTGGAACGATCGGCGCACCGACTACGGGGTTGTGCCCAGATGGTGCGGTTGTAACGTCGTCGCCATGACCGAAGCCAAGCAGAAATTCGCCAATTTTCCCGAGCGCGAGTTCAAGGTCGTGATCGGCCCGAACATCAATGCCGGCACCACGAAGACGCTGACGCGCATGAGCATCGGCACCTACGAGATGACCTTCACCCAGCAAGAGAAGGGCACCGCCACCGCGGAGTGCGCCCGCCTCGCGCTGAACCATCTCGGGCGCGCGCTCGGCCTCGCGGTCACCTCCGAGCCCAACCGCGACTACATCTGCAGCTACGTCGCGCAGAGTCCCGAGCACAAGTTCAACATCTGGGTGACCACCCCGTTCGAGCCGACTCAGGCCGGACACATCGTGTGGGCGAAGTACACCGAGATCGCCGGCGAGGGCAAAGTCGGCGTCGCCTTCAAGCTCTCCACCGGATACACCGTCGACGACATCGCCGCGGTGCTCAAGGCCGCCCAGAAGGCCGCCGTGAAGCTCGAGGCCGGCGAACCGTTCATGTTGAAGGGCAACCCCCCGCCCCGCTTCGCCAAGAAGGCCAAGCCGGCTGACGGTGCCGTAGCTGAAGGTGCGGCGTCCGAGTCCCCCGCAGCTGGCGCGCCCGAGACCGCCAACAAGACGACCTGACCGGCCCCGGATGGAGGCCACGACGCGCATCGGCGTCATGGGCTGCGGACAGGTAGCGTCCTACGGCCACTTGCCCGCCATCGCCCGTACGCCAGGCCTGGTGCTCGCGTCGGTGTTCGATCCCGATCCATCGCGCCTCGCCCAGACCACCTCGACGTACGCGTCCACCCGAGCCTTCGGCGACGCCGAGGCCTTCATGCGCTCGGGCATCGACGCAGTGGTCATCACCTCGCCTGCGCCTTTCCACCGCGCGAATTGCGAACTCGCCGCGCGCCATGGCAAGCCGGTGTTGTGCGAGAAGCCGCTGGCGATGGACGAGGCCGACAGCGCCGCGATGGTCGCGATCATGCGCGCCGCCGGCCTGCCGCTGTACGTCGGCTTCACCTACCGATTCGCCGGTCCGGCGCTCGAGATCAAGCGCCTGCTCAGCGCCGGAGCCATCGGCCGGGTGCGCTCGCTACGCCTGGCGTACATCTGGGATTGCCACGGCAAGTTCGCACCGCGCGAACCGATCGGGCCTGGCGCGAAGCTGAACGAACGCCGCGCCGGCCGCATGCTCGAAGGCGGGCCGATGGTCGATTGCGGCGTCCATCAGATCGATCTGGCGCGCTGGTGGCTCGGCTCGGAGGTGCGCCGTCACGTCGGCGTGGGCGCGTGGGTCGACGACTACGACGCGCCGGATCACATGTACCTCCACCTCGACCACGCCGATGGCGCCCACACCATGGTTGAGATCAGCTACAGCTACGGCCATGTCCTGCCCGCAGGCCATCCTCACTTCGTCTACGAGCTGATCGGCGACCAGGGCATGATCCGCTACGACCGCGAGGATGAATCCTTCGAGCTGCTGCAGCCAGGCGGCACCACCACCCTGCCCTGGGACCACGAGAAGAATTTCGACGGCATGTACCAGGAATTCGCGCGCGCCCTGCGCACCGGCCAGTCGGGAAACTTGCCCACCGGTGACGACGGCATCGCCGCGACCCGCATCGCCCGCGAAGCCACCGAGGCCGCAATCCGCAATCGCTTGGGGTGAAGAGGCTCGTGGGAGTGGAGAGTTCGGAACAGATCCGAGCAGAGCGGGAGTCGAAGCCTGAGAGATCAGGTGCCGCGGCCAGCGTTCACCCAAAGGCCCTTGACGATCTGCCGAATCGATCGTCTACGAGGATTCCACCGCAGTCGCTCCAGTGCCCACCCTCGCCAGATCGTCCGGCGAATCAGGACTCCAGATTGCGCAGGTAGAAGATCTCCTGGATCTCGTCCGACAGCCGGCGCCGCACCTTCTCGCGCTCGCCCTTCGACGGGATCCGCTCCTTCGCGGTGCCGCCGAAGACGTAATGGTCGAGATCGATCTCCTTGCGCATCAACTTGGTGTTGAACAGGGTTTCCTGGTAGTTGTTCACGTCGACCGCGTGGTAGTCCTGCATGATCTCGCGCGAGATGAAGTTCTGGATCGAGGTGATCGAATGGTCGATGTAGTGCTTGGTGCCTTCGACGTCGCGGGTGAACCCGCGCACGCGGTAGTCGAGGCTGATGACGTCGGCATCGAAGCTGTGGATCAGGTAGTTCAACGCGCGTAGGGGCGAGATCTTGCCGCAGGTGGAGACGTCGATGTCGGCGCGGAACGAAGCGATGCCATTGTACGGATGCGCCTCGGGATAGGTATGCACGCAGATGTGGCTCTTGTCGAGATGGGCAACCACCGCCTCGGGCACCGGACCCGGAGACTCCGGATTCTCGGGCTCCTTCTCGATCGGCATCTCGCTGATCAGCATGGTCACGCTGGCACCCTGGGGATCGTAGTCTTGGCGGGCGATGTTGAGGATGTTCGCGCCGATGATGCGCGTCACTTCCGACAGGATCGCGGTGAGGCGCGCGGCGTTGTACTCCTCGTCGATATACGCGAGGTATTCCTTGCGCTCCGAGCTGTTCCGCGCGTAGCAGACGTCGTACAGGTTGAAGCTGAGGGATTTGGTGAGGTTGTTGAAGCCCTCGAGCTTCAGTTTCTTGAACCGGTTGCGCATCGGCCTGTTGACCCCAATTGCTGTAGTTGGCGTGACCGTCGCCGTGAGTGTCGCTGGTGCTGTTGCTTTGGCGGCGTTGATCACGGCGGAGGGCCTATTAAATCGCCTTCCGTCCGAGGGCAAGGCAGGGTCTCGACGCAACCGTGGACCCGGGCCTCCATTCGCGTTTCGACCGCTGCTGGACCGCTGCTGGACAACACCCACTTCGGGCGAGGATCCCTGTCGCCATGGCCGAAACCGTCTCATCCGCAGCCCGACCGAGCGGCGATCGAGCCCACGCAGGCGTCGGCGCCGGTCCCTGCCGGCGCGTCCGGAGGCCGCCGGGATGAGCGCCAACACCTTCGGGCACGCCTTCCGCGTCACCAGCTTCGGCGAGAGCCACGGGCCGGCAGTCGGCTGCGTCGTCGACGGCTGCCCCCCCGGCCATCCGCTCGACCTGGCCGGAATCCAGGCCGCGCTCGCCCGCCGCCGCCCCGGCCAGAGCGCGCTGGTCACTCCGCGCAACGAGGAGGACCGCGTCGAGGCCCTGTCCGGGCTCGACGCCGACAGCGGCGCAACGCTCGGTACGCCGATCTGCCTGCTGGTGCGCAACCAGGATGCGCGCTCGGCCTCCTACGACGACTGGCACCACATATACCGGCCGAGCCATGCGGATTTCGGCTACGATGCCAAGTTCGGCATCAGGGCCTGGCAGGGCGGCGGCCGCTCGTCGGCGCGCGAAACCGTCGCGCGCGTTGCCGCCGGAGCCCTCGCGGAGCAACTGCTCGTCGCGCGCTTCCCGGACCTGCGCATCCGTGCCTGGGTCGAACGCGTGCATCGCATTGACGCGCGCCCGCTCATCGATGCCGACACCGTGACCAGGGCGGGGGTGGACGCGCACCCCACGCGCTGCCCGCATGCCGCGACCGCCATCGAGATGGAGCGCGCCATCCTCGAGGCCAAGAAGCGCGGCGACAGCCTCGGCGGCTATCTACGGCTCTACGTCACCGGCGTCCCGCCCGGACTGGGCGAGCCGGTGTTCGACAAGCTCGATGCCCTGCTCGCGCAGGCATGCCTGAGCCTCCCGGCCTGCAAGGGCGTCGAATTCGGATCCGGGTTTGCCGGACCCGAGCTGACCGGCCTCGAGCACAACGATCACTACGCCTGGGAGCCGGGAGGCGCCCACAGCCGCATGACCACCGCCACCAACCGCTCGGGCGGAATCCAGGGCGGCATCTCCAACGGCATGCCGATCGATCTGCGCCTGGTGTTCAAGCCCACGGCGACGGTGCTCAAGCCGCAGCCGAGCGCCGACGACGCCGGCAACAACGTGGAACTGCAGGCGAAGGGTCGCCACGATCCCTGCGTGCTGCCGCGCGCGGTGCCGATCGTCGAGGCCATGGCCGCCCTGGTGTTGGTCGATTGCTGGCTGCGCCAGCGCGGCCAGGTCGGCGACCCGTGGGCCGGGCTCGCGGGTCCGCTGCGCCAGTAGACCGCCAGCGCAGCCGGCAGGCCGCCGCCGTCCAACTGCCGAGACAGGGATAGGTTCAGCGCTTTTTCGCTCAGGATGTCCCTCGGACTCCTGAACCGCGGTCCGTGGGACGCGTTCGTCCAAGCGGAGACACCGCCATGGAAGATCCCTCGGATCGACTCGACAACGGCAAGCTCGATCTCGTGCCGATGATCGACTGCATCATGCTGCTGCTGCTGTTCTTCATCCTGACCACGAAGTTCACGGACGAAGAGAAGGGCCTGGCGGCGATCCTCTCCGACAAGGGTCAGGCCGGTCATCCGATCGCGGAATTGAAGCCGCCCATCACTATCGTCGCCTATCCCGCCGGCATGCAGCGGGGCCTACAGCCCTCGGCCTACGCGGCGGCCTGGGCCGAGGTGTCGGCGAACGGTGGGATACCGGCGCGGGTGGAGCTGCGTGTCGGGCATTCCGATCCCCTGCTCATCGATGGAGAGGCCTTGGCCGCCAAGGGCCCCGCGACGGCGGTGCTGATGAAGACCATCAACGACTACATCTCCGGCGAACTCGAGCGCTACGAACTCGCCGACGTCGCCCGCAAGGACCTGCCCGAGGTCGACGTGCACTGCTTCTCGGGTCTGCCCTGGAAATATGCGGCGGTCGTCTACGACGCGGTGCGCGGCTTCGAATACGCCAAGCGCGGCGTCACCTCGCAGGTGGACATCGCAGAACTCCTCGCCGAACGCGCGATCAGCTTCGCACCCCCGCGCGTGCGCGACAGCAGCCACGAGTTGGGCAACGAACTGTTCGAGATCGTCAATCTCCGCTGATCGGCCGCCCGCGAGGAGCAGCTCCGACAGGGATTCAGGGGGCTTCGGCCTGATCGTGATGTGGGGACTTCGCGTATTCCTCCATCGCCTTGGGCAGCAGCTCCTCGAGCGCGGCGACACGGTTCTCGTGCGAGGGATGGTCCGATGCGAACTCGGACGGCTGATGTCCGACAGAGGCCTTCTCCATGCGTTTCCAGAATTCCACGGCCTCGTGCGGATCGTATCCCGCGCGGGCCATGTAGATGAGCCCCACGTGGTCGGCTTCGCTCTCGTGCTTGCGGCTGAAAGGCAGCGCGACGCCATATTGGGCGCCGGCTCCGAGCAGCCCCATGAGCATCTGCTGGTGCTGGTAGTCCATGCCGCCGATCGATCCCTGCACGCCCATCATCGCGGTCTGCATGGCGTTCTGCTCGAACACGCGCTGCGCGCCGTGGCGCGAGGTCGCGTGGGCCATCTCATGGCCCAGCACCGTCGCCAGGCCCGCATCGCTCTCGGTCAGCGGCAGGATGCCGGTGTAGACGCAGATCTTGCCGCCGGGCAGGCAGAAGGCGTTCTGCTGGTCGGACTTGATCACCGAGACCTCCCAGTCGAATGATTTGCCGGCATCCCCGACCACCGCCACCAGGCGCTTCGCCACGCGCACCACCTGGTCGACCTGGGGACCTGACTTCACCACCTCTGATTGGCCGAGCACCTGCTGGTAGCCCTGCAGGCCCAGCGCGGATTCCTGCTCGAGCGACAGGCCGACGTGCGCGACTCGGCCGGTCTCGGGATTGGTGAAGCGCTCCGAACTCGCGAACTGGTACAGCAGGACGATGGCCGCGATGGCCACCGGAATCAGACGGAACAGGTATCGGCGCATGGTGCCCCCGCTGCAGCCTTACCGGCCGGCGAGCTCCACGACAAGGGCAAGCAGCCGGATGATCGACGTTGGGCGCTGGCCGGCCCGAGGCTGACCGCCGGCGACGATGGGAGCCGTCGGGCAGAGCCTACTTCTTCGGCTCCGGCGACGGCTTGGAATCGGGCTTCTTGGTCTCCGCCGGAGGCATCTTCTCGGCCGGCACGTCGATGGTCTTGCCGTCATCGGTCTTGACGGTCACCGTGGTCGGCGTGCGCATCACCACCTTGCCATAGATCACGGTGCCATCGGTCAGGGTGATGGCGCTCGCGGCGCGCGCCTTGTCGCGCTTGGCGATGAACTCCTTCGCCACGCTGGAGGCGACCTCCTTGCTCCCTTGGCACATGGTGCACGGCACCAGGGCGGTACCCTTGCATACCGCGCAGGTGCTGACCCCGGTGCCTTTGCAGTCGGGACAGACACCCTTGTCGCGCGGCACGCCCCCGGCGTCGTTCTCGATCAGGTGGCCCATGTTCTTCTGCGGGAACGTCACGAACGTGCTCTTGTCGGCGGTGTAGACTTTCACCCACATCTCGGCCTCCGGATGGCCATCGACCTTCATGCGCTCCCAGGCTTCGCTCTTCTTCAGGCAGGTGCGCGCGCACGGGGCCTTGCCCTTACGGCATCCCGTCACCGCGCATTTCATCTCACCGGTGGCATCGCACTGCGGGCACGGGACCATCGCCTCTGGCACCGGCTTGGTCTCCCCGCCTCCGGCGCCGGCCTCCCCCGCGAGCAGACTCGCACCGAACATCCACGCCAGCACGGCCAGCCGCAGCACCGACATCGCATAGGTCTTCATGCCCGATGGTACACCCGTCGCGGCCCGCCGGTCAAGAGGACCCCTCATTCCCCACCCCAGTCCATGAGACGCCATCGGGATCGAGGACACGACGATGACCAAAGCATGCGCGCCGCATGCAGGCAGGCGTGGTCTCCTCAGGCCATCCCTGATCCCTATCTCCCAGGGGCAGCGCGGAGCGCGATGTTGGGGGGATTGCGTAGCGATCTCGGATGCCCTTTGGGGCATCCGCTGCCCGAAGGGCGTAGCCCCTCAACCGAACAATCGCGAGGACCGTTATCAGCCTCGATGCCAAGGCGGCGACGACACCGCGTAGCAGCGCTACGCTAGGAGGAGCCAACGCCGGCATCGCGACCGAGAACGGCCGCAGCCTTTTAGGACATGCATTCGCCGGCGCCGAGCTCGGCGAGCGAGAACAGCTTGTCCGACCCCAGGTCGTGGAGGTCCTTCTCGGTGATCTCGCCTTCCTTGTAGCTGAAGATCGGAGTCAGGCGTTCCTTGAACTTCGCCTTCACCGCCTTCGCCGCGTCCTTGTCGAGTCCATCGCCGTTGGCCTTGCGCAGCCACTGCGCGAAGGTCTCGGTGGCGTTGCGCTCAGCCTTGTACCAGGTGGCCAGCGCGGTGATGGTCTCGATCACCTTGCGCGCGGGGATGCGCGCGACCATCGAGGCGAAGTGCACCTTGGTGCCTTCGTCGCCGCCGCCGACCATCAGCACGTAGTGCGGCACCAGCTTGTCGCCGATCTTCGACGCCGCGCCGTGCAGGCCGATGGTGCCGATGTGGTGCTGGCCGCAGCTGTTCGGACAGCCGCTGATGTTGATGTGCGAGGACAGCACCCGCTCGTCGTCGCCCAGGGCCTTGAGCGCCTCCTCGAGCTCGCGGCCGAGGTTCTTCGACAGCGTGATGCCGAGCTGGCAGGTGCTGGCTCCCGGGCAGCTCACCACGTCGACGATGGTGTGCGCCTTGCGGTGGTAGCCGAGCTTCTCGAGCTCGGTGAACAGCGCGCTGATGTCGGCGACCTTCACGCGACGGAACACCAGGTTCTGGTCGTTGGTCGAGCGCACATCGCCCTGCGAATACTTCTCGGCGAGATCGGCGAGCGTGCGCAGCTGCACAGCCGGCAGATCGCCGCGGCGAATGCACAGCGAGACCACGGCGAGGCCGTTTTCGCGATGGGCACGCACGTTCCACTTGCGGAATTCGCGCTCGGCCTGCGAACCGACCTCGATCTGGATGTGCGAGGGATTGGCGGGCGGCAAGGTGTCGGGCAGTACCTTGCCCTTGATGCCATCGGCCTTCGCGGCTGCGAGCTGCTCTTCGAACAGCGCGCGGAAGCCCGCATCGCCCTTGGCGCGGAGCACGAACTTGAGGCGCGCCTTCGCGCGGTTGGCGCGGTCGCCATACTTATGGTGGACGCGCACCAGGGCTTCGCACACGGGAATGAGTTCGGCCTTGTCGAGGCAGTCGTAAAGTTCGATCGGCGCTTGCGGCGACGAGCCGAGGCCGGCCGCGGCGAGGATGCGGAAACCCTGCTTGCCATCCTTCACCGTCGCCATCGCGCCGATGTCCTGGATGTTGACCTGGGCGAGCGGATCGGCGTTGGAGCCGCCGAAGCCGATCTTGAACTTGCGCGGCAGGCTGGCCGAGAGCGGACCGCGGAGAAAATGCTGGAACACCGCCTCGGCATATGGCTCTACCGCGAACGGCTCGTCGGTACGGGTACCGGCGAGCGGGCTGCCGACCACCGCACGCACCGCGTTGCCACACGCCTCGCGCGTGGTCAGGCCGCACTCTTCGAGCCGGCGCAGGAGCGCGGGCGTGTCGTCGAGCGGTATGAAATGGTACTGAATGGCCTGGCGGGTGGTGATGTGGCTGATGCCGTTGGTGTACTCTTCGGAGCAGTCGGCGAGCACGCGCATCTGCGCCGGGTTGACCATGCCGTACTTCAGCTTGATACGCACCATCTGGTTGACGCCCTGCTGGCGCTGGCCGTACACGCCGTGCACCAGGCGGAAGGGCTTGAACTCCTTGTCCGGATCGATGGCACCCTTGTGGAGCAGATCGATGGTGTTCGAGTACTTAGCGAGCTCCTTCTCGACGGCTTCGGGCAGGGCGGCGGCGATGGGAGGAGTCATGGGTGTCCTTGGATGGCACTCGGCGTGGCGCCGCTGATGCTCGGGGATGGGTCCCGGGGATATGTCCGGGGAGGGAGACTGGCTGGCGGGCCGCAGTTTGGAGCGCGGCGACCAAAAGGTAGCGCCGTCGGCCCGGGCGAAGACATGCAAAGCTCGTGACTGCAGGCATGCGTCGGATGTATGGAAGCCCATCGCGCGGCGTTTCCGGGCGGCGATGGCCGTTAAGCGACGACGCTGCGAGCCGCGACCGGCAGGTTGCAAGCCCAAGGCCCATCGCATCATCCCATCCCCACTCCCGAACGCCCTCTAGAGGTCCCCATGCCCAGCCCCACGATGCCCAAGACCCCTGCCAACGGCCAGAAGATCACCCTGGTCGGCGGCAAGCTGAACGTGCCCGACAACCCCATCGTCTGCTTCATCGAGGGCGACGGCACCGGCCCGGACATCTGGAAGGCATCCGTACGCGTGCTCGACGCGTGCGTCGAGAAGGCCTACAAGGGCAAGCGCAAGATCGCCTGGATGGAGGTCTACGCCGGAGAGAAGTCGGTGGTGCTCAGCGGCGGCGATCCGACCAAGCCCACCAACAAGTCCGAGTGGTGGCTGCCCCAGGAGACGCTCGACGCGATCCAGGAGCACGTCATCGCCATCAAGGGTCCGATGACCACGCCGGTCGGCGGCGGCATCCGTTCGATCAACGTGGCGCTGCGCCAGATGCTCGACCTCTACACCTGCCTGAGGCCGGTGCAGTATTTCACCGGCGTGCCGACGCCGGTGAAGGAGCCCGAGAAGGTCGACATGGTGATCTTCCGTGAGAACACCGAGGACATCTACGCCGGCATCGAGTTCGACGCGGGCACGCCCGAAGCCGAGAAGATCAAGGCCCTGCTGAAGGAGATCGGCGGCCTGAAGAAGGTGCGCTTCCCCGACACCGCCGCGTTCGGCATCAAGCCGGTATCGCGCGAAGGCACCCAGCGCCTGGTCGAGGCGGCCATCGACTACGCTCTCGAGCACGGCAAGCCCAACCTCACCCTGGTGCACAAGGGCAACATCATGAAGTTCACCGAGGGTGGCTTCATGAAGTGGGGCTATGAACTCGCCCAGCAGAAGTACGGCGCGAAGCTCATCGACAAGGGGCCGTGGTGCGAGATCACCAATCCCAAGACCGGCAAGAAGCTGATCATCAAGGACGTGATCGCTGACGCGATGCTGCAGCAGATCCTGCTGCGTCCCGCCGAGTACAGCGTGATCGCCACGCTGAACCTCAACGGCGACTACATCTCCGACGCGCTCGCCGCGCAGGTCGGTGGCATCGGCATCGCTCCCGGCGCCAACATCAACTACAAGACCGGCCGCGCGATCTTCGAGGCCACCCACGGCACCGCGCCGAAGTACGCCAACCTCGACAAGGTGAATCCCGCGTCGGTGATCCTCTCGGGCGAGATGATGCTGCGCCACATGGGCTGGAACGAAGCCGCCGACCTGATCATCAAGGGCCTCAATGGTGCCATCGGCAAGAAGACCGTGACCTACGACTTCGCCCGCCAGATGACCGGTGCGAAGGAAGTGAAGTGCTCCGAATTCGCCAGCGCCATGATAGCTGCTATGTAGCAGGGGCTTCGCCCCTACGGCCCTATCGGGCCTACCCCACGGGCTTTGTCGGGGCTCGATTTCGCCGGAAACCGGCGAAATCGTGGGCGGATGGGCTCCGCCCATTGTATCCGCCCACCGCCCCTCGGCGCCCGGTCGCTGCGCTCCGGTTTAGAAGCCGCCCGGCCGCCGAGTCCTGGTTTGCGTGAACAATGGGCGCAGCCCATCACGCAAACTGGAATCACAGGGGCTTCGCCCCTACGGCCCTATCGGGCCTACCCCACGGGCTTTGTCGGGGCTCGATTTCTTCGCTGCGCTACGAAATCGTCGGCGGATGGCTCCGCCATTGTTTCCGACGACCGCCCCTCGGCGCCCGCCCCAACGCAAAGCGATGGGGCCCCCGATGCGCTTACCTGCCCGGCGGCATAGCCGCCGCGGCCGCCGAGTCCTGATTTGCGTGAACAATGGGCGCAGCCCATCACGCAAACTTTCTGGCCGCCCGGCGGACAGAAAGAAGGACGACAAAGGCCGGGGGGTCGGGGGCAGAGCCCCCGCACAAAAAGAAGGACGACAAAGGCCGTGGGGGTCCGGGGGCTAAAGCCCCCGCACATCTAGTACCAGAAACCGATGATCAGTTCGCCGATGGGGCCGCCGCCGCTGACGGTGCTGGTCGGGCCGCCGGTGGCGTATTGGACGCGCGTGACGTAGGCGTCGTAGCCGGCCGAGACGCCGACGTAGAAGCCGCCGTTGAACAGGTACAACGCCTTCGCGGTGGCGCCGTAGTCGAGGACCACGCCGGCGCCCGAGGTCTGCCGTGTCGCGATACCGGCGGACGAGGTCTCGGTGCGCACCCAGCCCGCGCCGAGGCCGACCGAGGGCGTGAGCTCGAGGGTGAAGCGACCCGCCGTGAACGCGGGACCGAGGTCGAGCCGCACGCCATAGCTCTTCATCTGATCGCGGGTGAAGACGCCGCCGCTCGTCGTGCTGCCCCGCACCTCGCGTCCGTAGAGTGTGGGGATGGCGGCGAGGCCCCAGCCGCCGTCGAGGCTGGTGTCGTAGGCGAGCCCGGCGGTGAGGATCGCACCGTAGGTGGGATCGAGGGATTGGGAGACGCCCGAGACCTTGTGCTTGTCGATGCCGGCGACCGCGCCGCCGCTCACGCGCAGGCCGCCGGTATACACGGGATGCGAGCGCTCGAGCGGGGGGAGCGACGCTGGCGCCTGCTCGGGCTCGGCGCGATGGAGCGGTCGCTCGCCCTCGGGGTGGGTCGCGCGCCGATGGATGGCGGCCGGATCCTCGGCCGCGCCCGCTGGGATGCAGGCCGCGGCCGCGAGCAGGACGGGGAGGGCGAGCGTGATGCGCATGGGCAGACGGTGTGCGCGTGCCTCGGCTATTCAAGTCCGTACGCCCCGACATCCGCTCGCTTGGCGACGCGCCTACGGCATCGCCCATCCCGCCCGCCTATCGCGGTGATAGACGGCAAGGTGCCCGCGTCCCCCAGACAAGCATACGATGCGTCCATCGTCTGTACGGCGCAGGCACTTGTGGCCTCCACTGACTGAGGACCGCATGTGCCAGCGCGGGCTTCGCGGCTATTGACTCCACCCCTTCCAGGGAATGATTCGCATCCCTTTCAGCGTCCCTTCGACGAAAACCCACACCAACCAGCTCTCAGGAGATACCCATGTCCCTCGTCCAGAAGAAGGCCCCCGATTTCGCCGCCGATGCGGTGATGGCCGACGGTTCGTTCAAGACCATCAAGCTCAGCGACTACAAGGGCAAGTGGGTGGTGGTATTCTTCTACCCCCTCGACTTCACCTTCGTCTGCCCCACCGAGATCATCGCCTTCAGCGATCGCATGGCCGACTTCAAGGCCGCCGGCGTCGAAGTCCTTGGCATCAGCGTCGACAGCAAGTTCACCCACCTCGCGTGGCGCAACACCCCGCGCAACAACGGCGGCCTCGGCGACCTCGCCTACCCGTTGGTGTCCGACCTCAACAAGTCGATCGCGCGCGACTACGGCTGCCTCATCGAGGAAGCCGGCATCGCCCTGCGCGGCCTGTACATCATCAACCCCGAGGGCGTGGTCAGCGCCGCGATCGTCCACGACCTCCCGGTCGGCCGCTCGGTCGACGAGACCCTGCGCGTGATCAAGGCCTTCCAGTTCGTCGCCAAGCACGGCGAGGTCTGCCCCGCCAACTGGACCGAAGGCAAGGCCACCATGAAGGCCGACCCCAAGGGCTCGAAGGAATACTTCGCCAAGGTGAAGTGACTTTCGGTTGGGGGGCTACGGCTTTTGGTTGGGGGGCTACGGCCCCCCAACATCGCGCTCCGCGCTGCCCCCCGGGAAGAAACGGGAAGTGGTTTCGAAGAATCGACCCGGCTCGCGCCGGGTTGATTCGTTTGATGAATTAATTGGGTCTCATGCAGGACCGCAGACAGCTTGACGGGGTCTGAGGACGGCGGCCCTGGCCCGGCGGAAAAGGTAGAGCAAGGAC
>JBBRLJ010000037.1:0-52888 GCA_038231435.1 Planctomycetota bacterium
AGCGTGGACTTCTGGTTTGGAGTCGGTCGGGGAGGCCTCGGTGTCGTTGACAAGGGCCTCTGCGCTTTTCATCAGCAAGTCACCAAGCGCCATGAAGCCTTCCCAGTCAGATGGCTTTTTCAGAAAACTTTCAGCCGAAACCAAGGTAGATGCGTTGATGGCGGCATACTCCTTTTCAGATGCGAACACATAGACCGCTGTTTGGTTGTAGACCTCCGACCCGCGGAGAAAGGCGATCAACTGCAATCCCGAGACGATGGGCACGTGGGTATCGAGCAGGATGCAGTGCGGAGGCGGGATGTCCCGCACTTTCGCTTTGATCTCGAAATAATGCAGCGCCTTCGCGCCGTTCTCTATGACCACGAGTACTGCGTCGGGATGGCGTTCGGCAAGAGTTTCAGTCAAAAGCAAAGCGTCACCGGCGCTGTCCTCGACGTAGATGATCGTTCTTTTCTGTTGTGGAGTGCTCATGAGCGTGCTCTTCCAGCGAATGGGTTGAAGGCATCTCAGTTGGTGTTCGATGGCAACGGAAGCAGACGTAGACCGCCGGTGGCGTGCACTTCTGGCTTGGCCTCAGTTGGCGTTGCGGTGGTTTCGCTCGCTTTGGCTTCGACACATGCCAACACGAGATCAATCTGATCCAAGAATCCTTTCATCAACTAGCATACGAACCTCGTGGACAACCAGTGGTCCTGTAGGCGCGAACCCTCTACGATGCCATCGAGGGACATGGTCAATGCACAGCAAACCCAGAAAAACGATCCGCGCCTCACACTGGAAGCGATGCCGGATTTCGAAGGGTCGGTCTGGTGGTACACGAACGCTTGCCTGAGGGAGCTCGAGACGCAGGGCCGGATCGTCCGCGATCCCGGTCCCCCGGTGTCGTATGCCACAGGGCGAAAGCGCTCGCGCACGACATGACGGACTGCAGCAGGGACTGATCAGACGATCCGACACATGCGAAGCGGATAGCCACATGGTTCCCACGCCGCGGCCGGGTAGGGTGACGACGATGGTCGCTGATTCGCGCACATCATACCACATCCAACGAGCAGGAGCTCATGCCATGCCCACCTCGCTCCGTTCCTCGCGCCGCGTCAGGAATTTGGCGATAGCAGTGCGCTGGCTCGCCGCGGCCATGCCGCCTGCGTGCGCATGGTTGATCGCTGGAGCGCTGGCCTGCGCCGCCGAGCCCGCCCCGGTATTGGCCGCCGCCGAGTCGAACTCCACGGCGCCGATCACCGCCGGACAGCGGATCTTCTCATGCGGGCACAGCTTCCACGCTTACTGGATCGATCCGATCCTGGACGAGATGGCCCAGGCCGCCGGCATCAGCGGTCATCAGACCGTCGGCACGTCGAAGATCGGCGGATCGCAGGTCATCCAGCACTGGGATGTGCCCGACGAGCGCAACGAAGCCAAGAAGGCGCTGCGCGCTGGACTGGTCGACGTGCTCACGCTGTCGCCGATGCATGTGGCCGACGAGGGCATCGACCGCTTCGCCGAGTTGGCGCGGCAGGGTAATCCACGCGTACGCGTCACGATCCAGGAGTTCTGGATGCCGTTCGACAAGAACGAGTGGCCGATGCACAGCGCTCCAGTGGACAAGGACGCCATGACCGAGGCCGATCTGAAGGCCCTGCACGATCCGTACTTTGCCGCCATGGACGCTTACGTCCGCGGAATCAACGCCAAGGCCGGTCGGCAGGAGCTGTTCGTGGTGCCGGTCGGGCAGGCAGTGATCGCGCTGCGCGCGCGCATCATCGCCGGCTCGGCGCCGGGCATAGCCAAGCAGTCGGACCTGTTTTCCGACCCCACTGGGCATCCCATGCCGCCGCTGCAGGCGCTCGCCGCCTACTGCCACTTCGCGGTGATCTATCGTCGCAGCCCGGTGGGGCTGCCGATGCCGTCGGTGCTCAGCGGACCGGCACGGAACTTCGCGGGAAACTACATCGAGGTTCCGGGCAAAGCCGGTTGGGACGAGCGGCTCAATCAGCTGCTGCAGGAGTTGGCATGGGCGGCCGTCACCAGCCATCCGCTCAGCGGGGTGCCAGCGACGAAGTGATCCCGAGCAGGCTCGTCCAGGCGCGGTGCGCGCCGACCGGACACCATCGAAGTCCGTCAGATCAGCGCCCGTCTTGTGGTTCGTAGCCCCGGCCGTCCCAGGGTTTCCGCGCCATCCAGCTGCGTCTCGGGCAGCGGCATCTGGCGCAGCCCCCGCGCATCACACGATGGTTGCGATGACGCCGCTCGTCTCGCCAGCCGTGCCGGTCTCGCGCCCCGCCCGCCTCGCCGCGCTGTTGGCTCGGATCACGCGTTCGCCGCTCGCGATCATCGCGTGCGTCTATTCCCTCGCCCATGGGGTGATGCTGCTGGACGATGGCCGCTTCTGGGACGACTGGTGCATCATCGGCGTCGACCGGGCGGAGATGGCGGCGAATCTCGGCGACATGGGGGTCCCGCTGCTGGCGCAGCTGCATCTGGCGATGACCTGGCTGCCCCATCCGGAGATCGCCTATCGCGTCCTGGCCTTCCTCTGCTTCCTCTCCGCCTCGCTGTCATTGTATGCGGTGCTACGCACCATCACTGGCATCGATGCGCGCACGCGGCTGTTCATCTGCCTGATCTTCAGCGTGCTGCCGGTCAACGCGGCGCGCATCGCCGCCTGCTGTGCCCATTATGCGGTCTGCTACGCCTTGTTCTTCGCCGGCGTGTGGCTGCTCTCGCGTCATGTGCGTGCGCGGGGAAAGGGATATCGCGTGGCCGCGCTGGTCTTGTTGGCGCTGTCGTTCAGCACCACGTCGCTGCTGGCCTTTCAGCCATTGGTGCTCGCCTACGCGGCTTGGATGGGATCGCCGCGAGGGGTTGGCTTGCTGGCTCGCTTGCGGCGCAACGTCGACCTGATCGTGCTGCCGATCGCCTACCTGGTGATCCGGTATGCGTTCTTCGCGCCGCAGGGCGAATTCGTCGACTACAACCGCGTCACGCGCGAGGGTCTGATGAGCCTCGACGCATTGCGGTGGGCGTGGTCGGCGGTCACCGGTGATCTGCGCGCGGGTCCGGTGGCGCTGTGGGCGGGCATGGCCATCACGGCGATCGCCCTGTGGGCGGTCGCGCGCCTACGGCCCCGGGCAGCCGCGGCCATGCGCCAGGATCTCGCCTGGATGGCGCTCGGCTTCGTGATGCTGCTGCTGGCCGTCTACCCCTATGCCGTGGTCGACAAGCAGTTCACGGGGCGTGATTGGACGTCGCGCTTCCAACTGCTCATGCCTTTGGGCTCGGCGTTCATGCTGTGCTTCGCGGCCAAGCTGGTCGAGGATGCGATCGGTTGGAGCCGATGGATCCTGGTTGCGGGACTCGGAGCGACGACAGCGGCCATGCTCGCCTGCACCGTGAACGACCTCCTCGAATACCAGTTCGACTGGCACAAGCAGTTGGCGACCATCGAGCGGATGCGCGGGAGCGATGAGCTCCGCGACCATGCCACCTTCGAATTCATCGATGCCGGCGAGTGGCTCAACGCCGGACACCGGGTCTACGGCTTCTATGAATACAGTGGCATGATGCACCAGGCCTTCGGGACCTCGACCCGCTACGGTTCCGCGGAGTTCCGCGTCGATTCGGGATTGCTCCCACGGGCGCATCCGGCGATCTGCCATCTCGAGGACTACGTTCCTGCCCGGAGCGAGTACCGGGTGAGGATCGAGCCCCGCACCGGTCGAGACGTCTGGGTCACCACCCTGCCGATGCTGTGGTGGCGGATCGCCGATCACGAACGGTATGCGGCGGCGGTCGCGTCGATGGTGTCGCTGTCGTGCGAGAAGATATCGCGGCCCTGAGCGGATTCCCGCCCGGGCCTCGAGCCGAGATTCGAGATGAAATCCCCATGTCGCCGCCGCTGGCGCGACTATCCTGGTCACCACCATGCGCATCGCCGTCCTCGGGGACATCCATCTCATCGCCGACCAGGATCCGTCCGCTGATCTCCGCCGGGTGCGCGCGCGTTTCCATGTCGGAACGGCAGCCATCAAGCGGACGGTGACGTGGCTGGATACGCTCGGTCTCGACGCGGTATTCAGCGTCGGCGACGTCATCGACTGGCACAGCGAGGAGAACGTGGCGCTCGCCACCGAGGTCATGTCCGGGCTGCGCTGCCCATGGCACATGACGCCCGGGAATCACGACCTGCAATTCCCCAAGGCGGGCATTCCCGCCGATGCCTACGATCTGCAGCACGTCGACGCGCATCGCGACGACGCGATCGCGCGCTGGCGGAGGCACGGCGTCGAGCTCGGCGAGCGTCGCATCACCATCGACGGTCACGACCTGCTGCTGGTCGACAGCGCCTCGAGCCGGATCGACGCGCGCGCCACGGCGTGGCTGCGCGGGCAAGAGTGCGAGCGACCGATCCTGCTCACGCATGTGCCGCTCGATCGGCCGGTGGTGCGGTCGTTCATCCACGCCCATGACCAGTATCGCAATCTCGAGGTCTACACCCAGTCCGGATCGCCAGGGTTCTTCGCCGAATGCGTCCTCGGGCGGATACCGGCCGTGTTCACCGGCCACCTGCATTTCCCTGGGACGCTCACCGATCACGGCACCACCTTCCACCTGCTCGACGCCAGCTTCGCTCGCGGCGACATGCCGCCGGCGGTCAGCATCGTCGAGTCCGCTCGAGGAGGATTGCGCATCACGACGACGAGCGCGCCGCTTTGACCAGCGGCACCCTCCATCCCCGCGCCGGTCCTCGGCGCCTGCGAACCTCGCGATTTTTCACGATATGGGCGGATACTCTGCCAGAGGCCCGAGGACCGGACTCGTCACGGTTCGCTGTCGGCGGCTCGAGGCGGGGCGGGCATCCCCGCATGGGCCAGGGAGCGGTGCCGGCGCATCGCCAGGACCAACGGCACCAGCAGCGCTGGCGCGATCGCGGACGTCGCCAGCCCCCAGCGCAGGTCCGAGTGGTCGGCCACCCAGCCCACCAGCCAGGGCATGACGATGCCGCCGGCGTTGCCGAGCGCGGCCAATGCGCCGAACATGCTCGCCCCGCCATCCGGGTAGCGGTCGGCGGTGATCGCCAGCATCGTCGGCCACAGGAAGCTGCCGGTGAAGCCGACCGCGATCGCGCAGGTCAGCGCTGCCCATGGCTGCGGCAGGAACGAGGCGCAGATGAACAGCAGCGACGACGCGGCGCCACCCGCCGCGAGCGTGGCGAAGGGCTCGAGGCGGGAACCGTAGATGCCCAAGGCCATGCGTCCGAGCGCCATCGCCAGCGAGAACAGCAGCAAGGCCGTTCCCCCGGCCCAACCCGGAAAGCCCAGCGATGTCTGCGCATAGGCGGGCAGCCATTGCGCCATCCCCAGCTCGGTCGCGCCGCCCAGGAAGATCGCGATGAGCGCGCAGACGAACCAGCCACGGCGCAGCAGCGCGCCCATGGGGATGCGTTGGCCATCCGCGACCATGCTCGGCAGGCGTAGCGGCGCGAACGCCACGAGCAGGAACAGCGGCAACGGGGTCAGCAGCAGGCACGATCCCTTCCAGCCGATACCGGCATGGATGGCGAGCGTACCCGCGAGCACCGTCACCACCGCGCCGACGCAGTAGAACGAATGCAGCCAGTTCATCGCCGCGGCGCGACGCTCCGGATGCAGGGCGGACACCACCGGGCTGAGCACCATGTCGAGCACGCCGGTGCCCAGGCCGAGCACGAACATCGCCGCGCCCAGCCACGCGTAGTCGGGCGCGAACGCCGCGCCGATCAAGCCGCAGGCGAGCAGCGCATTGCCGAGTTGCACGAACAGCTTCGCGCCCCAACGATCGGCGAACGGACCAGTGAGCAGGATGCCCAGGACCAGTCCTCCGAAGGCCGACGCTCCGAGTCGTCCGAGGCGCTCCTGCGACAGGCCTTCCGCTCCGCCATAGGTCGCGCTGAGCACGGTGAGGTAGACCGGCAGCAGGTTGATGCCGATCGCGAGAGCCATCATCGAGCCGTACGAGAGCACGGTGAGCAGGCGCGGGCGCAGCGGGACGTCTGGCATGGCAAGAGGATGCGCGTGCAGTGGACGACGCAATTCAACGTACCTGCGACGAACGCGTCGCAGGAGCCGATTTACCACTTTGCGGAAGACGATCACCGGGTACACGCCAGTCCATGCGTGCGCATGCCTTGGCCTCGATGCTGGTGCTCTCGATGTCGATGCCGGTGTTCGCGGCGGTGACCGCGCAGGCTCGCGACCTGCACTTCAGCGCCGACGGGGACGACGCCGCGGGCGACGGCAGCGAGGCGAGGCCATGGCGCAGCATCGACAAAGCCAACACGCTCAGGCTGGTTGCTGGTGATCGGGTCCTGTTCGCTGGTGGCCAGACCTTCAGCGGAAACCTATCGCTCGAGGGCGGCCCCGGCGGAACTCCGGAGTCACCGATCGAGGTCGGATCATATGGCCAAGGGCGGGCGACCATCGAATCGGGTGAGGGCCCGGGCATCAGCGTGAAGCGTCTCGGCGGTATCCGCATCGCCCGGCTGGTGGTGCGAGGAGCTGGGAGCAAGAAACGTGGCGATGCGATCTCGGTGATGAATGATCAGCCGGGAGCCGCGAGTCTTTCCTGGATCCGCATCATCGAGGTCGAGGCGGTGGATTCGCGCAACGGCATCCTGGTCGGTGGCTGGCGTGACGACGGCGCTTTGAGCGGATACCGCGACGTGCGCATTGAGCGCTGTCTCGCCCATGGCAACCAATACGTAGGCATCACCACCATCGGCGCAGAGGATCCGCAGCGCAGGGAGTACGCCAATGCCGATGTCTCGATCGTCGAATGCGTCGCCCATGACAATCCCGGCGATCCGGATTACCGCGAGAACCACTCTGGAAACGGCATCCTGCTGGGATGCGTCTCCGGAGGCCTGATCGACCGCTGCGTCGCCTATGGCAACGGTGCCGAGTGCCATTGCGACAAGGGCGGACCCGTCGGCATCTGGGCCTACGCCAGCACGCGCGTGACCATCCAGCACTCCGAGTCCTACGACAACCGCACCGGCTGTCCCTTCGACGGTGGCGGCTTCGATTTCGATGGCGGGGTGAGCGATTCCGTCATGCAGTACAATTACAGCCACGGCAACGACGGCGCCGGATACTTGCTCTATGCGTATCCCGGTTCGCCCTACGTGTTCGCACGCAACGTCTGCAGGTTCAACCTCTCGCGGGATGACGGCCGGAAGAACGGCTACCCGGGGATCGAGGTCGCGGCGGATGGCGCCACGGTCAGCGACATCGATGTCTACAACAACACGGTGGTGATGTCCCCGAGCGCGCGCGACGCGCCGTCAGCCCTGATCGTGCGCAACACCGCGCGCGTGCGCTTCCTCGGCAACCTCCTGGCCTGCTCGGGAGTGGTGCCGTCGCTGCGCGTCAGCGGTCCCAATCCCGGGCTGACGTTTCTGGGAAACGACTATTGGGCTGACGGCCAACTGCCGAAGTTCGACTGGGACGGGGCTGTCAGCGAAGGTCTCGAGGCGTGGCGCGCGGCCAGCGGTCAGGAATCGGCGCATGGTGCGGATACCGGCCTGAGCATGGATCCACGGTTCGCCGCGCCCGCCGCGCCAGGAAGAGCAGGCCTGCGTCTCGCCGCGGATTCACCGCTTCGCGGACGCGCGCTTGAGGCAGCCGCGGGAATGGATGTCGGACCCACGGATGGATTCGGTGTCGAGATCCACGGTCGCGCCCGCGGGATCGGAGCCGATGCCGGTCCATGATCCCTGACCGGGCCAACAGGCCTCTCGGCCCTCATCGTCGGCCACCGCGACCGCCACCGGTGTCGGGCATCCGCCCACCATGCCACATTCCACGCCTCCCCGCCGGGGATCGCCGAGCTTCTACACCTCCCACCAAGCCCGTTGCCCGGGGCACCGCCAGCCGCTACGGTGCCTGGATGCCCGTGACCGTCACCCAGATCGCCAAGGACAGCGGCGTTTCGCAAGCCACCGTCAGCCAGATCCTCAATGGCAAGGGCGCGGCGTTCCGGCCCGAGACCCGTGATCGGGTACTGGCGACCGCCACCCGGCTCGGCTACCGACCGAACACCTATGCGCGCGCCATGCGGCGCGGCAGCTTCGGCGCCATCGCGCTGCTGCTGCCCACCAACCAGGGTCGCGCGGCGCCGTTCATGAGCCTGTGGTGGTCGATCATCGCCGAGGCCCACCGCCACGATCTGCGCCTGACCCTCGCGACGATGCCAGACGAGGAGCTCACCAGCGAAGGTCACGTCCCGAAGATCCTCAGCGAACTGTCGGCCGACGGCATGCTCATCGCATACACCCACGACATGCCCGAGCGCATGAGCACCCTGATCGATAGGTTCCACATCCCCTCGGTGTGGATGAACAACCGCCTGTCGCACGACTGCGTCTACCCTGATGACGAGAACGGCGCGCGCGGAGCGGTCCAATACCTGGTCGGCATGGGGCACCGGCGCATCGCCTTCTTCCAGAACAGCGGCGAGACGCACTATAGCCTCGTCGCCCGCGCGAAGGGCTATACCGCCGCGATGTCCGCCGCGGGCCTGCCGCCCCGTCCGCTGATCGGGGATTGGTCCGGCGACGAAGCGCGGGAGCGGATGGTCCGCATGCTCACCGCGAAGGATCGCCCGACCGCCGTGATCACCCATGGCCCGTCCGAGGGCATGATCGTCACGGTCGCGGCCGCCAAGGCGGGGTTGAGGATCCCCGAGGATCTGTCGCTGATCGTCCACGCCCCGAACCCGATCCAAGACCCCACCTTCCGCGCCACGCGGGTGGCGATCCCCTTCGAGCGCGTCGGCGAGGAGGCCGTGCGCATGCTGATCGCGAAGATCGCGGCGCCAAAGCGCAAGCGACCTCCGCTCGCTCTGCCCATGCCGGTCGAGGACGGCGGGACGTGCACTCCGCCGAAGTGATGCGAGCTGTGGAATTCGCGTCGACCGAGGCATTCGAGACCTGTTCACCGTGGGTACGCCACGCGGCTCCTGGATGCCCAGTCCGAGAGCGCCCCGACGAGCCCGGTGTCAACCGGGTGAGCCGATCGAGCCGCCTTCGACGAACGCGACCGGCAGCGCCCGCGAGGGCATCGGTGCGCTCGGCGCGGCCATGCGCTCGATCAGCATCCGCACGCCGACCGAGCCCATCTCCTGCTCAGGTACGATCAGGGTCGCGATCGGCACCTCGAAATCCTGCTCATGGGTGTGATGGAAGGTCACCACCGAGAGATCACGTGGAATCTTCAGTCCGCAGGTCTGCGCGGCGAACAGGAGCGGGCGTGTGCTGAAGCTGCCATACACGATTACCGCGGTGGGCCGATCCACGGCGGACATCCAGGACGTCATCCAGGCGATGCGCTCGCGGCCGCTCGCCGGGAGATAGCCTTCGCCGCGCACCTCGCAGTTGAGCAGCCGCGGGGAGAGCCCCGCGGCGGTCATCGCCTGCGCGTAGCCGGCGTAGCGGTCGTGGGTGCTGAAGTGCAGGTTGGGCTGGTCGAATCCGCCGGGTATCCAGTCGACATAGGCGATGCGGCGATGGCCGAGTTCGAGCAAGCGCACGGTCGCCGAGCGTGAGGCCTCGATCTCGTCGGGATAGACGCAGTCGGTTGGACGCTTGGTATTGATCCAGATCGCCGGGATGCGGTGCGAACTCAGCTGTTCGGCCAGCTCCGGCGGATGCCAATAGGTGTAGTTGATCAGCAGGCCGTCGGCGTTCACCTGACGCAGGATGCTGGGTATGTGGCCGGGAGTGCGCATGCGATCGTCGTCGAGCCGGGCAACGATCAGATAGAGCTGTTCGCGTTCGAGAGCGTCCTCGATGCCCCATACCAGTCCCTGCGGCAGCACGCTGGTCTGTTGGCGCGCGCCCAAGAGTAGCGCGACGCAGCCGAACTTGCCGGTCGAGATCGCCCGCGCGGCGGCATTCGGCCGGTAGCCGAGCTGGGCAGCGATGGCGAGCACGCGCTCGCGCACCTCGTCGCCGACGCGTCCGCGCCCCGACAGCACATGCGACACCGTGACCTGGCTGACCTTGGCGCGGCGGGCGATGTCGATCTGGGTCGGCGTGCGCCCATCGTCGTGCGATCGCCTGGACGAACGCTTGGCCGGCATCGTGGGCGATGCTCACCGGCGGCTCGGCTTTGCATCGGGAAAACATGCCGTCCGTTCCGCCAAGTCCGGCCCCCGTCCACACTCAGCGCAGACACGTCGCGGCGGTAGATGAGGCGGCCGCCGTCGTTCTCCCGGGTGAATACAGACCAGGGCCGGTGATCCTGGGCAATTTACTTCGCGGTCGCCGTGGGATATCACGCCAGCCTCCTCAGTCGCCGTCATCCCCCTCAGACGCAGGTGCGCTCATGGCCAAGGCCATCGTCCCGTTCCGACAGATCCACCTCGACTTCCATACCGGGCCGTCGATCCCGGACGTGGGCCGGGATTTCGATGCCAAAGCCTTCGCCCGGACGCTGAAAAAGGCTCATGTCGATAGCGTCACGGTGTTCGCCAAATGCCACCATGGCCATCTCTACTACACCACCAAGCGGCCGGAACGGCATCCGGGCCTGCGCAAGGGGCTCGATCTGACTGCGAGCCAGGTCGAGGCGCTCCATCGCGAGGGCATCAGGGCCCCGATCTACATCAGCGTGCAGTGCGACGAGTATGCGGCCGATACGCATCCCGAGTGGATCGCGACCAAGCCGGACAGCTCCTACCACATGTGGCGTGGCAATGCCACATCGGGCGCGTGGTTCGGCGCTGGCTGGCAGATCCTCGACATGTCCTCACCCTATCAGGACTACCTCGCCGAGCAGACGCGTGAAATCCTCACGCGCTTCAAGCCGGTCGACGGCATCTTCTTCGACATGTGCTGGGATCAGCAGAGCTGCAGCCAGTGGGCGATCGCGGGCATGGACAAGGCAGGTCTCAATCCCGAGAGCGAGGACGATCGCAAGACCTACGCCAACCAGGTGACGATGGCGTACATGAAGCGCTTCCACGCGTTGGTGCGCGCGGCGGCGCCCAAGGCTGGCGTCTACTTCAACGGGCGGCCGCTCGCCAACCTTCCGCGCGAGGTCCGCTACCAGGAGCAGGTCGAGATCGAGGCCCTGCCCACCGGCGGCTGGGGCTACATGTACTTCCCGAGCTACGTGCGCTTCGCGCGAAACTTCGGCAAGGATTACCTCGGCATGACCGCCCGCTTCCACAAGAGCTGGGCGGATTTCGGCGGCCTCAAGCCGTACGCCGCGCTCGAGTACGAGACCAGCCAGATGATGGCCCATGGGGCGCGCTGTTCGATCGGCGATCAGCTGCACCCGCGCGGCATCCTCGATCGCGGTGCGTACGAGCTCATCGGCAAGGCCTACGCCCGCGTCGCCGAGCGCGAGCCGTGGCTCGATGGCGCGCGCAGCGTGGCCCAAATCGGCCTGTTCCAGATCCCGAACACGCACAACAGCTCGATCGGTCTGAGTGGCAGCGACGAGGGCGCGGTGCGCCTGCTCACCCAGCTGAAGCACCAGTTCGACGTGGTCGACTTCGGCAGCGATCTCGAGCGCTACGAGCTGCTGGTGCTGCCCGATCGCATTCCCGTCGACAAGGCATCGGCGCGCCGGTTGCGAACCTATCTCGATCGCGGCGGCCGACTCCTGGTCAGTGGCGAGTCGGGCCTCGATGCCACGCAGACCGCTACCACTCTCGCGGCGCTGCCGATCAAACCGCTCGGCATGTCTCCCTTCAGCTCGACCTATGTGCGCTTCGGCGAGAGCGTGGCCGCCGGCGTGGCGCCCAGCGACCACATCATGTACGACCGCAGCGTGCGCGTCGTGCCGGCGCGCGGCGGCAAGACCGTGGCTGGCGTGGTCGAGCCCTATTTCGAGCGTGGGTGGCGGCACTTCTCGTCGCATGCCCAGACCCCAGGGGACAAGCTCAGCCGCTACGCCGCCGCGGTGCTCTCGCGGCAGGTTGCCTACATCGCCTACCCGGTCTTCGCGGGCTTCGCGGCGCACGGCAACCTGCACCTGCGCCAGCTGGTGGGCAACCTCATCGACAAGCTCCTGCCGGCGCCGCTCCTGCGCCTGAGGGCGCCGTCGAGCACCGAGGCGACGGTGATGCGCCAGCGCGGCCGGACCATCGTGCACCTGCTGCAATATTGTCCTGAGCGCCGCGCCGAGAACCGCGACATCGTTGAGGACATCGTCCCCCTGCGCGATGTCGCGATGTCGCTGCGGCTCGAACGGCAGCCCCGCAAGGCCTACCTGGCCCCGGAGCTCGCCCCCCTGCAGATCACCTGGCGCCGTGGCCGCGCCGAGGTGGTGGTGCCCGAGGTCACGGGGCACGCCATGGTGGTGTTCGAATAGTCGGCTCCCCTGCGGGGCTCGACAGGGTCCCTTTCGGGAGAACCGGACTCTGTTCCCCCTGGGCGGGGGGGAGGTCTCCCGTTCCCTCGCTCTCGCCCCCCATACGCTGGGCCTCCGGCCCGTGGCATGAGCAACCTATCGACCCTCGTCTGCTCGACCTGCCAAGGCCTGATCTCTCCAGAGGAGCTGGCGCAGGGCCTGGCGGTGCGCATCGATGGGCAGCTGGTCTGCTCGAACTGCGTGGACCTGCTCCCCGGCCGGGCGCAACTCGAGATCAACCGGTTTCGGGCGCTCAAGGGCCTGACCGCCACCACCTACAGCGTCGAGGTGCCCGGCCATCCCGACCATCATCGCTTCACCTTCACCACCTCGGGCAACGTGCTCTTCCACCGGCGCGCCGAGCGCGATGGCGGCACGTTCTCGGCTCCGCCCCTGCCCGCCCAGACCCGTGAACCCCTCGGGATAACGGCGGGAGCCGCGGCCGGATCGGCGGTCGGCTCCACTGGCGGTCCCGCCGGAGAAGGAGTGGACCCGGGGAAGCGGGGTCCCGAGCGGTCCCGCCAGCGTTCCTGGCTGCCGGTGATGGCCATCGCCGCCGGTGTCATCGTCGTGCTGGCGGTCGGCATCACGCTGCTGGCCATGTCCGGCGCGCCGCGCAAACCGGGATCGTCGGACGTGCACGCCGTCCACCAGCCGACCCGGGCGGACTATCCCGAGGATGCCGCCGCGGCCTGGGCGGCGAGCGTCCAGGATCGCTCCTGCCCAGCGGCCGTGGCCCACGAGATCGGCCAGGAGCTGAGGCGTTCAGCGGCGCGTGTCCTCGGACAGGCGGCCGTCGATCTCGACCATGGCAAGCCCGATGCCGCGCGTGCGGGCCTGGATGCGCTGCAACTCCCCGAGGATCTCCCCGGCGAGCCGTGGGTCGCCGACATGCGTGGACGCGTCCGCACGCTCTCTTCGCGCCTCGCCCAGGCGGAGCAGCACGTCGGCAAGGATCCCAAGCCAGTCCACACGCCCGAGTCAGGTCCGGAGCCGCAACTCGCGACCCCAACGCTCGAAGCCTCGCCCGAGTCCGAGGCACCGCTACCAGACAGCGACGGAGCCGCGATCGCCGCGGGTCCCGAATGCTGGCTGATCTCCAGCGATGATCTCATGGCCGCCCATCCGGGAACCTTCTGGAAAGCTGGAGGCGAGTTGACCGGGCTGTACGGCACGCTCGAGCGGCAGCTGCCGCCGCTCACCGGCGGACGCTACCAGGCCTGGGTCAAAGCCTCGGCGTCGCAGCCGAAGGGCGATTTCAGCGTCCTCATCGATGGCCGCGTCGTCGGCACCCTCCAGGCGAAGGACTTCATGCCGGGTGGATGGAAGCCGCTGCGCCTCGGCGTGGATCTCAGCCAGGGTCCATGCACCGTGACCATCAAGGTCCATGGCGCGTCGTGGCGCATCGCCAGCCTCTATCTGGCTGGTGGAGACCGCCCCGGGCCCGAGGGAGCGACCGCATCGGCTCCGCCGTGGCTCCCGCTCTCGGTGGCCCCCCAGCGCAAGGTCTCGGACACCGAGCACCCGGGCGACGCGGATGCGAGGCCGCAGGCTCACGCCACGATCGGGAAGGAGCAACGCATGGTGGCGACCTGGGCGCACGCGTTCGTGTGGCCACAGGCACCCAAGGAGGAACCGCTCGACGGCTCGGCGAACCTGCCGTCGCCATGGCCGAGCGGAGCAGAGCCGTTCCATCGTTCGCAGCGGCCACCAGGGCCCAAGCACGCGCACATGCTCGAGCTCGAGCTGGCCAAGGCCGATGTCGACGCTGGCGGCGTGGTGATCCTGGTGCATCGCGTCCGCGCCGATCGCAAATCGCTGTCTGTCGCCGTCGAATCGCAGCTGCCGAGCCGCACCGAGGTGGTGCCGACGCCCAGCAAGCACGATCCGACCGCGACCACGATCGAGGAACGCCCTGACAAGGTCACCCTGCCGCTCGAGCCATTGACGTTCTCCGAGACGGGTGATTGGCAGGTCTTCTCGGTGCCATTCCCGGATCTCGGGCCATGCGGCGAGCGCCTGTGGCTGAAGCTCGAGGACGTGTCGGATCTCGGCCCAGACCGCGGATTCCTGCTCGGCAAGGTGGTCACGGTCACCCATGGCGCGCCGTCGCCGACGGATCTCGAGCTGATGGCGCCGCCGCTGGTGGCTGGCGACGTGATCTCCAACAAGGACTATCAGCGCAAGCTGGTGAACATGCTGACCCAGGTCGCGGCCCACCGCGCGGTGCACAAATGGAACGACGCGCGCACCTTCGATGCGCGCAAGGTCAAACTGCTGGTCACGAACCCCGACAAGACCTGGGAGACCGAGATGCGCAGGCAGCTCGCCCGCGTCCTCGGCGTCAAGGATGCGCCGCGCGGATGCATCGACAACCTCGCTCTGGCCGACAATTGGTTCGCCGACAAGCAGTTCAAGGGCCAGGAACCGCTGCTCGATCCGGACAGCGAGGTTGTCGCGGCGGTCTGCCTGAATGGCGAAGAGGCCGGTTGCTCGCTGAAGGATCCCCAGGTGCTCGACAAGTGGATGCGCACCATCGCGTCCAACCTGATGGGCGGCGACAAGAACGGCAAGCGCGGCGGCTTCATCCCGGTGATCGTGATCGGCCGTACCGAGAAGGTCGCCGACTTCGCCCAGCAGTCGGCCATCGACACCGCCTGGCTGAAGGTCCGCGACGACTGCACGAACACCGGCCTGCCGCTCATCGACATCCGCGGCGCCCAGTCGCAGAAATCCAAGACCGATGTCCGCGTGCTCGCGGCCCAGCTGCTGGCGGACGGCCTGCGCACCCTGGCCTACCAGGTCAGCTGGGCGCAGAGCCACATCAAGCAATGACGCTCGGGGAATTCCGCATCGCCACCCGTTCGAGCCCGCTCGCATTGTGGCAGGCGCGCTGGGTCGCGAGCCGGCTGCGCCGCCTCCATCCGCGCCTGCGCGTACGGTTGGTGCCGATCGTCTCGAGCGGCGACCGCGACCGCGTCACCGCGCTCTACGACTCGTCGACCGTGGGCATGTTCGTGCGCGAGATCCAGGCAGCGGTCCTCGCCGGCGATGCGGACGCGGGCGTGCACAGCTGCAAGGATCTCCCAACCACCCTGCCATCCGGCCTAGCGCTCGCCGCCGTCATGCCGCGCGCGGACGCGCGCGACGCGCTGGTCGGAGCCACCGGCATCGCCGGGTTGCGCCAGGGCGCGCTGGTCGGCACCTCGAGCCTGCGCCGCCAACTCCAGTTGGCGCATGCCAGGCCCGACCTGCGCTTCGTGCCCATACGCGGCAATGTCGATACCCGCGTGCGCAAGGTCCGCGAGGGCGAGGTCGACGCCACCGTCCTCGCGTCGGCCGGCCTCTCGCGATTGGGCCTCCTACGCGCGGTGGCAGCGGTGCCGCTCGATGCCATCGTCGCCTGCGTGCCTGCCCCCGCGCAGGGAGCCGTGGCGGTGGACTGCCGGGACGGCGACCGGCGCGCGCGCTGGCTGCTCGGTTCCATATCGCACCACGACAGCGCGCGCGCCGCGACGATCGAGCGCGCGGTGCTGTCCTCGTTCGCGGGCGGTTGCTCGCTGCCATTGGGCTGCTACGCGTGGCGCGACCAGGGCTCCTGGCATGCGGTGGCGCGCCTATGCATCGATGGAGGCATCCGCGAGTGCCGGCACCAGGGAAGCGCCGAGGAGCTGGCTAGACGCGTGATCGTCTCGCTGTCTCGCTGAAGGCACCGCCGTCGGCGGTGGGACACCAACGCAGCCAATCCGCTAAACGGGCAGCGTAGCTCCAAGGACGAGGGCCGGCGTTCAGCGTTTGTGCATCTTCTTGAGCTTCGCCTTCTTCTTGCGCTCGGCCCGGTAGCGCTTGAGCGCGTCCTTGTCCTCGCGGTTCTGGAACAGCCGGTTCGGATTGGGCATGAACGCGCCCGGATTGGCGAGCTGCTGCGGCGTGAGCTCGTCCTTGCCCGGCAGCTTCTCGGCCATGTCTTTGATGTCGCCGAACTTGCCCATCATCTTCTTCATCGCGTCGAAGTGCTTGAGCAGCGCCTGCACATCGTTGGTGCTGGTGCCCGAGCCGTGGGCGACGCGGCGGCGGCGGCTCATGTCGACGAGCTCGGGCCGCATCTTCTCGGACTTGGTCATCGAGCCGATGATGGCGCTGTACTTGCGGAAGATGGACTCGTCGACGTTGAGATTCGAGAACTTGGCACCGATGCCGGGGATCAGGCCGATGATGTCCTTGATCGAGCCCATCTTCTGGATCGCCGCGAGCTGGCTCTGGAAATCGCCGAGGTCGAACTTGTTCTTGAGGATCTTGTCCTCGAGCTTCTTGGCCTCCTTCTCATCGACCGCGCCCTGGGCCTTCTCGACGAAGGACAGGATGTCGCCCATGCCGAGGATGCGCCTGGCCATGCGGTCGGGATGGAAGGGTTGCAGCGCGTCGAGCTTCTCGCCCATGCCGACGAACTTGATCGGCTTGCCGATCACTGAACGCAGCGAGACGATCGCTCCACCGCGCGCGTCGCCGTCGAGCTTGGTCACCACCACGCCGTCGAGCGGCAGGCGGTCGTTGAAGGCCTTGGCGCTGGTGACCGCGTCCTGGCCGGTCATCGCGTCGACCACCAGGTAGGTCTGGTGCGGCTTGGTGCGGGCGTGGATCTCGGCGACCTCCTTCATCAGCTCGTCGTCGACATGCAGGCGGCCGGCGGTGTCGAGGATCACGACGTCGCGATTGTCGACCTCGGCGAGGGCCACGGCATCGGCGCAGAGCTGCGGCGGGGTCAGCCCGGGTTTATGGAAGACCGGCACCTTGATCTGCGCGCCGAGCACCTTGAGCTGTTCGATAGCGGCCGGTCGCTGGAGATCGGCCGCGACCAGCAGCGGCCGCTTGCCGTTGGATTCGAGGAGCTTGGCGAGCTTCGCGCAGGTGGTGGTCTTGCCCGAGCCCTGCAGGCCGGCCATGAGGATGACCGTGGGCCCGGTCTTGGCGAAGGGGATGTCCGAATCCGATTCGCCCATCAGCGCGATCAGCTCGTCGTGCACCACCTGGACGACCTGCTGGCCGGGCTGCACGCCCTTGATGACCTCGTCGCCCACCGCCTTGGCGGTGACCTTGTCGATGAAGTCGCGGACCACCTGGACGTTGACGTCGGCTTCGAGCAGCGCCCGGCGCACGTCGCGCAGGCCGTCGCGGATGTTGTCCTCGGTGAGCTTGCCGCCGTAGCGCAGCTTGTCGAAGATGGAGCCGAAGCGCTCGGCGATATGTTCGAACATGATGACCCCTCACGGAGAGGGTCGGGCTTTGACGGGAGCCGGGCGGGAATGCTAGCGAACACGCTAGGTAGGCAACTACGGAACGTCCGTCGTCCGTCGTCCGTCGTTTGTCGTCGGGGAAGGAGAGGGAGAAGGACGGCGGAGCGCCAGATCCGAGAGGGTCTGGTGCGCAAGCGGATGCGTCCAATTGCCCGCGATCTCGGCCAATGGCCCGAGCACGAACGGGCGCTCGAGCAGGCGCGGATGCGGCAGGGTCAGTACGGGTGTCGAGACCACCAAGCCATCATCGCGCAACAGCAGATCGAGGTCGATGGTGCGCGCGCCCCACCGTACCTCCCTGCTCCTGCCGAGGGCGGTTTCGATCGCTTGCAGGAGGTGCAGAAGCTGGTGCGGCCCGAGCCTGGTCTCGATGATCCAGGCGCCATTGAGGAACGGATCCTGACCGGAGGGACCGCCCACTGGCGCGGATTCGATCAATGCCGAAGCGGCGCATAGGCGAGCCTGCGCCGTGAGTCCAATCCTGCGCGCCGCCTCGGCGATCGTCGCATGCCGATCCCCGCGATTCGCCCCGACCCCCACCGCGTATCGTTCGCCAGTTCCGGCTCCAGTTCCAACGTCAGCGCCGCACGCCGCAGGCTGCACGTCGGACGTGCTATCCATGGATGGCACCCGCGCCGGCGTCCAAGCGGATGCGGTTGGCCGCCTGGTGCACTTCCTTGTCGGCCACCAGCAGCTTGACCAGCTGGCTCGACGAGATGCCAAGCGCCTTCGCCGAGTCGGCCAGGCTGCCCGACGCAGTGGCCAGCGCATCGAGGCAGCACGCCACGACGAGGGGATACTCGCGCGCGCTGCCGCCGATCTCCATCTGACGGCCCTTGCGGTAGCGCTCCACCCAGGCCATGTCCGAGACGCCGCGTTCGGCGATCGCGAGGCGGACGCGCAGGCGCCGCACCGCATCCACACGGTTGCGTCCGCGCTCGCGATGATCCTCGCATTGCGACACCAGGCCGGTCGGGCGATGCCGCAACCGCACCGCCGACTCGGTCTTGTTGCGATGCTGGCCTCCTGGCCCGTGCGACGATGAACTGGTGACATCGCATTCGGCGAGGAGGGCCTCGTCGGTCTTGGCAAAACTGGCCGTACTCAATCGGCCTTCAGACGCACCCAGTGCTCGTCGGTCTCGGCGAGGAGGATCTCGGTCAAACGCATGCCCTTGGCCTCGAGCGCCGGCAAGAGCGCCTGCCAGATGCGTTGCGAGAGGCCCTCCATGGTGGTGATCGTGCCGTGGAAGAGCGGCACCTCATTGAGGTACCGGTGATCGCTCGGCTTCACCACCAACGCATCGATGATCGCGTGCAGTTCCATCACGTTGCAGAAGAAGCCGGTCTTGGGGTCGGGTTTGCCGGAGACCGTGACCTCGAGGCGGTAGTTGTGCCCGTGGATGTTCTCGCAGATGCCGTATGAGCAGGCGTTGCCGGCGGAGTCGAGCGCATCGCTGTGCAGGCGATGGCTCGAGCTGAACGCGAAGCGGCGGGTGAGGTAGGTGGTCGGCACGGGTGTTGGCATGGGTTCCCGATCAGTCAGGACTGGAACAGCTTGCGGTGCTCGTCGATCGCGAAGCGGTCGGTCATGCCGGCGATGTAATCGGCGACGGCGCGGAAGAGTCCGGCGCCTTCGGCCCTGGCGGAATGGAGCGGCGGTAGGCTGTCGGGATGGTCCGAGTAGAACTGGAACAGGTCGGCCAGGATGCGGCGCGCCTTGTGGAACACCCGGTTGATCTGCCAGCTGCGGTAGAGGTTCGCGAACAGCCACGCTTCCAGAGCCTCCTTCGCGCCACGTGTCGACGGGCTGACCTCGACCAGCTTGCCCGCATGCGCGCGCACCTTGGCGACGCTGTCGATGCCGGCGGTGGTCAGGTTCTGCTGGGTGTGCTCGATCAGGCTCGACAGCAGCCCGTCCATGAGGTTGCGCAGGGCGCGGTCGACCAGCAGTTTGTCACTGGTGGCGCGCGGACTGGCGGCGACCGCCTCGTCCCACGCCCCCTGCCACAGCGGCACCTCGCGCAGCGCGTCGAGCGACAGGATGCCGCTGCGCAGACCATCGTCGATGTCGTGGCAATCGTAGACGATCGAGTCGACCTCATCGACGAGCTGGGCCTCGAGCAGCGGCGCCTCGTTCGGCTGGAAGCGCGCGGGCACCAGCGTCCGATCGTAGTGCGCTGAATGCTTGACGATGCTTTCGCGCACCTCGTAGGTGAGATTCAGGCCCGGGAACTCTGGATAGCGGATCTCGAGTTCTTCGACGATGCGCAGGCCCTGGCGGTTGTGCTCGAACCCGCCGTGGTCAGCCATCAGCTCCTTGAGCAGATCCTCGCCGCGATGGCCGAACGGCGGATGGCCGACGTCGTGCACCAGCGCCACGCATTCGACCAGATCCTGGTTGAGCCCGAGGCGCTGCGCCGCGCCGCGTGCGAGATGGCTGACCTCGATGGTATGGGTCAGCCGCGTGCGGAAGTGGTCGCCCTCATCGTTGGTGAAGACCTGGGTCTTGTATTGCAGGCGGCGGAAAGCCCGGCTGTGGACGATGCGATCGCGATCGCGCTGGAACGCGCCGCGGTTGGCATCCGGCATGGCCGGGAAATCCCGACCGCGGCTTGATGCCGAGGGCAGCGCATACGGTGCGAGCAGCAGTGCGTCGCGTGCATCCGCTTTGGGAATCACGCCGCTCCCCCAGCGCCGCCACGTGGCTGCGCCTCGGCCCAGCGCAGGAAGCCCGCGGGATCGGCATCCTTGAAAAAGGCATTGCCGGTGACCAGGCGGTCTACCCCGTCGGCGAGCACCAGCGGGATGGTCTCGCGGTTGATGCCGCCATCGACCTGGATCGCGAGCGCGGGGAATGCGGCGCGAGTCGCGCGTAGGCGCGCGCGCACTTGCGGGATGAACGACTGGCCGCCGAAGCCGGGATACACGGTCATGAACATCGCCAGGTCGATGGCACGGAAATGTGGAAACCACAGCTCGGGGTCGGTATCTGGATTGAGCGCCAGTCCGACGCGCGCGCCGGTGGCGCGGATGGCGGCGATCGCGCTGGCCATGCCGCGTTGGCCGACGGCCTCGACATGGATGGTGATGGCGTCGGCGCCCGCATCTCGGAAGGCCTGGGCGTAACGCACCGGTTCGGTCATCATCAGATGCACGTCGAGATGCAGCCTGGTCGAGCGGCGGATGGCCTCGACCACCAATGGGCCGATGGTCAGGTTGGGCACGAAGTGGGCATCCATCACGTCGACATGGAGCATGCGCGCGCCTGCGGCTTCGCAGCGCCGTACCTCATCCCGCAGGCATGCGAAGTCGGCTGACAACAGGCTGGGCAGGACGGTGATCGCCGGCATGGACGCAGCTTGGCCCGCCCCGGCACGGTGCAACCCGTTGCCCTAGCCATTCACGGCGTCGACGTCCAGGCCGCCCAGGATGCTCCAAGCATAGCAGCCCGGCAGGTTGCCAGCGCGCACGCCGCCGTTACGGTTCAGTCAGCAGCCAAGCCGGAGCGGCCGCGACCCCGATCGCTCATCGTGCTGGCCTCGCTCAGATCCCCAAGCCCGCAGAGGACATCCCATGGCCCAGGAATTCACCGACGGCAACTTCGCCAAGGAAGTCCTCCAGTCCGACAAGCCGGTACTGGTGGACTTCTGGGCTCCCTGGTGCGGCCCCTGCAAGATGATCGGGCCGATCGTCGAGAAGCTCTCCAGCGAGCTCTCGCCCACGGTCAAGATCGGCAAGCTCAACGTCGACGACAATCCCGCCACCGCGCAGGAGTACGGCGTGATGAGCATCCCGACGCTGCTGCTGTTCAAGGGCGGCAAGGTCGTCGGGACCACCATGGGCTTCACTCCAGAGCCGCGTCTGCGTGAGTTCATCACCAGCCATTCGGGCACTGCGGCGAAGTGATCGCCTAACGGTCCACCGCCACCCGGTGGTGTTGGATCTCGTCGAGCAACCGGTCGCGTCACGCGACCGGTTGGTAGAATCCCGATTTCTCGTCCTGCATGCGCTCGAAGCGACCGTCGAGCAGCATCGCCGCATCCGCCGAGCCCAAGAACAGGTAGCCATCCGGCGCGAGCACCGTGCGCAGCCGCGCCAGTAGCGGTTTGCGGATGGCCGGACCGAAGTAGACCAGCACGTTGCGCATGAATACCGCGTCCATGGTCTCGAGATCGGGCCATTCGGCGCGCAGGTTCAGCTCGGTGAACCGCACCATCGCCCGGATGTCGTCCTTGAGCTGCCAGTGGGTACCCTGATTGACGAAGTGCTTCACCAGCACGCTGGTCGGCAATCCGTGGACGGCCTCGACCAGGCTGTAGCTGCCCGAGACAGCTTTCTCGAGGTTCTCGGGCGAGGGATCGCTGGCGAGGATGGTCAGGTCCCAATCCGCGAGTTCCGAAAAGCGTTCGCGGATCAGCAAGGCGATGCTGTACGGCTCCTGTCCGCCTCCACAGGCAGGGCACCAGAAGCGCAGCCGGCGGCGCGCGCCGCGGCGTGAAGCGAGCTGGGGCAGGATGCGGGTCGACATGATCTCGGCGGCGCGGCCGTCGAGCAGGAACGGAGAGGCGTTGGCGGTCATCGCCTCGACCGCCTGCGCATGCAGGGCGCCGGATCCCTGCGCGCGTAGGCGCGCCACCAGCGCATCGACCGAGGCGAGGCTGCTGGCCTTCGCTACCAGCGCGAGCCGCGCCTCGACGCGGCGCGCATCGCCTTCGACGAGCACGATCCCGGAGCGTTCGCGCGCCAGGCGCTTCAGGTAATCGAAGTCAGTCCCGCTGAGGGGCATGGCGCCATCATGGCGACCGAGCAGCGTCACTCCAGCAGCTTGTGTGCGTCCATCAGGGCCTTCCAGGAGGCCAGCGCACGTGCCGGGATACGCACCTGCTCGCCCTGTCGATACGACGGTATCGTGCCCTGCTCGAGGCGCTTGGAGACGAAGGTGGCGCTGCGTCCGATCGCGGTGGCGGCCGCCGCGGTATCCAGCAAATCGCCAGGCTCACCCGCGCGCACCGCCCACACCGGCTCGCGGGTGAGATCGTGGCGGAACGACTTCTTGTCGCGCGCGAGCATCAGCGCCGCCGTCGCCAGCAGGCGATCGGTCGGAGCCTGCGCCGCCGCCTGGATGGTGAACAATGCGCGCGTGAGATCGTAGCAACGGCCGGTGGTCTCTTCGAGCGGAGCGATGCGCGCCTCGAGCCATTCCGCCGCGTCCAACGCGTCGTTCGCCCGCGCGGCGGCGGTGGCGAAGTGGCCGATCAGGTCCACCAGCTCCTCGTCCTGGAGCCCGGCGGCAACCGCGGCTTCGATGAGCGCTCCGGCCTCGCGCCATTCGCCGGCCAGGAGGCGACAGCGCGCGACCGCGGCCAGATCGTCGACGTCGATGGTCTTGCCTTGCGCTGCGAGCAGCGCGACGGCCACGCCGATCCAATGTCCGAGATCCCCGAGCCTGTCGGCCCCGGTCGGCAAGAGCCCTTCGTCCAGGCTGGCGACGACTCCAGAGGCCAATTCGAGCCAATAGGTGAGCACGTTGCTTCCCGCGTCCGGTCCAGCGGTGAGCGCCGGCCAGCTGGTTCCGCCTGCGGCCTTGGCCGCCAGATCGCCGAGCGCCTGCCGCAGAGCCTCTTTGCCGGGGAAATCCTTGCCGCATGCCTCGACGACGTGCGCTCGCCAGCCGTCCTCGAGATGTCCGAAGAACAGCTGCGGTATGGTGTTCAGGCGGGAATCGCCGGACAGCACCACCACGCACATGCCTTTGGCCGCGGCGAACATCTCACGCGCGCGCATGCGCGCCGCATCCTCGGGCATCCCCTGGGCGCGGAAGGCGTCGATCGAGCGCAGCAGCGGACCGGTGCCATCCGCGAGAAACTGGGCGATGGCACCCGCCAAGGACGGCGAGAACGGCGCAAGGAACACCGAATGGAAGGACATCGTGCTGGCGAACATCGCAAAGGGGTCGAAGCCCCCCTGCGTGGCCATCTTCTGCACGTCGTCCGCGAACGCGCCCAGGTCGCCGAGGTTCGGGTCGGGCATCAGTGGTCACTTTCTATCATCGATGGAGATGCCGTGATAGGCGTGATGAAGACCAAGCGCAAGCGGCCGGCTTTGCTGTCGCCGCAGCCTGCACGGGGCCCCATCGCCCTGCGATGGGGCGGGCGCCGACGGTTTCGCCGACTTCCGGCGAAACCGAGTCCCGACAAAGCCCGTGGGGTAGGTCCGTCAGGGCCGTAGGGGCGAAGCCCCTGGAGCCAAATTTATTTGGCGAACAAAAAGTGCATGACGTCGCCGTCCTTGACCGCGTAGTCCTTGCCCTCGGCCCGCAGCTTGCCGACCTCGCGGCAGCCCTTCTCGCCCTTGAAAGCGACGAAGTCTTCGTAGGTGGCGACCTCGGCGCGGATGAAGCCCTTCTCGAAATCGGTATGGATGACTCCGGCGGCGCGCGGCGCCTTCCAGCCCTTCTGGATCTGCCAGGCGCGTACTTCCTTGACTCCAGCGGTGAAATAGGTCGCGAGGCCGAGCAGGTCGTACCCGGCGCGCACCAGGCGATCCACTCCGGCCTCGGTCATGCCCAGACCCTCCATGAACGAAGCTCGTTCCGCCGCGTCGAGCTGGACCAGTTCGGACTCGATCTTTCCCGACAGCAAGATGGCGCGGGCCCCGACCTTCTCGGCATGGCTGAACACCGCCTTGCTGTGCGCGTTGCCTCCGGCCGCGATGTCGTTCTCGCCGATGTTGCAGACGAACAGCATGGCCTTGGCGGTGATCAACTGGCAATCGGCGATGTGCACCAGCTCCTCGGGGGTCAAGCCCTGGGCGCGCGCCGGAACCAGCTTCTTGAATCCGGCGAGGACCTTCTCGAGAGTCGGTATCGCAGCCAGCTGATCCTTGTCGTGGATGCGCTTGCGCACGCGATCGAACTTGGCCTTCAGGGTCTCTTCGTCCTTGAGCAGCAGCTCGAGATCGATGATTTCGATGTCGCGTACCGGATCGACGCTGCCATCGACATGGATGACGTCAGGGTCCTCGAAACAGCGCACCACGTGCAGAACAGCATCGACATTTTTGATCGCCGACAGGAAGGCGTTGCCCTTGCCCTCGCCCTGCGACGCGCCCTTCACCAGCCCGGCGATGTCGACCAGCTCCATCTGCGTAGGGATGACCTTGTCGGTCTTGGCGATGTCCTTCAGCACCCACAGGCGCGCATCGGGAACAGTGACCATGCCGGTGTTGGGATCGATGGTGCAGAACGGGTAGTTCGCCGCCTGGGCCGCCTGCGTCATCGTCAACGCATTGAAAATGGTGCTCTTGCCGACGTTGGGCAGACCGACGATTCCACAGTTGAAAGCCATTCCGCCTCCGGGCGCGGCAGCATAGGTGGCCACCCCAGCGCACAAGGCATCCACGTGGCTCTTGCTGGCGGCCCTGTGGCGTGGGCGTGTGAACGGGCAGACAGGAGGCGATTCGGGGCGATTCGGGAATGCGACCCCGCACCAACATCGGAGGAGAACGCGTCCGCGGCTCGCAGGGGCAGTCCCTGTTGCATGCCACCGATGTTCGCGCCGCCATCAACGACCGAGGTCCGTTCAGAGCGGGCAGGGCATCACGGATTGAAGATGCTGACCTGCCCATTCTGGTTGATGACCACCAGGCGCGGGCCGACGGCGACCGCGGGCAGGAAATCGGCGGACTGCGTGATCGCGAATCCGCGTGGTCCGAGCACGCGCATGGTCGAACCGACCGGCACGGCGACGTGGCCCTGCCAGGCGAGCGGTTGGCCGATGGAGTTTCCGTCGACGCGTCCCATGTCCTTCCACTCCGCGCCGCTATGCAGCCAGATGCGCCCGTTCACGCCGACGAGCACGTCCTTGGCGCCGCCGACGGCGACCTGGGGAAGCGGCTCGCGCGTGATGGCGGTTCCGTCCCATGACCAGGACTCGTTGGCGGTGAGTCCCGCGAAACCCTTGCCCGGGACCACCCAAGCGGCCACGACCGGAGCGCCGATCGCATCGCCGCCGAGGGGCTTGCCGTTGTAGGCCTGGACCGCCTCGAGCGCACCGTCGGTGCGCACCGCGAGGACGCGATCATTGGCGATGACCGGCGCCGCCGCGAACGGAGCTCCGGAGGCCGCATCCCAGCGCGACGTCGGGTGGCGTTCGTCCACCCCGTGGAGCATGCCATCGATCCCGGCGGTGATCAGGAAACGGCGGTCGATGAGCTCGGGACTCTCATAGATCGCCAAGGCGAAGTCGGTGGCGCCGTTGAGTGGCATGCGGTCGACGGCCTTGCCGACGCGCACGGCGATGCCTTCGCGAGTTGGGATGTAGATCCCGTCCTCGCTGGAAACGACCTGGGCATAGATCGGATTGTTCAGCGGCGAGGCGCCGGTGACCGCCTGGAACGAGAAGGATTCGACATTTCCGGCCGGATTGATCGCGAAAGCCTGCTGGCGGTTGCATACCCAGATGCGCGCCCCGATGGCCGTGGGGCGCGAGGTCACGATCTGGCCCAGATCCGCGTGCGCCGCGGGCGCGCGTTCGAGTGCGGCGATCAGGCGCCAGCCCCCTTCCGCCGAAGCGCCGGCAGCCGACTTCGGCAGGTAGCCGGGCAGGCGCAGCTCGATCGCGTAGTCGACGCGATCGGCGGCGGGGATGTCGATGACCATCGGCGTCGCGCCGATCTTCTTGCCGCCCTGCCAGACTTCGGCATTGCTCGGCACGCTCTCGATCGACAGCGGCAGGTACTTGAGGCCGATCTCGCGAGCGATTGTATTGGCCTTCGAGACGTCTCCGGCGGCGATCGCGGCGGTCAGATCCTTCTGAGCCGCCTGGCGGTGTTCGTTCTGCGAGCGTGCGTCGGCGAGATCCTTCTCGGCGGCGCGGTGCGCCGCGGTCGCCTGCCACTCGGGCTTGCGGATGAGGTCCTGGAGATGACGTTCCGCGGCATCCCAATTCCCGTCCTTGAGCAGACGGCGCGAGTTCTCGAGCTCGACATTGGCCTCGGCTTCGTTCGAGCTGAGGCGATTCATGCGCGACTTGAGCGCGGCGGTCAGCTCCTGGTCTACCTTGCGGGCCTCCATCATACCCGCGATCAGGGCTGGCTGCACGTCCGCGGGCTGGGTCACGGCGTCGACGAGGTCCTTGAGCAATGACACCAGCTCATCGGTCTCATCGTGCCTGGGCGCTCCCGGATACGACTTCAGCAGCAGTTCGCCCTTGCCCGAAAGTTCCTTGAGGCGATCGGAGCTGTCGCCCGAGGCGATCGCGCTGCGCACATCCTCGTGGAACTGGTCGAACTCGCTCTTCACCTTGTCGCATTTCGTCTGGAAGGCCTGGAAGGCTTTCTCGAGCTCGGCATTGCCCTTCACCACCGAGCCTGTGCCGAGCTTCTCGGCGCGGGTCAACGCTTCGTCGTATTTGCCGATGTCAGCCATCTCCTGGAGCTGCTTGATCTGATCGCGCAGGCGACCTTCCTGGCGACGGATGTCGTCCTCGATCATGGCTATGGTCTGCAGCTGGTCGGGAGATGGGCTCGCATCCCTGACCAGCTTGACGGCTTTCTGGCGATCCTCGATGGAGGCTCCTGCCGGGCGCGCCTCTTCCAGCTTCTTGATGCGCCAGCGATCGAGCACCAGTGCCGCCGCCGCGCTTTCGCGGGCGGGGCGCGAGCCGATGAGCCGATTGGCGGCGGCGACGTCGCCGTTCTCGAGCTGGGCGCCGACTTCGGTGGCGAGCTTGCCCGACGCCTGGTTGAACGCTTCCTCCTCGAGCAGCAGATGACGCCGGACATCGGTCTGCATCTCGGCCGGCAGGCGGTTGAGGCGCTTGCGCGCATCCTCGAAATCACCGGCATCCACCAATTTGCGGACGGTCTCGAGCTCCTTGGTCATCTCGGCCTGCACGCTCGCCGAGATGACGTTGATGGTTTCGAGCGCCGAGAGGTCGGACCCGGCCTGGGTCTTCAGATCCTCGATCTTCCTCAGCGCTTCATTCCAATCGCGTTTGCCGACCAGCTCGGCGACCTGGTCTTGCATCTCCTTGATGCGTTTCTGCTTCTCGTTGTATTGGATGACCACGGCGAATACGCCAAGGACCAGGAGCAGCAGCGCGACCAGGACCACCAGCATGCCGCGCCCGCGCGACGCCTCCGCGGGTTGCGGCGGAAGATTGGTGTAGGTCTGTGGCGAGGGCGCGACCGGGGCGGGCGCCGAAGCCGCGGACGGCGAGGACGAGGCTGACGGACCCGCCTGCGGCGATTGTCCGCTCTGCGACGTGGCGGGAGCGGGGCCGGTGCCGGACTTCTGCTTCGACGGCAGCTTGCGGATGACGCCCTTCTTCACCAGGTTGAAGAGCACCCGGGCGAGATTCAGGCAGCTGTCGCGGCAGGCCGAGGCGATGTCATCGACGGTGCGATGGCCATCGACGAAGTTGAGGACGTGCTTTTCGTAGTCGGTCAACGCGCCGGCGTCCTCGGAGCCTTCGGCGAAGGCGAAGATCGAGTCCCATTCGCCGACCGCCTTGCGGACCTCTTGGATCTCGGCGACCCGAGTGTCCACGGTCTTCAGCAGCATGTCGACGCCGATGCGCAGGCGCACCGCGCTGCGATCGAAGTTGAAGGACTCGATGCCTTGCGCTGGATTGAACTGGAGATGGCGGACCTTGCCACCGAAGGCGTGGCAGAGGACGTCCTCGACCATGGCGCGGGTGATCTGAGTGACCTCGTCGTCGGAGGCGAGACGGAGCTGCTTGACGATGTCGGCTACGTTGCCTTGGACGCGCTCGCGGGTGGCGAAGACCAGGGCATGTTGGGCAGCATCGAGCCGGTGGTATTCCTGGAGCTTGTCGGCGAGCAGGTGCTCCTTGTCCTCGCCCATGTCCATGGCCATCACCTCGCCTTCCTGGAACAGGAAGCGCAGGTTGAAGTCCTCGCCGGAAGCGTTCAGGGAGCCGGTCTGCTTCTGACGGTAGATGGCATGGAAGTTCTCGACGAGTTCAGCATTCAACATGTGATCAGCCCTGGGAGTTTGCCACCCAGACCTTAGAGGCAGTTGCGAGGACCACAAGCCGGTCCATGGCCCGAATTGCGCCCCTGGCACTTGGCGTAAGTCACTCGGGGGTTCGGCTATGTGCCCTCGGCCGTCGAACGGAACCGGAGTGGCCGCGGGGATGCGGAGCGGAGATTTACAGCGTGAACGGGGGTCCGGCGAAACCGTCGGAGATCACCGTGGAGTCGTCACGGCGCGAACGATTGCACCGCGCCATCGGCTTGGCCGACCAGGAGCGTCTGGCCGTCGAAGCGGACCATCGTCGGCAGGCCCGAGCAGGGAGTCGTCCAGACCGGCTCGCCGCCGCGGAAGAGGTGCACGGTGCCGTCCTGGCATCCGACCGCGAGGTACTCCCCGGTGCAGGCGGCTCCGGTTCCCGCGGGACTGGACAGCGTTATCGGCGGCGCCGGAGCGCCATCGAGCGAGAAGCGGGCGATGGTGGATCCGGTGGCGATGCACGCGACCGATCCCAGCAGCACCGGATCCCCGACGGCGGGCGAGGCGAGCGTGCGGGTCCAGCGCACCTGGGCGCCGGCGGCGGTGATGCGGTAGGCTACCAGCCGGCTCCCATCGAGCACCATCAGGACGGTGTCCTCGGCGCCCATGACCAGGTTCCCGCATTCGCTCGCCTGCAGGTCGACATCCCAGGCGGTGGCGCGGGTCGATTCCTCGACCCCGACCAGGTGCCCGCGCAGATCCGCCACCACCAGCACGCGATCGAGATCCTTGGCCACGGCGATCGGACCCGCGAGCGCCGCGGCTGGCAACGGTATGCGCTGGAGATCTCCGCCGAGCTGGCCGGCATACAGGGCCTCGGCGGCGAAAGCGATGCGCGGCTGGGTGCCGAACACCTCGTTGGTGAACACCAGGGGACGGCCGCGCACCTCGGTGGTGGTTGCCCGGGTGGCGCTGACTCCGCCAGAACCATCGAGCAGAACGACACCGTGATCGGGCAAGGCGATCGCCGATCCGCCACCCGGCAACGGCGTGGGTTGATGGCGGGCATGCGGCTCCTCGATGCCGAGCGGATGGCTCCACGCGGATCTTCCGTCGTGGTCCACCAGCGAGAGCACGTCTCCGGCCACCACCAGCGCATGGCCATCGCCCAACGGCTGGATCTCGGAGATCGGCTTGCCGAATTCGCACCGCCAGGCCGGGATCCGGACCAGGGCCGAGCGCTTGCGCCAGTCCTTCGCCATGTCCTGAAGTCGGAACGACACCGGCTTCCACCCATCCAACGCCAGCACCACTTCGCTGCCGTCCTTGGGCAGGTAGGTGAGCACGAACGGGGTTTTCCCGACCGGCTTGCCCCCGACCGATACCGACGCTCCCGTCGGAGAGGTCTCGATCACCAGCGGATAGACGATCTCATCGGGGCGCAGATTTCCGCCTTGGGCAGCCATCACGTCATGGGCCGCCTGCCAGGCGTCCTCGTAGTTCTTGGCCTCCATCAGCGACCGGTAACGGGTCAAGCCCTGCTCGCGCAGCGCCTGCTGTTGATGCAGCGTGGCGAGGCGCGCCCGCGCCTGCGCGCTTTCAGCCGAGCCGGGATGCGCGGCCAGGAAGGCTTCCAGATCCGCCGCTGGCGATTGCGCGGTGAGCTTGCGGTAGGCCGAGGTCGCGTCGTCGATGGCTTCGCCGAGCGCGCGCCGCCGGGCCTCGATATCCGCCTTCTTGTTCCATCCGGCCGAGCGCGGTACGAGCGCCGCGAATGCGGCATCGGCCCCCTTGAGATCCGTGGCCACCAATTCCTCGGCCTGGGCGCACGCCTGGAGGAACTTCTTCTCCTCGGGCTCGAGCCGCGCGACCCCCTCCTTCGCTTCGACCGAGATCTTGGCATCGGCGGACGAGGACAGGGAGCGGAACAGCACGAGCGCCTCGCCCGATGCCCCGGCCTGCTCCCGCTCCTTGGCGAGCACCAAGCGCTTCGGGCCTTCTTTGACCGCCAGATCCTGCTGCTGCCGATCCTGGCGCATACGCTCCAAGCGATCGGCCTGCTGCCGCAGCGGCAGCACCAGCATGTCCACGCCGTAGGCCGCGGTGAACGCGGCAATGCGCGTGCTGGCGTTGTCGAGATCCTTGCGCTCGATGGCGCCCGCGATGGCGGCGAGGTCCTTCTGAGCTGCCTGCTGCTCGGCCAGCTCGAACGCGCCCTTGAGCTCGAGCAGCAGCAGCAGCGCCTGGCGGCGTTGGGCCCCGCGCAGCGCCTCGCAGCGCGCCTCGAGAGCCTTAATGCGCGCCGCGATGATGGGCACCGAGTCGCCGCCCTGGGCCGGGACCAGCGCCACGTCGGGCCTGAGGTCATCGACGGACCTACGGAAATTGTGCAGGTCGAGATGGGGCTTGGCGATCATCGCGCCGATGACCAGGAAGATCGCGGCCGCGGCCGCGTAGACGCCGGTCAGCTTGTTCCGGCTCTTGAGCGTCGCCGCGAGTATCTGTCTGAGGGGCGCGGCGCGCGGATCGTCCTTCTGCATCGAGCGCAGCGCCTGGCGGTATGCCGCCGTGGATCGCCAGTAGCGGCGCCCCTTGCGCAGCTGGTGGCCGTATTCGATGCGTTTCTCGATGAAGACTTCGTTGGCCTTGAACTCGAGCTCGCGGATGCGCGCCTGGATGTCGGTGCTGTCCGATTGGAATTTCGCGACCTCGCGCCAGTCGCGCAAGGCCTCGTCGATGCGGCCTGCCTGCTCGTGGGCGCTTGCGGTCTCCACCAGGGTCTTGATTTTCTCGCGCCAGTGGGCGGTGCCCTGCTTGGCTTCGGCGGTGACGCGATCGGTCTTGACGAAGGTCGAGGTGGCGGGGTTGCCCGGCGGCTGTTCCGACTTCGACCGCCCGGCATGTGGGTTCGCGCCGCAGAAGATGCAGACCTGATCGGATACGGCCACTACCCTGCCGCAAGCCAGGCAGGTCAGCTGAAGCGGCGCCGAGCACTTCGCGCACTGCGCGGCCTCGCGGTGGTTGACGTGGTTGCACTGAACGCACACCACCACGTCCTCGGCAGCCGGGTCCTTCTCACCGCGCGAAAAGATGCGCGCGAGTTCTCGCCGCGCCGGCTCGTCATTCTTGTCGATGGCGAGGATCTTCAGGCAGGTGCCGCGCGCGTCCTCGAGCTGGCCGAGGCGCAGGTAGGTGTCCAGCACCGTGCGCAGCTCCTGGACGGCCGCCTGCGATTGCTCGGTGAGCATCAGGCAGCGGACCAGCGTCAGCCGCTCGGTGACCTTGTCGGGGGCGAGCTCCACGGCGCGGCGGGCGTATTCGAGGGCGCGAGCACCGTCCTTCTGATCGACGTGCTGGAGCGCCAACTGCGCGTAGCTGGCCGCGGCTTCGGCGCTCTCGCCGAGATGGTCCAGGCAGCCGGCCAGGCGCGCGGCGACGTCGCCATCGGTCGGCGACTCAGCGAGCAGCCGACGGTAGATGTGCGCGGCGCGCCCGAACCCACCAGATGAGAGCAGGTGGTCGGCGTTGACCAGCTGCTGCTCGCGATCGAGCGGCATGACTAGCCGCTGGTCGAGCATCTCGACGATCGCGCCATAGATGTCCAGCCTGGTGGCGACGCTTTCGACCACCACGTCGTCGACGCTGCGCACCCCGTCCACCAGCGACACCACGGCCGACGCCGGATACTCCTTGGCGAGCTCGGCCATGCCGTCGTCGGCCCCTTCGAGCGGGGCGAAGACGACGTTGCCGTTCGGGATGCGTTCACGCAGGCGCTGCCATTCGTCGGCGCGCCGCGCCGATTCCATCAGCACCTGGTTCATCTCGATCGCGATGGGGCTCTTGCGATAGCGCTCGACCAGGTCGTTGGCCAGCTTCTGGTCGGGCCCCGCATCCTCGAAGACGAAATCGGCGAAGTCCCAGGTCGACAGGCTGGCGAGCTCGTCGCGAGCCTGCTGCTCGTAGGCGGCACTGACGTCGTCGGCACTGACCCAGCCGTTGGTGACGATGGCCTTCACCACTTGGCTCTCGTTGCCGGACGAGCTCAGGCTCGCGGCGGAGTGTCCGTCGAGCTTGCCGATCAGGATCAGACGCTTGAGCAGCGCCTGCTTGCGGTCGCCGGCGCGGAAGCCGACGCCGATGATGGTACCCTGGTCGAAGACCACATCGCGTCCGCCGGCGTCGGACGCCAGCCTCAGCACCCCGGTGGCCTGGATGCGGCCCAAGGTCTGGAACACCTCTCCGAGCGACAACGTGCGCAGATTGCCGGCGAAGCCCATTGAACAGACAGTAGGCCGCGCGGGTGATGGGTCAACGCAACCGCTGGATGGATCCATCGAATCGGGTCGAGTGTGGCGCGCGGGGTGCGCGGAATGCGCGGAATGCAGGGAACGCCTGTCTTGAATACCCGCTCCGCCGAGGTCGACTCGGCCATGCCCAGCGCGCCGGACCGACCCACCGCGTATCTCTGGTGCCCCGCCTATGCGCTCGCCGATCAGGCCCAGGTCGAGCGCACCCGCGCCTCTGCCCAGCGCTTCGCCGCCGCCATCGGTCATTCCCTGATCGAATCGCCGTCCTTGCCTCGCTGCGGCGTGATCGGCTCATGGCCGGCGCCGACCGAGCGGCTGGCCGAACTCGAGCAGGCCCTGACCCACGACCTGATCCTGGCGGCGCGCGGCGGTTACGGATGCGTCGATCTGGTCGGGGCGCTGCTCGACCCGGCCCGACGGCTCCCCCGTCTGGTCGGCTATTCCGATCTCACCGTGCTGCACGCCTGCTGGAGTGTGCGTGGCGGTCCGGAAACCTACTACGGCTTCATGCCGGCGGCGCCATGCGGCGAGCGCGCGCTGTCGACGGCGGCGGCGCTGGTTCGCGGCGAAGGCCTGGGCCTGTCGGCCGCGGGATATCCCGAAGCCACCCCAGTGCGCGCGGGCGAGGCGACGGGGCCGCTGGTGCCCGCCTGCCTGCGCGTGCTCGCTTCCGTGTGCGGCACGCCTGCGATGCCCGCCCTGGCCGGGACCATCCTGGCGCTCGAGGACATCGACGAACGGCCTTACCGCGTCGATCGCGATCTGGCTCAGCTGCAGCTCGCGGGCGCGCTGGACGGCGTGCGCGCGCTGGTGTTCGGCACGCTGCGCTTCCAGGCTCCGGCGGGATACGCTGGACCGTCGGCGCTTGAGATCTGCCGGCGCTGGGGCGACCGCCTCGGAGTGCCGACGCTCTATGGCCTGCCGTTCGGCCACGAGCCGGATCCCGTGACCCTGCCGTGGGGACGGCCGGCGACGATCGGTATCGGAGGAGCGGATTGGCGCCTCGATATAGCAGCGGCGCGCTGAGCTGTCCCGTACCCCATGTCGGCCTCGGTGGCGGCGCCGGTCAACAGCCGGAAGCCTGGGAGGTAACACCTGGATGATGCGCAAAGCCTTCACGCTCATGGAGCTGCTGATCGTCGTCACCATCATCATGGTGCTCGCGGGGTTGCTGTTCCCGGCCTTCAACATGATCCGGACCCAGGCCAACACCGTGAAGTGCATGAACAATCTCAGGCAGATCGCTTTGGCGATGGAGGTGTATCGCCAGAACCACGACGAGACCTTCCCCGGATATCTGAACGAACTGGTGGCAGAGGGCTTCACTGCGAAATCCTTCCTCTGCCCCTTGGACAAGACCCACGGTGCCGATCCGCACATGGGTCGGCAGCCCCCAGGTGGCCCGGGCGGCTGGGGTGACTACACCCGCCTGCACGAGAACGGTTCGAGCTACTGCTATGAAGCGAGCGGGAAGAAGGATGCGACCCTCTTCACCGCCAACGACCGCGATTACTTCTATCGCGATCAGCTGGCGGCCGATCGCCCGGCGATCGGGACCGTGGGTTGGGCCGACGGGAAGTCCCATCAGCAGAAGTTCGGCAACCTCAAGGACCCGTCGAAAGGGACGCCCGGGTCTCCCGACCCAGCGCGTTATGGGAATCCGTTCTCGGCATCCAACGTGCCGATCGTGCGTTGCTACTGGCATGCTCCCTGGGCCAACGTCACCAATGCGGCTGGCCGGACGATGAAGAAGGTCAACAACATCAGCTTCGACTTCAACACGTTCTGGAGCACCCCTTACTGGGAGCTGGACGTGACGCCGAATCTCGATCCCTGAACCAGTCCACGGCTCGGGATCACTTCTTCAACCAGCACACCTGCCGCCCATCGGTCGCCCGCGGCCCGAGCAGCCCCGGCCAGGTCTCCACCAATGACAGGCCGCATGCGCTCGCCATGTCGGAAATCTCGGCCACGGCATACAGCCGCACGCTCTCGCGATAGCTCGCGTGGGGCGAAGCCGCGCCGCGGTATTCCACGTCCTTGATGACGCGCCGCCCCGAGATGCGCCGCCGTTCGACCAGCTCCACTCCCGCCGCGGTCATGCGCCGGCTCTCGGGCACCAAGGTCGACTGCAACCGCGCCGGATCGGGCAGGTCCAGGAGCAGCCATCCGCCCGGAGCCAGGAGTCCGCCCAGAGCGCGCAGGCAGGCGGCATTCTGGTCGTCGTCGAAATAGCCGAACGCGGTGAAGAGCAGCAGCACCGCTCCCCAGCCCTGAGCGAACGGTGGCGCGCGCATGTCGCAGCGCGCGAGCGCGCCTCGGCAGCGTTCGCGACCAGCGGCGGCGGCCAGCAGGTGCGGGCTGAGATCGAATCCGAACGCGGTGAGACCGGCCTCGCGCAGCTGGGCCAGGTGCCGTGCGTTGCCGCAGCACGCGTCGAGGATCGGCCCCGGCGCGTTGCGCAGGCGCGGCAGCAGCGACTCGACCTCGGCGCGCGCAAGCACGTCGCTGCGGTGGGCATAGACCTCGAGATATTCCGCCCCGAAGGCGCGTTCCCACCAACGCTCGGCGGCATCCGCATCGCTGGGCTGCGGCGGCGGTGTCGTGGCCACGGTCAGCCGCCGGCCGTGCGCAGACGGGTCGACGAAGACGGCATGCCGTCCAGGGCCTCGGCCAGCGAGGCGACGCAGCGATCCGCGCCAGCGGCCAGCAGCTCGGCGGCCGACACCAGGCCAGGAGAGGCGAATACCGTGCAGCCGGCGGCCTTGCCCGAGCGCACCCCGCTCACGCTGTCCTCGATCACCAGGCAACGCTGCGGCGGCACGCTCAGGCGCCGACAGGCGAGCAGATACGGAGCTGGATGTGGCTTGTGCTCGACGGTGTCCTCATGGCAGATGCGGCTCGCCAGGCGTTTGGCCAATCCCGCAACGTCCAGGCTGAGCGCGCACAGGCGCCGCTCGGCCGAGGTCACCACCGTGCAGGCGATGCCTTCTGCCAGGGCGCGAGCGAGCAGCTCGTGTACCCCTGGGCGCAGCGCGAGCCCCTCGATGCGGTAGGACTCCATCAGCAGGGCGGTCTTGCGCTCGACCCACGCGGCCGCATCGGCGCTGATGCCGTGGGTCTTCATGAGGTGTTGGTAGAAGGAGTGGTCGCCCTTGCCGATGTTGCCGACCACCATCTCGTCGGTCGCCGTGATGCCTTGGGTGGCGAGGAAGGTGCGATGGGCGTGGAAATGCCGTGGCTCCGAATCGACCAGCGTGCCATCGAGATCGAGCAGGAGCGCGGCATACGTCATGCACGGAGACTAATGGTCTGGACCGTCCACGGTAGGGTCCCTCGTCCGCGGCGACTGATCGCGTCCGGAAACGACCGGACCCCGGGCTTCCGCCCGAGGTCCTGCGTGCACTACGACTCACTCTCCGGAGGCGCGGCTTCGAAGACTTGTCAGCGCATGACGGGTTGTCGATGTGACTGGACTTCCTTCTCATGGATCTTGCGCAACTGCGCGGCGCACTTGTCGGACACCATGTCGATGGCGGAATACACCGTCTCCTCGTTGTCATGGGCGACCACGTGCTTGCCGTGCGGCAGATGCATATCGACATCCACGCGGTAGCCGAACTTCTCGGCTTCATGGATGGTGACGTGGAGTTTCTTCAATCCAGTATGGAAGCGGCCGAGCTGCCCGAGCTTGTCCGTGATGTGGGCCTTGATCCGATCCGAGACCTGGAAGTGGACTCCGGAGATGTGGATATCGACCATGACGGTATTCCCTCGACGTCTCGGGCTGCCTGCCCCTGGCGGCAGCCGTGTGGTTTGGGAGGCGCGTCGCGACGCCCGGGGGTACCGGGTCGAAGCGGGCGCCTCAGGGGGCCCCACGTTTCATTGTACCGCCAATGTGCCGACCCCGTCAACCGCAAAGGCTGTAGACAGGCGAAGCATCCCCTTAGCGGTTGACCCTTGGCGGTGCATGCATCCCCGGCGGAATGGGGATTTGGGGTTGACTAACGCCATCGGCGCGGACCCCCTGGCAACCAGCGCGCCCCCCATAGCATCTGGTCCGTGGAATTTCGCGGCCGGCATGTGATCTCGATCGCTGATTTCTCGCGCGACGACATCCTCCATATCCTCGACAAGGCCCGCGAGGTCGAGAACAACCCACGTCCGGATATGCTGCACGGACGCCTGATGGCGACCCTCTTCTTCGAGCCCAGCACGCGCACCCGCCTGAGCTTCGAGGCGGCGATGCAGAAGCTGGGCGGCCGGGTGATCGGATTCTCTGACGCTGGTTCGACCAGCACCAAGAAGGGCGAGAGCCTGGCCGACACCATGCGCATGGTCGAGCAGTACGCCGACACCATCGTCATGCGCCATCCGCGCGACGGCGCCGCGCGCCTGGCCAGCCAGCTCTCACGCGTGCCGATCATCAACGGTGGCGACGGAGCCAACCAGCACCCGAGCCAGACCTTCCTCGACCTCTATACCATCGCCAAGCTCTTCCCCGAGCTCACCGACGGGTCGCGCGTGCTGACCATCGCCTTCGCCGGCGACCTGCGCTATGGCCGTACCGTCCACAGCCTGCTCAGCGCGCTCTGCCATTTCCGCGTGCGCCTGCTGACTGTCGCCCCGCGCGGACTGGAGATGCCGCAGCAGTACCTCGACGAAGCCGCGGCGGCGAAGGTGCCGATCGAGAACGCCGCCAACCTGCAGGAGGCGATCAACCACTGCGACGTGCTGTACATGACCCGCCTGCAGGAGGAGCGCTTCCCCGATCCGCTCGAGTTCGATCACATCAAGGCCAGCTATCGCATCACCGCCTCGATGCTGCGCGACGCGCCGCCGCGCATGCGCATCCTGCATCCGCTGCCGCGCATCAACGAGATCGCCCGCGATGTCGACCAGACCCTGCACGCGCACTATTTCCCACAGGCCGGCAACGGCATCCCGGTGCGGCAAGCGCTCCTGGGCCTGGTCATGGGGGCTCTGTGAGCGAAACCCCCTCTGGAGCCTCGAAGATCCGCCAGGTCGAGGCCATCGCCAATGGCACGGTGATCGACCACATCCCCAGCGCCATGACGCTCAAGGTGGCGATGCTGCTCTCTGGCCACGACGACCAGGTGTTCATGGGCATGAACCTGCGTTCCTCGCGCATCGGCAAGAAGGGCGTGGTCAAGATTTCGGGCCGCGAGCTCACCGAGCGCAGCGTATCCTCGCTCGCGCTGATCGCCCCCACCGCCACCATCTGCATCATCCGCGACTATGCCGTGGTCTCGAAGAAGCCGGTGCCGGTGCCGAGCCGCTTCGAGGACATCGCGCGCTGCGCCAACCCCAACTGCGTCACCAATCACGAGAAATGGTCGACACGCCTGGACGTGGTCGGCCACGCCCCGCTGCGCGTGCGCTGTGTCTACTGCGAGCGCAGCTTCGACGCGTCGGATCTGACGTTGATATAGGAGTGTCTGGTGCGTGGTCGAACGGACGATCACAGAGCAGGTCACATCACCGATACCATCTTACCGGACACCACACACCGCCATGGCCCACACCTACAACGCCCGCATCGATTGGACCGGCGCCGCACGCGGACCGGCCAAGGACTACAAGACCTACTCGCGCGAGTTCGTCGCGGCGATCGCTGGCAAGCCCGCGTTGACAGGCAGCTCTGATCCGGCCTTCGTGGGCGACGCGGCGCTGCACAATCCAGAGGACCTGCTGGTCGTGTCGCTGTCGTCCTGCCACATGCTCAGCTACCTGGCGCTGTGCGCCAATTCAGGCGTGGTGGTCACGGCCTACAGCGACGACGCTGTTGGCACCTTGGATCAGGTCGACAAGCAGTTCAAGATGACCGATGTGCTGCTGCGCCCGCGGGTGACCATCGCCCCAGGGTCCGATCCGGCCAAGGCCGAGCGTCTGCACCAACGGGCCCACGACATCTGTTTCATCGCCCGGTCGGTGAACTTCCCGGTCCGGCACGAGGCGGTGGTCGTCGTCGGCTGAAGCGTAGAAGGCTCGTCGTGCGCAGACCAGCGCGGCATCGGGCTTGTCGCACGCGAGGCAGGCCTATCCTGCGCCGGTCTTCCCCTCCGTCCGCCCGCTGGAGCCGACCATGGCCGTCAATATCCGCATCCCCTCGGTGCTGCGCAACCTGACCGCCGGCAAGGAGACCATCGAGGTCCAGGCCGCATCGGTCGACGACGCGCTGAACGCGCTCGAGAAGGCCCATCCTGGCATCAAGAGCCGCCTGTGCGACGATGGCGGCAAGCTCCGCCGCTTCGTCAACGTGTTCGTCGGCGAGGAGGACATCCGCTTCCTCGAGGGCCAGACTACCGCGCTGAAGGATGGGGATCTCATCGACATCGTTCCGGCCATCGCCGGCGGCCGCTGACCGGGCCTGGCGTGACCGCCATGTCTCCACCGGCGGAGCCGCGCTCGTCTGACATCTCCAGTCTGCGGCTCGACCTCGCCAACCAGGGCGTGAAAGTCGGCGACGATCTGATCAGCGCCGGATTCGGCCTGGCACTCGCCTCCGATGGTGGTCTCGGCGGTGCGCCTGGCGAATCGGCCGAGGGCATCGACATCATCCTGCCCGGCGGGTGGTGGACGAACGTGTGCGTGGCACCCAATTACGCCCGCACCTCGCCGTACACGCTCTCCTTCGCCAGTCCGGGCAGCGAGACGCTGGTGCTGCGCCACCGCGCGCGCGGCGACATCCCCATATCGGTGCCCGACACCTCGCGTTTCCGCCACTGCCGCACGCATACCGGCGTCTCGTGCGGCGACATCGGCGCCATCCACGGCCCCTGGCTGGTCACCTCTCCGTTCACGGCGCGCGCGGGTGTCGGGCTGGACCGACCGCGCCGCTTCCTCGGCCTGCCGCCCCAGCGCCCCCTCACCAAGGGCCAGTGGTCGATAGATGATGTGGTCGCCTGCGCCGAGGCGGCGTGGCGGTCGGGCGCCCGCCTGGTGCACATCGAGGCCGGCCACGTGCTCAAAGAAGATGGCGGCCTGGCGGATATCGGACCCTACATCCAGGCGATCAAACGCGCGCTGCCGACCCTGGTGTCCCTGAGCGTGCTGCCGCCCGAGGATCCGGCGCAGGTCCTGCACCTGTACGCCGCCGGTTGCGATGCGATCAGCTATCCGCTGCTCGCCTGGGACGAGGCAGCCGCCGCCCAGGTGGCTCCCGTTCGCGCGCGCTTCGTCTCGCACGCTCGCATCCTGGCCGCGCTCGAGGCCGCCGCGCGCTGGTTCCCTCGCGGCGCCGTCTCCACCGATCTGCTGCTCGGCCTGGAGCCCTTGAAGAACGTCGGCGAAGCCTGCGCAGCGCTCGCCGCCAAAGGCATCGTCCCCAACCTCACGGTGTTCCGCCCCCTGCCCGGTGCCGAGGACGAGGCGCCCAGCGGCGAGATGGTGCCCACCGATCCGATCTTGCAGCTGATGGAGAAGCGCACCCGGCTGCTGCACACCTACCGGCTCGCCAGCAGCCGCGTGCGTGGATTCCCGCGCGTCCATTCAGGGATGGATCGCTACCGGCCGAGCGTGGCTAAGCGGTGGTATTCGGACTGGAGACGGCGCATCCGCGTGGTCGAGGTCACATGACGGACGTCTCCCAGCAGCCGGCCGAGCCATCCGGCCCCAAGCCAGCGCAGTTCCAGGCGCGCGTGCGCTTCGACGACCGTCCGTTGCCGCTGCTCATGTTGGCGCGCGGCTGGCGGGGAATTGTGTTGGTTGTGGTCCTTGCTGGATTGGGTTGGGCGCTGTGGCAGAGCACCCGCCTGCCGGTGGTGGCGCAGAATGGGCTGCCGTCAGCCGCCTCGTTGCGCGCCTTCGCCATCTTCGCCGCCGCTGTCGTGCTGTGGGTGACCGCCGCGGTGCCGCTGGTGGTCACCGGCCTCGGCGTGTTCATCGCGTTGAGCGTCGCCAACGTGGATACCGCGCATGCCCCAGGCATCGAGCAGACCCGGACCGTCGCCACCTGGTTCGCCGATCCGATCGTGTTCTTCCTGCTCGGGGCGTTTCTGATCGCGGGCAGCCTGTCGTCGGCACACGTCATCGATCATGCCGCCTTGCGCCTGCTCGATCTGCTGGGCACCAGCGCGCGCAAGCTGCGCCTGGTGTTGTTCGGATGCGCCTTCGGCGCGTCGTTCCTGCTCTCCGAGCACGCCGTCACCGCGATGCTCTTCCCCCTGGCGGTGCGCATCCGCGACGCGCTGAAACTCGAGCGCGGCCGCTCGACCTACCTGAAGGGGTTGTTCCTGGGCCTGGCCTGGGGAGCGACCATCGGCGGCATCGTCACCTACCTCGGCGGCTCGCGCAATCCTCTGGCTATGGGCTTTCTGCAGAAGAAGGACATCGTCATCCCCGGGTTCTTCGAGTTGATGGCCTACAGCCTGCCGGTCGCGCTGCCGCTCGCGCTGATCGCCATCGTAGTCATGGAGATCGCCTTCCCGATCGACGTCGGTTCCATCGCCGCCGCGCGCGATTCATTGGCCGAGCGCCAGCGCGAGCTCGGACGCTTTGGCGCGCGTCAGCGCCTGGTCAGCCTGATCATGGTAAGCGCGGTGGTGGCTTGGGGTCTCGCCGGCTACGAGCACATCGCGGTGGTCGCGCTGTCGGCCTCAGCCGTCCTGCTCGGCACCGGCCTGGTGCGCTGGCGCGAGCTGCAGCGCGAAGTGCCCTGGGATCTGCTGCTGCTCTACGCAGCGGCCCTAGCGCTGGCGAAGGCCCTCAAGCTCACTGGCGCGCCCGAGCTGATCGGCGCGCACCTGCTGCCGTACCTGGGACACAATCCGGTGGTGGCCGTCGGCGTGATCGCGACCGTGGCGATGCTGCTGACCGAGGCCATGAGCCATGGCGCCGTGGTGAGCATGATGGTGCCGCTGCTCTTGACCGCGGCGCCGGATCTCGGCCTGACCCCGGTCGAGGTAGCCCTCGCGGTGGCGCTGCCCGCGGGACTCGCATTCATGCTACCGATGGGCTCGCCGCCGCTGGCGATCGCCTTCGTCAGCGGCGAATTCCGCATCTCGACCATGACCATCAAGGGCTCGATCCTCAACCTGCTCGCGGTCCCGGTGGTGATGCTCGCGTACTGGCTGGTGTGGTCGCGCTGGCACTAAGACCGGTCACCGTCCGGCGCCATCTCCGGCCGGCTGGGGAAAGCCGCGCAGCGCGTCGGAGATGATGCGGTAACGGTCGGCCAGCCATGCAGGTGAACCCGAGGATGCCTGAGTCAGCGCCAGCGGAGCGATACGAGCGTCCGACGGAGCGATCACCACCGTGACATGCTCGATTCCCGCGAGCGCCGCGAGCACGAACAAGTCCTCGGCGGCCTGGTCGCCCATCGCCAAACACCCGACCGAGGCGTTCGAGCCGTGGATCATGATGTCGCCGCCAAGACGCTCGCGACCGTCGGCGCGCGCGCGCGCGCGATCGTCGGCGTTTGGATACGAGACCCGCAGCGCCAAGTGGTAGCGGCTGTTGGGATTCAGGCTCTCGATGCCGTACAGGCCTTCAGGTACCTGGCCATCGCCTTCGGCGAGTTTCGGACCCGGGCCACCGCTCGCGGCCAGGACCGGATAGGCGCGGATGAAGCGCCATGCGGGCGCCGCCTCATCGGATGACTCCGGGCCAGGAACCGGCGCACCGTAGAGCTCCAAGCGCTTGGCGTCCTTGAACGCGAGCAGCGCCAGCCTCGGCGGCGGATAGGCGAGACCGGCGCGTTCGACCTCCATCCGCAGGCGGACCTCGACCGTGGGAACATACTCGGTCAGCCGCTCGTCGATCGTCTTCCTAGCCACGAGCTTCCGCACCTCGGACACGGCGTAGCGCCGCGATGCCGGGATCGCCGCGATCACGAGCGTGATCACCACCACGGCGGCGCACGCCTTCACGGACCAGCTGCGCGCGTTCACGCGCAGTCACAGCGGGCCGCTGGGAGGGGCGATCACGATGCGGTCGATGCTCGCGCTGAGCGGCGCCTCGAGCGCGAAGCGGATCGCCGCCGCGACATCCTCGGGACGGCACATGCGCTTGGCGGACTCGGCGCGCGCCCCGTCTGGCCAGGCCGCGGTGTCGGTGGCCCCAGGCGCGACCACGCCGACGCGCACGTTGGATGAACGCAACTCCTCGCGCAGTACCCGGCTGAAACCCTCGAGTCCGGCCTTGCTGGCGGTATACGCTCCGCAACCAGCGAACGACGCGTCGGCGGCCATGCTCGAGACATTCACGATCCATCCGCCCTTGCGCTTCACCAGTTCGGGGATCACCGCGCGCGCCAGCAGCATCGGCGCCCCGAGATTCAGCGCGAGCATGCGCTGGACATGCTCGGGCGTGAGCGCCGACACCGCCGCGGTCTCGAACGCGCCGGCGTTGTTCACCAGGGCGTCGATGCCGCCGAAATGCGCGACCGACGCCGCGACGATGCGCTCGGACGCGCCCGGTGAGATCACGTCCTCGGTGACCGCCAGGGCTTCACCGCCCAGGCCGCGGATCTTCAAGACCAGCTCGACCAAGCGTTCTTTCCGCCTCGCCACCAGCACCATGCGGAAGCGTTCGGCGAGCGCGAGGGCGGTGGCCTCGCCGATGCCGGACGAGGCTCCGGTAATGATGACGACGCGATTCATGGGCAGGGCCTGTGAGCGTTGATCATGCCCGAGGGTGACGCGGCCCACATGGCGGCAACGGGCAATTCTCGACGGATGACGGACGGCCCTGCACGTCCATGGCCTTGCTCCGGGGCCGTGCCGGCGTGTAATGCGGTCACGGACCCCGCAGGACCCAGCCATGAGCCAGATCCCCGTCGCCATCCTCGGAGCCACCGGTTACGCCGGCGAGGTCGCGACGCGTATCCTGCTCGGCCATCCCGGATTCGCGATCGTCCATGCCGGCTCCGATCGCAGCCATGGCGTCGCGCTCGCCGAGGCGGTGCCCTCGTTCACCGGCGAGACCGCCCTGGTACTGGCGCCGGACACCGTCGCGGCGATCCGCGCGAGCGGAGCCAAGGCGGTGGTGCTGGCGAAGAAGAGCCCCGACGTGACCAAGGTGGTGCCCGAGCTGCTCGCTGCCGGCATGCGCCTGGTCGACATCGGCGCCGAGTTCCGGCTGCGTGACCACGCCGCCTACCGCACCTGGCACGGAGAGGCCCACGCCTGCCCCGAGCTGCTGCCGAGTTCGGTCTACGGTCTGAGCGAGATCCACGGCGACGCGGTCCGCTCGGCGAAGGTGGTCGGCAATCCCGGCTGCTACGCCACCAGCGTGCTGATGCCGTTGATCCCGCTGCTGCAGGCGCGCCTGATCGATATCGCGGCGCCGCTGGTCTCGATCAGCTACTCCGGTGTCTCCGGGGCAGGCAAGAAGCACAGCGAGTCGAACAACAACCTGTTCTGGGCGCTCAACGAGAACCTGCATTCGTACAAGGCGATCGGCCACCAGCATACCGGCGAGATCGACCAGGAGCTCGCTGCCGCCGCGGCGACACCCCTGCACTGCACGTTCGTCCCTCACCTGGCCCCGATCACCCGCGGCATCCATTCGACGATCACCGCCCGGTTGCGCGACGGCGCGACGCTCGAGCAGGTGCTGGCGTGCTGGCGCGAGCGCTATCGCGGCCGGGTGTTCGTGCGCATCCGCGCGACGCCGAAAGAAGTCGAGACCGCAAACACCACCGGCACGAACTTCATCGATATCGCCGCGGTCGCCGACGGTCGGACGCTGATCATCGCCTCCGCCCTGGACAACCTGGTGAAGGGCGCGAGCGGCCAGGCGGTGCAGAACCTGAACCTGATGTTCGGGCTGCCCGAGGAGACTGGGCTGCTGCGCCGCGGCATGTGATGGCCGCTGGGCCTTCCGCGTCCCTATCCTAGAGAGTCCGTAGCGATGTTCGCGCCGGGCGCTGTACCTCGCTCGCCCTCGCTGCTAGGATGCGGCCCATGCAGCGCTTCTTCTCGATCATCCCGCTCATCGCCGCGATCTGCCTCGTGTTCGTCTCCTGCGGCCAGACTCGCCGCTACGGCGACGACCAGGGCGTGGCGGTCGCGTTCACCGTCGATCTCGACCGCGCCTTCGTCAAGGCCATGCACAACAGCCAATGGCGGCCGAGCGTGGGCGCGGGCGCGAGCTTCGGCAGCAATGGCTCGAGCAGCTATGGGACCGGCGTCGGCTTCTCGTTCTCGGCGACCGAGGTGTACCTGCTCGGTGGAGACGGTCCCGCAGAGGCGCAGATCTTCCGCCGCGAACTGAAGTGGGGCGGCAACGCCTTCGAGGTCCCGCTCACTCCGGGTCGTACGCTGCATCTGACGGTGAAAGCCGAAGGCGGACGCGAGGGCTGGGAATCGATCGGCTCGTTCGTCGTGCCGAAGGGTGCCGAACCTCGCCTCACGATCATCCTCGGTCGCGGCGGCGCCAAGGTGACGGTGACCCCGGTCGAGGTGCCGGCCGTGCTCCCCGCATCCCCCGCATCCCCCGCATCCCCCGCATCCTCTGCACAGGACGCCGACGCCCCGTCCACGGATTCCAAAGCCCCGGACACGGCGAAACCCGTGACCGATGCGGGTCCAGCGGTCGAACGAGCCACGCCCCCGTCCGTCGTGCCAGCCGCGCCCTCCCCTGCCGGTGAACCTGCCGCGCTCCCTGCCACGCTCCCTGCAGCGCCCCCAACCACGGATGCTCCCGCCACGCCCGCTTCCGCTGAACCCGTGCCGATTCCCGCCAACGAAGAAGCCGCGGCGGATCCCGGCGCGGTCGTCCCGCCGCGCGGAGAAACGTCAACGGCTGGCGACAAGCCGCCCGGCAGCGACGGCAAAGACAAGCCTCGGGTGCGCCTCGAGCCTGCGCCCCCCGCGGTGACTCCGGCCGCGCCGTATCCCGATCACGCGCTGGACCACTGATCCCATGGTCTCACCAGGGATGCGCAGGTACCGGGTGCGGACCGAGCGCCAGGCGTCTCTGGTCGGCGAGCGCGGCGATCGTGGTGATCGTGGCGAGAGTAGCGAAGCCGGGATCGATCTCGATGCGGCATTCCCGGATCTGGTCGGCGCTCCCACGCGGCTCGAGATCGGTTTCGGGCACGGCGAATTCATCAGCGAGATGGCGAACGCGCATCCGCACGAGCGTTTCATCGGCGTCGAGCACGAGGACCTGCGCGTCACCAAGACCGCCCACAAATGCCTCAAGCTCGGCGCGACCAACGTCCGGCTCTATGGTGACGATGCGCACCGCTTCGTGCGTTTCCGCCTGCCCGCTGCGAGCATCCATCGGGCCTACGTGCTGTTCCCCGATCCATGGCCCAAGCCCGGACATCGCCGGCGCCGGCTGCTCACGCGCAGCTTCCTGCTCGATCTCAGCCACGCCGCCGCGCCGGGCTGCCGGCTGGCGGTGGCCTCCGACACTCACGACTACGCCTTCCAATGCCTGTCGAACCTGACCACCCTCCCTGGATTGTGGCGGAACCTCTATCAGCCTGCCGGCTACCGCTTCGACATCCCCACGCGCTTCCCGACCCTGTTCGAACGCCACAAGAAAGCCGAGGGATGCACGATCTGCTACCTGCTGGTCGAACGCACCTCGTCGCCAGCCACCGATCGCGCTCCCTGGCCAGGACGACACGTCGACCCGGAGCAGGAACCATCTTCACCGCTTGAGCGAACGCCTTAGCCGTAGGCAGGCGTATTCGAAAGCGCCGTCGAACCTTTCGCTGGATCGGGCACTTGCGGGCCGCGTGTGTGAACTAGCATGACCACATGCGTCACGCCTCAGCGCGCCGGATCATCGCCCGCCTCCTCGAGGGGCAGGGGTTCGGCGAGCAGGCGATCTCCCAGGCGCTGATGGCGACGCTGCAGGACCGTGAGGACTGCCCCGACACCCTCAAGCAACTGCTCGATCACGTCGACGATCTCGGCACCGATATGGCGCGGCCGTACATCGGCAGACTCAACCAGGAACCCATCCCCCGCGACCAGCGCGACCTGTGCGCGCAGCTCGCACCGACGCTGATCGACCACCCCGACGACACCGGCCTGAATCTCGCCAGCCTGCTAGCGCTGGTCCAGCTGTGGCCGCACGTCTCGAGCGACGAGCGCCCGCTGGTGCGCCTGCGCTTCCTCAACGGCCTCACCAGCCGTACCGCACCCGCGGGCAGCTTCGCGACGCGCGAGCACCTCTGCGCGTGGCAACGCGGATTGCCGACGGCGCACGGCGCCGAGGAGCCGAACCTCGCCAGCCTCCAGGCCCTGCTCGTCGAGGAGACGCCCGAACGCGCCTACCGCTGTCTCGCCGAGCACCTCGATCCGCGCATCGATCTGCCGCGCATCGGCCACGTCATCGGTGCCCTCGCGCTGACCCTGCTGCGCCAGTTCCACGATCGCGAGGGACTGGCGCTGCACGTCCTGCTCGGATCGGTCGCGATCGAGCGTCTCGCCGAATGGGCGGAGCCCGAGCACCTCGCCACCCTGGTGGCGCAGCTCGCACACCAGCTGTGGTGGTCGCGCCAAAAGGCCCAGCTGCCTCCGGTCCTGATGTGCCTCGACAGCACGCCCTTGCCACTGGTCGACGCGGTGCGCAGCGGCGATGTCACCCTGGCCCAACGCGCCGCGCGCTCCGCCAGTCAGAACGCCGCGGGGTTCTGGGAGGACGCCTGGCAACTGCTCGCCGACAGCATCTCGCGCCGCGACGAGCACTGGCCCCGCGCGCTCGGCATGGCCAGCGCCATCGCCTGGCGCGGCGGAGCGAACACAGTGTCGCCCGACGACGCAGCGGCGCTGGCATCGGTGTTCGCGGACATGGCGCACCAACGCGACCGGATCTGCCTGTAGTCTGGGGGTCGTAGCCCCCAACTGAGAGTTGCATCGTTCCATCGCGATGCGACGATGGATCCATGTCAGTCGGCGATTATCTCAGGCTGCTCGGCGATGAGACCAGGCTCCGGGTGCTGCACCTGCTCGAGGCTGAGGCGTTGACGGTCGCCGAGCTGCAGGACGTTCTCGATCTGGGGCAGAGCTCGATCAGCGGGCACCTCGCGAAGCTCAAGCAGGCGGGGCTGATCCACGATCTGCCAGAGGGCAGTGCGCGGCGCTACCGCATCCGCGAGGACGCCGATGTGCGCCTGCGCTCGACCTGGGCCTCCGTGCGCGACCTCTCCAAACAGGAGGCGCAGTTCGCCGCCGATCTCCGCCGGCTCGAAGAGAGCCTCAAGGATCGCGGCGAGACCTGGGTTGATCGCGTCGCCGGCAGCCTGCACCGTGAGTACGCTCCGGGGCGGACGTGGGAGAGTCTGTGCCATGGGTTGCTGCTGTTCGCGCGCTTCGGGCGCTGTGTCGACGTTGGGGCGGGCGACGGCGCGATGGTCGAATTGGTCGCGCCCCAGGCGGATACCCTGACCTGCGTGGACCCATCGCCGGCGATGGTCTCGGCGGGACTCGAGCGGGTGAAGGCGCTGAAGCTCGCGAACGTGCGTTACCTCCAGGCCGAGGGCGAGGAGCTGCCGCTGGACGATGGCTCGTGCGATTCGGTGCTGTTTCTGCAGAGTCTGCAGTACGTGCGCGATCCCGCCAAGGCGCTCGCCGAGGCGGCGCGCGTGCTCGCTCCGGGCGGACGGCTGCTGGTGGTGACACTCGCCCGACATGATTTCGAAGAGGGCGACCGCTACGGCCATCGCCATCGCGGATTCGGGCTCGACGAGCTCAAGCGCTGGAGCCGCGGGCTGATCGAGCCACGCATCTACACCCTGCCGCCCGAGGTCCGTGCCCCGCGCTTCCAGACGGTGGTGTTGTCGGCGGTGAAGGAGGTCACGCGCACAGCGGTGCGCCCCGGCCGCACGTCCGCGACACGGGCCAACCACGCCGAGCGCGGAGACAGGCCATGACCGGCGCCACGCCGGGCGGCACGGATCACGGCGAGAGCGGCCACGACTGCGGCATCGGCTGCCCGCATCACGGCCGTCCCCAAGGCACCGGCTGGACCGCGGACGAGCCGGCCGATCACCTCGGGTACCGCCGCGATGCGCGCGCCGACCGCTTCGCCTATCTCGGCGCGATGCGCGAGCGGGTGCTGATCTACGACGGCGGATTCGGCACCGAGCTCTTCAAGTTCGACCTGCGTCCTGGCGATCTCGGCAGCGGCGAGCAGGACGGCTGCGTCGAGCTCATCCACCGCACCCGCCCCGAGATCGCGCCGAGCATCCACCGCCGCTATTTCGAGGCTGGCGCGGACGTGGTGGAAACCCATTCGTTCAACGCCATCCCCCACGCCCTGGGCGAGTTCGGCATCGCCGACCAGGCCGAGGAACTGGCCGAACTCGCCGCGCGCGCCGCGCGCGGCGCCGCCGACGAGTTCTCGACCCGCGAGCGCCCTCGCTTCGTCGCCGGGGCGTTGGGATCCGGCACCAAGCTGCCGTCGCTCGGGCTGATCGCCTGGGATGCCTTGTTCGCGTCGTACCGGGTCGGAGCGCGCGGTCTCCTGCGCGGCGGCGCCGACCTGATCCTCATCGAGACCGCCCAGGACATCCTGCAGGTGAAGTGCGCCGTGCTGGCGGCGCGCGAGGCAATGCGCGATCTCGGCCGCGAGGTCCCCATCCAGGCCCAGGTGACGATCGAGACCACCGGCCAGATGCTCGCCGGCACCGACGTAGCCGGCGCGCTGACCGCGCTCGAATCCCTGCCCATCGATGTCATCGGCCTGAACTGCGCCACCGGCCCCGATCTGATGGACAGCCACATCCGCTACATCGGCGAGCACGCCACGCGCTGGGTCAGTTGCCTGCCCAACGCCGGCCTGCCGCGCAATGTCGGCGGCAAGGCGGTCTACGACCTGACGCCCGAGGAGCTGACCAGGTGGCACGCCAAGTTCGTCAAGGACTACGGCGTCAACGCCATCGGCGGCTGCTGCGGCACCACGCCCGACCACATCCGCGCGGTGGCGCGCCAGCTGCATGGCGCCACCGCCGGGCGTAAGCGCGCGGACAGTTCAGTACCCTCGCTGTCGTCGCTCTACACCAGCGTGCCGCTCAAGCAGGACGCCGGCATACTCATCGTCGGCGAGCGCACCAACGCCACCGGCTCGAAGGCCTTCCGCGAGCTGCTCTTCAAGGATGACTGGGACGGCATGGTCGCGCTGGCCCAGGAGCAGGTCGCCGAAGGCGCCCACGTGCTCGACGTGTCGGTGGCCTGGACGGGCCGCGACGAGCGCCGCGACATGCGCGAGGTGATGAAGCGATTCGCCACCGCGGTGAACCTGCCGATCATGGTCGACTCGACCCAGATCGACGTGATGGAGGAGGCGCTCAAGCACCTGGGCGGCCGGGCGATCATCAACTCGGTGAATCTCGAGGACGGCATCGACAAGTTCGACCGCGTCTGCGAGCTGGCCAAGCGCTACGGCGCCGCCCTGGTCGCGCTCACCATCGACGAGGACAAAGAGGCCTCGATGGCCAAGAGCGTCGAGCGAAAGCTCGAGATCGCGTCGCGCATGTACGAGCTGATCACGAAGAAGCACGGCCTGCCGGGCTCCGGGATCCTCTTCGACCTGCTCACCTTCCCGATCACCCAAGGCGACGAGGACACGCGCAAGCTCGGATTGTGGACGCTCGAGGGCATCGAGGCGGTGAAGGCGAAGTTTCCCGACGCGGGTTTCATCCTCGGCCTGTCCAATGTCTCGTTTGGCATCAAGCCGCACGCGCGCCAGGTGCTGAATTCGGTCTATCTCGACGAGGCGATCAGGCGCGGGCTGACTGCGGCGATCCTCAACGCCGCCAAGATCAAACCGGTCAACCAGATCCCCGAGCAGGAGGTCGAGATGAGCCGCGACCTCATCTACGACCGCCGCGTGATCTCCGAAGCCGGGGAGACGACCCACGATCCTTTGTTCGTGTTCGTCGACCACTTCACCAAGAACGTGGCCAGCGCAGCACAGACCGCGGACGCCGAACTGGCGCTGTCGATCGAGGATCGCCTCAAGCGCCGCATCATCGATGGCAAGAAGATCGGCGTCGAGAAGCACCTCGACGAAGCGCGCGGAAAATACACGCCCATCCAGATCATCAACGACATCCTGCTCGATGGCATGAAGGTGGTCGGCGAACTGTTCGGCTCGGGCAAGATGCAGCTGCCGTTCGTGCTGCAGTCGGCCGAGTGCATGAAGGCGTGCGTGCGCCATCTCGAGCAGTTCATGGACAAGGCCGGCGGCAACCAGAAGGGCACCATGGTGCTGGCGACGGTGAAGGGCGATGTCCACGACATCGGCAAGAATCTCGTCGACATCATCCTGACCAACAACGGCTACAAGGTGCATAACCTCGGCATCAAGCAGCCGATCGATGCCATCCTCGCCGCCGCCGAGCAGTTCAAGCCAGACGCCATCGGCATGTCCGGCCTTTTGGTCAAGTCGACGGTGGTGATGAAGGAGAACCTCGAGCACATGGCGGCGCGCGGCATCAACGCCACCGTCATCCTCGGCGGCGCTGCGCTCAATCGCGCGTATGTCGAGGTCGACCTGCGCGCCAGCTACCAGGCCGGTTCGCGCAGCCACGAGCAGGCGCCGGTCTACTACGCTCCCGACGCTTTCGATGGTCTCACCTTGATGGAGGAGATCTGCAAGCAGGTGCCGGCGGAGAAATTCCGCCTCACCACCAAGAAGGCGGCTACGCGTTCAGCGAAGACCGCGAACCAGATCCTCGAGGAGAAGCTCGAACTCGGGAAGGCCTACGTGCCGTCCCAGGTCGCGCCGGCGCCGCGCATCCCCAGGCCGCCGTTCTGGGGCCGGCAGCTGGCCACCGGCACGGATCTCGACCTGCCGACGATCTCCAGATACATCAACTCCAACGCGCTGTTCCGCGGCCAGTGGGGCTTCCGCCAGGGCCAGGAGCTGAGCGCTGCCGAGTGGAAGGACCTCGTCGAACGCGAGGCCGAGCCGGTGCTCAAGCGCCTGGTCGAGCAGGCCACGCGCGAGCGCATGCTCGATCCGGCGGTGGTGTACGGCTATTGGCCATGCGCCTCGGATAAGAACGACCTCATCGTCTTCGATCCGGAGACCGGCGCCGAGCGCTGCCGCTTCAATCTGCCGCGACAGATGGCCGAGGGTTCACGCCACCTGTGCGTCGCAGACTTCTTTCGCGCGCGCGGTTCAGAAGCCCTCGCGGACGAGCGTTCGATCATCCCGGCCAAGGCCTGGGACAATGGCGCGCGCGACGTCTTCGCGGCGCACTGCGTGACCATGGGCAAGGTCGCGAGCGAGCACTGCCAGCGCCTGTTCAAGGCCGACAACTACCAGGAATACCTCTATTTCTACGGACTCTCGGTCGAATCCGCCGAGGCCCTGGCCGAGTATTGGCATAAGCGCATCCGCCAGCAGCTCGGCATCGCCCAGGACGACGCCCTGGAGCTGAAGGAGCTGTTCACCCAGCACTATCAGGGCAGCCGCTACTCGTTCGGCTACCCAGCATGTCCGCGACTCGAAGACCAGCGCCAGCTCGATCAGCTGCTGCACTGGAAGGACATCGGCATCGAGCTGTCGGAGGAGTTCCAGCTCCATCCCGAACAATCGACCAGCGCGCTGATCGTTCACCATCCGGCAGCCAAGTACTTCAATCTCTAAGGCTTTTTGTGCGGGGGCTGTGCCCCCGGGCCCCCACGGCCTTTGTCGTCCTTCTTTTTGTCCCTGCGGGCCAAAAAGTTTGCGTGATGGGCTTCGCCCATTGTTCACGCAAACCAGGACTCGGCGGCCGGTCGCTTTGCTCCGGCTTGATCTGGGCTGCGCCCAAAAACGGGGGCCCCGTCGCTCCGCGATCGCGATGGGGCGGGCGCCGAGGGGCGGTCGGCGGATATAATCGGCGCAGCCGATCCGCCGACGATGTCGCAGCGCAGCGGAGACATTGAGCCCCGACAAAGCCCGTGGGGTAGGCCCGCAGGGCCGTAGGGGCGAAGCC